>NZ_KK211205.1:0-286775 GCF_000621025.1 Brackiella oedipodis DSM 13743
AATGGTAAAGACGGTAAAGACGGTCTTTCTATTAAAGGCGCTCAAGGTCCAGCCGGTGTGGACGGTAAAGACGGTGAAAACAAAACTCGCCTTGTTTATCAACCAGCCACCGAAGGTGCTGAACCAGAAACGGTAGCGACGCTTAACGACGGTCTTAAATTTGCCGGTGATGACGGTCAAGTCATCGCTAAGAAACTTAACGAGCAATTAGACATCGTTGGTGGTGCAGAAGGCAACTTAACTGATGGCAATATCGGTGTGAACGCTGACGAAAACGGTCGTTTGAATGTTCAATTAGCGGACAATATCCAACTGACCGACAAGGGTTCCCTCAGCATTGGTCAAGAAGGTCCTAAACTTTCTAGTCATGGCTTGAACTTAGGTGAAAACGGTATTGTGGCCTTCGGTGACCACGGTCCAACCCTTAGCCAAGGTGGTTTTGATATGGGTAATACCCGCATCACTCACTTGGCGCCAGCCGAAGAAGGTTCAGATGCTGTTAACCTTGATCAATTGAAACAAGCCGCGGCGGCTTCAGCCACTGAAGTTAAAGCCGGTACTAACATCGTTTCTGTCGATGCCTCACAAGCTGAAGATGGTCACGCCATCTACACGGTGAATGCTAAAGGTACTAAGGTCACTTCACTTGATAAGGATAACCTAACCGTTACACCAGTTGAAGAAGATGGCAACATCACTAACTTCCAAATCGACATCAACAGAAACTTAGATGATATTGATAGCATCCAAGTGGGCGAAAGAGGTAAAGACGGCAAAGACGGCGTTGACGGCACGATCGGTGTCAATGGTAAAGACGGCTCTGCTGTGGTCTTAAACGGTAAGGACGGTTCTATCGGCCTGAATGGTAAAGACGGTGAAAACGGCATCACCATTAAGGGTGAAGAAGGTCCAGCCGGCGTAGACGGTAAGATCGGTGATCGTAGCTCACGCATCGTGTACTATGCGTGGGATGATGAAGAGCCAGAAGTTGTGGCTACGCTTCATGACGGCCTTAATTTTGCCGGTGATGATGGCAAGATCATTGCTAAACCATTGAATGACAAATTAGACATTCTTGGTGGTGCTGATCTGAACAAACTCAGTGATAATAACATCGGTATCGTCGCTGACGAGGGTGGTCATCTCAACGTGAAATTGGCTGACAACATCCAATTGAGCGATAACGGTTCATTGCAAATCGGTACAAATGGTCCACGCATCGACAATGCTGGTATTGATATGGGCGACAAAGGCACCCTTAAATTTGGTGACCAAGGCCCTAGCATTAGCCAAGGTGGTATCAACATGGGCAACACGAAGATCACAGGTCTGGCCGCAGGTGAAGATCCAACCGATGCGGTGAATGTGAGCCAATTGAATGCCTCTACCGCTGCCGCTAAGACTGAAGTCAAAGCCGGTGCTAATGTGACGGTTGACACCAGCAAAGGAGCAAATGGCCAAGACGTCTACACTGTCAATGCTAAGAGCGCAAGCGTTAGTACAGGATCAGACAAGCTTGTAGTCACTAGCAGCACAGAAGGCTTGAATACCGACTACCAAGTTGACCTTAGCGATGAAGCAAAACAAGGCATCGACAAGGCTAACAATGCAGGTATTAACTTTGCAGGCAATGAAGGTGAAACCGGTCCTATTAAACTAGGTGATACGGTCAACCTTAAAGGTACCGATGGTAATATCACGGCCAAAGGTGAAGCGGGTCAAATTGGTTTATCACTAAATGACCAAGTCACTATCGGTGGTTCTGATGAAGCTAATCATCCAGTGACCGTTGACGGTAAAGAAGGCGCAATCACTGGCCTTACCAACACCGAATGGACACCTGCCGATCGCTTCGATGACGGTTATGATCTTACCCAAGCGGCAACTCAAGGTCAGTTAAACGACTTGTACGAAGTCACCAAAAATGTCGAGCCTAAAGGTTGGCATATGACGTATGGTGCTGAAGGTACCGGTGTTTACCGTGGTGCTACGGATGATGTGTTGAATGTCGCTCCAGACGCTAACGTCACGCTGAAAGCGGGTGACAATATGGTGATTAGCCACAATGGCCAAGAAGTCACCTATTCACTCAACAAAAACATCACTGTGGATAGCGTCAGCATTAGCGATAACGGCCCTAGCATGTCTGCCGCCGGTATCAATGCTGGCAACCAACAAGTGACCAATGTCGCTAGTGGCTTAGTGGATCCTAGTGGTAATGCCGTCAGCGTCTTTGATGCTACCGGTGACACCCTCAATAACGCTGTCAATGTGGGTGACTTACAAGGTGCCATGAATGGCGTGAATACCGCCATCACTAGCGTGGCCAGTGGTGTGAATTCAAATGCCAATGCCATCCGTAGCTTGCAAGGCGAGATGGACCGCAACGATCGTAAATTGCGCGCAGGTGTAGCAAGTGCGATTGCTGCTGCTCATATTCCTCAAGCTTACTTGCCAGGTAAGAGCACAGTCGGTTTAGGTACAGGTACTTACCGTGGTGAAAGCGGTTTTGCTATCGGTGCTTCAACGATTAGTGAAAATGGTAAGTGGATCATCAAAGCGAGCACAAGCAGTAATACTCGTGGCGATATCTCTGGTGGTGCAGGCGTTTCGTACCAGTTCTAAGAAAAACGCATCAGCGTTAACTTAGAGTGACCAAAGGGCTTAGGAATTTACCTAAGCCCTTTTTAATATCTGTTATATTTATAGGTAAATTTTGTAGGACAAAAGTCTTATATCAATAAAACTGACCCTTTTGGGTCGACTACATGACTACAACATCAAAAAGGAGATAACATGTCTGGAACCTATCTTGCATATCGTGTCGAGCGCTTCGGCCAACCCGTAAAACAAGCCGAAGAACCGCTCAAAAAAGCTGAAGGTAAGGAGATCGTCCTCAAGACGACACGCTGCGGTGTATGTCACTCGGATTTACATTTGTATGATGGCTACTACGACCTCGGTCAAGACCGTAAATTAAGCTTTGAAAAACGTGGTTTGACGCCGCCCCTAGTGCTAGGCCATGAAATCGTTGCCGAAGTCATAGATGCAGGTCCTGATGCTGACCTAAGCCACATCGAAAAAGGTAAAAGCTATATTGTCTATCCGTGGATTGGTTGCGGTGAGTGTGCCGTTTGCCAAGACGATCGTGAGAACCTTTGTGCCAAAGGCCGTAATCTTGGCGTTGCCAAACACGGGGGTTACGGTGAGGTAGTGCGTGTCCCAGATAGCAAATATTTATTAGATTTTGGGGAGATGAATCCGAGTGAAGCGGCTATCTTAGCCTGCTCTGGCCTCACCGCCTTTGCGGCACTCAAACAAACCCCCCAATATAAAGAACTACCGTTGGTGATTATCGGCCAAGGTGGTGTGGGTACCTCAGCCTTATTGATTGCCAAAGCCTTAGGCTTTAAAAACATCGTGACCGTCGATATTAGCGATGAAAAATTAGCGACCTCCAAAAAATTAGGCGCCACACAAACTGTCAACTCCAAAAACGAAGGAGCCCTAGAGACACTCAAAGGCCTTGAAGGCGGTGTGTACCAAGTGTTGGACTTTGTGGGATCTGGTCAAACGGCGCAATTAGGCACAGGTATTTTGAGTAAAGGGGGCACGTATATTATTGTGGGTTTATTTGGTGGTGATTTGGATCTTATCCTACCGCTGACGGCCCTAGAGAGCCGCATTATTCGTGGTAGCTTTGTGGGTAATCTCAATGAGTTACGGGAATTAGTCGAGCTTGCTAAGGACGGCAAGATTGGCGATATCCCAACCCAGGATATTCCTGCCTCCGAAGACAATGTCAATCAAGCACTCGAACGCTTGCGTCAAGGCACCGCCGACAAACGTCAGGTCTTGGTCTACAACTAAGCCACGACCGCGTTTACTTTAGCCTAGCATGCCTATGTTTTACTAGGCAGTAATACAACACTAAAAAGGTCTGCGTGATATCCTCGCAGACCTTTTTGTATGAGCAGCTATAGCAAACGCTTGACTGCCGTATAGAGTGAGCGAATAAGGAGATAGCCCCCAAGTCACTCAGTCACTAGTCACATAAGCGTTGTGAGAGGCGACGCAAAAAGTCATCACAAAGCTGTAACTGCTCGATAGACACAAATTCATCGGGTTTATGGGCTTGTTGAATAGAGCCAGGACCACACACAATGGTCGGCACGCCTATTTCTTGGAATTGACCCGCTTCGGTACCATAGGCGACTTTGGTGGTGTCCTTGTCGTTGAGCAGACCACGAGCGAGTTGCGTAATCGCGGCTTTTTCGGCGGCATCCAAGAACGGCGCACCGCCAAGTTTTTCGAGGACGATTTGCGCTTCTGGGTATTCTTGGCGCATATCGGGCAATAATTCATTGTCGATAAACTGCTCGATCTTACTCTGAATCTCTGATACAGGGGCGACTGGCAGATTACGGAATTCGTATTGGAAGCTGCAGGCCTCTGGGATGATGTTAGAGGCAATGCCACCGTCGATTAAATTGGTGGTCATACTGGTAAAAGGCACATCAAAGAACTTATCAAACGGCCCTTTGGCTTTGAATTGATCAGCCATTTGACGAATAAAGCAAATCAAGCGTGCCGCGTACTCAATTGCATTACAACCATGCGGGGTCAGAGACGAATGAGCGGCATGGCCATGCACATCGCAACGATATAAATTAATGCCTTTGTGGGCGACTACGACTTTCATGCTGCTAGGTTCACCCACGACACAGCCATCAAAGTGTAATTGGCGGTTTTGAAGCTCTTTGAGCATCACGGGCGCCCCCATACAACCGACTTCTTCGTCATACGAAAAAGCAAAATGCAGTGGTTTGTGACGTTTGTGAGCCAGAAATTCTGGCACTAAGCTCAGTGCGGTGGCCAGATAACCTTTCATGTCGCAGGTACCACGGCCGTATAATAAGCCATCTTTTTCGGTTAAAACAAAGGGATCACTATGCCAATCTTGATTATCGACAGGCACCACATCCGTATGACCAGACAAAATCACACCACCTTCAGTATGGCCATCGTGTGCGGGAAGTGTGGCAAATAAATTGGCCTTATTGCCTTCGGGATTCTTACTGAGCCAGTGCTTAATACCAAAACTATCGAGATAGTTTTGAACCTCGGCAATTAACGCCAAATTAGAATTACGACTGGTGGTATCAAAGCCAACCAGTTTTTTTAACCATTCACGTTGTGACACGTTAGCGGACATAAAACACTCCAAACAAATCAAAAAGAACAATAAAACCTAATGTTAAAGTATATTCCTAAATAGTAAGAACACAATCACAAAACAGGAAAAACATGAGTAACGAGCCCAAAAGTAAGAAAAAGATCATCAAAAATGTGGCAGCTGCCATTGTTGGCAATGCTCTGGAGTGGTATGACTTTTTGATTTTCGCGTTTATGACCCCTTTTATTGCGCATTTATTTTTCCCGGTGCAAGAGGGCAATCCTGATCAGGTCAATCTGACGGGGATTCTCTATACCACCGCTATTTTTGGTGTGGGCTTTTTTATGCGACCGATTGGGGGCTTAGTCTTGGGCTGGTACGCTGATCAAAAAGGGCGTAAAGCGGCTCTGGTGTTAATTACCGCTATGATGGCTTTGGCCTTGGCGCTGATCTGTTTTGCGCCCACCTATGAAAAGGCGGGGATCTTAGCGCCCTTAATGATTTTGGTGGCACGCTTAGTCCAGGGCTTTTCTGCAGGGGGCGTGTATGGTACGGCGACCTCGATTTTGATTGAGATGGCCCCCAAAGGCAAAAAAAGTTTTTACGGCTCCTGGCAAATGACCGGTCAGATGCTGGGGTTGATGTTTGGTGCCTTAGCGGGGATTCTGACGAGTTACGCCTTTACGGAAGAACAAATCAATGATTGGGCTTGGCGTATTCCGTTTTTCTTGGGTTTAGTGATTATTCCACTAGTGCTCTATATTCGTAAGCACTTGGACGAAACTGACGCTTTCCTAGAGATCCAAGCGCAGGAACAACAGCAACTTGAGGCGCACGTGCAAGCCCATCAACCGTTGGCAGAAGCACAACAGGAGTCTCACCTTGACAAGATTAAGGCAGTGGCACAGTATTGGCGCGAGTTGCTCAAAGGGGTAGGTATTATCGCGGCGCTCACGGTGACGATTTACATTACCTTCACGTATTTAGTGACCTACACCACACAGATTTTGCATATTGAGTTACGCTCTGCTTTTGTGGTGCAAATGCTTAGTGCCGTGATTGTGGTGATTTGTACGCCTTTGTTTGGTTTATTGGCGGATCGTTATAAACGCCGTACTGTGCTCTTAAGTGGCATGTTGCTCTTTTTAGTGTTGAATTTGCCGCTTTACTATTGGCTCACCCAAGCACCGTCTGCTTGGCGTCTGATGGCCGTGCAAGTCGTGGCCAGTGTATGTGCCTCGATGATTTTCTCGGTCAGTAGTACCGTGACGGCGGTATTATTCCCGACCAAGGTGCGAACCTTTGCTTTATCGATTTTCTATAATTTTGCGGTACTCACCATTGGTGGTTTTGCGCAGTTTATTGTCACTTGGCTGATTCAGGCGACGGGTTCGAGCATGGCACCGGCTTATTATGTCAGCTTCGGTTTGCTTTTAGGTGCCATCGCGGCTTACTTCCTGGGGCCACAAGCTGAGCGTGATGATTACGACGAGCATACGGCCTAGCATGGGAGCCGTCGTCAGGCTGGTCGTCAAGCGCACACTATAACCAGTCGTCAGCGGCGCAGCGCGTTAGCCTTATCACTTGCGCTCGCATAGACGTTTAACTCATAAAAAACGCTAGGCTGTATAGCTAACAGCCTAGCGTTTTTGTGATGACTTTAGTAAGTTAAAAGTCTCGATAAGCCCGTCTTAGTCGTGACTTTGGATGTGTTGGATGACCTCAAAAATGCCTGACAGGTCTTTGATCACAAAGTCAGCACCATAAGAGCGGTATTTCGCTTCGACCTTTTGGCTTAGGTCTTGGCGTTCTTGCTCGCTGAGTTGCTCGAATTCTTCGGCGGACAAGCCCGCTTCAGAGCTGCCCTCAATAATACCCACAGTCCAAACGCCTGCATTCACACCTTCTTCGATGTCAGACTTGGTGTCACCGACTTTAATGGTGTTTTTGACAGACGTAATGCCTAATTTTTGCATGGCGGCAAAAATCATATACGGATAAGGGCGACCGTAGTTATCGACGTCATCGGCACAAAACATGCAGTCGGGCTCATAACCTTTTTCTTTGGCATTAGGAGAAACTACTTCCATCATTTTGGCGGTGTAGCCAGTGGTCGAGCCGATTTTGATGCCGTCTTCACGTAATTGTTTGACCGTTTCGAGCACGAGAGGTTTAGGCTCTGTGTAATCGGCAAGACTCACAAATAACTGCTCTTGGAAATCGTTATAAATTGTGTCTACATCGTCTTGCGTAAAAGCGCGACCTTTGGCCTCTTTGAAGGCATCACTAATTCGCGGCATCTTGAGCATGGTTTCGACGTGATCGCGCTTAGTCATGCCCATCGGTTCACGCGTTTCGGCAATGGTGACTTCTAGGCCAGATTTTTTAAAGGCTTGAACAAAGGCTTGTACGGGTGCCATGCAGCCAAAATCGACGGTAGTCCCCGCCCAATCAAAAATTACGGCTTCAATATTATTTGGCATCTTGGAGTTCCTTAATATAACTAGCAATGTGATGAGTGACGTTGCGTACGTCTTCTTCGTAGATTTCACCGATATTACCCAAGCGGAATGTATCGGCGTCGGTGAGTTTGCCTGGATAGATCACAAAGCCACGCGCTTTGATGTATTCGTACATGTCTTTGAAGTTAAATGGCACGTGATCCGGGAACATAAAGGTGGTGATGAATGGGGATTGGAGCGATTCATCAATATAAGCACGGATACCGCATTTGGCGAGTTCCTGACGCATGAGTTGATTGTTGTGTTTATAGCGTTGGTAGCGAGCCTCAATACCGCCTTCATCATGAAGTTCTTGAATGGCTTGGGCAAAGGCCAAGACCACATGCGTAGGTGAGGTAAAACGCCATTTATTATCTTTTTCGAGTTCTTGCCATTGATCGTATAAATCAAGTGATAAGGTCGTAGCTTGGCCCTTGCTGGCTTCAAGTAAATCGCGTTTGGCAATAATAAAAGAAAAGCCTGGGACGCCTTGAATGCATTTGTTCGCGCTACTGATTAAGCAGTCGATATGCCAGTCTTGCACGGCCATCGGAATACCCCCAAAACTGCTCATCGCATCGACGATAAAGGTCTTATTGTATTCGTGCGTCAGCTTACCAATGGCTTCGACATCATTGAGCATGCCGGTAGTGGTTTCGGAGTGCACGACGATCACATGGGTGATGGCGTCGTCTTGGTCGAGGTATTCGCGAACCTTATCAAGATCAAAGGTATTTTTGTAATCCTCACCGTATTCGACGTAATCACGCTTAGCGTATTTGAGCATGGTCACAATACGTTTACCATAGACGCCATTATGCAATACCAAGGCCTTGCTGTCTGGATTGATCAAACTCGACACGGCCGACTCTACACCAAAAGTACCCGAGCCTTGCATCAGCACACTACTGTACTGGTTAGCGTCACATTGCGCCAGCGCCAGCAATTGCTCTCGAATCCAGCGCGTGATCGACTTGTAGTCGTCGTCCCAAGTGCAGTGATCGACCTGCATCTTGGCTTTAACGCTACTGGTGGTGGTTAAAGGACCTGGGGTGAGAAGTTTATATTGTTTCATGCTTCTAAAGTAAACGTAGTTGTGAAAAAAGTGATGACTGTATTAATTAGTGATCACGGTTATGGAAAAACTTTTTGTGTTTTTCGAGTAATTCGATGCTCAAAGGCTCTGGGAAGGTTTTAGGGTAAGCTGATTTATTAGCCGCATCTGTGGTTTCGCCTTCATAAAGGGCGATTGGATAGCTTTTGATCAACTCAGCACGGCCTTCTTTGATAATCGCTTGGGCCATTTCCATCGCTTTAGGATTGGTTTTTTCGCCTTTATCGACGACAGTGACGGCTTCGACGAGAGAGAAGTTACCTTCGGTAGGGTCAACAAAGTCAATCGGACCACCACGTTGTTTCTCGGCGACGGCTTGTTGACGTAAACCAAAGCCAACAGGCACTTCGCCAGCTAATAATTGCTTCATCGGGGCAGAACCAGATTGCTCAACATGGCTGCCGGCATTATCGATGATTTTGTTGATGACGGCTTTGCCTTCATCGCCATCACCATAGGCGTCGACAATGGCTTGTACCATTAACCATGCGGTGGAAGAACCATTGGGATCAACAATAGATAGATTGTCTTTATATTCAGGTTTCGTCAAGTCTTTAAAGCTGGTCGGACGCTCGAGTTTTTGGGCTTCAAGTTCTTGCGTATTCAAGAGAATCGTACCTTCTTGAACCGTGGTAGGTGCCATATAGTCAGGGAATTCTTTAGTCGTCTTGACGTCAAAATCCAATTTTTTGAACATTTGGTTTTTGGCTTGTGCAGACTCTAGATAATAAGAACTCATGGTGAGCATATCGGCTTCAATGTTTTTGCCTTCAGTGAGTAATTTTCCGCCAAGCTCAGACGTACCAAAGCTTTGTAGGATGTATTGACCTTGATAGCCCGCTTTGTCCAACGCATGGGTAAAAGCGTCAGTCGCTTCTTTATCAGCATTCGTATAAAAAACGACTTTTTTGTCTTGAGCGTCGTCACCAGAGTCACCGCAAGCGACTAAGCCGCAAACCAGAAGCGCTGAAAAGCATTTTTTTAAAAGACTAGACATAATGTTCCTTTAGAGAAGGGTTAACTTTGTTTGATGATGGATTGTGCCAGCACAGGGACTTTTTTGGTACGTCGCGGACTGGCACTGCGACGCTTGAGATAAAAACGTAAACCAAAGATCACGGCCAACGCGGCCAAATTGGTCAGCAGAATCATGAGAGACACGATGAAGATTTCATTAAAGCGAGCATAATGCTCGAGTTCCTTGACCTTACTGGTCAAGACCATGGTTTGCGCGCCGGCAATAAAGATCACGGCACTGACGGTCACCATGGCATTAATGAAGTAATAGCTAAAGATCTCTAATAGCGTCAAAAAGCTATTGGGTAGCACCACTTTAAAGATCGATTTAATCCAGCTATCGCCTAATAAGCCTGCCGTTAATTCCCAACCATTATTGAGCTTGGAGAGGGCATTTTTGGCCATAAGATAAGGGGTAGCGAAATAGTGCACCACGTTACAAATCACGATAATGGCTAAAGTATTGGCAATGCTAGTACCCGAAAACAGCATGAGATAAGCAATACCTAAGACCATGCCTGGAGTGGTATTACTAATCATCGCCAAGCCATCTGAAGCGATCTTGGCGTTGCGCCACAGTTGAGTGCGCTCGGCAATGAGGGCGAGGGTATAGCTAACAATCGTACCCACCAGGGCGGTGAGCAAGGCCACAATAATAGAGTTTTGGTAAACCTGTAATAAATTGGTAGAGGCCAACACGCTTTGCAGCATGCTGATAGAAGGGGTGAGATTGTACGGCCATTGTTGTACAAAGGGTGCCACCAAAATAACGGCAAATACGCTACTGACTGCCAAGATAATAAAGCCTGATAAGGTGCCCAAGCAGTAGTCGCTGACACGGTTACGAGGTAGATCAATAGGCTGGGTTTGATTCGGTTTGATGCGATATTTGGCCAATTTACTGAGCAAAATCACACTAATAATAGAAGGGATTAACATGCAGATAGCGACCACGGCACCACGACCAAAAGAAGGCGAAGAGCCGAGCAGCTCGTTATACAGTTGTGTAGCAATCACTTCGTAGCGGCCACCAATCGAGGCAGGAATACCATAATCCGTGAATGACAAAAAGAAACATTGGATAAAGGCCATCGCCAAGGTTTCGATCAAGGGTACGACCACACTGGTTTTGAAGGTGCGCCATTGATTATCGCCCATGAGTTTAGAAACTAATGAGGTTTTTTTGTCGAGATAAAAAAAGGTATTGTTTAACAATAAGAAGGCGATAGGCAGTGTATAAATGGTGTAACCCATCCACAAGCCCTTGAAACCGTACAAATTGTCAATCAGTTGCACGCCAAAGAGTTGCGTGAGCAGACCTTTTTTACCGAAGGTGTAAATAATCGCAAAACCATAGGTAATGGTGGGCAACAGCATCGGAAATTGCGCCATGATACCCAGGAACTTTTTGTAGCCGTTGGGTAATTGTGACCAATGAATGGTATAGGCGAGGATAAAGGCCAAGACCGTTGCCGTCAGCGAACTAATAGCAGCGACGGTTAAGCTATTAAGAAAGGCCGTATGAAAACGGCCGCTACCTAAAATTTGTTGGTAATAGGTCAGAGAAAATTGACCATTGTCTAACCAGGAGTTGGCGATCAGTTGCCCAATGGGCACTATCAAAAATAAACCGAGTGTTACACCAATGAATAGCCAGACATATTTGGAGACGTGCGGATTAGGCTGCATTTTTGAGACCGAAGAGATTTAAGATGTTGTGACGCTTGATGGTGAGCTGGTTGAGAATAAAATCAGTCACAAACGGCGAAGCTGGGTGGTTAATGATCTCTGATGCATGTGCATATTGCACCACTTTACCTTGATTGAGCAGCAAGACCTTGTCAGATAAGGTCATGGCTTCTTCGGGATCATGCGTGACGATCAACGTGGTGAGTTGGAAACGATCAACAATCGCCTTAATACGTTGTTTGATGGATTCTTTGATAATGCCGTCGAGTGCACTTAAAGGCTCGTCAAGCAGCAAGACTTTGGGTTTCATGACTAGTGTGCGTGCTAGCGCTACACGTTGCTTTTGGCCACCAGAGAGTTGATCGATACGTTTGTTAAGATGCTCTTGCAGATTAAGTAACTCGATCAGTTCATCAATCTCTTGGCGAGTGCTGATATTGGGTTTGTTTTTGACCCCATACATGATATTGCCAAGCGCCGTCAGATTTGGAAAGAGGGCGTAGTCTTGGAACACAATATTAAAGCCGCGCTCGACCATGGGCTTACGAGTGATGTCTTCGTTATTGAAAATAATCTTGCCTTGATCTGCTTGCACTAATCCCAACACGATATTGAGCAATGTCGTCTTACCGCAACCAGAAGGGCCGAGGATGGAAACAATTTCGCCGTTATTGATATCCAGAGAGATATCGTCGAGTACATAGCGATTGTTGTAGGACTTTTGCAGATGTTGGAGAGATAGCATTTATAAACCTATAATAATGATAATGGGTTTTAAAAGCTGCATTATAAGTAGTCAATATGACACTAGTATGACATGACTTTTTTTAATAATTCAGACAGTTAGCACTTGCCACACCGAGGTTTTGCGAAGCACCATCATGTGTTAGTTTTCCGCTTTATTCATGTTGTGCATAATGCTATAACTTAATCCTTGCCGAAAATCAGTTAAAATTACAGGTTACAAATTTTTACAAGGATGCTGCTTTGATACGCTTAAAAGCCATTAACAAGATCTACAAAACTAAAGGGCGACCGCAGCACCATGCCTTAATCGATATTGACCTACATGTCCCTAAGGGCAGCATATATGGCATTATCGGTCGCTCTGGAGCCGGTAAGAGCTCATTGATTCGGCTCCTAAACCTGCTCGAAAAACCAAGTTCTGGCACGATTACCCTAGACGGCCAAGACATTACGCATTTACGAGGCGGCGCGCTACGCTCGTTACGGCAACGCATTGGCATGGTGTTTCAGCACTTTAATCTGCTCAACTCACGCACCGTCATGCAAAATGTCTGCTTTCCTTTGCGTCTCAAAAATATCCCCAAAGCCGAGCGTCAGCAAAAAGCTCTGCAATTATTAGAGCTTGTCGGCCTCAAAGAACATGCTGACAAGTATCCCCGCCAATTATCTGGGGGTCAAAAACAGCGCGTAGGGATTGCTCGTGCCTTGGCCAATGACCCTGAAGTCCTCTTGTGTGATGAAGCCACCAGTGCTCTGGATCCCGAAACTACACAAGCGATTCTCAATCTTTTGTTGGATATTAATCAACGACTGAATTTGACCATCGTTTTGATTACGCACGGTATGGATGTGATTCGTGCAATTTGTGATGAGGTAGCGGTTATTGAACAGGGTAGGATTATTGAGCAAGGCAAGGTGATTGATGTCTTCTTGCATCCACAACACGCCACTACTCAATCTTTATTACTAGAGTCCAGTGCTTTGGACGGTGAGGCTTGGCGATCTTATCAAACCTCCTCAGCGGCTAAATATTTACGTCTCAGCTATCAGGGCGATACCACGGCTGAGCCTTTGATTAGTCGACTCTCTAAGGACTTAGATGTCGATATCAGTATCTTGCAAGGCACGGTCAGTAAGCTCAAAGACATTGCTTACGGTCAGTTAATTATTGCGGTCAACGCCGATCAGCAACAATACAAAAATATCCAGCGTTATTTTGAGGCACATGATGTGATGTGCGAGGAGTTAAGCGCATGAATTGGTCAATCATAGATTGGGATTTAATTATAGAAGCCACGATCGATACCTTACTCATGACGGGGTGGTCTTTATTGTTCACGGTGATTATCGGTTTGCCATTGGGCGTGTATTTATTTCTCTGTAGTCCTGGACAACTACTAGAAAACAAAGCGATCTATCAAGTGCTCTCGATCATCGTCAATATTCTACGCTCCGTACCTTTTATTATTTTGTTAATCGTGATGATCCCGGTCACCCGCGTTTTAGTCGGCAGCACCTTGGGTGTCTCTGGCGCGATTCCATCGTTAGTTGTGGGGACAGCGCCGTTTTTTGCGCGTCTCATAGAAACCGTATTGCGCGAGCTCGATCCCGGTATTTCGGAAGCTTGTCGCGCTATGGGCGCCAACTCACGCCAAACGATTCTTTGGGCTTTACTGCCCGAAGCCAAGCCCGGTATTGTCAGTGCAGTGATCGTGACGGCGATTGCCTTGATTGGTTATTCTGCAATGTCAGGTGTGATTGGTGGCGGTGGTCTGGGTGATGTGGCGATTCGCTTTGGTTATCAACGCTATCAAACTGAAGTGATGATAGTCACGGTACTGGTACTCGTGGTGATGGTACAAATTATCCAAAGTATTGGTGATGCTTTAGTATCTTGGCTACGACGTTAGTGACGGCACAGAGATTCGATTTTATATTACTTTATGCTCTGTAATGGAGAAATTTAATTACTAATAGTTATTTAAGTAGAAAAATAGGTAGTTAAATTTATAGCATTATATAAACTTAGGTCTTTAGCACCTTAGCACTCAGGAGAAATTAATGAAACTAAAAACCATTAGTGCTGTACTCACAGCGTTGAGCTTGTCATTTGCAAGCGCTGCCATGGCAAATGAGACATTATCAGTGGCCACTAATCCTATCCCACACGGCGAAATCCTAGCGCATGTTAAACCTGCCCTAGAGAAAGAAGGCATTGATCTTAAGATTCGTGAGTTTACTGATTACATTCAGCCTAATGTGCAATTAGCCGAAAAACAATTCGATGCTAATTTCATTCAGCACCAACCTTATATGGATACGTTCAATAAAGAGCGTGGTACGCATATTGTGAGCGTCGGCGCCGTGCATATTGAGCCGTTTGCCGCCTACTCCAAAAAAATCAAAGACATCAAGGACCTCAAAGACGGCGCTACCATTGCTGTACCGAATGATCCATCCAATGGTGCCCGTGCCTTATTGCTCCTAGAAAAAAACGGTCTTATTAAACTCAAAGATCCATCAAACACGCTAGCGACGGCCGCAGATGTCACCGAGAATCCCAAAAAACTCAAATTCAAAGAGCTCGATGGCGCCATGTTACCACGCGTCTTAGACGATGTGGATCTTGCCTTAATTAACACAAATTACGCGCTAGAAGCTGGCTTGAATCCAGTCCAAGACGCCTTGTTAATCGAGGATAAAGATTCTCCTTATGCCAATTTATTGGCCGTCAACAAAGGTAATGAAAACGATCCTAAGGTTCAAAAATTACTTAAAGCTTTACAATCAGAAGATGTCAAAAAATTCATCAGCGATAAATACAAAGGCGCTATAGTGCCTGCCTTTTAATTAAGGCTGGTTTACAATACTAAACGGCGATAGTGGCTAAGCTACTATCGCCGTTTGTGCTAATCACTACTTGTCTTGCTACGGATCATGAAATCATTCACTCTCAAAACCGCTTCTATTTTGGCTTTGTGCGCCAGCTGTTCTTTGCTGGCACCGGTATATGCGGCAGACCAGGCCGACTCCAAATACGATCATAAGGTGCTTACCGTGGCGGCCTCGCCAATCCCTGCGGCCGAAATCTTAGGGTTTATGAAGCCGCAACTCGAACAAGCGGGCATTGATCTCCACATCAAGGAATACAATAACCTTTTGCAGCCAAATCAAGCGGTGGCGCAAGGCAATTCCGATATTAATTGCTCGCAGAATCTGCAACAATTACAAGCCTTCAATGGCCAACGCCATGTGCAGTTACAAGCTATTGGCTATGTGTATGATATGCCGATGGCGGCCTATTCTAAGCATGTTAAGAGTTTGCAAGATCTCAGACAAAATGCCATGGTCGTGATTCCAAATGATATGGTCAGCACGAGTCGCGCCTTGTATTTACTACAAAACGCCGGCATGATTAAATTGCGTCAAAACAGTGGCCGCTATGCAGTGATCAAAGACGTAGTCGAGAACCCTAAAGGTTTGGTATTTCGACCGATAGCTTCACGCATGTTGCCCAATAGCTTGCAGCAAGCCGATGTCGCCGTGATGGATAGTGGTTCTGCCATGCAAGGCTATATGAATCCTAATCAAGACGCGATTTTTGTCGAAGACGAACAAACACCTTACCCTATCTTATGCGCTACCATGCCCGGCAAAGTTCATAAAGACATTATTCAACGTTTTATGCAGGCTTGGCATAGTGACGCCACTAAAGATTTCATCCAACAAAAATATCATGGAAGTGTGATTCCGCTGCCCGCTGACTATCAACCACAGCCCGTGGTCAGTAATCACGCGCGCTCGCATCAGCAAATCGCCCAAGTCGCCGCTCAATCGCAAGGCCAAGAGACAGCATCCAGCACCACGGTGGATCACTTCAGTAATTCACCAAACGCACAAAAATTGATTCTGCAATCTGACGCCTTGTTTGGCTTTGATAAGGCACAGCTAACCAGCGCGGGACAGCGTCGCTTGCAAGAAATCGTCCAACAATTGCAAGGCATTCAAAGCCTTAAACACATCGACCTCACTGGTTATTCGGATCCTATTGGTGATAGCCATTACAATCTTCAACTTTCCCAACAACGGGCTCAAGCCGTTAAGGACTATCTCGTGGCACAAGGCATTACGGCTGATTTGATTGCCGTCACTGGCAAAGGCGCGAGCCAGCCTTTGGCACAATGTGATCACAAGAGTGGTGAAGCCCTTAAAGCTTGCCTGGCACCTGACCGTCGCGTCGAAATAGAAGTGAACGCGCGCGAGACGGCAAGTACCCCCATGCAATAACCCTGCTACAGGGATGGCCAGAGGCTGTAGGGACAGATACAGCCTCTACGCGCAAAAAACCGCCCCCACATGGTGCTGTGGGAGGCGGTTTTTTTTGTGCTGGGAAGCTGCCCAGAACCGCACAAGCGCCGTGCTAAAGCGGTGGCCGAGCTCGAAATTAATATGAATAAAGTGTTAATTCTTCAAGCTTAAAGTATTTTTGGGCTTCTCAGAGTCAGAGAAATAAAAAACCCTATTAATCAAGTGGTTATACGGCTTATTTAAGGATGGGACATAAAAATAAGGGTTCAAATACTGAAATTTGAACCCTTATTTGTGGTTTTTTAGTATGAGAAAACCTAAATTAGTGCTTATATTTGATTGATGTTAAGGTATTTTAAGTTTGAAATGTTATGCTAGTAACTGAATAACTTATTACTGTTTACAGATTATCTGTGTGTATTTTGTTATTCATATCAATGTTATGTTTTTTTGCTCACCACATTTTGTGGTGGGTCTTTTTTTGCTTATCGTCCCTTACCCTCAAGAGGCAAGATCCCAAAAGCAATAATTGTATAGTTATTTACAAACTTAAATTCATTAACTATCAATCAAATAAATAAGCAACCTAGGGTTTATCCCTAACAAAGAAAATTATTTTACTCTTATTGTTTATCGGAATTTGTAACTTAGTGTAATTTAAAGGAAATTTTAAATTATTTGCTTATAAATTTGATTGAAGATGGATAAGTTAGTCTATCTTTGATATCCCCCGTCATACGGGGGATATGAGAGGATGAGGGCTTGTTGTGAGCACACTATATGAAGTGCTCAAAAAGACTGTTGTTAAATCGCAACAAAAATAAATAGTTCATCGCTTTGTAACATTATTGCGGGCTGTCACTACTGACTTGTCCGTGAATCATCAACGTAAAAATTAAGGTGCCGCCAATAATATTACCGAGAGCGGTGGGCAATAAGAACCGCAAGAAATAATCGCCAAGGCCCGCTATATCGTGTAAAACCGCATAGGCCATTTCTGCAGAACCTACAATCACGTGACTAAAACTGCCCAGAGCCATCAAGTAAGTCACGAAAAAGATAATGCCCAAGCGGTGCTTCATATTGGCCATAATCCAGACCAAGGCAGAAATCAAAATCCCAGCTGGAATCCCCTTGATAATATTGCTCATCGCATCTTGACTCGCCACATGCTCTGCGACTTTAAGCATGGCAGCATCGACCGCTGGCTCGAATAGGTCAGGCGTGTTTAAGAAAAGCGCCGCGATAGTGGTGCCGATAATATTGCTAATGAAGACCACGAGCCAGAGACGTGCCACTAGATAGAGCTTGTGTGCAGTAAAGGGCTGAAATAGGGGAATGACGGTAGTGATGGTGTTTTCTGTGAAAAGTTGTAGATGACCCAAGATAATAATGATGAAACCGACCGTATACCCCATACTGGTAATCAGTGCGCTCCAGGGTTCATCTGGCAGGGCAGCAGTCAGAACGGCTGTGAACAAAAAAGAAAAACTGATAAATAAGCCGGCACTTATCCCTGAGAAAATCAGCGCACTGACGGGGCGGCAGAGCTCTTTGAGACCGTCTTTTTTGATGCTATTGTAAATTTCGCTGGGGCTAAGTTTGGAGGATTTTTGGCTGTCCTCGGCTGACGATGAAGAGGTTTGGCTGTTTTTAAACATAAGATGGGCTTTATAAAATTAAGAAGGTGTGTTTATAAATATATACACACTTAGAATTCAAAGGCGAGGATGTAGATCAAATAAAGCCCAACTGGCTTAGCCAGCTACACCGAGTTTATAAAGATATTGCACTAATATAATCAGGATATAAATAGGCACCGCGAGTAATGCCATACAAGCCATACCCGAGGCCTTGAAGCGACTATTAGGGTTTTCCATAGGGTTTTATCCTTTGGTATATGACTAGTTGCAGTGTAGGACGTTTGTGTGAAGGATTAATGACAGCAGCAAAAATGCAACAATGGTATTAATTGACGGGGGGATGATTGTTTGTTTGTGCAAGCGAGTGCTCAGGCAGTGAGGTAGTGATGGTCATATCGCACTAATTGGCGGTAGGGAGCTAAGAAAGTTAATGCCGTTTTAGCAAAATAACAACAATACAGAGGTTGAGCACGAGAGTGAGACATTAGAAGTCCTAGCCGCGGGCGCGATAGCGATATAATGGGGTAAAAACTCGTTACAGGAGTGAAAGATGCTTATTCTATATAGTAGCTTGTGTGGGTTGTTTGATTTTTTACCAAAGTTTGGAACCGTACAAGGGGTATGGTTCTATTACTTTTTAGGATGTGCGCTTGTCGCTTATATAGCGTATTGTTTAGATAAAAATCCTATTAAATGGTTTTTTATAAGCGTAATGATTACGCCTATAATTGGTTATCTTGCTTTGGCTTGGATTTATCAAATTACGGATTTTCTAGTAAAACGTAAATTAAAGAAACAGGATGAATTATGAAAAAATAGCCCCGTATTCACGGGGTTTTTTATTGGGTGCTTACTTAAGACTAGCAATACCAGCTCTGAGTCGCCGATTGTGTAGTTAGGATAGAGAGTACGGCGACTAAATCTAGCTTAGTGAATTCTATGTAATTTCGCGTAATCCCTCGTAATCCCGCGTAATGGGATAGATGGCTGGTGCCGATGAAAGGAGTCGAACCTTCGACCTTCGCATTACGAATGCGCTGCTCTACCAACTGAGCTACATCGGCATTAAATAGCAAACGTCTATTGTAGCAAAAAACTGTTTTTTTGCACGTAAGAATTGAGCGTTTTTTATTTAGATCGATATTTCTGAAAAAAAAGGCTCTGAGAGTGAGCGCTAAGCACTCACTTCACAAAGCCTTAACCCCTTAACCCATAACACCTCTCAGCACACCTTGGTGCTGGGACATATTTAGGTATTTGCTGACGTTAGCCTTGCTTGTACTTGTCTTCGATTTTTTGACCTATCGTTGGATCAACGTTTTTCCAGTACTCGAAGACTCGCTCTAATACAGGGCTTTTGACGCCGTCTTTGAGAGCGCCAACCACGGTATCTACAAAGCGTTCACGTTGAGCATCATCCCAGACGTCAAGCATCATGGTGCGAGCTTGGCCGACATCATCATCGTCGGAACGCAAGGTATAAGCCGCACGGACCAACTCACCATCACTTTCCCAAGTGGCTTCAGTTGGACCTTCCTCATCAGCATAAGGACGTCCTTGAGAGTTAGCCGCATAAGTGGCTGCCTTACCACTGTGATGGTAATTCATGGCGCCATCAAAAGAATAGTAATTAGTTTTGGTTTTAGGTTGGTTGACAGGTAATTGTTCAAAATTAGGGCCTAAACGATAGCGATGGGCGTCATTGTAGGCAAAACTACGACCTAACAGCATTTTGTCGGGGGACAAACCAATCCCTGGCACCACATTGCTAGGAGAGAAACCGGCTTGATCAATTTGAGCAAAATGGTTTTCTGGGTTGCGATTGAGGGTCATTTTGCCAACTTTGATCAAAGGATAGTCGCCGTGTGGCCAGACCTTGGTGAGATCGAAGGGGTTGAAACGATAGTTTTTGGCTTCCTCAAAAGGCATGATTTGGACATAGAGTGTCCAGCTTGGGAAATCACCTTTTTCGATACTTTCGAAGAGGTCACGACGGTGATAGTCCGCGTCTTCACCAGCGGTTTTAGTGGCCTCTTCATTGGTCAAACAGGCGATGCCTTGGTCGGTTTTGAAATGATATTTGACCCAGAAACGCTCGTTTTGAGCATTAATCCACATAAACGTATGTGAACCGTAACCATTCATGTGACGCCAAGATTTAGGAATACCTCGATCGCCCATTAGCCAGGTGACTTGATGCGTTGATTCAGGATTAAGCGTCCACCAGTCCCATTGCATATGTTGACTGCGTAGACTTGAGTCGGGGGTGCGTTTTTGGCTGCGAATAAAGTGTGGAAACTTCATTGGGTCACGCATAAAAAAGACGGGGGTGTTGTTACCGACCAAGTCGTAATTACCTTCTTCAGTATAAAAACGGAGTGCAAACCCGCGGGGATCGCGCCAGGTATCTGGACTGCCTAATTCGCCTGCCACCGTCGAAAAGCGGGCCAGCATTTCGGTCTTACAGCCTTTTTGGAAAAGAGCGGCTTTGGTGTATTTAGACACGTCCTCGGTCGTTTCAAACACACCAAACGCGCCGGAACCCTTAGCGTGGGGTTTGCGTTCTGGAATGTTTTCGCGATTAAAATTAGCGAGGGTGCTGATTAAATGTGAATCATGCAGTACCAATGGACCGTCTGGACCAATCGAAATAGAGCGACGTTCGCTAGCACAGGGTGCGCCGTTGAGCATCGTAGATTTCGGGTCTTTGGTGTCATTGTTTTGGCTCATTACAAACTCCTTTTTGTGTTTGTACACTGTCATTGCATCAATAACAGCCGTGCCTAGGATAGGCACTTACGCCTTCATCATACTCCTTGTGTTTTGACATTAAAATTAAAACCTCGATAGCGATGAGCTAGATCAAGAGCCATCCATAAACAGCTGAATTTTTGATATTAGGGTTGAAACCATTGGATAGTTTGGCGCAGCTTGACGACCTCACCAATGATGATCAAGGTCGGTCTTTGTGCCTGCTGCGCCAGTTGTGGCAGGGTCTGCAAAGTGCCCACTGTCACGTGCTGCTTGGCCATGGTACCGTGACTGACCAAGGCGACGGGTGTATCGGCGTCGCGCCCGTGAGCGATGAGTTCTTTAGAGAGAATCTCGCTTTTAAGCGTGCCCATATAAATGACTAAGGTTTGTTGGCTGCGAGCCAAGCACTTCCAGCTAACTTGGGCATGATCGCCTTTGAGATGACCCGTGATAAATTGCACGGTTTGGGCATAATCACGATGCGTGAGCGGGATACCCGCATACGCTGTAGCGCCTAGTGCCGCCGTCACGCCAGGCACAATCCTAAAATTAATTCCATGCGCCACTAGGGTTTCGCATTCTTCACCACCGCGCCCAAAGACGAAGGGATCGCCGCCTTTGAGGCGCACGACATTCAGCCCTTGTTGTGCATATTGCACTAATAATTGATTGATTTCTTCTTGTTTACTCAAATGTGCGCCTGCCCGTTTGCCAACATTAATGCGTTTAGCATCACGGCGCACCAATTCCAGAATCTCTGGACTAATCAGCGCGTCATGGAGCACGACGTCGGCTTTTTGCATCGCTTGCAAAGCATTGAGAGTGAGCAAGCCGGGATCGCCGGGACCTGCGCCTACTAAAGTGACTAAGCCTGATTCGCGATGGTCTGGATGGTCTAGACGCTGAGCTAACAGTGCTTGAGCCTTATCTGCTTGACCACTGCTGGCGAGTGTCGTAAATGAGCTGGCAAACAATTGCTCCCAAAACAGTCGCCGTTGCTGCTCATCGGGGAGTTGTTGTTTGACCTTGTCACGCCATTGCTGCGCAATACAGGCCGCCTGACCCAATTGCGCAGGTAAGGTCGTCTCTAGTTGTTGGCGAAGTTGTTTAGCGAGCACCGGTGCGCTGCCGGCACTCGAAATCGCGATCTGTAAGGGGTCGCGGTCAACAATAGAAGGCATGATATAACTACAGAGCGCTTTATCATCGACCGTGTTACAGAACTTGGCGTGCCGCTCAGCACAGGCGTATACCTGCTGATTCAGGCTACGATCGTTGGATGCCGCAATCACCAAAAAAACGGGAAGCAATTGTGACTCTTCGAATTGCTCGCCCAAATAATGGACGCGCTGCTGCTCAACCCACGTTTGTATTTGTGGATTGAGTTTTTGGGCAACGATATAGACTTGCGCTTGCGCTTTGAGGAGGGCGGTGATTTTGCGTTCTGCGACTGTACCTGCACCCACAACTAATACTTTGCGATGGTTAAGATCGGCAAAGAGGGGAAAATAACTCATTGTTAGAATAATAATGCTGAAAGAGCTAGACACTTGGGTCCGCTCTTGATAGTATTTATATTATAAAAATATATATTAAAATAATTTAATATAAAATTAAGTTATATAAAAATAAAATTTACATCGTTTAGTTTTATGACGTCCCTTGTTAGTATGGAATGATATTTTTTTGTGCTTAACAAGGGTTTTAGTGTTATGAATGAGCGTGTCAACAACGCGCCAAATTCGCCGCAGTCAGTTAATGCTCAATCGCCCCAATCTGAGGAACTGCCAGATACGCAAGCTTCCGAGGCTGGGGTTTCTAGTCTTTGGCGCCCTGCATTATGGCAAGTGCCTAATACCGAGGCCCTGCAACATAGTGAAGAGTTGCAGCGCCTCAGTCGTACGCTCGAGCAGCGTTTAGTAAGTATTGCCGAGCGCTTCGAGACGGTCAAGTTAGCGAGTAGCCTAGCCGTAGAAGATATGGTGTTGACCGATTGCATCGCTAAACTCAAGCTTCCCATTCAGATTTTTACACTCAATACCGGTATGCTCAATGCCGAAACGGTCGCTTTAATTGAGCAGGTACATGCCCATTGGCAAATTCACTTGCAGCAATATACGCCAGATCCGGCCGCGGTTGAGCAATATATCCAGGCGCATGGCAAATATGCCTTTTATGAGTCAGTGGATTTGCGTCGCGAATGTTGTCGTATCCGTAAGATCGAGCCGCTCAATCGAGCCCTCCAACATGCCGATGCATGGTTGACGGGTCAACGTCGCGAGCAATCGGTAACACGCACTGAACTGGCCTTTGAAGAATTCGATAAGGGGCATCAAATCGCCAAATTTAATCCCTTGTTTGATTGGTCTGAAGCAGCGGTCTGGGCCTATGTGCAGACTCATGATCTACCTATTAATCATCTTTACTATCAAGGCTATCCAAGTATTGGCTGTGAGCCCTGTACGCGTCCAGTAAAGCTACACGAAGATATTCGGGCAGGCCGTTGGTGGTGGGAGAATCAAGACACAAAAGAATGCGGATTGCATCGATAAAACGGGACACTATGAATAAAAGCAATACTATTAATATCCAAGATCAACATTTAAACGCACTAGAAGCAGAGTCCATTTTTATTATTCGTGAAGTGATTGCTGAGTCTCAAAAACCCGCCTTATTATTTTCGGGGGGTAAGGACTCAGTGGTGTTGCTGGCCTTGGCGGTCAAAGCCTTCCAAATTCCGGGGCGCCAACTGCATCTACCGTTTACCTTAGTGCATGTCGATACGGGGCACAACTATCCCGAAGTGATTGAGTTTAGGGATCATATAGTGAGTAAGTATGGCGCCAATTTGGTGGTCGCCAAGGTTGAAGATTCCATCAAAAAAGGCACTGTTGTGTTGCGTCACGAGAATGCATCACGCAATGCGGCTCAAGCGGTGACCTTGCTTGAAGCCATCGAGGAACATGGTTTTGATGCGCTTATGGGAGGAGCCCGCCGTGACGAAGAAAAAGCGCGTGCCAAAGAGCGGATTTTCTCGTTCCGCGACGAATTCGGTCAGTGGGATCCTAAGAATCAACGGCCTGAGTTATGGAATCTCTACAACACCCGCTTACATGCGGGCGAAAACATGCGGGTTTTTCCAATTTCTAACTGGACAGAGTTGGACGTTTGGCAATATATCGCTCGCGAAAATTTAGAGTTGCCGGCGATTTATTATGCGCATGAGCGTGAGGTCGTCGAGCGCAATCATATGTTGGTGCCCGTCACCGAACTCACACCTCTCAAAGATGGCGAAACCGCCAAAGTCGCCTCCGTTCGCTTCCGTACTGTGGGTGATATTTCTTGTACGTGCCCCGTCCCGAGTGAAGCCAAAACGGTTCAACAAATCATTGCCGAAACAGCCCAGTCGACGATTTCTGAGCGCAGTGCGACGCGAATGGACGATAAGGCTTCAGAGTCCGCCATGGAAGATCGTAAACGTGCTGGCTATTTCTAATTTCGGTACAGCAGAGAGGCAAATTTAAACGGATAAGAACATGACACATAATTCTGTATTACGAGTGATCACCGCCGGTAGCGTGGATGACGGCAAGTCTACCCTGATTGGTCGCTTATTGTTTGACAGCCAAGGCTTAATGGCCGATCAATTACAATCACTGTATGAAGGCAAATACCGCCGTACGGCTCAAGGCGTGCCTGATTTTGCGCAACTCACCGATGGCCTGGCCGCTGAGCGTGAACAAGGCATTACTATTGATGTGGCGTATCGTTATTTTGCGACGCCTAAGCGCAAATTTATCTTGGCCGACACCCCAGGGCATGAACAATATACCCGTAATATGGTGACGGGGGCCTCGACAGCGGATGCCGCGATTATTTTGATCGATGCCACACGCTTGGATTTCTCGCAAACACCATTACAACTCTTACCACAGACTAAGCGTCATAGTGCCTTGGTGCATTTATTGGATACCCCGCATATTTTGGTAGCCGTTAACAAACTGGATTTGCTGGACTATAGCGAAGACAAATTTAAACAAATTGTTGATGCTTACGCCAAATTGGCGCAGCATTTAGGCATTAAAGACGTGACTTATGTCCCCATTTCTGCACTCAAGGGCGATAATATCGTCAATCCTAGCGATAATATGCCTTGGTACCATGGCGAGCCTTTATTGCCTTTATTAGAAAACTTGCCAGACAATTCAGAGGCGCATCATCTCCAATCTAAAGCGGCCGTTTTGCCCGTGCAATATGTCAGTCGCCTAGAAGGCAGTTCGACCGAGCATTTCCGTGGTTATCAAGGTTTATTAGCACAAGGTACTTTACAGGTCGGCGATGCCGTCCGTATAGAACCTAATGGCGCGACCACAACTATTAGCGCCATTTATGGCCCACAAGGCGAACAATCATCGGCTCAAAGTGGCGAGGTGATCACGGTCAGCCTGAGCGATGAGATTGATATTTCGCGGGGCGATACGATTCTTGCACAGAACAGCGACTTACAAAAACATAAATCGATCCAGGCTCAACTCTGTTGGATGGATGATCAGGCGCTGAATCCAGCACGTAAGTATCTTCTTAAGCACGCTCATAACACCGTGTTTGCCAAGATCAAAAGCATTGATTATGTGTGGGATATCAAGGAGTTAGCACAAAGGCAGGAGGTGACCAGTCTGCAGCTCAATGATATTGGTCAGGTCAATATCAGTCTGCAAAAACCCATTGTGGCCAGTCTTTATGCCGATAATAATAGCTTAGGTGCGTTTATTTTGATTGATGAGGCCACGAATAACACGGTAGCGGCGGGCTTAATTACTGCTCTTAACTAGGCGCCATGAAGGCATGGCGGTTCAAGGATAACTATGAACTTACCTTTTTCTGAAGATTTCCTACAACAAATACAAAATTTAAGTCCGACCGAAATGGCATGGCTCTCTGGTTATGCTTGGGCCTGTAGCCAACAAGGGCAGGCAAATATGGCCGTATCACAAACGAGCGCAGCGCCTACCGCTGGGGTCAGTCCGCAAGCCAGTGTAGAACGCCGCGTTACGGTGTTTTCGGCCTCGCAGACTGGTAATGCTCGTCGCTTAGCGGAGCAATTGGGGGCGCGCTTACAAGCGCAGGGTCTCAATTGCGAGGTCGTCTCAGCCTCTGATTTTAAGAGTAAGCAATTACCGCAGCTCGATATCGTGGCCTTTACTATCTCCACTCAGGGTGAAGGCGATCCACCCGAAGAAGCGATGCCTTTGTTCAAATTCCTCAAAGGCAAGAAAAAACCAGATCTTAGTGCACTCAATTATGCGGTGTTGGCGTTGGGCGATAGCAGCTATACCAATAGCTATTGTCAGGCCGGACGCGAACTCGATGAGTTATTGGCCGAGCTGGGGGCCACGCGTTTAATGCCACGCGTCGATTGCGATCTTGATTACCATGAGCCAGCTGAAGCATGGCAAGAAGCCGTCAGTAGCGAATTTAGCCAGTTATGCCAAGCCCAAAGTCATGCACAAGGCGGTACCGCTAGTTTTAGCTCACATGCCACGGTGCCTTCTGGGGCTTCATTGTATACGCGCGAATCTCCCTTTACTGCGACCTTATTAAACAAACAAAAGATCACCGCTGAGGGGGCTAACAAGGATATTCAACATCTAGAGTTTGACCTCGAAGGCTCGGATATTCACTATGAAGCGGGCGATGCCTTGGGCGTTTTCTACGAAAACTCATCAGCGCTAGTGGCCGAGTTACTCGCCGCTACGCAGGTTGATCCAGACGCCGACGTCAAATTACCTAATGGTGAAACCGTAAGCATAACCCAGGCCTTGGTGGCGCATGCCGATATCACGCTGAATTCGCCGATTTTTGTCAAAGACTATGCCGCCTTAAGTGCGGCCGCTCCTTTACAAGCGATGCTGCAGGATAAGGATTTGTTGGCTGATTATGTCGAAAATAATCCGCCGGCAAAAGTCGTCTTAGACTATCCGGTGGCCTTGAGTGCACAACAATTATTCGATGTGTTCCGACCGCTCACGCCGCGTTTATACTCCATTGCCTCTTCGCAACAAGAAGTCGGTGACGAGGTGCATGTGACCGTTGGGGTAGTGCGCTATGAACTTGACCGCAAGACCTATACGGGCGGGGCCTCAGGTTTTTTGGGTCAGTACCTAGAAGAAGACGGTCAAGTGCGCGTGTTTATCGAGGAAAACCGCAATTTTCGCTTACCGGATAATCCCGAGACGGACATTATTATGATAGGTGCGGGCACTGGTGTGGCGCCTTTTAGAGCCTTTATGCAGCAGCGCGCCGCCCAAGAAGCCAGTGGTAAGCATTGGCTATTCTTTGGTAACCAAAAATTCGTTGATGACTTTTTGTATCAACTTGAGTGGCAACAATACCGTAAAGATGGCTTGCTGCATAATTATGATTTTGCTTGGTCACGCGATGGCGCCGAAAAAGTCTATGTGCAGCACAAAATGGCGCAACGCAGCCAAGAAATCTGGCAGTGGTTACAACGAGGCGCGCATATTTATGTGTGCGGCGATGCCAAAAAAATGGCCAAAGACGTCGAGCAAACCCTATTGCAAATTATCGCCAAAGAAGGGGCGATGGACCTGGACGACGCCGACGATTATTTAAATACCTTGCGCGAGGATAAACGCTATCAACGCGATGTGTACTAAGAAAACGAAGAGGTTTCAATGAGTACAAGAGTGAATGACCCACGTACAAAATTAGATTTTAATAAGCCGCTCAATGACGATGAGCGCATGAAGGCCGAGAGTGATTATTTGCATGGCACGATTGCCGAGGATCTCAAAGATGGCCTGACCGGTGGTTTTAGGGGGGATAACTATAAATTGATCCGTTACCACGGCATGTACGAACAAGATGATCGTGATCTCCGTGCCGATAGAGTGGCCGCGAAACTGGAACCGCGTAAAACAGTGATGCTCCGTTGTCGCTTACCGGGCGGGATTCTAACCCCTGAGCAGTGGTTAACAATCGATAAATTCGCAGATGAGCATAGTTTCTATCAGAGTATACGCCTCACTAATCGACAAACTTTTCAGTATCATGGGGTCCTCAAAAAAGACATTAAACCCATGATGCAAATGTTGCATAGCATAGGTTTGGATTCTATTGCTAGCTCGGGTGACGTTAACCGCAATACGCTCTGTGCGACGAACCCGCGTTTGAGCCGCTTGCATGCCGAAGTGTATGACATCGCCTGTCGTGTCTCTAAACACTTATTGCCGAATCCCACCGCTTACGCAGATATTTGGCTCGATGGCGAAAAAGTGTTCCCAGAACCTCGCACTAAACCGCAAACCAAACAATTGGCCGAGGATAAGGAGCCCATCATGGGCAAAACTTATATGCCTCGCAAATTTAAAACCGCCTTTGTGATCCCGCCACAGAATGATGTCGACGTTCACGCCAATGATTTGAACTTTTTAGCGGTGCACGAAAACGGCAAATTGTTCGGCTTTAATGTCTTAGTCGGTGGCGGTCTGGCCTTTGATTTTGGCAACAAAGAAACCTTCCCCATTCTGGCGCATGACTTTGGCTTTATCCCGGTAGATTTGGTGTTTAAAGCCGCCGAAGCCGTCATGACGGTGCAGCGCGATTGGGGCAACCGTGCGCAGCGTAAATTGGCCAAAACTCGTTACACCATCTTGCGAGTGGGTGTCGATGTCTTCAAAGCAGAGGTCGAGAAACGCATGGAAAGCCAATTTGCACCGGTGCATCCGTATGAATTTACGCATCGCGGTGATGATATCGGCTGGACTCAAGGCGAAGACAAGCGTTGGCATCTAACCTTGTTTATTGAAAGTGGTCGCTTAATTGATAAGCAAGGGGGACCCGCGCTCAAGACGGGGATGCGCGAGATCGCCAAACTCAACAAAGGGGAATTTAGAATTACCCCGAATCAAAATCTGATTGTCTCCAATATTGAAGAAGCCGATAAGGCGCAAATCGAGAGTATTGCCAAAGCCCACGGTCTGATCGTCGACGAGCTCACTGAACAACGCAAAAACAGTATGTCTTGTGTGGCACTGCCTACCTGTCCTTTGGCCATGGCCGAGTCCGAGCGGGTCTTACCAAGCGTGGTCAGTGCTGTGGAGCAAATGTTAGCAGCCAATGGCTTGGCGCATGAGCATATTATTTTGCGTATCCAAGGCTGTAATAATGGCTGTGGGCGTGCGATGTTAGCCGAAATCGGCTTAGTGGGTAAGGCGATTGGCCGCTATAATTTACATGTTGGTGGTAACAAAAAAGGCACCCGTATCCCCAAAATGTTCAAAGAAAATATTCCTCTCGAGGAATGTTTGGCAATCATTGAAACTTGGATTAAGGCTTGGGCGCAGGAGCGCCAGGATCAAGAAGAATTTGGGGATTTTGCGATTCGCACCGGAATTATTGCCGAAATCAAAGATTCTGCCGTTGATTTTTGGGCGGCTTAGGGGCTCAGCACGAGCGCGAAGCTGCAATGATTAAGGAAGGACGGTTACCACGCTGATGCATGGCTTGCTTGTCATGTTAAGGAGAGGTAACTGCTTGAGGGGGGTAGGGCTGCCGCGATGCGGCAGCCCTTTTTTAGTGGCTAAAGGTATTTAACGATGTTTAGTAGCATTTAGCGTTGGCATTTGCTAATCAAGACATCCAGCCATTGCAGTGCCAATTGCAGATCTTCTTGGCTGATATTTAAGGCAGGCATAAAGCGCAATAAATTAGGTCGCGGAGCATTGAGTAGCAGCCCTTGTTCGGGGCGTTGACGCGCAGCATCTACCAAAGCGGGGCCAAAATCACCGCCCAATTTAAGTGCACGCAGTAGACCCAAGCCACGCTCGCCCTCTAAGCCATGTTTGTCGGCTAAGGCCAAGAGCCCATCTGATAATTGTTGGGCTCGGGTTTGCACAGTGCTCATAAATTCCGGTGCCGTCAGTGCATCAAACACAGCGACGCCGACGGCGCACATCAATGGATTGCCATTATAAGTTCCCCCTTGATCACCGTACTCAAAGCAGGAGACTGCTTCGGTGCTAAGCAGCGCGGCTAAGGGCACGCCGCCACCAATGCCTTTGCCTAGCGTCATGATATCGGGCGCGATATCGAATAATTGATGTGCAAATAAAGCACCACAACGGCCCATACCACTTTGAACCTCATCGACAATCAAGAGAATATTGTGGTCTTTCGTTAAGGCTCTAAGGCCTTGTATAAATTCGGGCGTTGCTGGGATCACACCGCCTTCTCCCTGCACGGGTTCGAGCATGACCGCTACGGTGTCGTCGTCAAGCAGCGCTTTGACAGAATCGAGATCATTAAACTCAGCTTTTGGGAAACCTTCGACTTGCGGTGCAAACTTGCGATCCCAACCTTCTTTGCCAGAGGCCGACATTGTCGCTAGGGTGCGACCATGGAAACTATGGTCAAAGGTGATGATTTTGTAGGCACCATGGCGGTGTTTTTGACCCCATTTACGTGCGAGTTTAATCGCCCCCTCATTGGCTTCAGCGCCACTATTGGCAAAGAAAACACGATCAAAACATGAGGCAGAGCATAGGCGCTGCGCCAAATCGAGCATCGCTTGATTAAAAAAAGCAGGTGAGGGATTGATTAAGCGTTGACCTTGTTCTGTCAGGGCTTGGCTGATTTGCGGTGGACAGTGGCCCAAACAATTAACAGCCCACCCTTGAATCATGTCGAGATAGGCGCGGCCTGTACTATCTTCGAGCCAAGAGCCCTTACCTTTGGTAAAAACAATGTCTGGACGGGGGGTTATCTCCATGAGTGCATCGCTGTGCGGTACGGTGTTTGTCATATGGAATCCTTATCGATAAAGCGCTTGCCCTTGTGAGGATGTCACTGAAGAGCATGTCGCTGTTTGCCTAAGCAAAACTAGGGTTGCTTGTTTTATGCTAAACCTGTTTGCAACACAATTGGTGTCAGTATGCAGTGGTTTAGTGACTAAAAATAATAGGCCAGTTATGAATTTTATCTAAACTTATACCATCTGCAATGGCGGCGTCCTATCAGCACATAAAATTAGCTTGGCGTTAAACCTAAGCCATTGCGTCAAATGCTAAGTCATAAAATAATACCTATGAACTCAAGTTATATCGGGCGCTTTGCGCCCAGTCCCAGCGGCCCCTTACATCGTGGCTCTCTGGTGGCTGCCCTGGCTTCTTATTTGGATGCCAAAGCTCACCATGGGCAGTGGCGCTTGCGGATTGAAGACATTGATATGCCGCGCGTCATCGCTGGTGCCGATACCGTTATTATGCAGCAGTTGCAACACCTCGGACTACATTGGCAAGGCCCTGTACTTTGGCAATCTAAGCGGATTGCTTATTACGATCGTTTATTTGCTCAGTTACAAGCACAGCAATTGATTTATGGTTGCGCCTGCACACGCAAAGAAATTTTTGCCGTCGCGCCACATCCTAAGACGCAGGCTCATGTTTACCCAGGCACCTGTCGACATGGAGTGCCTGCGGGTCGACAAGCCCGAGCGTGGCGCCTCAAAACCAAGGATCAAGTGATTGCTTGGCAAGATCGATGGTGCGGCCCGCAACAGCAAAATGTGTTGCAAGAAGTAGGGGATTTTATTGTTAAGCGCGCCGATGGCTTATATGCCTACCAGTTCGTGGTGGTCGCTGATGATATTGAGCAAGGCATTACACATATCGTACGCGGGCAGGACTTAAGCAGTTCTACTGCTAGACAAATGCTTTTGACCCACTACCTGCACGGTACTGTGCCTACATACTTACATGTGCCTTTAGTGCTGGATGACTATGGTCACAAACTATCCAAGCAAAACCACGCTCCAGCGCTCGATAGTCGTCAACCCTTGCTGGCCTTGCAGCAAGCCTGGCAAGACTTGGGTTTCTTATCGATTAGCGCTACTAGCGTCGATGATTTTTTGGGCTCAGCGACACGACAATGGGCGAATCGTTTTGGCATAGCGGCGTGAGACTTAGTCTTAATGGCTCAGACCATGCCATAGACTAATGAACGTCGCGAGTCCTAAAACAAGCCAGATGCAATGACGTTGCCAACCATAATGAGTGACAGGTGTCGCCGTCCGTTGTGGTTGGTGTGGTGTGCTCGTTGGCTGCGGCTGACTCAGCTGATGTAAGGTCAGCAAGCAGGCGAGACTGAGCGCATAACTTGTAGACACAGGAGCACTATGGAGCAAGCCTAGGTCGATATGATGATTGAGTAGCGCGATGATCAGTATCACTGCAAACAGCCCCGCGGCCTGTGCTTGCTGATAGCGGCTGCAGTACAGCCACAAACTCAGTGACATTAACAAAAATAGATCCGCAAACCAGGCCAGGCCTAGGGCTAGCCACAAAAAGACTTCTGCAATACGGTATATAGAAAATGGCCAATGGCGATTACGCTGCAAGACAATGATGGCGGGGAGCAGTGTCCAAAACCAACTATTAAATTGCCCCCAAACGGTAGCGATGTGCGCCAAGATAAGCGGATGGGTGGCCTGACTTGTGCCAATCGCTGCCGCGAGCCAGGTGCTCTGTTTGAATGTAGGCTCGCAGAGGCTGTATACTAAAAAGATGGCCACTAACGATGCTAAGCACTGTCGCACATAGACATACTGTGAGCAAGTGGGTCGGTAGAGCAGCCACAAAACCATCGCGCCTAATAATGGGCTCACAAAGACGCTAAGTAAGTTCACAAATTCGACATTCGTGAGGGCGTTTTTTAATAAAAACAACTCTAGGTGAGCACTGCAGAGCAACAAGCCCAAGCACAGCAGTAGGCCACGTACGCTCTGTTCTGGTGTCAGAGAGGCATTAAGCACTAATAAGCCCATAGTCACAAAAAACCAAAGATTAGCGGGTGCGAGCTGATGGCCATAATCCATATAGGGTAGAGAATTTAAGCCCAACGCCATGATACAACTTAGGCTTATGCACTGATACAAGTGACGTAGTTTTGTTTGTGGGTGGCGTTTTAAGAGCAATTGCCCAAAGCCAAAAAATAAAACGCATAAAACAATGTAAGGGATGGATAGACGAGCGCCAAAATTCTGAAAATGATTGGCTTGGCTTTGGAGCTGTAGCAAGATAAACAGTAGCAAGAGGCTCAAACCGAGAGTGGCAAGATTGCCATACACAGGGCGAAGGGCTTGAATTTTGTGGCAAAAATCCCTACATAGGGAACAGATGAAGTCTTTGGGAACTATCAAGACGCAAGGGATGATCAATAACACCCCGAAGCTTAAATTAAGTTCCCACGTCAGGCGCCCATAAAGTCTTTGATTAAGCATGAGCATAAAGATCATCGCCAAACACATGGCCAGATAATGCAAGCCCAAACAAAGCTGTTTTTGTTTCTGTGTCAGTCCTGACCTAAAATGAGCAAAGGCCATGGCGCAAGCGCTCAACCATGTGGCACTACTGATCCATAACACCAGCCCATAGCACGCAACGGCTCTGAGATTCGCACTGAGTCCCATGGGATTACGCCACACAAAGAGGGCGGCCAAAGGATAACACAGCGCTAAGGTCATCAGCCACTGCCCAAAATACACGGCTGGCGCAGGGCGCAGAATCATGGCTAGTGATGTGGGCGTTGGCTGCGTAGCCGCTAAAGGTGGGTCTGTTTTCATGTGAAGCCTGGGTGTCAGGGTGTCGTTGAGTACTTATAACCGTTTCGGTCGGGGGCGCTTTTGCGTGTGATTACGTAATTTATGCTACTCTTTTTTAGAAAAGTCTATTGTAAGTTAGGTAAGGTATAAGGCAAAATAGCGTCTTAACAATCTTCCCAAAACCCAAGATTATAACCTCACGCTTTCCTAAGCGTGATCTAAACAAAGGCTATCGTACAGCGCTCAACACCATGGATTTAGCATGCCTAGCGACGCATCGCTGAGCAGAGCGAGGGCGCCTTGCAAGGTATTTGCCTGAACGATTCACACGTATTGTCGCTTCAATTTTAAGCATTGTGATTGCAACCGTTATCTATAAATTATGTCAAAAACACTGATTATTGCCGAGAAACCTTCCGTTGCCCTCGATATCTCACGTGCCCTGGGTGGTTTTTCGCGTCAAGGTGATTATTTTGAAAGTGATGATTATGTCCTCTCATCGAGTGTCGGACACTTATTGACGCTAACCAATCCAGATGATGTGACGCGCGGAAAGTGGTCTTTTAATCATTTACCAGCCATTCCTAATAAGCAATTTGACCTTAAACCCACTGACAAAAAGGGTGAGGCGCGCCTCAAAATGTTGGTCAAATTGCTCAAGCGCAAAGATGTAGACTCGGTCATTAATGCCTGTGATGCGGGGCGTGAAGGTGAGTTAATCTTCCGCTACATCATGCAGTGGTCCAAGGTCAAAAAGCCCATCCAACGCTTGTGGTTGCAATCCATGACGCGTGATGCCATTCGCCAGGCCTTTGATCATTTGCGCGATGACGAGCAAATGAAACCCCTAGAAGCGGCGGCACGCTCTCGCGCTGAGGCAGACTGGTTGGTAGGCATTAATGGTACGCGTGCCATGACCGCCTTCAACAGCAAAGATGGCGGCTTTTTTAAGACGCCTATCGGACGTGTACAGACCCCGACCCTAGCGATTGTTTACGAACGTGAGCAACGCATTCGTAACTTTAAGTCACGTGACTACTGGGAAGTGCATGCGCAATTTGCTTGTGCGGCTGGATTCTATGAGGGGCGCTGGTTCGATCCCGAATTCAAAAAGGATCCGCAAGACACCGAGAAAAAAGAATTTCGCCTTTGGTCCGAAAATGCAGCCAAATCTGTGCAAATTGCGGTCGAGGGCCAAGCCGGCACAGTCACAGAAGAGTCCAAACCCTCAACACAAATGGCACCGCCTTTGTTTGATTTGACTTCTTTGCAGCGTGAGGCCAACAGTAAATTCGGCTTTAGTGCCAAAACCACTTTGGCCTTGGCTCAAGCCTTGTATGAGCGTCATAAAGTACTGACCTATCCGCGGACCGACTCCAAGCATCTGCCAGAAGACTACCTCACAGAGGTCCTCAAGACTCTCGATAATATTAGTCAAAGTAGCTCGCATCTGAATCAAGCTCACAAGACACATGCGACCAAAATCTTGGCAGAAAAATGGGTCAAACCCAACAAAAGAGTGTTTAATAACGCCAAAGTCTCAGATCACTTTGCCATCATTCCGACCTTACAAATGCCTAAGGAGTTGTCGGAAGCCGAATCTCGGATTTATGATTTGGTGGTTAAGCGTTTTATGGCGGTGTTTTTCCCGCCTGCCGAATATCGGGTAACCACTCGCATCACCTTGGTGCGAGGTCAGCATTTCAAAACCGATGGTAAAGTCTTGGTCAAACCGGGCTGGTTAGCCATTTACGGTCGGGAAGCAACCGACTCCAAAGCTTCTACCGCCGCGACTGCCAAGAGCAAAACGGCGACATTAGTGCCTGTACAGGCCAACGAAAAAGTACAAACTGAAGCTGTGCAAATCCTTCCGTTACAAACCAAGCCACCGGCTCGTTACACGGAGGCGACCTTATTGAGTGCCATGGAAAATGCCGGTAAGTTGGTCGATGACGATGAATTGCGCGATGCCATGAGTGAGCGCGGTTTAGGTACCCCAGCCACCCGCGCGACCATTATAGAGGGGCTGTTAAACGAGCATTATTTACGCCGCGAGGATCGTGAATTGTTACCTACCTCTAAGGCTCGCCAGCTCATGACCCTACTTAATGGCCTCAAGGTCAATGAATTGACGTCACCTGAGCTCACCGCTGATTGGGAACAAAAGCTCAAGCAAATGGAAGAGGGCAAATTAGATCGAGACTCTTTCATGCAAGAAATTGCGCGCAACACACAAATTATTGTCAAACGCGCCAAAGAATATGAGCACGACACCGTGCCCGGCGATTATGCCGTCCTCAAAACCCCTTGCCCTAAATGTGGCGGTGTGGTCAAAGAAAATTACCGCCGCTATGCCTGTAGTGACTGTGATTTTTCTATTACTAAGCATCCGGGCGGGCGCACCTTCGAATTACCGGAGGTTGAGGATTTACTCAAAGAGCATAGCTTAGGACCCTTAAATGGCTTTATTAGTAAAATGGGTCGGCCTTTTAGTGCCATCATTAAGTTAACGCCGCCTGATTACAAGCTGGAGTTCGATTTTGGTCAAGAAGAACAAGACCAAGATATTGATTTTTCGGCCCTAACACCGCTAGGTGATTGTCCAAAATGCCAGGGTAAGGTGTACGATACTGGCATGGCCTACCTATGTGATCATGCGGTAGGTGAGCAAAAAAGTTGTGACTTTCGCGTTGGCAAGGTGATTTTGCAACAAGAAGTCTCGCAAGAGCAGCTCCAAAAACTACTCAAAGAGCACAAGACAGATTTGCTCGAGGGCTTTGTGTCTAATCGTACCCATCGCAAGTTTAAAGCCTTCTTGGTGCTCGACAAAAAAGGTAAGGTCGGCTTTGAGTTCGAGGCAAAATCGGCTACCAAAGCGGCTACCAAAGCGGCTACTAAAGCGGCTACTAAAGCGGCCACCAAGAAAAACACCCAGAGTGCCACGAAAAGCACTCGTACTAAGAGCAGCACCAAAACCGCGACAAAAAGCGCCTCCAAAAGCGCTGCCAAAAGCACTAAAACGCGCAAAAGCAGCTCCAAAAAAACCAGTGAAGGTACGTCTTGATGCTGCACGTACCTCATGCGTCATGAATGTGAAAATTAGTGAGTCTTATGGATGACTTAATCAACAAATACAATGTACCCGGTCCTCGTTACACCAGTTATCCCACAGTGCCGTATTGGGATGAGGCTAGTTTTAGTCCGCAAGCTTATTTACAGACACTACAACGTAGTTTTAATGAGTCAAATGACCGTGAGGGCATCAGTTTATATATCCATTTACCTTACTGTGAAAGCCTCTGTACGTTTTGCGCCTGTAATAAGCGCATCACCAAAAAGCACAGTGTAGAAGGCAGTTACATCGATGCGGTCATACATGAATGGGATTTATATTTGCAGGTCTTGGGTCGCAAACCGCTGATTCGCGAGATCCATCTAGGTGGCGGTACCCCCACTTTTTTTGCGCCTGAACAACTGCGTCGCCTGCTCGAGCATATTTACGAGCATGCCTGTATTGCTGAACCTCATGCCTTCAGTTTTGAGGGCCACCCTAACAACACCACTTATGAACATATGCAAACCTTGTATGAGCTGGGGTTTAGACGGGTGAGTTTTGGCGTCCAAGACTACAATCCAAAAGTGCAAATAGCGATTCACCGAGTGCAACCTTTTGAGCATGTTCAGCGGGTCACCGAGCAAGCGCGTGAAATCGGCTATACCAGTGTCAATCACGACTTGGTGTTTGGCTTGCCTTTCCAGACGTGGGCTTCCATGCAAGATACCATTCGTCGCACTATCAGCCTCAAGCCGGATCGCCTCGCTTTTTATTCCTATGCTCACGTACCTTGGCTTAAAGGCGTAGGGCAACGAGGTTTTGATGAAAAAGACTTACCGACGGGCGAAGAAAAACGTGCCCTTTATGAAAAAGGCAAACAATTATTTTTGGATTTAGGTTATGTGGAAATCGGTATGGATCACTTTTCCTTACCTGAAGATGAGCTCTATCAATCCTTACTGAACCGCCATATCCATCGGAATTTTATGGGCTATAGCTCTTCGTCTACTCAAGTGATGATCGGCTTAGGCGTATCTTCTATTAGTGATACTTGGTATGGCTTTGGCCAAAATGAAAAAGTCATCGAAGATTACTATGCCAAGCTTGAAGCCAATCAATTGCCTTTGGTGCGTGGTCACCTCCTGACTGCAGAGGATTTAATCATTCGTCGTCATATTCTGAATTTAATGTGTCGTCTCGAAACTTCTTGGCAAGATCCCGCATTGCAATTTGCACAATTGCCGCAGGTCTTGAGTAGTTTACAAGAGATGCAGCAAGATGGCCTGATCAACATTACTGAGCATGCATTAAGTGTCACTGAAAAAGGTCGACCTTATGTACGTAATGTGTGTATGGCCTTTGATTTGCGCATGCTCCTTAAAAAACCTGAAACGCGTATTTTCTCTATGACGGTCTAAGTCCCACAGTCGTCCATTGTTATGAGCCTTATCCCCGAAATCAAACCTGAGCAATCGATAGAATTACTCAAAGAACTCCATATCTTGACGCGCGACGGCAAAATCAATCAAGATACGCGTCGCAAGCTCAAGCAGGTCTATCATCTTTATCAGTTTATCGAGACTCTCATGCTCGAGGTACTCCAGCAAAAAAAATAGTATCTCCGTCGTCGATCACGGTGCGGGTAAATCGTATTTGGGTTTTATTTTGTATGATTTATTGCTCAAAAAGTACGAGCGGGCTCATGTTTATGGCATAGAAAGTCGCGCGGATTTGGTGCAAAAATCGCAGGCGCTCGCGCAACGTCTGGGCTTTAGTCAGGGGATGACATTTTGTTCCATGACTGTCGAAGAAGCCAGGCAAGCCACACAGCTACCCAGCAAGGTCGATATGGTCACCGCCTTGCATGCCTGTAATACCGCCACCGATGATGCGATTCGTTTTGCACTCGAGCGTAAAGCACAGTATATTGTGTTAGTACCGTGCTGCCAGGCGGAGGTAGCCGCTGAGTTGCGTCGTCAAAAAGCGCAAAGCCTGCAAACAGGCGCCCTCGCCGAATTATGGCGTCATCCTATTCACACCCGCGAGTTTGGCAGCCACATTACCAATGTGTTACGGTGTTTGTTATTAGAGTCGCATGGCTATAAGGTCACAGTCACGGAGTTAGTCGGATGGGAGCACTCCATGAAAAATGAGCTCATTATTGCCCGCAAGGTCGCTGCCTATAAGCGCAGTGCACGTGAACGGCAATTGCAGCTGCTCCAAGATTGTCAATTACAAGCCCTAAGCCATCGTTTTGTTTATTAGATTTTTGTAGAGTGTCCATGAAACTTAGTTCTTACGCCTTTTGCACCGCTTTGCTCGCCACCGCGTGTTTTCATAGTGCGGTGGCAGCGCCTTCAGACAAAGCCGTGATAATCGATGAGATTGCGACTAGCTTTGCCTCTGTGACCCAAAAAACCGACAAAGACGCCTCCAAAACTCAAAGCGCTGCCAATATTGGCCGTTGCTTGGCCAGTCACACGCTAGATACCGTGCCGGATCAAGTTTTTGAGCAATATGATATCCACAAACAAGAGGACGCTAAGCACTTTGTCGAACCTATTGTGCAACACAAAGCAGCCATCAAAAAAGCTGTGATGCAAGACTGCTATGCAGATGCACAGACCTTCGTCAAGCTCCAAAACACCAAGTCCACCTCTAAGCAAGACGTTGAGCAGCTACTCGATAATCTTTTTGAGGGGTATTTTGCCTTCTACGAAGACAGTGCAGCTTTCTTGAAGGAGCAAGGCAAATAAGCGTTAGTCGACCTCTACAGCGCCATGATCGCTGGCGACCGTCTATAGCTTTGTCTCTTTATAACTGCTAATATATACAGTATTTGTGAGCCAATCATGATTGGCTCTTTTTGTAGGAAAAACACATGGACGTATTGCATCAAGTGTTGCCAATACCGTTGTGGGCGTGTGCGCTAGGGCTTTTGCTAGTCGTCGTATTGCTTGCTTTGTATCTCAAAGCTTTGTTGACAAGTAAGTTAGCACTTAATCGCAGTGATGATGCCTACCAACAACTCCAGCAACTTGAACAGGAAGCTCAGACGCTGCAACAAGATCTACAAGACCTCAGCGAGGAGAAGTTACAACTTGCTCAGCGTCTAGCGGCCACTTATACAGAGCTCAATTTAGTGCGACGTCAGCAAGACCAAGAAGAACAAATCGAAGCGCGACGGCAAGAAGCCTTGATGCAGCAATTTAAGTATGTCTCTGAGCAAATGTTTCAGCAACAAAGCCAATCCTTGGTGACACAAAATAAGCATTCGCTCGATACCGTGATGCAACCTTTTAGAGAACGCCTAGAGAGCTTTCAAAATCGCATCAACCAAATTCATCACCAAAGCGTGCAAGACAATACCGTGCTGCAATCGCAAATCCAGCAAGTCATGCAAATGGGGTTAAGTATGAGTCAAGAGGCGCAGCATTTGTCGCAAGCCCTCAAAGGTAACAAAAAAATCCTGGGTAATTGGGGCGAGATGCAGCTGGAACTGGCCATGCAGCAAGCAGGTCTACAAAAAGATCGCCATTACTTTACGCAGCGTAGTTTCACAACGCCGAGCGGTCAGCGGTTGATACCTGATGCGGTCATTGCCTTGCCTGATCATAAGCATCTGGTGGTCGATAGTAAGGTCTCCTTAAACGACTATCAACAAGCCACGAGCTGTAGCGAAGCTGAGCAAAGCCATTATTTGCAAAGACATCTTAAAGCCGTTAAACATCATATTGATGATTTAAGTGCCAAAAACTACAGCAACCTACCTGGACTCAATAGTCCAGGTTTTGTCTTCATGTTTATGCCCATAGAATCGGCCTATATTCAAACACTCAAAACTGACGAGACCATTTTTCAATACGCCTATAGCAAAAACATTGTGTTAGCGTCGCCAAGTACACTCATTCCGATGCTCAAAACCATTGGCTTTTTGTGGATGATGGAAAATAGCAATCAGCAGGTCTTGCAATTAGGTCATAAAGCCGCCGATTTATACAATCAAGTGGTTACTGTGGCGGAGTACCTGGAGAAATTGGGCGGCAGCTTTAATACCACGGCGAAGCAATTTAATCAGATTGTGCGGGCTTTTTCAGGGCAACGCGGCTTAATCAATAAGGTGGCGAGCTTCAAAGAACTGAGTGCAAAAGCCGTGAAACAAATGCCAGAGTTACACGAGTCAGAAGCGTATTTTAAAGTGGAGCCGACTTCAGCCAAGCCAGCAAATTACAGCAAGGCGCCACAAAATACCCCTGAGGGCCAAGTGACACAGGTAGAATAATGGCTTTTGTATTATTTATTGGGCGAGAGTCAGTGAGCGCGACGTCGTTTTGTCATAACAATGAAGAATAAGCAAGCTTCGGTTTTTGGTGGTGCCTGCATTATTGCTGGCGTCTGTGTGGGCGCGGGTATGTTGGGTCTCCCCACCGTGGGGGCGGGACCTTGGATTTTTTATGCTTGCGCCATTATCACGGTTTGCATGATTTTTATGACCTTGTCGGGCTGTTTGTTATTAGACGTTTACAAGCATTACGACTATGCCGTTTCTTACAACACGGTGACTCAAGATCTGCTTGGCAAAAGCGCCAGTGTTATCAATAATCTATCGGTGTATTTTGTGGGGGCGATTTTGCTTTATGCATACACCAGTAGTTTGGGTTCGAGCTTGGCTGAGCCTCTGCATTTGACGCCGCGCTTAGCTTCCGTGGTTAGTGTTGTGCTGTGTTCGGCGGTGGTCTGGTGGTCGACCCGAGCGGTGGATCGCGTCTCTGTCTTACTCATCATACTCATGGTGCTGACATTTATCTTTAGTGTCAGTGGTCTTTTGGGGCATATGCAATGGCATATCCTCGCAGATAGTTATGCTTTGATCGATGCCCACTATAGCAAATATGCCTTAGCGCTATTGCCCGTGTCTTTAACCTCGTTTGGTTATCACCATTCTGTGACCTCATTGCGCTTATATTATCGCGATGAACGCAAAGCCAAATGGGCGATTGCGGGCGGCACGACGATTGCTCTGACGCTGTATCTGGTGTGGATGATCGGGGTGTTTGGTAATTTGCCACGCCATGAATTTGCCTCTGTGATTGCCGCCAATGGTGAAGTCAAGGTCTTAATCGAAAAAATTGGTGCTTCGCTGGCCTCGGAATCGGTACGCATGAGCTTGCAAGCCTTTTCTTTGGCAGCCATTATTTCATCCTTTATTGGTGTCGGCTTGGGCGTTTTTGATTATTTGGCCGATTTATTCAAGATCGACACCACGCAGCGCAAGGGACGTAGTCAGGTTTGGGCCTTGACCTTTATTTTGCCTTTAGTATTTTCTTTAGTGGCGCCATTTGGTTTTGTGCAGGCGATTGCCTTTGCTGGGGTGGCCTGCACCATTTGGACCTGCATCACCCCCGCACTATTACACCTTAAATTACGGCGCCGCTCGCTTAAGCGGCCAACCTCTAGTAGCCGTCTGCCCTTACTACTCAGCTGGGGACTCCTGTTTGTAGGTCTTCTTACACTCTTGGTTCAGGGCCTGTACGAGTGCCAGCTCTTGCCTGTTTTTAGAGGTTAGGTCAGTTATTGGTTCGGCGCTTTTGATTTAGTGCTGATTTGTTGTTGTAGTTTGGGCAAATAAAAGATCAACACAATCGCACGCATAATCACGTAGGCAATTAAGGCCGCCCACAACCCCGTATTGCCAAAATCATCTAACCACCACAAACTTAGAAGAATCAATGACACAAAAGCAATGACGGTAGAGTTCCGCATGGCCTTAGAGTAGGTAACGCCAATAAACACTCCATCCAATAAAAAGGCGCCAAACGAGAAGAAAATATAAAGGCAGGCGAGCCACGCATAGGTATGTGCCAAGCGTTGTAAGTCGCTGTCTTCGGTAAGCCATTGAATGATTTGCTCAGATCCCAAATAAATCCCCAAGGCCAAAATGGCGGCAGCGATGAGGGATAATATGGCGGAGGCTTTGACCTCTTGCTTAAAGCGCGGCGCATCGCCAGCCCCAAACGCGTGACCCACGCGCATTTCGGCCACATTCGCAAAACCATCCAAGAAAAAAGCCGCTAGCGCCACAAATTGTAGGAGGATATGATTGGCGGCTAAGACATCATCGCCTAATTGTGCGCCTTGGCGCGCAAACCAGGCAAAGCCAGCAGTCAGTGCCAGCGTGCGAATCATAATATCGCGATTGACATGAAACATCTGCAACAACTTGTCGCGTTGGCAAACACGAGACCATAATTGCCGCAGGTGAAGCCAAGGTGCGCTTACGCCAAGGTGCCTAAATAATACGACCAAGCCGCAAAGCAACATAAAGTATTGCGCCAATACCGTGCCCAGTGCAATGCCTTTTACGCCCATTTGTAAGCCCCAGACTAGACTCACATTGAGAATGATATTTAGGGCATTCAATAAGATTTGAAACCACATAATACTACGGCTTTGACTCAACCCAATCAGACTGCCTAATACCACGTAGATCATGAGACTGGCGGGCGCGTCCCAAATACGGACATAAAAGTAATCGAGCATTTTGTCATTAACCGTATCGCTGGCTGACAAAAACTGCATAGCGATATAGACAATCGGCGTTTGTAACAACAAAAGAACCAGACCGATAAGGGCCGCTAGTAGTAAAGCGCGATAAATCACCGCCAGTAATTCGTCACGCTGGCGCGCCCCTTTGGCCTGTGCCACAAAGCCAGTGGTGGCCATACGCAAAAAACCAAAACTCCAATACACAAAATTAAAAATTAAGGCAGCTAGGGCAATCGCAGCTAAATCTTGGGGTGTGCCATTATGACCGATGACGGCTGTGTCTGCTAAGCCTAATAGGGGGACAGTGGCATTGGCCAAAATAATCGGGATCGCCAGCCAAATGAGTTGTTTATAAAGTTGCCACTGTGACGGCGCAGGAGCGTGATGAGACGAGGCCATAGGATGATTGATGAAGAAAGGAAATCAAAGGGAGTGTGAGTGCTTTATTTTAACGCCTTGTGATGCGAAACAGGCTGGAGGCTAGTCTAGTCTAGCCACCGAAATAAGCGGGATTAGCCGTATTGCAAAAATCCGCACTTGCTACCGTTTGGTCAGCGGCGCGCAAGCCAGGCTACACAAGGCTTATAGGGGTGATTTTATCAAAATACCAAAAAGTGTTAAAATGTGTCAAGTGAGCACATTTTGTAATCAAAATGCTCCATTTAGAATCAAATTCTTTTTTTAACCCAAAAGTCGAGGTAAATCTTGTCTGAACATTTAGAAAAAACTAAACCGCAGGCAGTAGATGCCGATGCGACGTCCCAGCCAAGTGGCAATATTAACGCCCCCGTTTTTATTACCGCTTCGGTCATTATTTTAGCTATTATTGCATACGCTGCGATCGCTAACGATCAAGCGGCGGCTACGTTTTCTGCATTACAAGACGCAATTGTCAATAATGGCGGCTGGTACTACGTTCTTACCGTCGCGCTCATCTTACTCGTTTGCGTTTTCCTAGCCTTCTCTAAATACGGTAATATCCGTCTAGGTCCTGATCATTCCCGACCTGAATATGGTTATATCTCTTGGTTTGCCATGCTATTTTCAGCGGGTATGGGTATCGGTTTGATGTTTTATGGTGTCGCTGAACCGGTCATGCACTTCTTACACCCGCCACATCCAGGTAACGAGGGCACTATTGATGCCGCTCGCGAAGCCTTGAGTCTTACCTTTTTCCATTGGGGTTTGCACGCCTGGGGTATTTATGCCCTCGTGGCGGTGATTTTGGCGTTCTTTAGTTATCGTCATAACTTACCATTAACCTTACGCTCTGCCTTTTATCCAATCATTGGTGATCGTGTAAATGGTCCGATTGGTCATGCCGTCGATGTTTTTGCGGTGATCGGTACTTTATTCGGGGTCGCTACCTCTTTAGGTTTTGGTGTACAACAGGTCAACTCAGGTCTTCATTATTTATTCCCTGTGATTGCCGAAAGTACGACGACCCAAGTCATCTTAATTGTGGCAGTGACTTCATTGGCTACCTTATCAGTGGTGTCTGGTCTGGATCGCGGTGTAAAAATCCTTTCTCAGCTCAATATCACCTTAGCCGTACTCTTGCTATTGTTCATTTTGTTTGCAGGTCACACAGTCGATCTCTTACAAAGCTTTGTACAGAACATCGGTGACTATTCTTCAACCTTAATTGGACGTACGTTTAACTTGTATGCTTACCACAAAACCGATTGGTTGGGTGGTTGGACCATCTTCTATTGGGGCTGGTGGTTAAGCTGGTCTCCATTTGTGGGTCTCTTTATTGCCAAGATTTCACGCGGTCGTACGATTCGTGAATTCATTATCGGTGTCTTATTAGTACCGACAGGCTTTACCCTTATGTGGATGACGTTCTTTGGTAACAGTGCCATCGACTTAATCCTCAATGGTGGTCACGAAAGCTTGGCGCAAACTGTCGATGCCAACACGCCAGTAGCCTTGTTTGAGTTCCTCAGCTACTTCCCACTATCACAAATCTTCACCTATGTGGCTCTATTCATGGTGGTAGTGTTCTTCGTGACTTCTGCAGACTCTGGGGCCTTAGTCATGGATATGCTTTGCTCACACGGCGAAACCAACCGCAAAGTCAGCTACCGCATTTACTGGGCCGCCGGTTCTGGTGTAGTGGCGATTGTCTTACTATGGTTCGGTGGTCTTGAAGCCCTACAAACAATGGCCATTGCTACGGCACTGCCGTTTGTCACTGTCTTGATCTTTGCGGTGATCGGCTTCTTTAAAGCCTTACGTATTGATGATGTACAACAAGAAATTGCTCGTGCGGCGATTGCTATGCCACGCGTAGCCACCGCGCAAAACGCCGCTAACTGGCGTGAGCGTTTGCATGTTGTGGTGAACTTCCCTGACCAAAACGAAGTCAATAAGTTCATCAATACCACTTGCTATGAAGCTTGCGAATTAGTCGCAGAAGAGTTGCAAAAAGCCAATATTAGCGCCAAAGTTAGCAAATTATCTGGCGAAAATACGGGTGTACGCCTGGAAACTAATCACGGCGATGAAATCGACTTCGTCTACTCAGTGATCCCATCTGTGCACCAGCAACCAAGCTTTATTGATAGTGATGGCAAAGATCATAGTTCTACCGAATACTACCGCGCCGAGGTTCACCTCGAAAAAGGTGGTCAAGGTTATGACATCATGGGTTGGTCACGCGAAGGTGTAATTAATGACATCGTCGAGCAATACCAAAAACACATGCACTTATTGCATAACCTTTCTAGCAACTAGGATCGCTATTGATCGCTAACGGCACTTAAGCCATTAGTGCAATAGTCATCGAGGGCAAGCCAAGCGCTTGCCCTTTTTTGTGTTGTAAATATAGCCAAGCCAATTCAAGATGGCTTAATTAACTGAGCAAAATCCTATAAGTGCTTGTATTCAATACATAAAAGTGTTATAGTTTCAGACTAGCCAAGTTAAAGGCTAGGGGATATCGTACAAACGTTGCGCAATTTATATTTGTACGACAACCATCTAATACCTTTGGGGTATTTGAGCTTAATTTGAACGATTTGGGCTTAATGATGTGATGTTGGCGATATTGCAGTACTTTAGTCGTGCTGCAGGATATCGTGTAGTCGCAGTAGTGTAAGCAATCCAAGTAGTGCAAGTAGCCATAGTTTAGTAGCTATAGTTTTTTCTACACTCAATCTATAGTAACTAACCCAGAGGGATTCTACCCAAAATACTAACCCACTAAAGATGATTTTACTGACTGGCCTAGTAGCTTATTGACTAGGTCTAGTGTCTGCTGTTGCTACTTTATGCTAGTGCAGTCATGGGTAAGTGTTTTGTTTTAAAGAGTTGTTTTATTAATAGTTAGCCCCCACCAATCGCAGTGGGAATTGGAGAAAAAAATGTCGAACACGACACAAACACCAGCCGCACATAGGCTTGGTCTTGTGGGTCGCAAAGTTGGCATGATGCGTATCTTCACAGAAGAGGGCGATTCTATCCCTGTCACTGTGCTAGATGTATCAAACAACCGTGTTACCCAAATCAAGTCTGTCGAAACCGATGGTTATGCCGCCGTACAAGTTGCTTATGGCGAGCGCCGTGCTAGCCGTGTGACTAAGCCACAAGCCGGTCACTACGCTAAAGCAGGCACCGAAGCCGGTTCCATCCTCAAAGAGTTCCGTTTAGACCCAGCTAAATTAGCAGAACTTTCTGCTGGTTCAGTGGTCGCTGTAGAATCTGTGTTTGAAGCAGGCCAAAAAGTCGACGTTCAAGGTACGACTCAAGGTAAAGGCTACGCAGGTACTATCAAACGCCACAACTTTGGTGCTCAACGCAAAACTCACGGTAACTCTGTCTCTCACCGTGCGCCAGGTTCAACTGGTCAAGCACAAGACCCAGGTCGCGTCCTCAAAGGTAAACGCATGGCCGGTCACATGGGTGATGCGACTCGTACCGTCCAAAATCTTGATATCGTCCGCGTCGATGCAGAGCGCGGTTTGTTAATGGTGAAAGGCGCTGTACCTGGCCACAAAAATGGTCACATCGTTGTATGGCCTGCCATCAAAATGACACAAAAAGGAGCCAAATAATGGATCTTAAGCTCCTAAACGAACAAGGTCAGTCTAGCGCCACTGTTAGCGCTTCTGACGCCATTTTTGCCCGTGACTTTAATCAAGCATTGGTACACCAATTGATCGTGGCTTACCAAGCCAACGCTCGTAGTGGTAACCGTGCCCAAAAAGATCGTAGCGAAGTTAAACACAGCACCAAAAAACCATGGCGCCAAAAAGGCACAGGTCGTGCCCGCGCTGGTTCAACTGCGTCACCATTGTGGCGTGGAGGTGGCCGTACATTCCCTAACAAACCTGACGAAAACTTCAGTCAGAAAGTTAACAAAAAAATGTACCGTGCTGGTATCCGCTCAATCTTGTCACAACTCGTGCGCGAAGAGCGTTTAGTAGTGGTTGAATCATTCACTCTAGACACTCCAAAAACTAAAGCGGCCGTGACTAAACTTAAAGACATGGGTTTAAACAACGATTCAGTCCTTATTGTGACTGACACTGTTGATGAAAACTTATATCTGGCTACTCGTAACTTAGCGCAAGTTGCTGTTGTCGAGCCACGTTACGCCGATCCGTTATCTTTGGTGTACTACAAACAAGTCGTGATCACCAAAGCAGCGGTGCAACAAATTGAGGAGATCTTAGGATGAGAGCAGATCGTTTAATGCAAGTCATTCTGGCTCCAGTGATCACAGAAAAAGCAACGTTTATCGCCGAAAAAGCCGATAACACACAAATTGCTTTACACGTTGCTCCTAATGCAAGCAAGCCAGAAATCAAAGCCGCAGTAGAAAAACTGTTTAATGTAGAAGTTGAGTCCGTTTCCGTACTTAACCGTAAAGGTAAAGTAAAACGTACCGGTCGTTTTGTCGGCCGTCGCCGTGCTAAACGCATTGCTTACGTTGCACTCAAAAAAGGTCAGGAACTTGACTTTTCGGAGGTGAACTAAGATGGCACTAGTAAAAACAAAACCAACTTCAGCTGGTCGTCGCGGCATGCTTAAAGTAGTCACTACTGGCTTACACAAAGGTGCGCCGTACGCTGCTTTAGTCGAATCCAAAAAACGCAGTTCTGGCCGTAATCACCATGGCCATATCACTGTTCGTCACCGTGGCGGTGGCCACAAATCACACTATCGTGTGATTGATTTCCGTCGTGATAAAGACGACATTCCAGGCAAAGTAGAACGTTTGGAATACGATCCTAACCGTACTGCGCATATTGCATTAATTTGCTATGCCGACGGTGAGCGTCGTTACATTATTGCCCCACGTGGTCTAGCTGTAGGCGCTACAGTTCAATCTGGTAAAGAAGTTGCTATTCGTCCAGGTAACTGCATGCCTATCCGTAATATTCCAGTGGGTTCTCAAATTCATTGCATCGAATTGAAACCAGGCAAAGGCGCGCAATTAGCTCGCTCAGCAGGTGTCACTGCAGTCTTGTTAGCACGTGAAGGTACATACGCTCAAGTGCGTTTACGTTCTGGCGAAGTACGTCGTATTCACATTGACTGCCGTGCAACGCTAGGTGAAGTAGGCAATGAAGAAAATAGCTTACGTCAGTTTGGTAAAGCAGGTGCGGTACGTTGGCGCGGTTTCCGTCCAACTGTACGCGGTGTGGCTATGAACCCGGTCGATCACCCTCATGGTGGTGGTGAAGGCCGTACGGGTGAAGCACGTGAACCTGTAAGTCCTTGGGGTACACCTACTAAAGGTTTCAAAACCCGCAGTAACAAACGTACAGACAATATGATTGTCTCACGTCGTAAGCGTAAATAAGGGGCAATAAACTATGTCACGTTCAACTAAAAAAGGCCCATTTGTAGATGCTCACCTTATCAAAAAGGTAGAAACGGCACTCGAGGGCAAAAACAAACGACCAATTAAAACTTGGTCTCGTCGTTCAACCATTCTTCCCGAGTTTATCGGTTTGACAATCGCCGTACACAACGGCCGTCAACATGTACCTGTGTACGTGAACGAAAATATGGTTGGTCATAAGCTTGGCGAATTCGCGCATACCCGTACATTCAAGGGTCATGCTGCTGACAAAAAGTCTAAGAGGTAAGCGATGGAAACAACAGCCATTATTCGTAATGTGCATATCTCAGCGCAAAAAACCCGTCTTGTTGCGGACTTAATCCGTGGCAAGTCTGTGGCTCAAGCACTAGATATTCTCACATTCACACAGAAAAAAGCCGCTGGCATCGTCAAAAAAGCATTGGAATCAGCCATTGCCAATGCTGAACACAATGACGGTGCTGATATTGATGAACTTAAAGTGACTACGATTTACGTAGACAAAGCGCAATCAATGAAGCGATTCTCAGCACGTGCTAAAGGCCGTGGTAACCGTATAGAGAAGCAGACTTGCCACATCGTGGTTAAAGTCGGCGTATAAGGAGTCATAATGGGTCAAAAAGTAAACCCTACAGGGTTCCGTCTCGCTGTTAACCGTGATTGGAGCTCTCGCTGGTATGCGAAAAGCAAAAATTACGCAGGCATGTTAATCGAAGACGTACAAGTACGTGAGTATCTAAAACGTAAACTTAAACATGCATCTGTGGGTCGTGTGCTTATCGAGCGTCCAGCCAAAAATGCACGTATTACCATTCACACAGCTCGTCCAGGCGTTGTCATCGGTAAAGGTGGCGAAGATATTGGTGCTTTAAACCAAGACTTACAACGTTTAATGGGCGTACCTGTCCATGTAGGTATCGAAGAAATCCGTAAACCAGAAACAGATGCACAACTTGTTGCCGATTCTATCGCTCAACAACTTGAAAAACGTATCATGTTCCGTCGTGCCATGAAACGCGCTATGCAAAATGCTATGCGTGCAGGTGCTAAAGGTATCAAGATCGCGTCTTCTGGTCGTCTAAACGGTATCGAGATTGCTCGTACCGAATGGTATCGCGAAGGCCGTGTACCTCTACACACCCTACGCGCTATCATTGACTACGCAACGTCTGAAGCCGCGACTACTTACGGTATCATCGGTATCAAAGTATGGATCTACAAAGGTGACTTATTGCCTAACGGTGAAGTCCCACCAGAAATCAACGCCCCTCGTGAAGATGATCGTCGTTCACGTCGTCCACGTGGTGATCGTGAAGGTCGTCGTCCTAGCCGTGGTGGTCGTCGTAAAGCCTCTGGCGCAGCTAGTGCACAACAACAAAAAGCCCCAGAAGCTAACACGACTGAAGCTGCTCAAGCAGCTAAAGGAGAGTAATTATGTTGTCACCAGCTCGCAGAAAATACCGCAAAGAGCAGAAAGGCCGTAACACGGGTCTAGCTACTCGCGGTACTAATGTAAACTTTGGCGACTTCGGTCTAAAAGCCACGGGTCGTGGTCGTTTGACGGCACGTCAAATCGAGGCAGCTCGTCGTGCCATGACGCGTCACATTAAACGTGGTGGTCGTGTCTGGATCCGTATTTTCCCGGACAAGCCAATCTCTGAAAAACCCGCCGAAGTTCGTATGGGTAAAGGTAAAGGTAACCCAGAGTACTGGGTCGCTGAAATCCAACCTGGTAAAGTCTTGTACGAAATGGATGGTGTCAGTGAAGAATTAGCCCGTGAAGCTTTCCGCTTAGCGGCCGCTAAACTCCCTATTTCAACCGTTTTTGTGACTCGTCACTTCTAAGAGGTCTTTATGAAAGCTACTGAATTACGTGAAAAAGACACGGACGGGCTTAATAAAGAGCTAGAGTCCTTGTTGAAAGCACAATTTAACTTGCGTATGCAACGCGCTACTCAACAACTGTCTGATACCAGCCAGTTACGTAAAGTGCGTCGTGATATTGCCCGTGTACGCACCATCTTAACCGAGAAAGCAGGAAAGTAATATGAGCGAAACTCAAGACACTAAACGTCAGCGTACCCTGGTCGGTAAAGTGGTTAGCAATAAAATGGACAAAACAGTCGTCGTTCGCGTAGAGCGCCGCGTTAAACATCCAATTTATGGCAAAATCGTTATTCGTTCAGGTAAATACAAAGCGCATGACGAAAACAACCAGTACAACGAAGGTGATATCGTCGAAATCGCTGAAGGTCGTCCGATCTCTCGTTCCAAATCTTGGAGCGTGACTCGTTTGATCGAAGCGGCACGTATTATCTAAGTTAATCGTACGCGATGGCGACCTAGGTCGCCGATTCCACCCAGACAGCTTAAGCCTTGGCCTAAGTTGTCTGGGTTTTTTGCGTTTATCCGATCAGAAGTGTGGTGGTTGATGAAGGCCTGTCAAGCCGCCTAAAAGAGCAATGATTACCGACTTTATAGTTCATGACCTAGGGGTTTCACTAGGCTGGGATGAGAGACCAAAGTGCTAAGGACAGAGAGGAGTACACTGAATCTTTTAGCTTTGCGGCTGGGACGGATAAGCATAGGTGTGTTTAGGTTTAGCGATTGAAGCTAGTCGTTTTGTCAAATTAAGACAGCGCGAGACTAAGCCTTAATCCACCAAGGCATGAGGCACAACGCTTACGAACAGATCATAAGCCTGTATGCTAGTTTTCTACCTCTATTTTTGTGCAGCTTATCTAAGTTCTCACTAGCCGCTATCGTCGATTAGGAATGTTATGAGTCAATTATCTTCTGAGTTTCTACAAGCGGTGGCAGAGATTAGTCAATTCTCTGACGCTGCTGCCATGCAAAAATATCAGCGTGACTATACGGTTGCGCGCGAGGGGGTGCTACCCCTTCTTGTGCTGCGTCCCAAAAACACCGAAGAAGTCGTACAAATCGTTAAAGCCTGTCGTCAATTTCACCAAAAATATGTCGTACAAGGCGGCTTAACGGGTTTGGCCGCAGGGGCTACGGTGCAAGAGGGCGAGGTAGTCATTACGCTCGATAATATGACCCAAATCGAGGAAATCGATGATGTAGGGGGTACTGTGGTGGCTCAGGCGGGGGTTATATTGCACAATCTGACAGAAGCCGTGCAAGCCAAAGACTGGTATTTCCCATTGGATCTGGGGGCTCGGGGTAGCTGCACAATTGGTGGCAATGTCAGCACTAACGCTGGGGGTAATCGGGTGTTGCGCTACGGTACGACACGTGAATTAGTACTGGGCCTAGAGGTGGTCTTGCCAGATGGTACGGTACTCAATATGCTACGGCGTATGCTCAAAAATAATACCGGCATGGATCTTAAACATCTGTTTATCGGTACTGAGGGGCGTTATGGCATTATCACCCGTGTTGTTCTGCGCCTTTTTCCAAAACCACAAGCGCGGCAATCCGCCCTCATGGCCTTCAAAGATTTTGATCAATTGGTTACCATGCTTAAATTTGCGCGTCAGCAATTAGTCGATTTATCAAGCTTTGAGGTGATGTGGGATAATTATTTGATTGCTGCCAGTCAAGCGCTCGAACGTGAGGCGCCATTTAATGGTCAATACCCACTCTATGCCTTAGTCGAAACCGAAGGACTTAATACGCAAGACTTTCATGATCGCTTTATGGCCTGTGCCGAAGCCGCGGTTGAGCAGGGTTTAGTCGAAGATCTCATCTTGCCGCACAGCATTGAGCAGACTCAACGCTTATGGGATATCCGTGACGCTATTGGTAAATTAATTGGTAAGTTTAGTGAAAAAGGCTTGCATGTCGCGTATGACGTCAGCTTCCCGCTCAAGAACATGAAGGCCTTTGTACACGATATGGAAGTGGCGATCCTAGACAATTTTAAAGACGCACACCTGCTCTTGTTTGGTCACTTGGGTGATGGTAATTTACATCCCACCATCACAGGACTAAAAGAACAAGAACTGCACGATTTGGACCAGATCATGTCGGCGCTTATTGTGAAATATGAGGGCAGCATTACGGCCGAACACGGCGTAGGTATCCTCAAAAAACCGTATTTGAGTAGCAGTCGCTCAGCGCCAGAGATTGCCATCCAAGAAGCCCTCAGAAAATTGCTCAATAGCGACAATTTATTGAATCAAGGCCGAGTCTTGGATTAATATTAAAAATAGTCAGACCGTAGGTCTAGGTTTATTTTTCGTTTTCTAGGAACCGTTTTGAGTTTGTCTATTCTCTCACCAAGTGCCCGCCACTTGGCCTCGCAGGCAGGGTGTCAGACATCTGCTGTCCGCCTTTTGCAGCGATTTAAGCGCAGTCTTGGCGCCTTCTTTTTGTTGTTATTACTGATGGTCTCGGTTCTGGTGTCTGGTGTGCAGGCGCAAGAATTAGTCGCCGTACCCGAGTTACATACTCGGATTACAGATACTACACATACCCTCAATGCCCAGCAACTGCAAATGCTCGAACAGAAATCCGCGCAACTCGAGGCCGATAAGGGCGCACAACTGGCGGTGCTGATGGTGCCTACCACCGGCCAGGAAACCATCGAGGAATACGCGCGCCGTGTCATGGATCAATGGCGTATTGGTCGCAAAAAAATCGATGATGGTGTGCTGTTTGTGATCGCCAAAGAGGATAGACGCATGCGTATCGAGCCAGGGTATGGCCTCGAAGGCGCGATTACTGATTTACAGGCCTCACGCATTATTTCCGAATATGTGGCGCCCCATTTCCAACAAAATGATTTTGCGGGCGGTGTCAATGCTGGAGTCGACAACTTAGCGGGTCTGATTCGTGGCGAGGATCTACCACCGCCGAGCAAACACGCCAATGCCGCCGAAGATGATGTCGGTGGCTTCTCCATCTTTACGATTTTTTTCTTATTTATAGCGGGCACGTTTTTACCAGGGATTATGTTTGCTATTTTCGCAGGCATTGTCATTGGTTTACTGAGCGGTTCCATTATTTTTGGTGTGATCGGGGCGATCGTCGCTTTTGTGCTGCAAAGAATCATTCGCTTTTTCATCCCGTTAGAACAATTACGTCAGATTAATTCTCACCGTGGTGGTCGTGGCGGTGGCGGTGGCGGTGGCTTTCCAGGCGGTTTTGGTGGCTTTGGAGGCGGCGGCTTCGGCGGCGGGGGTGGTTTCAGTGGCGGCGGCGGTATGAGCGGCGGCGGAGGTGCTTCAGGTGGTTGGTAAGTTAAGTAATTTTAGTGGTTGGTCGACCATCAAGGGTCAATATATTTCGCGCAAGCATTTTTCTACGGAGGTTTTACAGCGTTTAACTGACAAGATCGCTTTGTCCGAGTCCCAACATGGAGCCGAATTTGTCTTAGCGCTTGAACCTGTCACACCGTCACACATTAATGTTCCACGTGAGCGCGCCCTCGAAGTATTTGGTCGTTTAGGCGTTTGGGACACACCTCGTAATACCGGGGTTTTGTTGTATATCTCTTTTGATTTGCAGGCGATAGAAATCATCGCTGATCGCGGTCTAGAGGTCGATAATGCCGAGTGGGCGCGCATCTGTGAGCATATGGCGAGTCGCTTTAAGGCGGGTGAATACAAAGAAGGCATTAATGATGCCATTAATGCCATCACTGAGGTCTTGATTCGAGTGTGCCCACCCTCTGAAAATGACGAAAAGAATTGGCTCTCTGATACCCCAGTCGTGCTTTAATACCTTCTAGACGAGCATGAGCGCTCGTCTAGTAAGTACCTTGGCTCCTTGCAGAGCATAAACTTTAGAGCCAGTTTTTATCTCGCTTTCGTTCTTGCAGAAGCGCGAGAGCGACGTACTCAAGTCTAAGCCCAGTGCTTAGGCTTTTTTTGTATCTTTACAATTGCTTTTGCAAATAGTCGGTCAAGGACTGAATCGCCTCTTGACGCCGTGACGAGGTTCTAAAATCTGGGTTGAGCGCTGACCAATGCGTGCTGCCTCGAGCCTCACTTAACGATTCGGGTAGGGATTGATCTTTAAGCGGTGAGTCTTCGAGAGCGACTTGCTGTAAAGGCGTTTGCGCAGCATGACCGCGGCTTTCTAGGCGCTTAATCAGGCCCAATCCACGCAGGGCCAAGTGGCGCAGCACGGCTTCATCGACGGTTAATTCACGGTAACCTTGTAAATGCCCCATCAAGCGCGAGCCCCATTTATCGGCGCCTTGCCAGAGGCCACCCGCTAAACCACCGATTAATGTTGCCGCTCCTAAGCTTAGCCCACCCGTAAATAAGTCAATGGCCATGCCCGCTGTCGCTCCAGTGGCAATCCCTTTGCTTAATTGAATACCCATGTCTTTAATCGCTTCCTGACTGAATAAATCCATGCCCCAGCGCCCTTCTTGCAAAAGTAGCGGATCATCTTGATAGATGGCAGTATCGAATTGATACAGACGCAAAAGGTCATGGATAAAGTCTTTTTCGGCGCGGCGCACCTCTTCTTGCATGGTTTGCCAAACCTCAGCAGCTTGTGCACTATCGGGTTGGCTGCGACGTCTAAAGGCACAGACATTAATTAATAATTCCGCCAAACGTCGGCAGGCTTGCTGACGCCGTTGGCGCCGTTCTTGATCCGTTTGTGCCGCCAATTGATGCAAGATAGTCTTATGCTCTTCGAGCACTAAAGCCAGTTTTTGATAGAGCTGCACTTCACCATCTAAGGCCGGGGCCACCGTATCAAATTCAATACTGACGTGGATACCTAAACGCGCAAAATTGTCTTTCCACTGGGTTAAATAATTGTGCTCGCTGTGCAGAAAGTTCAAAATCGGTATTAATGGTTTGCCACAGCGATTGAGCACTGCGAGTTCGTCTTTGTGGCGCGGTAATACGGGATCGCGCACGTCCACGACATAGAGGCCAGCATCGCACGCCATGAGGCGTTTGAGGACACGAGCCTCTTGCTCAAAACGGCCCTGACTCTCTGGACTAGCAAGAAATTTTTCGATGCTGGCAACGGGGTCGAGCCGTTGCCCATTTTGCAGCGATAAGCGATCAATATATTCAAGCAGGGCAATACTGTCCTCGAGCCCTGGGGTGTCATACCATTGCACGCCATGGGTGTCACTCAATGTCAAGCGAGCGCCTTCCACGTGACGGGTAGTGCCTGGTGCATTTTGCACCTCACCGAAATGATCGTTGTGCAGTAAGGTGCGAAGCAAAGAGGTCTTGCCAGTATTGGTATGCCCTACAATAGCTAATTTCAGTTCCGCTTTACGCAACTGTCCGCCTTTTTGACTGAGGGTTTGACCGAGATGATCCAAAGAGTTTGCAAAATTCATCGTGCTGTTGACTCATTTATGGTTGTGCAGGGGATGATGGCGTTTGGGAGGCCTGAATGTCGGCCTGCAGTTGGGCTTGTGCGGCGTGCACATCGATACAAATGGCCTCAGCCTCAAAGCCGAGCTGTTGTAATTGCTGCTGCCATAAAGCCAGACGCTCGGCCTGCTGTGCTTGGCATAACCATATGACGGTATGCTGAGATTTACGACTCAGACTTTGCACAAAATTTAAAATACCGCGGTCCGGCGTTTGCCGAGCGTCACAAGCCATCAATAGCCCTTCGAGCGGACCGTGCTGAGCCAAGTAGGCTAATAATTGTTGACGATCTTCGCGACTGTCGATGCGGCCCAGATTCTGTAAGTGCACATCCGCTGTGAGTGTTGGCCAATCTAGATCGGGATTAAGTTCGAGTGCACACATGGCTAAGCCGCTGCCATGCGCAGGGCGCTGTCTATCAAGCGGTGCAGATGCGGGGGTGGCAGCAGGCGCTGGTGCATCAATGCCCAATGATTGCACACTAGGTTGTAAGCGTGGTACTAATTCAGCAAAACCTGCCTGGTTAAGATCTAAAGCGGCCTGTGGCTTATGCAAGCGGCGTTTAGTTTGTACCAAAAAATAAATGGCCAAAAGTAGGCGAGGTAACACCCCATAAAAAAGCACCTGACCGACTAACCAGGCCGACCATTGACTGTAGAGCTGCAATTGCGCCTGCGATTCGGGGACGCTTTGATTGAGTTGCGAGATTAAAGGCAACTGTTGTGGACTCGGAAAGCCAAAGAGCGCGGGTAGCAGCGCTAGGCCATGTGCAAGCTGATCAAAGGTTTGCAAAGGCAAAATCGTGGTGGCCCAAACAAATTGATAATTGCGTGTGGCCAATAAAAACAACAAGCCCGCTAATGAGCCACTCAAAAAGAATAACCAAAAAGCGTGACTGAGCCCAGAGGTAAGGGGGGTGAGCAGTTTTTTGTGGCGTAGCGTATGGATCAGCGCATTGACAAGCAAACTGTGATCGGAACCGCGAGCGAGCTTACCACTGAGGTCGAGCCAAAGCTGGCCTAACCATGTCCCCGCTTGCCGCCGCCACAGTAGGCCGAGACACCATAAGAGTAGCATTAAAAAATGCGGCCCCAATAAGCCTAACCAGGCCGTGACTAAGTTGACCGTACCACCGTGACTACCAAGTGCCGCATAGGCACTGGCCAGCCCCAGGCAAAACGCCACGATCACTAAGAGCCGGGCACTGAGCTGTAGAATGCGTTGATAGCGTTGAATATAGAGATCGATGTGTTTGCTGTGCGCGAGTTTCTCGGCTCGCGTCTGAATCTTGGCAGATAAGGGTAGATCCAGATTGCGGACCTCAAAAATAATATCGCTATCGTCGATGGGGCCATGATGGACCTCGCGTAATCGAATCGCTTCGGCTATCCACATCGCAGTAAACGAAGTTGGCATATTGACTCCGGCCAAAATTGGTAAAGACTAAATATCACTATTATAAAGGCCTGGCTTGGCTATCGTGAGACCACACCTAGGTGGCTGTACTTGGCTGTGTTAAGCCATGGGGAGGACTGATTTGGCCAAACTGACAAAAATACCAATCAAAAAAGGCGCGGCTACACTGCAGACAAAGCCCACATACAAGGCCACGGCGGTGTAATTCTCGCCACAGGCTTTGCGTACAATGGGTAAAGTCGTGTCCATCCCGGTTGCCGCCGTCGTGGCAATACCTGCATAAGGAAAATGCCGCCCCAGTGCAAAAAGGATAAAAATTGACATGATCTCGCGAAATAAATCCGTCAACATGCATAAGGCACCGTAATACTCACCTAATTGAGCAGTCACAAAGGCCCCTGACAAGGAAAACCATCCAAAGCCACTACCTACGAGTAGACCAAGTTGCCGATTCATGCCAAGCAAATGCGCCAATAGAGCGCTCGCGGCTAATGACACCACAATGATGATCAAGGGCAAGACGAAGACCCTGAGGCTTAGGCGTTGTACCGAAAATTGTGTGCAGCGAATATCGATCCCGATTAAAAATAACAAGACATACAAAAAATAATCAATATTGAGTCGATGAACGGCAAGCCCCCCGAGACTCTGCACCATAAACTGCAATCCCATGCCCAGCGCCAAACAAAGAAAGGCATGCGCGCAATCCCAGATCACCTGCCGCCAATGGTGGCCATGACGTACTAAGGCTTGCGCATGAGTGACACCAAACATCAGTGTTATCGCGATAACGATAAACAAATTGATGACCCCAGCATAAAGTAGGGCTTGGCCGATGAGTTTAGTGACACTGCCTAAACGCTCTAGATTGGCCGCAAAGTTATAACCGATGGCCACGAGTAGCAAACTAATAAAACGCCCGATACAGGTGATGAGCCAGTGTTTGAGAGCCTTGGGTAGATAAGTGGCACTGATGAGACCGATCACTAAGGCGAGGGCAATAGGCCAAATACCCGAAAGAATTTGCATGAGCATGGCTAATTTTTGGTAAAAACAAAACAGCAACGAAAAGAGAGCGGGCTAAAATGGTAGTAAAACCACATAACACCACTTAAATAGTTGATTTTGACACATCTTTTTACATGAAACGCCTCGGATCGCCTGTTATGGGTACAATCCATTTTATAATTAACGATTAATGCAAATTTATGCTTGAGGAGACCATTATGAAACTTCTAAAAAATCTTTTGCTGTCAGCGCTAACGGTCAGTAGTTTAGCGGTGGTGGCACAGGCACACGCGGGCGATCTTAAGGAACTAAGAATCGGCGTAGAAACGGCCTACCCGCCGTTTGAGTTTAAGGATACCAATGGTCAACCTACAGGCTTTAATGTGGATGTTGGTAATGCGATTTGCAAGAAACTAGACACCCAATGCGTCTGGGTGGTGCAACCTTTTGATAGCTTAATTCCGGGCCTTAAAGCGCGTAAATTTGACATGATTCATTCCAGTATTACGGTGAATGAGGCGCGCAAAAAAGTCATTGATTTTACAGTGCCTTTGTATAGCATCCCGAGTCAACTCGTTGCCAAAAAAGGCAGCCAACTGACACCTGATCTTGAGGTTCTAAAAGGCAAAAAAATCGGTGTCTTACAAGGCTCAGTCCAAGAAACCTATGCACGTCGACATTGGGCCCGTAAAGGCGTCAATGTGATTGCTTACCAAGACCAAACCTTGACCTTTGCTGATCTGAGTAATGGTCGTTTAGATGCGGCGCTCATCGAAAAACCAAATGCCCAAGCGGGTTTCTTGAGTAAAGATCAGGGTAAAGATTTTGAGTTTGTGGGAGAACCTCTGCAACACGATCCTATTCTTAACAACGAAGTAGCGATTGGTTTACGTAAAGATTCTGATGAACTCAAAAATAAAGTGGATGAGGCCATCGAAGCGTTGCAAACTGACGGTACGATTGAGCAACTTTCCAAAAAATATTTCAAAGATGATGAAATTAAATTCATCACTCATTAAAGCCAATTTGGCACAAAGGGACGCATGTTGTTAGAAGGTTATGGTCCACAAATACTAAATGGCACCCTAGAAACCATTAAGCTGTCATTATTGTCTTTGCTTGTGGCTTTTGTTATGGGCTTGCTAGGCGCGGCCGCCAAACTTTTTGGCGGTTTATTGCTGCGCGCTCTGGGTAATTTATATACAACGCTGGTGCGCAGTGTGCCTGATTTGGTGCTCATGCTCTTGCTCTTTTTTAGTATCCAAATGGGGCTCAATCAGATCACCGATATGATCGGCCTGAATATGATCCGTATCGATGCCTTTTGGGCGGGCGCCCTGACGATTGGCATTATTTATGGGGCGTATTTTGCTGAAACCTTTCGGGGAGCTTTTATTGGTGTGCCCAAGGGGCAGCTCGAAGCAGGCAAGGCCTATGGCATGACCTCCTGGGGTGTTTTTTATCGAATTTTATTCCCGCAAATGATGCGTATTGCCCTGCCAGGGATTGGTAACAATTGGCTTGTTGTCCTCAAGGCCACAGCACTGGTCTCCATTATCGGTCTGAGTGACCTAGTCGAAATCAGCCAATCGGCGGGTCAAGCCACGGGCAAGGTCTTTTTGTTTATTGCGGTGGCGGGCTTAATCTATCTCGCTCTCACTACCGTCTCAAACATTGTTCTTTATTTATTAGAGCGCAAGTATTCTAGCGGTGTCAAAAGCACCGAGTTGTTTTAAGGTGCTGTATGAGTGATTTTTTAGACCTCTTAAAAGATTATTGGCAGCCCTTTATTTATTGGGATGGCACCGAATGGTCAGGGCTGGCGGTGACCCTCTGGGTTTTGGTGGTCGCTTTGGCGATTGGCTTTTGTTTGTCCTTGCCCTTATCGATTGCACGCGTCTCCAAAAAACCATGGCTAAAGTGGCCTGTTTATGTCTTTACCTACGTTTTTCGTGGCACGCCTTTATACATACAATTATTGCTGATTTACAGCGGCATGATAGGGGTGGGGTTTATTCACAATAATGCCACGCTTAGCCATTTTTTTGCGAGCGGTTATCACTGCTTGGTACTGTCACTGGTGCTCAACACCATGGCTTATACCATAGAGATGTTTGCTGGCTATATACGAACCACGCCAAGTGGTGAAATCGAAGCCGCACAAGCTTATGGGATGAGTAAATTTCAGATCTATCGTTATTTAATTATTCCTTCTATGCTTAGACGGGCACTGCCAGCTTATAGCAATGAAGTCATTTTAATGTTGCACTCAACATCGTTAGCCTTTACGGCCACCGTGCCGGATATCCTCAAAGTCGCTCGCGATGTCAACTCAGAAACTTATTTAACGTTTTATTCCTACGGCACTGCCGCACTCTTGTATATGTGCTTGGCCTTTATCTTTGTATGGCTCTTTAGGCTCTGGGAAAAACGTGCGTTGGCTTTTTTAGCTCAAGCCAAGTAATACACAGAATACCGTACCTAGCTCGGATTAAAGGATAGTAATGTATAAACTTCAGGTCGAAGAAATTCACAAATCATATGGCAAAAACGAAGTCCTCAAAGGCGTCTCCTTAAGGGCTCAGGCTGGAGATGTGATTGCCATCATTGGTTCAAGTGGCTCTGGCAAAAGTACCTTTTTACGTTGTATTAATTTTTTAGAGCAACCCAATCAGGGTCGCATCTTTTTAAACGGCAAAGAATTAGGGCTAGAAGCCGGCAAAAAAGGTCAACTCAAGGTAAAAAGCGAAAGTGAGTTGCAACGCTTTCGGACCAAATTATCTATGGTGTTTCAGCACTTTAACCTCTGGTCACATATGACAGTACTCGAGAACATTATCGAAGCGCCAGTACATGTCTTGGGTATTGCCAAGTCAGAAGCGATTGAACGTGCCAAAATGTACCTTCAAAAAGTCGGCCTGCCAGAAAGTGTTGAGAGCAAATACCCATCGCAACTGTCTGGCGGTCAGCAACAACGGGTGGCGATTGCTCGCGCCTTAGCCATGGAACCAGAGGTGATGTTGTTTGACGAACCGACGTCAGCGCTCGACCCTGAATTGGTCGGTGAAGTACTCAAGGTCATGCAAAAACTGGCTGAAGAGGGCCGGACCATGATTGTGGTCACCCACGAGATGGGCTTTGCCCGTAATTTAGCCACTCATGTCATGTTTTTACATAACGGCGTGGTCGTCGAAGAAGGGGCACCGGCGGATGTACTCGGCAATCCAAAAACAGAACGTTTACAACAATTCTTGTCCGGTAATCTCAAATAAGACATGCGTGCTTAGTGCTGCTTAATTGTAAGAAAGATTGCGGTGCCACCCTTTAACCAATTGATTTTATTAACGTAATTTAAAACCAACTTCCAAACTTTGTTACATAATAACCCTGACAGTTGCCGTCAAATGGTCTAAGATGGTGAGTGAATCAACCAGCACAAATCATTGCCGGTTATCACAGAAGTAGACTTAATTTTATCAACTCAAAGGAGTTAGCTATGAATGAAGATACTCTAAAAGGTAAATGGGAACAACTTAAAGGCGCCATCAAAGAGAAATGGGGTGATCTTACTGATGACGATTTAACTGAAGCTGAAGGCAGCTCTCAAAAATTAGCTGGTCGTGTTCAAGAAAAATACGGCAAAACTAAAGAAGAAGCCGAAAAAGAAGTTAACGACTTCTTAAGCAATCACAAAGATTAATTTGGATTGCAACTGTAGCGAATGATGTTTTTATTCTTCGCTACCTTCATCTCCAGTAGCACCTTATCAGGCGATAAGGTGCTTTTTTTGTGTGCAGAGTTGTGTGGCGATTAATGCCTTAATCAAAAAGGCAGGCCAAGGTGTGTGACCTAAGGCCGAAGCGTGGCTGAATGACTCTGCCGCTTTGGCTCACGAAATACCTGCCTATCGTTATAAAAGGTCGTGTCTTGTTCAGGATGCCAAGCGGGGATACCCATCACGGGTAAAGGTACAAATGGCTTACTTGCCAAATAATCCGCCGTTAGGCGTTGTCGCAGACTCTCGTCGACTGCAGTTAAGTCACATGGCGGCAGACGTAAGACATGAGCGGTGATGGCTTTGTAAGGACGGACGAGTTTTTCTAGGAGAGCGTGGCCAATGATATGGATGTGGCACGTGGACCACTCATGGCGCAGTGTTATAAAAGCCGTTGACCAATCTTTGTGGACGATGGCGTGCCAAAGCGCATCCGTGCACTGCAATAAGAGACCATTTTCATCGAGTAGCGTGAGGGCGTCGCGAACGCAACCCCGCACTTTGGTCCCCCCCAAACGCTGGATCTCGTCTTGGTGCAATTGATTCATGCGTATCTTACTGCTTGCGAAGCGAAACCAACATAAACCATTAAAGAAATCGTGCAAATTATCCCTGCTGGGAATTTCATGCTGTTTAAAAATATAATCTTCGTAGATAAAGTGGCTGGGCAAGTGGGCTTGATTGATAAAACGATACTGAAGATCGTCAGGTTTATAAAGGTTTAAGAAGTCAGCACAACTGAGCGGTGCTCGCTGCGCATCGCTCAGGGCCTGTGCCAGCCATGGGCTATAATGGTGCCAATAAGGGGCCTTCAAGTCTAGCTTGTGTAAGCATGCTAAGGCGGCTCTGAAGCGCTCCCCACTATGCAAATTGTAGTTATCCATGCAGCTCATTATAAAGGACGAGACAGGACTTCTTATGGCAGAACTCGAATCGGTGCGCATCGATAAGTGGTTATGGGCCGCGCGCTTTTTTAAGACCCGTTCAATTGCCACACAACAAATCGATAAAGATCGTGTACAAATAAACCAGCAAAATGTAAAACCTTCGCGTGAAGTCAAGATAGGTGATGAAATCCTCATTAAGCTACAACGTGAACACAAAACCGTCATCGTCAAAGCCTTAAGCAATGTGCGCGGTCCCGCCAAAGTCGCTCAAACCCTTTACGAAGAAACGCCAGAAAGCATTCTCAAAAGAGAACAACTCGCTGAAAGCCGTCGCTTGGCTTTTGAGCCTGCCGAGAGTATCCGACATGGGCGACCTACTAAGCGTCAGCGCCGTGATTTAGAGCGCTTTCGGGATCACTGGGACGATTAGTGATGTTTGTTAGGGTCAACGCGTTTGGTTAGCCACACAAGCACCACTAGGCTCAAAAATATCCAGCCCAACATATACAAGTAATCATTAAAAGCCATTTGTGCCGCCTGTTGATCTATCAATTGATTAATACTGGCTAAACCCCGCTGCGGGTCGTCAAAGAGCGCGATCGTTTGCATGGCGGCGTGGTTCTGTGGATTGATATGTACTGCCAAGTCGGCATGATGAATAATGCTGCGATGTTGCCAAAAATAAATGGTTAAGGAAGTCGCAAAACTACTACCGACTTGTCTTAAAAACGCTTGAACCCCAGAGCCACTGGCGATTTCGGAACCACTCAGATCAGACATTAAAATGGTCAATAATGGCATAAAAAAGCAGGCCACCCCTAGGCCTAGGATAAATTGCGTAAAAGCAATATAGCTGGCTGAGATCTCGGTATTGAAGTGAGCCCGCCAAAAACTAGTCGCCGCAAACACCAAATAGGCAAAAGTCGCGAGCCAGCGCATATCAAGGCGATTGGCGTAGCGTCCCAAAATAGGGGCGAAAATAATCGGTAGGATGCCCATCGGCGCGGCTACCCAGCCAGTCCAGAGTTGGTCATAACGCAAGACTTGCTGCGCCCAAAGGGGTATCAATAAATTAATGCCGAAAAAGGCCGCAAAACCTAGCATTAAGCACAAGGTACCTAAGCCAAAATTACGGTGTTTGAACAGTAAGCCTAAATCGACGATGGGATTTTGGGTAGTTAATTCCCAGTACACAAAAAGGCTTAAACCAATGGCGGCAATAATACTGAGCGTGATTATTAAATCATCGGCGAACCAGTCCCTTTCGTTACCCAAATCTAGCATAATTTGTAGGGCACCGATGCCGACGATGAGCGTAATTAGCCCGATGTAGTCAACCTTTTGTAGCACTTTACTTTGTGGACGATGACGCATTTGCAGATAGACAACAGCGCTAGCCAATAAGCCCAACGGCACATTGATAAAAAAGATCCAACCCCAAGCATAATTGCTGGTAATCCAACCGCCCAGAATTGGGCCAGCGACCGGTGCTACTGTCGTGACCATGGCCAGCGTCGCCAGGGCCGAACCACGCTTATTGCTGGGATAAATCGAAATCATCAGGCTTTGTGTAAGTGGATACATAGGACCCGCCACCGCCCCTTGCAAGGCTCGAAACAGTACGAGTTCATGCAATCCTGTGGCAATGCCACACAAAAAAGAGGTCACCACAAACAAAAAGGTACACGCCACAAATAGTTTGACCTCACCGAAGGTTTTGGCCAAAAAACCAGTCAAGGGTAAGGTAATGGCATTGCAAACCACAAAGGCCGTAATTATCCACGTACTTTGAGAGGCGCTGGCACCCAATTCGCCGGCGATGGTGGGCAAGGCCACATTTGCAATGGTGCCATCGAGCACTTGCATAAACACCGCTAAACAGAGTGCAAACGATGTCACAGGAAGATTGAGCGGCGCAGCGCTGCTATTGGTAGCCATGGTTGTCGCTTGGGAGTTGGCCATAATGCTTTTTATTCACTTAGTGACTGGCGGCAGAAGGGAAGAGGCGGACGCTGCTCATGACTTGCATATTGTCTTTGATAATCTGCGTAATCATTTGCTCGGCTTCTTGCAACTGGTGCTTAAAGACATCGGTACGAACGATATTACTAGTATCGACAGCGTCTGATAGCAAGGCACCATCGGTGTCTGAAAGCTTAGTCGTAGCGATCATCGATTGACCAATCCGTAGCGGATACTTTTGTAATTGTTCTGGTTTTGTAAATCTAACGCGCACGGGTAAACGTTGCACGATCTTAATCCAATTACCGGTGGCGTTTTGCGCAGGTAAGAGCGCAAAAGCACTGCCCGTGCCCATCCCCAGGCTCGTGATTTGACCATCGTATTCGACCTGACTGCCATATAAATCAGAATGTAGTTTGACTGCTTGACCGATACGCATATTCGTCATTTGTGTTTCTTTGTAATTGACATCGACCCAAACCTTGTCTAACGGTACGACAGCTAGCAGATTCTCGCCGGGATTGACTTGTTGACCAAGCTGCACGGTGCGTTTGGCTACATAGCCATTGATAGGGGCGAGTAGGCGGCTGCGGACATAGTCTAAATACGCACTTTTGAGTTGTGCTGCCGCTTGTTTGACGGAGGGGTGCTCAGGTACGGAAACATGATCGACCATCACCTGGCGTACATTGGCATTTTCTTGGGCAGAACTCAGTTGCGCTTTAGTGGCGGCTAAATTACTGAGAGCCGCTTGATAACGACTAGAAGCCTGTGTGTAAGTATCTTGTATATGGGCGTATTCTTCCGCCGAAACGGCGCCACTTTGTACTAGCGCACGACGCCGTTTGGTATCGGCGGCCGCCTTATCGAGACTGGCTTTAGCCGCTTTGACCTCGTCTTCTTGCGCCTTGACCAGGGCTTCTTGGGCATGAGTATCCGAATGCGCGCCCTTGGCTTGGCTGAATAGACTGCGTACTTGACGAACGGTATTGGCTAAATCTGCCTTAGCCTTATCGAGTTTGACCTCAGTATCGGCGGGGTCAAGTTCAACCAAGGCTTGCCCGGCACTGACATAATCACCATCATCCGCATTGATGGCGACCACTGTGCCTCTGACTTGAGGGGTGATTTGTACAAGATCGCCTTGGACATAGGCATTATCGGTGTCTTCGTACCAGCGGGCATACAAGTAGTAGTACAAAAAACAAGCGAGGACGACTAAGAGCAGGACAAGTAAAGCGATGCTTAATAGGCGTCGGCGTTTATGACGCTTAATCAGTTGCTCCTCTGTCTCGTCGGCAGGGACAGAAGGTTGAGCGGGGCTGCTGGAATTAGGGCTGGAATTTGCTGTCATGATGAGCTCAGTCAAAGTGGCAAAAAGGGGTTAACTAAGCCAGTTTCTACCTTAAAATCAGTAGATTAGCGTCTTAAAGTCGCCTTAACTTAGCTAGGCAAGATATTATCTGACTAGGCAGATAATTTGTCAATATACAAATACTATTTGTGGTACAAAAACGAAAATACAGTGGTTTTTGCGTGCAGATCATTCTGCTAACTTTTTCAGGCCAATTCTAGGCTAGAGCTTACGTTTACATCTGCACAATAGCGCGATTTGCCTGCGCAAAATGGCTCCCATTAGGCGTTCAAAAATTGTAGGGCAATAATCTCTAATAAGCTCATCGCAAGTGAATCTTTGCAACCGTAATCTATTGATAAATAAAGATAATTATGAGAAAAATTCAGTACTTACGGCAATAGGGAAATGACTTATATTCAATCCATGGGGCTCTTTATAGAATGCAATAAATAGTTGCAAAATCTATCTTTTGGGGGGGAGTTGCTTATGTCGCAAAATCTACACAGTTCAAGTCCTGTATCGATGCCTTCTAGCACGGCTTCGTGGCGTGATTCTTGGCTGCTTAAGTTTATTTTTTGTGTGATTGGTACGGCTGCAGAAGCTATCAACTTTAACTTGTTTTCCTTTACTCTTAAGGACATGCAGCAGGAGTTTAGTATCACGCTGACGCAGTCTGGTAGCGTGGGTACGGTGACCTTGATTGGTTTGGCGCTTGGAGGCATTGTGGGCGGTTGGTCCAGCGATAAGTTTGGCCGCGTCAAGACCTATGCCTTTTCCTTGTTTTTTTGTAGTGTCTTTACCTTTTTGCAAGGTTACACCCATAGTTTTCAGAGCTTTATCATCTTGCGCTTTTTAGCGTCTGTCTTTATGTCAGCAATCTATGTGTCGACGGTGACCTTGATGTCCGAATCACTGCCCCCAAAAATCCGCACCACCTTTATGACCTTATTGATTATCGGCATGAGTGTTGGCAATATGCTGTTGGCCCAGATGGCACATAGCATTGTGCCTGTTTGGGGCTGGCGCATGATGTATTGGGTTATGTTAGCGCCGGCGGCTGTTGCAGTGGTGATGCCCTTTGTCGTCAGAGAGTCAGCGGTCTGGCTTAAGCTCAAACAAGCGACTAGCAAGGCGAGTGCCCAAAAACATGGGAGCAATCCTTGGCAGGCGCTGTATGAAGACAAGGCTTCCCTCAAAATCTTTATATTTTGGATTTTTGCTTCTGGCTTTATTCAATTTGGCTTGTATGGCACGTTTTTGTGGTTACCTTATTTCATCGAAAAACAACTTGGTTTATCGTATGACACCATGACCACTTATATGTTGTATGTGTCATTAGTCAGCAGCATTACGAGCTTTTTGTCAGCACTCATCGCCGATAAATTCGGCACACGCGCTGTCTTCTTCATCATGGCGGCGGTTACAGGGGTGCTCATGCCAATGATGTCTTATTACGGTCATCCAGATAACGCCTTGATGTGGATTATTCTATGTAGCTGCTTTTTAGGGAATTCTTACGGTATTATGGCCGCCTATTTATCAGAGAGTTTCCCAAGTCACTTCAGAGGTGCAGCGATTGGTGGGGTCATGAACTTAGGCAAAGCGATTTCAGCCATTGGGCCCACTATTATTGGTTTTGTGGCCGCACACTATAATTTCACGATTGGCATGATGTTCTTAGGCGCTGCTTATATTATTTCTGGCGTAGTGGCGCTCTTATTTATTCCAAGTAAATTACATGAACCGGTGGTGCCTGACTAAAAAAGAGCGATGTCTTCGGACATCGCTTATTTGTAGCCATGGGGTCGACCTTAGACGGTCTACCCTTGTGAGTCTATCGCTTCTTTAGGCAATCGTCATCAACTTCGCATTACCGCCGGCGGCCGCCGTGTTAATGCTGGTGCTTTGCTCATGGTAGAAGGCAAACTCAGGATAACGTCTACCGTTAGCAATATCACTAGAAGATAAGGCATAAACCGCTACGATGGCCCTTTCGCGCGCACTCACTTGCTGATTGATGTCTTTGAGCATATCAAAATCACCTTCATACAAGACCATGTCTAATGGGCAATCGCTCATCGCCTCACGATCAATATATTGGATGGTGTCGTCTGCCTTGGCAAGCCAATCTTTTTGTTCATTCAACACCAGCGCCTGATTGCCGCTGGCTTGGATTTGTTCAAGCTGTAGGGCTAGGCCTTTTTGGGTTTTGGCAATAGCTAAGATATGGCCTCGTGGATAAATGCGATAGACATTTTTCTCACCCGTAGGGCCAGGCAACTCAAGGCAGCGCTCAGGTGTTTGTTGAAGGGCCTGTGGCAAGTGCTGGTTACCTTCGGCGCAGAGACGTTGTAAGTACAATGGACCACCGGCTTTAGGACCGGTACCCGATAGGCCTTGCCCCCCAAAGGGTTGTACACCCACGATGGCACCCACGATGTTGCGGTTAACGTATAAGTTACCGGCATGAATGCGCTGGCAAGCAAAATTCACACTTTCATCAATCCGTGAGTGAATTCCAAAGGTCAAGCCATAACCCGTTTGATTGATTTGATCGATCAAATCACCGAGCTGTTCGCGTTTGTAGCGCAATACATGTAAGACCGGACCAAAGACCTCGCGCTTGAGGGCGCTGAGTTGGTCAATTTCAATCAAGGTCGGTGCGACAAATGTGCCATGGGCGGTTTCAGGTGCCATCGCCACTTGTTCAACCTTAAAGCCTTTGGCCTGCATATCCTTGATGTGCTTGATGATGTTTTCTTGTGCTTCGGTATCGATCACAGGACCCACATCCGTGTTGAGGACATCTGGATTACCCACACGTAACTCGTGCATGGCTTGCTTGAGCATGTGCAAGGTGCGATCGGCTACATCTTCTTGTAGGCACAAGACGCGTAGCGCGGAGCAACGCTGGCCGGCAGAGTCAAAGGCCGAATTGAGTACATCGAAAATCACTTGCTCAGCCAAGGCAGAGGAGTCGACGATAAGGGCATTTTGGCCGCCAGTTTCAGCAATTAACGGTAGTGTCTGACCGTCCTCATTGAGTTGCTTGGCCAAGTTACGATTAATGAGTTGTGCCACTTCGGTGGAGCCAGTGAACATGACCCCCGCGATATCTGGCGACTGGGTCAATAAGGCACCTACCTCACCATCGCCGGGTAATAAGATCACATCATCTTGTGTCCAACCTGCTTGATACAGGATCTCGACAGCTTGTGCTGCAATTAAAGGCGTTTGCTCAGCCGGTTTAGCGAGCACGGTATTGCCCGCTGCCAAGGCGGCTGCGACTTGACCCGTAAAAATCGCTAAGGGGAAATTCCAAGGACTAATGCAAACAATCGGGCCGAGAGGGCGCTGCTGACCGTCAGCAAACTCCGTTTCAATTTGCAGGGCATAGTAACGCAAGAAATCCACGGCCTCGCGCACTTCGGCAATAGCATTTGGTAGGGATTTACCCGCTTCACGCACAATTAAACCAAGCAATTGCTGCGTATTAGCTTCCATGATTTCGGCCGCTTTTTTCAATAAATCAGCGCGTTTTTGCACAGGTACGGCTTGGTTAATATCGAATTGATGTTGTGAGCGAGCAATGGCGTCTTTGACTTCCGCCTCGGTGCTGTCAATCACATAACCCACAATATCGCGGTGATTGGCTGGATTATATTGGCTCCGTTGACGACTCTCATCCCATTCTTTGAGGCCACCAGGAGTGGCTTGCCATTGTTGGCTACCACTAATCGTCAGTGCTGCAGACAGGGAGCTGAGACGATGTTCATTGCTGAGATCTAAGCCATAAGAATTCTTGCGGTTTTCACCTTGGGATTCATAGAGGTGACGCGGTAGCGGAATTTTGTCGTGCGGTTTGCCAAGCGGCTGCAGTTTTTTGGCCTCCTCGATAGGATCCGCCACTAAGGTATTTAGGTCAATTTTGTCATCATGGATTTGATTGACAAAAGAGGTGTTGGCGCCATTTTCGAGTAGGCGGCGCACCAAGTAAGCCAATAGCGTCTCGTGGGTGCCTACCGGCGCATAAATACGGCAAGGACGGTTGAATTTCTTGCTATCGACCACCTCTTCGTAAAGACCTTCACCCATACCATGTAAGCATTGGAACTCATATTGACCACGGTAGTAGTTTTTGCCGGCCATATGATAAATGGCCGATAGCGTTTGGGCATTATGGGTTGCAAATTGTGGATAGATACAATCCGGGGCGCTCAGGAGTTTGCGCGCGCAAGCCAAGTACGACACATCGGTATGCATTTTGCGCGTGTAGACAGGATAGTCTTCCATGCCGTCAACTTGAGCACGCTTGATTTCGGTATCCCAATAAGCGCCTTTCACCAAGCGGATCATGAGACGGTGTTGGGAACGACGGCCGAGATCAATAAGATAATCAATCACAAAAGGCGTGCGTTTTTGGTAGGCTTGGATCACAAAACCGACACCATTCCAACCTTTGAGCTCAGGCTCAAAGCAAAGCTGTTCGAGTAAGTCCAAAGACAGTTCTAGGCGATCGGCTTCTTCGGCATCGATATTAATACCAATATCGTAGCTTTTGGCGAGTTTAACTAGATTAAGTAAGCGCGGCCATAATTCGCTTTGGACGCGGTCACGTTGAGAGCGGGAATAACGTGGGTGAATGGCAGAGAGCTTAATCGAAATCCCCGCCCCTTCATAAATACCTTTGCCAGCAGAAGCGCTACCAATGGCATGAATGGCTTGCTCGTAGTCTTTGAAATAACGTTGGGCATCTTCATCGGTGGTCGCGGCTTCGCCGAGCATATCGTAGCTATAACGGAAACCTTTGTTTTCCCAAGCGCGAGAGTTGTTGAGTGCCTTACCGATGGTTTGACCACATACGAATTGTTCACCCATCATTTTCATGGCCACATGCACACCACGACGAATCAAGGGTTCACCGCCTTTAGTAATGAGGCGATTGAGGGCCGTGGATAAGGATTGTTCGCTTGTGGTGGTGACTAATTTACCCGTAATCATCAGACCCCAAGCTGCAGCATTGACAAATAATGACTGCGAAGTGCCGACATGAGAGCGCCAATTGCCGTTGCTGATTTTGTCGCGAATCAAGGCATCGCGGGTAGCCCGATCGGGAATACGTAATAACGCCTCAGCTAAGCACATGAGGGCAATTCCTTCTTGGCTAGAGAGTGAGAATTCCTGAATAATGCCTTCGACCCCGCCACCGGTATTCTTTTTCTTGAGTCGTTTGACTAAGTCTAACGCCATTTGCTTAGTGGCTTCGGGGTATTCATTGGTGGCTTGCTGTAATAAAAATGGCAAACACTCCGTCTCGGGACGGCGATAATTCGCCGTAATGGCCGAGCGCAAAACAGATTGTGGACGGATGTCCTGAGCGAAATGATAAAAAGGCGGATGTTGCTCGAGTTGCAGGGCTGCATCGATATCGTCGATATTCTCTTCATTGACACCTTGCTTGAGCAAATGCTTAAGTTCAGCAGGCAAATGGCCACTTTCGATTTGTTCTAAGAAAGATAAGAGGGCTTGCTTATGTAACCAATGGGACGTGCAACCCAATTTGTCCGCGACGGATTGAAGGCGGTTTTTGACCTGGCTGTCGACTTTTATGCCAAGCGTCGTACTGACATCACTCATTTTCTATCCTCTGAAAAATAATTATGCAAAGGATATACAGAAATGACGGCCATGAGTACTAGGGTAAACCCTTTATTCATCAAAGGGTTAACTAATACGGGAGAGCTTAGTTAACCTGTGCGTAAAAAAGGGGAGCCGTGCTTAAAAGGTACCGAGCCAGGCGCCTACTAAAAGAATGACACCACTGATAATATTGGCCTTAAAGAGGAAAAAGCTTTGGCTGCGATTGTTAATATTGAATTTGTTGAGCTGCCAGAAAAAGTGCAAACACACCAATACCATGGCGATCCAATAGCCGTAATTCATACCCATAGAATGACCGGCTAAGGACCACAATAAAACAGCCGCTGCATAAAAGCCTGCTAACCAAGCATAGCCTTGCTCGCCAAAACGAATGGCTGTCGATTTGAGACCGAGTTTAAGGTCATCTTCCATGTCTGCATAGGCATACATAGAGTCGTAGCCAACCTGCCAGGCAATCGCACCGAGCCACATGAGGATAGCCTCTAGCGGCAAATGATCTGTGGTATCGGTCCAGGCCATGAGCATGCCCCAATTAAAGGCTGCGCCCAGCACGATTTGCGGCCAGTACGTAAAGCGTTTGCAAAGCGGGTAAATAATGACTAATGGCAATACTAAAATAGCCATCAAGACACTGTAGGCATTGATAAAAAAAAGTAAGCAGGCTGCTAATAGTAATTGCGCCACCAAAAATATCACGGCGTTATGCAGGGTAATCTGACCGCTAGTGAGTGGACGACTGCGAGTGCGTTGCACATGCTTGTCAAAATCACGATCCCAGATATCATTAATGGTGCAACCCGCACTGCGTACAATCAGGGCGCCCAGACAAAAGATGATCAGACGGCCGATATTGGGGAAGCCACCAGCGGCCTGAAAGAGGGCGGCAATGGCTGGCAAAACCACGAGCCAAGTACCGACAGGACGGTCTAAGCGACAGATTCTGGCATATGGTTGCCAGGCCTCTGGCAGATATTTTTGGACCCAGTCATCTTGGGTGATGTCGTTAAGATCTTTGCCTGAGTTCACGCCTCGTAACCCCAAAAAATAAGCTCTATGAGAAACTAGCCAAGCAGCATCAAAATGCACCTTCCACTAGTCGATGATTTGCATTGTGTTTGATTGTAATCGAAAACCCTGGCAAATTTGAAGCATTCCGGTGTTTAAATCGGCGTATATTAATTAACATGCACTAGAAGTCAGTATTAACCCTAGTGCAGGCAACTGTTAAACTCAAAAAGTGTTAAGAAGCCGTTTTTAATTGTGAAATTGCGTGGATCTTATGCCAAAATGTAATGAATCTAACGGTTTTTGGCATAAGCGCGTTTAACCGTTTTCTTAAATTCGTTTTACACAAAGAGTTTACACGTATGATGATTGAACCAAATTTCATAGAGATCATCGCCACCGTTTTATTTGCGGTGGCTATTATTCATACTTTTTCAGTTTCCTTTTTTGCAAACATGGCGAGCAAAGAGGGACCACACGCGGGTCTTTGGCATCTGCTCTCAGAAGTTGAGGCCGTATTTGGTGTCTGGGCAGCCATCCTTGTGATTTTCATGGTGATCACTGGTGGTTTTCATAATGCGGTAGAGTACATGGATTCTCGCGACTTTACCGAGCCGCTATTTGTGATTGCAATTATGGTGATTGCGGCAAGTCGCCCGATCCTCGAGCTGGTACAACGCGTTGTGCGTTATTTATCACGCGTCATCCCCGTCCAAACTGAAGTCGCTCAGTTTTTTATTACTCTCAGCTTAGTGCCTATTTCCGGTTCTTTTATTACCGAACCGGCCGCAATGACTTTAGCCGCACTGATGATGCGCGATTTGTTTTTTGATCGCTCAAACTCTAACAAATATAAATACATCACCCTCGGTGTCTTGTTAGTCAATATTTCTATCGGTGGCGTGCTAACCCACTTTGCGGCACCGCCAGTGCTTATGGTTGCCCAAAAATTCGACTGGGGCTTGCTGCACATGTTGTCACATTTTGGCTGGCGTGCTGTGATTGCTGTGGTGATCAATGCGGCTCTTGCTACGTTAATCTGTCACAAAGAGATTATTCGTTGTTCTCGCGTCCCTGTCCGTGAGGTGGTCGATGCCTACGAGTCTGGTAATGACAAACGCGCTATCGTGCCTAATTCTGTGATTGCCATTCACGTCTTATTTTTGATTGGCGTCGTCGTTTCTTCTCATCATACAGAGATCTTTATCGGTCTATTAATGCTATTTATTGGCTACTGTATCGGCTATCGCCAATACCAAAATCGCCTTCTTATCAAAGAAGCCATCATGGTGGGCTTCTTCCTTTCTGGTTTAATTGTCTTGGGAGGCTTACAACAATGGTGGCTGCAAGATCTCTTGGCGGGTCTATCACCCAAAGTCCTCTATTGGGGTACCACCGCCTTGACGGCGATTACTGATAACGCCGCGCTCACTTATTTGGGTTCTCTCGTACAGGGTACCGATGATGCCTGGCGCTATATGTTGGTCGCTGGTGCGGTGACGGGGGGGGGTTTAACCGTGATCGCCAATGCGCCAAACCCAGCTGGTTTTGCTTTATTGCGCAATAGCTTTCCGCATGCCGCAATTTCTGCCATTTGGGTCTTATTGTCAGCCTTGATCCCAACCCTCATCGCTGCGTTTATGTTTTTAATTTTTGCTTAATCTGTAATTTAGCTCACAAAAAAAGTTAAAATCACGGATTAGCAATCGATCATCCTGTGGACCTTACCATGGGATGATTGCTTTTGTTTTTGTGTGAGATTCTAAAAGTGCCTATATACGTTTACCGCTGCAATGACTGTGGTCAGCGCCTCGAAAAACTACAAAAAATGTCCGATGTCCCACTTAAGGACTGTCCGTATTGCGGGCATCCTGCTTTAACCAAGCAAGTCACGGCGGCTGGTTTTCAACTCAAAGGCTCAGGTTGGTATGTGACGGACTTTCGAGGGGGGGATTCGAGTGCTTCTCATAGTGCAAGCAGCCATTCAAGCTCGAACCCTAGCACGGCGGCAGATTCTAGCGACTCGACAAGTACACCAAGTACTCACACCACGCAGTAGACTTAGCTGAAGTCTCACCATATAGAGTACATATTCTTGCAATTTTTTTAACATTCAAGCGGAGTGATTTATGCAACGTACCTGCTACACTGGTCAGGTTTGCCTGGATCAATTAAACCAGACAGTTACATTATTTGGTTGGGTGCATAGACGCCGCGACCACGGTGGGGTGATTTTTATCGACCTACGCGATCGCGAGGGTCTAGCACAAGTAGTTTGTGACCCCGACAACCAAGAAACCTTCAAAATCGCCGAGAGCATTCGTAATGAATACTGCTTGCGAATTACTGGCCGAGTACGCAATCGTCCCGAAGGCACTATGAATCCAGACCTTAAATCCGGCGAGGTTGAGATTCTCTGTCAAGAAATTGAGGTCCTAAATCCCTCTGTAACGCCACCATTCCAACTCGACGATGATAATCTTTCTGAGACGATTCGTCTGACACATCGCGTGCTTGACTTGCGCCGTCCGCAGATGCAACAAAACCTGATGTTGCGCTACAAGATCACGATGGCCGTGCGTAAGTATTTGGATGAATTAGGTTTTATCGATATCGAAACCCCTGTCTTGACCAAAAGTACGCCTGAAGGCGCTCGCGACTATTTAGTACCTTCCCGCGTCAACCCAGGTGAATTTTTTGCCTTGCCGCAATCTCCACAATTATTCAAACAAATGTTGATGGTGGCTGGTTTTGATCGCTATTACCAAATCACTAAGTGCTTCCGCGACGAGGATTTACGTGCTGATCGTCAACCAGAATTCACACAAATTGACTGCGAGATGTCCTTTGTGGATGAGCAACAAGTCCGTGATATTTTCGAGGGCATGATGCGTCGAGTCTTCAAAGAGGTCAAAAATATTGACTTGCCGCCGTCTTTCCCTGTGATGACTTGGGATGATGCAATGCGTCTCTACGGTTCCGATAAGCCTGATATGCGTGTCAAATTAGCCTTTACGGAACTCACTGACGTCATGAAAGATGTTGATTTTAAAGTGTTCTCTGGACCAGCGAATCAAGCTAATGGTCGTGTAGTGGCGTTACGCGTCCCTAAAGGGGCCGCCCTAAGTCGCAAAGAAATCGACGATTACACGAAATTTGTGGGCATTTATGGTGCCAAAGGTTTGGCCTGGATCAAAGTCAACCACAAAGATCAGGGTCGTGAAGGCTTGCAATCGCCAATCGTCAAAAACATTCACGACGCTGCCTTGGCAGAGATTCTAAAACGCACCCAAGCCGAAGATGGTGACTTGATTTTCTTTGGTGCCGACAAAGCCAAAATCGTCAATGATGCCATCGGTAATCTCCGTGTTAAGGTCGGTCATAGTGAATTTGGTAAAGCCAACGGTCTCTTCACAGAAGGTTGGCAACCACTATGGGTGATTGATTTCCCAATGTTTGAATATGACGAAGATGATGGCCGTTATTACGCGGCGCATCACCCATTTACCAGCCCTAAAGATGGTCACGAAGAGTTCCTCAGCAGTGCGCCTGATAAAGCTTATGCTAAAGCCTATGATATTGTGCTCAATGGCTGGGAAGTTGGTGGAGGTTCAGTACGTATTCACCGTGCAGACGTCCAAAGCAAGGTCTTTAATGCACTGGGCATTGATGATGAAGAAGCGCGCCTCAAATTTGGTTTCTTGCTAGATGCTTTGCGTTATGGTGCGCCACCGCATGGCGGTATTGCTTTTGGTCTAGATCGTTTAGCCACCCTTATGACCAACTCTGAGTCAATTCGTGACGTGATTGCCTTCCCTAAAACACAACGCGCTCAAGACTTGCTCACCCATGCGCCATCACCGGTGGACGATAAGCAATTACGAGAATTGCATATTCGTTTGCGCTCTAAACCTCAAGCGGGTACCGAAGACAAAAGCGCCTAAAGTAGAGTCTTTATGGCTGTAGGCACAGCGGCGGTTTAAGCGGCTAGCGCCCTTATCGTTAGCTATATTAGGCGCAACACTTAAAAAGCCTTATTGCACAGCTTGCAATAAGGCTTTTTTGTATCTTTGTAGCATCTTTTTCGTTTCGATAAGCGATGTACATCCTACTAGCCTGCGCCCAACGAAAAAGCGCCAAAACGAAGAGACGTTTTAGCGCTTAATTCTATGGAGGGCAGACGGCCTAAATGCTATTGCATATAGAGACCGCATGAGCCACGTACTGGATTATTTATTGGCGCTTTGGCTTAATTGCTCCATCACTTGTGGATTTTCTAGGGTAGACGTGTCCTGAGTGATTTCTTCGCCGCGCGCGAGCGAGCGTAGGAGACGACGCATGATTTTGCCAGAACGAGTTTTTGGGAGATTGTCCCCAAAACGAATATCATCTGGGCGTGCAATCTTGCCGATGTCATTACCGACCCATTCTTGCAGTTGCTTGGCGACTTGAAGCGCCTCTTCACCTTCGGGGCGATCGCCCTTGAGAATCACAAAAGCCACCACACTCTCGCCTTTGATGTCGTCCGGTTTACCCACCACGGCCGCTTCGGCCACTAATTCGTGCGCGGCTAAGCTCGACTCGATCTCCATGGTACCCAAACGATGTCCAGAGACATTGAGGACGTCATCGATACGACCCATGATCCAGAAATAACCATCTTGGTCGCGATGCGCAGAGTCACCTGCTAAGTAAAATTTATGATCAAACTCTGGTGGGAAGTAAGTATTAACAAAACGTTGATCGTCACCCCAAACCGTGCGTAATAAGCTAGGGAATGGCTTTTTGATGACTAAGAAGCCGCCTTGCCCATTGTCAACAGAGTTACCTGACTCGTCGACAATATCCGCTATCATACCCGGTAGCGGCAAGGTGCAAGAGCCTGGCTTAAGATCAAAGGCACCTGGCATAGGAGCAATGACATTGGAGCCAGTCTCGGTTTGCCACCAGGTATCTATGATTGGACATTTAGATTTGCCGACCACTTCATAGTACCAAATCCAGGCTTCGGGATTGATTGGTTCACCGACGGTACCCAATAAGCGTAAAGAAGATAAATCGAATTTATTCGGCAAGTCGGCACCACTCTTGATGAGAGAGCGAATGGCCGTCGGAGCGGTATAAAACACAGTGACCTTGTGTTTCTCTATGGTTTGCCAGAAGCGTGATGCATCTGGATAGGTAGGCACCCCTTCAAATAAAATTTGGGTCGCACCAATACCCAATGGGCCATAGGTGATGTAGGTGTGACCAGTAATCCAGCCGATATCGGCTGTACACCAGAAGACATCCTCGTCTTTGTAATCCATGACCCAATCCATGGAATTGACCGCACCTAATAAATAGCCGGCCGTGCTATGTTGCACACCTTTGGGCTTGCCCGTACTACCTGAGGTATAGAGAATGAACAAAGGATCCTCAGCATTCATAGGTTCGGGTTCGCACTCGCTGCTGATGCCATCAATGGCGTCATGCCACCAAATGTCACGACCTTCTTGAAGTTCGCAAGCTGACTCAGTGCGTTGGTAAACGATAACGGTCTCTACCGAGTCGCAACCTTCGGCGAGGGTTTTGTCGACCGTGGCTTTGAGAGCAGTGACCTTACCGCCACGCACGCCCTCGTTGGCTGTAATAATTAAACGCGCTTGCGTGTCATTGATACGGTCCCTAAGCGCACTGGCAGAAAAACCAGCAAACACTACGGAGTGGATCGCGCCAATTCGGGCACAAGCCTGCATGGCTACCACCGCTTGCGTAATCATCGGTAAGTAAATGACGACGCGATCGCCTTTTTGGACACCTTGTTGTTTGAGGGTATTGGCAAATTGACAGACTTGTTGATGCAGTTCTTTGTAGGTGATTTTTTCGTGCGAACCGTCATCTTTTTCGAAAATAATGGCGACTTTATCGCCTTTGTCAGCAAGATGACGGTCTAAACAGTTGTAAGAAGCGTTCAGTTCACCGTCTGCAAACCACTTGAAAAAAGGCGCTTTGCTATCGTCCAAGACTTGGGTAAATGGCTTACTCCAACTTAAGCGTTCTTTCGCCAGCTTACCCCAGAAACCCTGATAATCGTCTTCGGCTTCTTGACATAAGGCCTTGTACTCATCCATGGACTTGATATTGGCCTGTTGGCGAAATTCGGCAGAAGGCTTAAATACACGATTTTCGTGTAAAACGGATTCAATGTTTCCAGACATAGGTACTCCTTAGAAATGAGGAAATGATTCTGAGCGGTGATACAGGAACACTGGAAAATAGCGTTACAGCAGTGATGATGGCTAGCCGCCGATGAACGTCGTCATGCTAGTCCCTGATCATAGGCCGTCAGATAATTATTTTTTTAGTGTGCTACGAATTTTCAATCATTGAAATCAGGACTTGTACTAGGCAAAGGATTGGCTGATCGCATGGTCATCAAATTGACTTGTAATCTGTATTAAGCTGTGTTGTAGTTTAAGTGATTATCATTAGTCATCACTTCAATAACGACGCCAAGCAATAGATCACTAAATCGATGGACGGCAGGCTTAGGTTTGTCGTTTCTGCGTCAGCGTCGTGCTATCAGGAGACATACTATGTCAGATCACACTCAAGTCGCTACCCAATTACAGACCTCTCTACAAAATAAAGTCGCTTTAGTGACGGGCTCGGCGAGCGGCCTAGGCAAGGCCATGGCGCTGGCTTTTGCCAAAGCCGGTGCGGCGGTAGGGATTGCTGATTTGGACCTAGAAAAAGCACAAAGCACGGTTGATTTAATTGCCAATCAGGGCGGCCAGGCGCTGGCCATCGAGATGGATGTCACCGATGAGTCGTCAGTGAATCAAGGCACAGAGGCCTTAGTACAGAAGTTTGGGCGTTTGGATATTCTCGTCGCCAATGCGGGGATACAAATCGTTAAACGTCTAGAGAAGTTCAGTCACGAAGACTGGAAAAAAATGCTCGCCATCCATCTCGATGGCGCTTTTTTATGCACCAAAGCGGCGCTCAAGTATATGTATCCACAGCGCAGCGGCTCGGTAATTTATATGGGCTCCGTGCACTCGCATGAAGCTTCCAAACTCAAAGCCCCATACGTGACTGCCAAACATGGGCTATTGGGTTTAGCGCGTGTGCTCGCCAAAGAAGGCGCTGAATACGGTGTGCGCTCGAATGTCATTTGTCCAGGCTTTGTACGCACGCCTTTGGTCGAGAAACAAATTCCCGAGCAGGCGGCTGATCTAGGGATTTCTGAGCAAGAAGTGATCGAAGACGTGATGCTCAAAGATACGGTAGACAAAGAATTCACAACTATCGAAGACATTGCCCAAACAGCGGTATATTTGGCCGCCTTCCCAACGAATGCCCTGACCGGCCAGTCGATCGTGGTGAGTCACGGTTGGTTTATGCAATAGCGAGAACCGTGGTATCGGGGCGCTTTATGTAAGACATCATGGAGCCAAGCATGAAAGCAAATTTAGTCGCTGATTTTGATCGTGTCGCCTTGGTATTACAAGGTGGGGGTGCCCTCGGATCCTATCAGGCCGGGGTCTTTCAGGGGCTCTATCAAGCCGATATCCATCCTAATTGGATCTCAGGGATTTCGATTGGCGCCCTCAATACCGCTATTATTGCTGGCAATCCGCGCCGCCGCCGCCTCGAGCGCTTATACGAGTTCTGGCAGTACATTTCACAGCCCAATTTGGGTGTCAATCTGATGCCCATGTTTGAGGATTTTTTGTACAAATCAAATGACTTCACGCGTGCTGGGCTCGATGCATGGGGTGGTTTTTCGGCACTCACGGATGGTCAAAAAGGCTTTTTTTCACCGCGATTATTTCCGGCGTTGACGGTAGGCTCAGATGATCCGCGCAAAGCAAGCTTTTATCACACCGATCAACTCAAGGCCACACTCGAGAAATTTTGTGACTTTGATTTAATTAATTCACCACAGCATTGTGGTCATGTCTCTGTAGGCGCCGTCAATGTACGCAATAGCCACTTTGTGTATTTTGACAATCAACATCAACGCCTCATCCCCGAGCATTTTATGGCCTCTACCGCCTTACCACCCTTGTTCCCCCCTGTAGAAATTGATGGTGAGTTTTACTGGGATGGTGGCGTGGTTTCAAACACGCCTCTAAATTACGTTTTTCGCACGGATAATGGCCAAGATACGGTGATTTTTCAGGTCGATTTGTGGAGCGCGAGGGCGCAAATGCCCACCACCATCCTACAAGTCTATGATCGCATCAAAGAGATTCAATATGCGAGTCGCACCCGCCTAGTGACCGATTTATGGTGTGAGAACCAGGACCTACGTTTTGCGCTGGGGCAGCTTCTCGAAAACGCCAGTCCCGAACAACGTCGCCAACACGCTAAATTCCTAGCGCATGCCACCGAAATGGCGAATATCAGTAAATTCAATTTAATTCATTTAATTTATAATTCGCGCGAACTACAAAACCAAAACAAGGATTATCAATTTAATCCATCAGCGATTAAGGCCCATTGGGACGCGGGGTTGAGTGACATTCAAAAAACCCTGAAATGCCGACATTTCTTTACGAAAGCCGACAATAAACATGGTTTAGTGGTGCATGATGTGCATCGTAATCCTAACATCGTTGGCAAAACCATGGCCGCCAAAGAAAACGCCTGGGAAGCAGGCAAATCGTCTAAAACCATTCAGACAGAGTCTTAATACGCCTCACACCATGACCATGCCATCGGCAGGGTGACAGCCTCGCGGCAAGAAACATGACAAAAAAAAAGCGTGAGGTTGTGCCCACACGCTTTTTGGTAATCGTCTCGCTAAATAGAGAGCGATGACGGCTTAGTCTAGAACGCGGTAACCACGACCACGCATGCACTCACGAATAATGTGTTTTTCGTCGTAGTGCGCTTTGGCACCACCACCGGCTAAGCCAGTGATACCGCCGATGGCCGCACCAGACGCTAAGGTATTGTGATTGCCGCCAGAAACAGCACCAATGGCCGTGCCGAGCGCCGCGCCAAGCAGCGTGCTACCCGCTGTATTAGTGACGGTGGAGTTTTGTTCGGCATAGTGTTGGCATTCCATGAGGTCAGACTCATAAAAACTCATGTCTTGACCTTTGCTATCTACCATTGGACGATAGTTGGTGCCACAAGCCGTCAGTGCTAAGATAGCCGCAAGCGCACTAACTTTGAGTAGATGTGATTTCATACTTGATCTCCTAGATGTAATCCTTTCAGTTTACCTGAAACTTAGTTAAAGAATAATTTAGATGGATAATTTAGTCCATATTATCAAGCCTAGACTAGGTAAAATAAGGATTTAAAAGAATTAATTAGGATATTTTGCATGGATTTTGCTTCCTCGGTGCGACTCATTACAGTGGCCATTATTCCTATCATTTTTGCCGTGACATTGCACGAAGCGGCACATGGCTATGTGGCTTCGCGCTTGGGCGACAATAGCGCCAAGGCCCAAGGTCGCTTAACCCTCAATCCGCTGCCACATATCGATCCGATTGGCACGATCGTGATGCCGATTCTGGGCTTTGTGATGGGGGGGTTTTTGTTTGGTTGGGCCAAGCCTGTACCGATTAATTCGCGCTACTTTAAGAAGCCGCGGCGCGATATTGTCTTGGTCACCGTGGCGGGACCGCTGGCCAATCTGCTAATGGCTATTCTCTGGTGTCTTATCTTCAAAATTTCGCACCTAGTGGGCATGCCCGAAAGCTTTGTGGCCTTAATGGCTTGGTTCGGTATTCGACTCAATATCACCTTAATGGTCTTTAATTTGTTACCGATACCCCCTTTGGACGGAGGCCATATTTTGATGGCATTATTGCCGCCGCAATACGCGACCACGTTAGCAAAAATACAACCCTATGGTTTTATTATTGTTATCTTATTGATTGCTATCGGTGTGCTAACGCCCATCATTATGCATATTTCAGAAGCCATCTGGTTAGTATTACGCACATTGTTTTTTTAATACAAAGACATGATGAAGACCCTAAAAATCGTCAGCTACAACATTCATAAGGGCAAGACCGCATCAGGTGCTAAGCCTTCGCTTGAATTACTCAAAAGTAGCTTGCAGCCCTTACAAGCCGATTTGATTTTTTTACAAGAAGTGCAAGGTGTGAATAATCGTGTGCAATCTCTGCATAACCAACCGGTGATGATTAGCGATTATCTCAGTCTGCATGTCGCCTATGGTTGCAATGCGGTGCGCAAACATAGTAATCATGGCAATGCCTTACTCAGTCGCTTTGAGATTCTCAATCAGGACAACCAAGATATTTCAGATCATCGCCTAGAACAGCGCGGTTTATTACATGTCATGGTGGATTGTTATGGCGTCAATTTGCACTGTTTTGTGGTGCATTTGGGGCTGTTTAAGCGCAGTCGCGAGCGTCAAGTGGATGCCCTAGCGGAACGTATACGCCGTTTGGTGCCCGAGCATGAGCCTATTGTGATTGCGGGTGACTTTAATGACTGGAATAATAAGCTTGAGCCGCGATTTGTGCAGGCCCTTAATTTGCACGAGGTGTTCACACAACAACCGCGTACCTTTCCCGTGTTATTACCTTGGTTGCGCCTAGATCGTATGTATCAGAGGGGCTTTAATGTGGTTTCAGCTCAGGTTTTGACGGGCCGACCGTGGTCAAAAATATCTGATCATGCCCCCTTGTGGGTGGAACTGAAATTTGATCCTTTGGGATAATACTAAAGGTATAAATCAACGGAAATCAGTACAATAAGCAGCTACTTATCACATAATAATTCCCATGTCTCAGGTTTTTTAGGTGTCATGCGTACCTCGCTAGTGTTCAGGGCGTACTTTCACCATCGATGACCTATATTATGACTACAAAAATTTTAATCGTTCGATCCTCGTCTTTAGGTGATTTAGTGCATATGTTGCCGGCTATTTCAGATATCGCCGCACATGTGCCTGACGCACAAATCGATTGGGTCGCAGAGTCCAGTTTTGCCGAAATTCCTTCTTGGCACCCTGCGGTGCATCGTGTCATTACGCTCGCCCATCGCCGCTGGCGTAAGCATTGGTGGTCCAAGCAAGTTAGACAAGAGCGTCATGCCTTTAAAGAGGCTTTGCGCCAAGAGCAATATGATGTGGTGCTCGATATGCAAGCACTCATGAAGTCTATTTGGGTCGTGCGCCAAACCAAGGGTATACGCCATGGCCTGGACTGGAAGTCAGCGCGAGAGCCTTTAGCCTCTCTTTTCTACAAACACAAACATAAAGTCGATTTCTGGCAGCCCGCGGTGATTCGCCAGCGTAAGCTGGCGGCCTTAACGTTTGGTTATGAGTTTTCTGGACCGCCAGACTTTGGTTTACAGCAATTTACCGAGCACACCCAAATACAACCCTATGCCGTGGTCATGCCGTCAGCTAGTCGCGATGACAAGCTCTGGGCGGCAGACAATTGGCAAGCCGTGTTCGAGTATTTACGAGCCCAAGGCATCACCTTACGCGTTTTATCGGGTAACGATATCGAGCGCGAAAGGGCTGTACAATTAGTTAAAAATTTCCCCGATAGTGTGCTACTGCCTAAGATGAGCCTCACCGAAGTGGCGCAACAAATTGCGGCCTGCAAAATCATGATCGGCCTCGATAGTGGTTTGACGCACTTAGCGGCCGCTTTGGGGCGTCCAACGATAGGCATTTATTGCGCCTCCACGCCGGTACGTACGCCCTTAATGGGCAATGGGTTTTGTGCTAGCCTAGGCGATCGTGGGGTGCCACCCTCTAAGGCCTTGGTCTTATCGCAAATAGAGCAAGCGCTACAGAACGAAGCGCTAGCAACGGCAACCACCACTTCCTTTAGTGCAGCCGCGGTGGATGCCGTATGAACTTGTTCTGCTATAACCTGACGCTTAAGGCCTTATCGCCGCTGCTGCTCAGATGGTTACAAAGCCGTGCTAAGGGTCAAAAAGAAGCCTGGGATATTTATGGTGATCAGCGCTTTGGTCGCTATCCTAAAGAATCCTTAGGTACCTATACAACGGCACAGAATAATGAGGCTCAAGCCTTTGTCGCCCCTGTATGGATTCATGCTGTTAGTTTAGGAGAAACACGAGCAGCGCAACCGTTGATTGCGGCCTTGCTCGCCCAGGGATTACCGGTTTTATTGACTTGTATGACCTTGACCGGGCGCGAGCAGGGTGCCAAGTTATTCGCTAGTGATATTGCGCGTGGGCAGTTGCGCCAAGCCTGGATTCCTTACGATTTACCTGAGGCCGTCAATGGTTTTTATGACTATTGGCAGCCTCGCTGTGGCATTTTGATCGAAAGAGAACTCTGGGCCAATCTGATTCTCAGTGCCAAAGCCAAGCATATTCCTATGCTGTTAGTGAGTGCGCGCTTTTCACAGCGGGCGCTCAAGCAAACTAAACGCTTCGGTAAGGTTATGCGCCAAGCCTTGGCCAGCTTGGATATGGTGCTGGCACAAACCTATCAAGATGAGCGCCGTTTGCGACAGTTTGATCTCAAGCATCTTGAGGTCGTCGGTAACCTCAAATTCGATGTCGACAAATCGCCGCAACAAGTGCACCAGGGCCGTATTACAGGTCAGCATATCAAGCGTCCCATCGTTGTGATTGCTAGCACACGTGATGGTGAGGAAGCGCTCTTTATCAAAGCCATGCAAGAGGATGCTTTGCGACAACGCATTCGCCAAAACAAGACCTTATACGTGATTGTGCCGCGTCATCCTGAGCGCTTTGCCGAAGTTGAAGAATTACTGCAGCACAGTTATTTAAATTTTACGAAGCGTAGTAGTCAGCCCACAGACAAGGCCTTGATGCAGGTCGATGTGGTGTTAGGCGACAGTATGGGCGAAATGTTTTTTTATTACGGCATGGCCGAGGTAGCCATTGTGGCCGGCGGTTTTGTGAATTTAGGTGGCCAAAACCACATCGAAGCCAGTGCTCTCGGGGTGCCTGTAATTGTGGGTCCATACACACGCAATTTCGAAAAAGCCGTTGAGGACGCCATTGTTGAAGGCGCCGCGCGGCGTGCCCAAACCCCTCTAGAAGCCTTGCAAATGGCAGAGTATCTGATTGAGAATCAAGAAGAAGCCGATGCGATGTCTAAAGCCGCTGCGCAATGGATGTCGCTTCATAATGGCGTCACCCAACGCATTATAGATGCCATTCAACCCTATTTATAAGCACCATGACCACGAGTTCCTTTCATTCATCCGCTCCTGAGTCGCGAGTGATTCACTTGCCTACTGCTGAGCAGATGCAAGCCTTATTACAATCACGCCTCAAAGACTGCTTTGTGCAGGTCGATTGGCGTACCACTATTGATTCGACTAATCTGCAACTTATGCAGGCCTTACGGCACGATATCAACATGCCCATGCCACGTCTTTTGGGGGCGCATGAACAGACTCAAGGCAGAGGCCGTTTGGGGCGGCAGTGGATTAGTCAACAGCAACAAACCTTAATGTTTTCCTGTGCCTTCTCATTACAGGCGCCTATCGAGCAGCTACCTACGGTCGCACCCATTCTGGGTATCGTGGTCTGTGAACAATTGCGTGCCTATCTCAAGCCGTCGGCTCAAGCACGTCTGAGCATGAAGTGGCCCAATGATATTTTGTATGATGGTGCCAAGCTCGCTGGTATTTTGGTTGAGTCTGTACGCTCTAAAGATTCGGGGTCAGCGCAATGGTGTACGGCCATTGTGGCGGGCATCGGTCTGAATATTAATCATGCCGAACGTTTAAGTCGGCAATTGCAACGGCCAATTGCGGATTGGTCTCAAGTATTAACCGACTGCGCTCGAGGCGGGGATGTTACAGAAACTGAGACAACAGAAGCCACTCAAGCAGATAATTTGGTGGCGGCGCTAGCGCAGGCTTGGTTTGAAGCCTTACAGGTATTCGAGACCTATGGTTTTCAGGCCTTTATCAATCGACATCATCAAGTCGATGCCTTATTTGGGAGAGCAATTAATGTTTTCAATAATGGTGAATTGCTGTGTAGCGGTACTGCCCAAGGATTAGATGAGCAGGCGCGTTTGCTGGTCGCCACCGAGAGCGGCGTGCAAGCGCTGCACAATGGCGAGATCTCGATTCGCACCGACAATGAGGCAGCACCCGCCGCTGCTAGTTTCCCCAGGGGATAAACATGTCCATTCTCTTAATTGATGTCGGCAATAGTCGCGCCAAGTGTTGTTTAGTCAATCGCAAAACCGCGCTGGCGACGCGTCAACAAGCGTTTCATCATTCAGAAATAGGACAACTCAAAACTTGGCTACAACGCCAGCAATGTCTGCCAGAGGCCGTATACGGTGTGAATGTCGCCGGCGCAGCGGCTCGAGAGGCCGTCGCCCATGCCGTCCCCAAGCCTATACCGATGCATTGGTTAGAATCACAGGCGCAAACGCTACATCTCAAAAATAGTTATATGGATCCCGGTGCGTTAGGGGCAGATCGCTGGTTTGCTATGCTGGGCGTCAGTGCGCATAGTCAAACCCAAACTCAGGCGCTGGTATTGGCGAGTTTTGGTACGGCTACGACGGTTGAAACGATTTACAAAAATCGCTTTTTGGGGGGTGTCATCACCCCAGGCTTACAAATGATGGCAAAAAGCTTAAAGAGCGGTACGGCGCAACTACCCGAAGTCGGTTGGGAATATCATAATGCGGGTAATTTTCCGACGAGTACCGATGATGCGATTACGCAAGGCATTATCGCGGCTCAAGTCGGCACTGTCATCAAACAGTGGTATGCCACCTACGATTACACTGAGACCCTGCCTGAATTAGTGATTAGTGGCGGTGCTTTTCCAAGCATTTTTCAGGAATTACAAGATGCTTTGCAGAGCGCGGTCAAACGGCTTGGATTTGATACAATGAAGCTCAGAGTTTTTGAGGACGCCGTCCTAGAAGGCTTGCGCATTTATGTCCAAGCCGCCCATTTTGCAGCCGCGTCGTCCTCGATCTAATGCCCCTTTGGTGTCTGTGTGAGACACCGTTCTTTGGCAAACCTATGAAAACATTTCTTTGCATCCTAATATTGGGCAATGTGGCTCTTTACGGGCTGAGTGCAGGCTGGTTTTTTGGGTATATCCCTGCCCAAGGTAGCGCCGCCAACAAGGTCGCTAAGCCCATTGAGTTTAAACCCCGAACCATCCAAATTGATCGCTAAATCACCTTCGTATTGCTATGAATCACCAAGCTACGCCGCAATTTCAAGGTCAAGCCGGCTTAATCGATACCGCTATTGATTGGCCTGAGCTTGAACCTCAACAAAGTCCCAAAGGTTGGGCGCTCGTCTTACATCCTCATCCACTTTATGATGGCACTCGCAACAACAAAGTCGTGACTACGATGGCGCGAGCTTTTTTGAACCACGGCTACGTTGTGCTGCGCCCTAATTTCCGCGGCGTCGGCAATTCTGAGGGCGAATTTGATAAAGGCGAAGGCGAGACCAAGGACATGCTGGCCTTGGTTCAACAATGGCTGGCCGCGCAGCCTGAGTTAGCCACTAAACCTTGGTGCTTAGCTGGGTTTTCATTTGGTACGGCGGTGGCTACCCAGCTCTTTCATGAGGTTCAAGAGCAAGGCATCGCGCCGCCCCAATCCTTGATTCTGACCGGTGCGGCGGTCTGGCGTTTTCAGTACCGCGACTGTCCATTACCACCACAAACTCTCTTAATCCATGGTGAAAAAGACGATGTCGTACCGCTCCAAGAAGTCTTTGAATGGCTCCGCGATAGCAAACAAGCCGTGACCGTGATTACGGACGCGGGTCATTTTTTCCATGGTTGTTTGATTGAACTCAGACAACTGGTAGAAAACGCTATTCAATTAGCGTCACAGGCGTAAGCTAGTGCAAGCGTTGGCTTGCAACTTATTTGTACATGAGCTTGGCTTTAAGCTTTACAATAACTCTTTACTAAAATTCCAAACGAGATTCATCTATGTTCAAGCGTATTCTGATTATCCTACTACTCGTCGTCATTGTGGTAGGCGGCTATTTATTCTTTTTTTCTGACTCCAAAACCAACGCCCCACAAAGCAAAAATAGTCAGGTGTTGTTAGAGGCTCAACCCCAAAAAACAGCCGAAGCAGAAGAAGCATCCAACAGTACTGTGCCTGTCATCGATGGCAATGCGCCAACCGTCGCTGCCATGAGTCATGTGGCGCCACCGCAAGTGGCCGGTCTTACATGGCTCTTGTTGGATGCCGATAGCAATCAGGTTATCGCCGAACAAAACGGCAATCAACGCGTTGAACCTGCGTCTTTAACCAAGCTGATGACCACGGCCTTGGTTTTTGAAGCTCTCCAAAAAGGTCAAATCAGTCTTGATCAAATGGTGACTGTGTCTCCAGAAGCACGTGCTCAAGAAGGTTCACGCATGTTTATTGAGGTCAATACTCAAGTCAGCGTTGAGCAATTGATCAATGGTATGTTGGTGCAATCAGGCAATGATGCCACCGTGCAATTAGCGCAAGTGGTGGGCGGCAGCATCCCTAATTTTGTACAAAAGATGAACCAAAAAGCGCAAGCCTGGGGTCTTAGCAATTCACACTTTGATGATCCTGCAGGTATGCCTTCAGAGGGTACTTATATTTCTACGCACGATATTGCTGTGGTGGCGTTGCATTTGATCAAAGACTACCCTGAGTACTATCACTTTTTTGGTGTCAAAGAATACACCTACGCCAAAATTAGACAGCCAAACCGCAATGGCTTACTGAACCGAGGCACCGGCGTTGATGGCATGAAAACGGGCCATACCAAGTCAGCAGGCTACAATTTATTAGCTAGTGCCAAACAAGGGGATCGCCGCCTCATCTCGGTCGTCATTGGTACCAAGAGCTTCAGAGAGCGTGAAAATGCTAACCAAGCCTTATTAAATTGGGGCTTCTCACAATTTGCCATCAAGTCCCTCGCGAAAGCCGGCCAGCCCTTAACCGAGAGCCGTGTATGGGAAGGCAAAAGCAAAAAAGTCGCCTTAGGTTCTCTAAATGACGTTGCCGTTACTGTGCCACGAGGCCAAGAAAATAACGTTCAAGCCATCACCCAGTTTGATAGCAATAGGTTAGTGGCCCCTTTAGCAAAAAACCAAGCGGTGGGCTCAGTGCAATTTCTCTTAAATAATCAAGTCATCAAACAAGACACTCTTGTGACCCTCAACGCGGTCGAGCGCGCTGGCTTCTTTGGTCGTATGTGGGATAAGTTGATGAGCTTGTTTAATTAGACTCTCCCGTAGGGCAAAGCAGCTGCGGTTTGCACCTGCGCCCTGTTTTTATAAGGTTATAGAAGTAATGATAGATATTTCTCATGGCGATTCATTGGTATACCTCAATGGTGAGTATTTGCCGCTAGCCGAAGCCAAAATTTCCGTACTTGATCGCGGTTTTATTTTTGGTGACGGTATTTATGAAGTCGTGCCGGTCTATAACGGCAAACCGTTTCGCTTTGATCAACATGTGGCACGTTTGCAGCGTAGTTTAGCGGCCATTGGCCTCGAAACTGGCAAATCGGCCGAGGATTGGATAGCCTTAATGTCGGCTATGATTGAGCGCTCGCCGTGGCCTTATCATATGGTGTATTTACAAGTCACACGCGGTGTAGCCAAGCGTGACCATGGGTTTCCTAATCCACCCGTAGCGCCAACGATCTTTATGATGAATACGCCTTTTCAGCGTCCTAGCGCTGAAAAACTTGCCAAAGGTTTATCTACCATTGCTATGGATGATTTGCGTTGGTTGCATTGCGATATTAAGACGACCTCATTGTTGGGCAATGTCTTGGCCAAGCAATACGCGCTCAGCAAAGGCGTGGATGATGTAATCATGTTCCGTAATGGCTTTTTGAGCGAAGCGTCTTCTTCTAATATTTGGTTAGTCAAGGATGGTAAAGTGGCCGCACCACTACGCAATAACCTGATTCTTGAGGGCGTGCGTTATGGCTTTATTGAACAGCTCTGCCAAGAAGAAGGGATTGCCTTTGAATCTCGCAATATCACCGAAGACGAAATTGCCGAGGCCGATGAAATCTTGATTACGGCAGCGACCAAAGAAGTGCAGGCCATTACCAGCTTTAATGGTCAGCCTGTCGGTGATGGCAAACCGGGGCCTGTGTTCTGGACCCTACGCAAGGCTTATGATCGCGTCTTGGAGCAACTCTAATGGCACAAACCCCCCACGACATTCCTCCTGAAGAGTCATTAATTGAGTACCCCTGCTATTTTCCTATTAAAGTGATGGGGCATAATGAGCCACATTTGGCTCAGCACCTAACCGAGATTGTGCGTGAGTTTGTGCCTGATTTTGATCCCGATACGATTGTTATCCGCCCCAGTAGCAAGGGCAATTATGTGGGCTTGACCTTTACGGTGTATGTCACGTCCAGAGAGCAATTAGATACGATTTATCGTTCGTTGCACGCCCATCATTTGGTTAAAGTCGTCCTCTAATGACAACAACGATCAAAACGCTGCCAGGACTTCAGCCCTACGAGGCCACCTGGCAGGCCATGCGAGACTTTACTGAGCAACGTGATGCGCACACCTCCAATCAGATTTGGGTCTTGCAGCACGAAGCTGTTTATACCTTGGGTCAAGCCGGTAAGCCTGAGCATATCCTCAATCCAGGACAAATCCCGATTGTCCATTGCAATCGAGGGGGTCAGGTTACTTATCATGGTCCAGGTCAGGTGGTGATCTATCCACTCATCGATCTACATCGGGCGAACATGTTCGTCAAAGAATATGTTAATACCCTAGAAGAGGTCATTATTCAGACCCTTGCGCATTTTGGTATAGAGAATGCCTGCCGCAAAGTCAAAGCCCCTGGGGTGTATGTGCCTATGGCAGATATTCCTGGTGATGGCCTGGCCAAAATCGCTGCCCTTGGGGTGAAAGTCACTAAAGGCTGCACGTACCATGGCTTAGCAATCAATGTTGATATGGATCTACAGCCTTTTTATGGTATTAATCCATGTGGCTACGCAGGCTTGCGCACCATCGATATGCGCACGTTAGGGATTGTGGTGGATCCTTCTTTAGTGGCGGCTTATGCCGCCAAACTCCTACAAACGGCGTTTCCCAGCGAGTAATCAGCGATCATTAGAGGCTCACGGATTTGCTCGTTTCCTGCCCATTGCATTGTATTTATCAGCTCTTTCAGATAAGCTTTTTAGTAATAGACTAGTGGTTACCACACGCTAGTCGCTCTAACGACAATCCAAGCGTTTGTTGTGCAATGCAAGTGCAAAATCTGATTTTGTCCTACAATTTAAACTTGCTTGTATCGCAAATACGATTCTTACAACAATTTCTAAGGGACAACTTATGAGCGAACTAAAAGACTTACGAAAGTTTTACATTAATGGTCAATGGGTCGAATCCAGCAATGGCAAAGACCTTGAGGTGATCAATCCATCCACCGAAGAAAGCATTGCGGTCATCACCTTGGGTAGCACCGAAGATGCCGACAAGGCCGTCGCCGCCGCTAAAGCCGCCTTGCCTAAATGGTCCGCTACGGAGCCACAAGAGCGCTTAGCGTTTGTCAAAAAAATCTATGACGCCTATAAACAACGTGTGGGTGATGTTGCCGAAGCCGTGAGTGCCGAGATGGGTGCCCCGATCAAACTGGCAAATACCGCCCAAGCGCCAGTCGGCCTCAAACACATGGAAAATTTCATCAACGCCTTTGAGGGCTTCAAGTTCGTAGAACCACTTAACGACAAAACCGATGACACCGTCGTCGCTTGGGAGCCTGTAGGCGTAGTCGCCGCTATCACACCATGGAACTGGCCGCTGAACCAAATCTTCCTAAAAATTATCCCGGCGATTCTTGCGGGTGATACGGTGGTGCTTAAGCCGAGCGAGATTGCTCCAATCAACGCCATGATCGTGGCCGAGGTCATTGATCAGGCTGGTCTGCCAGCTGGTGTTTTCAATCTGGTCAATGGTGATGGTGCCGGTGTGGGTTCTCGCTTAACGAGTCATCCAGACGTCGCCATGGTGTCATTTACGGGTTCGACACGTGCTGGTCGTCAAATCACCAAGAGTGCCGCCGACACCATCAAAAAAGTCGAGCTTGAATTAGGCGGTAAAGGTGCGAATTTAGTCTTTGCCGATGCGGGTGAAGAAGCTGTCAAACGCAGCGTCATTCACTGCTTCAATAACTCTGGACAGTCATGTAATGCGCCAACCCGTATGTTGGTTGAACGTTCTTTCTATGACAAAGCCATCGAAATTGCCAAACAAGTGGCTGAGCAAACTCAAGTCGACGACGCTGCCAAAGAAGGCAACCACATTGGTCCCGTCGTTTCAGAGCAACAATGGCAAAAAATCCAAGATCTCATCCAAAAAGGTATCGATGAGGGCGCGCGCTTAGTTATTGGCGGTACTGGCAAACCAGAAGGCAAGGACAAAGGCTACTTTGTGCGTCCTACCGTGTTTGCGGACGTTAATAATGACATGACGATTGCTCGCCAAGAAATCTTTGGCCCAGTCCTTTCTATTATTCCATTTGACTCAGAAGAAGAGGCCGTACAAATTGCCAACGATACGGTGTATGGTTTAACCAATTACATCCAAACTCGTGATGTCGATCGTCGCCGTCGCCTCTCTCGTGCTGTGCAATCCGGTATGGTAGAAACCAACGGTAAATCACGCGCTGATGGCTCCGCTTTTGGGGGTATCAAGGAATCTGGTCATGCCCGCGAAGGGGGTATTTATGGCCTCAAGAGCTTCATGAACAGCAAATTCATTTCTGGCTGGTCAGAGGCCTCTAACACCTAATTGCCTCAATGCTTTAGTACTCAACCTTGAGTGCTAAGGTTGGCGCTCAAGGGGCTGTGTGAAGCAGCCCCTTAGTGCCGCTAAGGTATTCTAGTCTGAGCCTCCAACGGGGTTTTAGCTAAAGAACCGTGACTTTAGCGTTACAATAGAAGGCAATCTTAGTAATTATTTAATGACAACTCAAAGGTTATCGCAGTGAACACTGAAACAGCCCCTATTGCTAAAGACACTCAATACGACGCCACCAAAAAACAAAAATCCTACGATAAGGTCTCTCGTATTCCAATTAAGGTCATCCAAACCGAAAAACTCAAAAAGCCTGATTGGATTCGTGTCAAAGCGGCTCCTGTCAATTCTCAGTTCAAAAAAATCAAAGAGATTTTACGTGCCAATAATATGGTGACCGTCTGTGAAGAAGCGTCTTGTCCAAATATTGGCGAGTGTTTCGGTAAAGGGACCGCCACTTTCATGATTATGGGTGACAAATGTACACGTCGTTGCCCGTTCTGTGATGTCGGCCACGGCCGTCCAGATCCACTCGACGAAAACGAACCACGTAATCTTGCTAAATCCATTGCCGCGATGGGCTTACGTTATGTGGTGGTAACCTCCGTCGATCGTGATGATTTGCGCGATGGTGGTGCCATGCATTTTGTCAATTGTATTAACGAGATTCGTGAGCGTTCATACTTCACACAGGTCGAAGTGTTGGTGCCTGACTTTAGGGGGCGTCTCGAAAAAGCCCTCAAGATCTTTGCCGAAGGCTTACCGGATGTCATGAACCATAACCTGGAAACTGTGCCACGTCTCTACAAACAAGCGCGTCCAGGGGCTAATTATGAGCATTCGCTTAAATTGCTCAAGGACTTCAAAGCCATGTATCCAGACGTACCCACCAAATCAGGTCTAATGGTCGGTTTGGGAGAGTCTGACGAAGAAATTCTAGAAGTCATGCGCGATATGCGTGCGCACGACATTGATATGTTGACGATTGGTCAATATTTACAACCCTCAGCTCACCACTTGCCAGTACAACGCTATGTAACGCCAGAGACCTTCAAAATGTTTGAGCAAAAGGCCTACGACATGGGCTTTACTCACGCGGCTGTGGGTGCCATGGTGCGTTCTTCTTATCATGCCGATGAACAAGCACATCAAGCGGGTTTAGCGCAATCGGCCTAGGCTTTTTTGGCTTTAACTTCACGCACTACTACTTATCACTAGTCGTCACCTCGACAAACCAAAAAACCAGTAATCACGGATTACTGGTTTTTTTGCTTCTACAACGAATATACTGAGGCAATAACTATTAGCCATCGCAAGGAGACAATATGAACGCCGCTAGCCAATCTCTAATTCAAGCATTTGGTATTCAATATCCCATTATTCAAGCGCCGATGACAGGCACTACGACGCCAGAATTGGCGCTAGCCGTCCATCGGGCGGGGGCCCTGGGTAGCCTGGGCTTGGGCGCACTCAATCAAGCGGCCTGCCAGAAGCAATTACAAGTGCTGCAAGCGCAGGGAGTGAGGACAGTTAATCTAAACTTTTTTTGTCACCAAGACCCTGTTCGAGATGACGCCAAAGAGCAAGCATGGTTGGCATTTTTAGCTCCTTACTACGAGCAGGCAGGTGGCCAAGTACCGAAGCAACTCAACTGCATTTATGAGAGCTTTAATAGTTGTGACTGGCAGTTAGAGTTATTGTTGGAATTTAAACCTACTGTAGCGAGTTTTCATTTTGGTTTGCCCAATGAGCAGGCGATTAAGCGCCTGCATGAGGCTGGGATTCTATTGGTGGCTTGCGCCACAAACCTAGAAGAAGCCCTGCAAGCACAAGCCGCTGGCATGGATTATGTAGTGGCGCAAGGCTACGAGGCCGGTGGTCATCGTGGTGTCTTTAATCCGCAACAGGACGATTGTATGGGCACGCTGGCACTGGTCGAAACCCTAGTGCGCCATTGCAAATTGCCCATTATTGCTGCTGGAGGCATTATGACTGGAGACAGTATCCAGGCCGTGCTGCAATTAGGGGCCGCCGCGGTACAAATGGGTACAGCGTTTGTGGCGTGTCCAGAAAGCAATGCCAACGACGCTTACAGAAAGGCACTTAACAGTGCGGCGGCTCAACATACTGTAGTGACTGAGATGATTTCTGGGCGGCCTGCTCGCGGTATCCCGAATACGCTGACCCAGCTTGCAGCACAAGCACCGACTTTGCCCGGTTACCCCTGCGTGTATGATGCCAGTAAACAGCTAAACGCCCTTGCCAGCCAGCAGGGTGTGCATGACTATGGAGCGTTTTGGGCCGGACAAGGTGCAGCGCAGGTACGTACTTTGCCCGCCACAGAATTAGTGCAACAATTAGTGCAAGAAGCCGGTTGGTAATCAATAAAATTATATATAAGCATTCTAATCAAGCCGTTTTTTCAAAATAATTGATAAGGCCGCCGAACGCATTGGCGGCCTATTGTTTTTATTAGCCACTAAACTCCCTTCATCTGCGCTTTTCTAATGAATTATTGGGTGTATTCACAGGAATTAGTATCTTTCCTCTTATCAATAACCCGTATTGTTTTTTTGTTTACATCAGGCTACAAATAGAAACGTTTGAGACAATCGAACAGAACCGTCAAGGAAAGATAATATGGAAACATTTGAAAGTATTGTGAATTCAGTCAACGGCGCTGTCTGGGGACCGTGGATGTTAGGTCTGCTGGTTGGCACCGGTATTTTATTAACCATCCGCCTTGCCTTTATGCAAATTTGGATGTTGCCTTACGCCCTCAAGTTGGCATTTTTTCCACATCCCAAAAAAGACGATGGCACCGATCATGAGGGCGATGTATCGCATTTTGCTGCCTTGATGACGGCCTTATCGGCCACGATTGGTACCGGTAATATTGCGGGGGTGGCGACGGCCATTGTGGTTGGCGGCCCAGGCGCTATTTTCTGGATGTGGTTAAGTGCTTTTTTTGGGATGGCGACCAAATATGCAGAGGGTGTGTTAGCGGTCAAATACCGCACCACCAACTCCAAAGGGGAGATGTCTGGTGGCCCAATGTACTACCTTCAAAACGGCATCAAGAACAAAAGCATCGGTCGTATCCTCGGTATTTTATTCGCCATTTTCGCGATTGTCGCTTCCTTTGGTATTGGTAGTTCTGTGCAGTCTAACTCAATGGCCCAAGCCATGGCCCAAAGCTGGAACGTACAAACCTGGGTGACGGGCGCTGTCGTGGCCGTGTTGACCGCCATTGTGGTGATCGGTGGCATCAAAAGTATCTCAACAGCGGCTTCCTTCATTGTGCCTGTCATGGCCGTTGTTTATGTGGTGGGCGGTATTGTGATCATTATTGTCAATGGTGATTTATTCGTTCCGGCGATTCGCACTATCTTCCATGACGCTTTCACAGGTCAGGCGGTGGCGGGCGGCGCCATCTTTACGGTGATTCGCTATGGTGTGGCTCGTGGCGTATTCTCAAATGAGGCAGGTATGGGTTCGGCGCCAATTGCCGCCGCGGCTGCCAAAACCGACCACCCTGTGCGTCAAGCCTTGGTGTCCATGACGGGTACCTTTTTAGACACAATTTGCGTGTGTTCCATTACGGGTATTGTGTTGGTGATGGCTCTCAATAGCAGTTCCACCTCAGAAATTGGCGATTTATCCGGTGCGGCATTGACGGCGTTTGCTTTTGATGAACTATTGCCTATGGGTGGACGTCATCTCATCACCTTTGGTTTGATTTTCTTTGCCTACTCTACCATTTTGGGTTGGGCTTATTACGGTGAAAAATGTGTCGCCTACTTGTTTGGCGAAAAAGGCATTTTGCCTTATCGAGTGGTTTATATCATCACCGTATATTTGGGCGCCGTTGTGAGTTTGGATCTGGTGTGGAATCTCTCCGATACCTTCAACGGTTTGATGGCGGTGCCTAACTTGATCGGCTTGCTGGTCTTGTCAGGTGTTGTGGTCAAAGAAACCCGTGACTTCCGCGCTCGACGCAAATCAGGTGAGCTTCCTTAATACAACCACTTAAATAGGGGGACAGTGCTGCGGCACTGGAACACAAAAGGGGAAAAGGGTAAATGCCAGCAACTGTGCATTTACCCTTTTTTAATGGCAACTAGTCCTTGCCTCATTGACTAGGCGGGTGACTCGGAGGAGCACCTGCGACCGATGAAGTGTCTAGCTGATGCTTATCGATGCTTAGAAAAAAGCCTTGAGAACTTTAGGGAGGCTTACAGAAATTTAGAAGCGCTTATTAATCATGTTTGATTTGTTTGAAGCCTTCAGGGATGGGACGAACCGTCAGAATTTGCTCGCTTCGACCAAAAGGTCCGTGTGTATCGTGCAAAACTGAGCTGGTTAAACCAATACCGTCTGGGCCAAATTGTTGTGTGGTTTCGAGACCCAGCCAATGACCTTGAGGCGCTCTAAATAAATGGATTTGTAGATCGACATTTGGGAACATCCATTTGAATTCACCCAAGGGTTCGCGGGTCACAATGCCATTAGAAGTGTCGACCATGCCCATGAGACGACAAAAATCGCTGGTGGGTTCGCCCTTGACCATATCTAATGAGTTGCTGAGCCAGACAATCCCAGCGCCGTTGCGACTCTCTGGTGATTTTTTGGCGGTGACAGAGCGTATATACCCACCTTGCCAGGTGCGCATGCCAGTCCAAGTAGGGAAGGCTTCTGGGCTTGGAATCGGTTGGTCTTCTAGACCCATGACTGATGAGCTATCAGTGGTCACCATGCGCCAGGTATAGGCCACAATACAGGTTCGATTTTTGGCCTTAAGCTCTGATTTGAGTAATTGTATGGTGCGGCCAGGCCGCTCTATTTGTGTGGTTACGGTAAATTCATCGAGGTAAATCATGCCCCAAATATCGAGACTCACGCGACCGATGCGAAGGTGATCCTGTGGCTGAAATATGTCTAACTCATGACAAATAATGCCGGTTGCTGGCGCCATATGCTGTTCTGTCTCTTGCCAAGCCCCTTGGGCATGAAGAGTAGGTTGATAGGTGGCCACCACGGCACCATTAGACAAGGTTTGACGATCTTTGAGTTCGTAGTAAGCGTCTGTCATAGCGTAAAATCACTGGAATTTGCGGGAAAATAGATCGATTTGTAAACAAATTGCGTCTGAGGGTTATAACTAGGTGCACAGCTCTTACAATTTAGTTACTATTATTTACACTTGTTATAGCGTAAATGCTGATCTACAGCAATCGGGTTAAACCTTAGTTTGTTGCCCATCACTGATTGCCCTAAATGTGCCTTGTCATCGAGCATAAGCAATTCTAAATTTTAATGAGCGCCTAACAAGACACATCAACATAATATTGGAACACAATATGAAATCTAATAACTCTTCACCTTTGGTGTTATTTTTGGCGACGGGCTTAATGTTATTTGCCTTGTTTTTTGGCGCCGGTAACTTGATTTTCCCAGCGTTGATGGGGCAACAAGCCGGCCAAAACGTCAGCTCAGCCGTGCTCGGCTTTGTTATCACTGGAGCGGGATTGCCATTATTAGGGGTCGCTGTCATTGGTTTCTCCAAGGTCCGTGACGTGCGCGTGTTGGCTTCCCGCTTTCATCCCGTCTATGGCGTTTTATTTGCTAGCGCCCTTTATCTGAGTATCGGGCCTCTGTTTGCAACGCCGCGTACGGCGACTGTAGCCTACGAGATGGGCGTCAAACCGATTCTTATCAATGTCGGTATTGGTCATGAAGCCGAGCACTCAGCGGCTTATTTATTGATCTTTTCCATCGTTTTCTTTGCAATTGCTTGCTGGTTCTCCCTAAGTCCAAGCAAATTGATTGATCGCATCGGTAAGATCCTGACGCCAGTCCTATTAATATGTATTATCGCGCTCGTGGTGACCACCTTAGTTTCTCCGATGGGCAGCCTCCAAGAAGCCACTAAGAGCTATAGTGCGACGCCTTGGGTCACGGGGTTCCTAGAGGGTTACAACACCATGGACGGCCTGGCCGCCTTAGTGTTTGCTATTATTGTGATTGGCGCCTTACGTGAAGCCGGCCTCAAAGAGACCTCCTCACTTATGCGCTTTACGATGGGCGCAGGCGTCATTGCTGCTGTAATTCTAGGGCTTGTTTATGCTGCTGTGGCTTATATGGGGGCCAATAGTGTCGCCGAGCTCGGCATGCTAGACAATGGTGCCGATGTCCTTGCCAAGATCACATATTATTATTGGGGCACCTACGGTAATGTCTTATTATTTGTGATTATTTTATTGGCGTGCTTGAGTACCGCTATTGGTTTGATCACGGCGAATGCTGAGTTCTTCCATCGCTTATTACCGCAAATGTCTTATCGTAATTATGTGTTCTTATTTACGCTTATTTCTTGCGCTTTTGCCAATTACGGTTTGTCAGGCATTATTAGCTTATCCATTCCGGTACTAATGTTATTGTATCCGCTCTCGATTGTTTTGATTATTTTGGCTTTCTTTAATAAAGTCTTTGGAGGTCGCCGCGCGGTCTATGTGTGCTCTTTGAGTCTGACGCTCGTGGTCGGTTTACTCGATGCCTACAAAGCCGCATTAGCCGAGAATCCAGATGCCTTTGCCGCCAGTATTGACCAATGGTTACCATGGTATGGCATCGGTTTAGGATGGATTGTGCCTGCCGCTGTGGGTTTTGTGCTTGGCTTGGCATTGAGCACGATCTTTCCACAACGTATACAGGCCTAGTACCTTAACATTCGCGTAGTTCTAGACGAGTCAATGGCCGTTATCGTTAATTTCATTCAGCGATAACGGCATTTTTATTGTTGTTGACGATAAGGTTTGGCGGCGAGACTCAGTATCAAATATTGCAGTATGAGGAATGGCACGATCAACCAGATAGCATTGAGTAGCTGCACCCAGAAAACCTCACTCAACCATTCGCCCCATGGCATGATCCAAAAATCGACATTGAGCAGCCAGGTAGCCAGTAGCATGAGCACTAAAACAGCGGTGAGCAGCCACAGGATACGTTTGGCCTGTGCAAAACCAGTGCGATAAAAGCACCACATAAAGCCCAATACGATCACCGGTAAGAACACAATCAGGGCACTCGCAAAACCATGGACACTAGCATTACCGAAATAGGTCGCTCTCACAGGTTGAATAATAAACAGATAAAAGGGGCTAAAAAGCGTCATCACCCTAAGAAATTGTTTGAAGGCGCAGGCCTGTGCCACAAAAAAGCACACGGCACTCATGACTAAAAATGGTGGGATTAAGACCATAAAGCCCACCATCATAAAGCGCCATAAGGTGCCGACACTCAATTGAGTGCCTGTGACGGCGGTAACACCGCCACTAAAATAAATCAAAGCGGCATAGCCCAAAAATAACAACAAAAATGTTACAAAATAGGCAAGAAAACATTTCCAGTAAGGCAGATGAAGAGGCGTCATAGTAGTTTTTGTCTTTTAACGGAGGTGTTTGAAAGTATGGAAAAGTGTGCAGTTTATAGGCTACCGCTGAGCTCGATGATGACCAGTTCGGCACGTGTTCCTATTCTGAATGGTAAGCCCCAAAGGCCTAACCCTGCAGAGACGATGAGTTGTGAGCCTTTAATAAAGTAGTGCCCATACGTGTATTTCTGAAAAAGCGGCAATAGAGCCGTCCCCGGAAATAATTGACCATTATGCGTATGACCGGCCAAGATGAGATCAGCGCCTTGTTGTGCAATGGCTTTGGCGCCTTCGGGTTGATGATCCAACACCACTACCGGCAGCAGCGCGTGCTTAATGCAGTCTTTGGCGGCCAAGCGCGTTTCGGCCAAATCCTTGCGGCCTGTTAACAGCATTTCACCCTGAATATTAATGGTTTCATCGCGTAAACACACAAAACCGGCGGCTTCGATATCTTTTTGAAAAAGCGTTTGCTGACCTTGATAGACATCGTGGTTGCCTAAAATGGCATATTTTCCCAAGGGGGCTTGCACCTGGCGGAGCGCTTTGGCCATATGGCGACGTTCATACACCCGCGAGGTGTCGGCCATAAAATCACCACCATGCAAGATTAAATCAGGGCTTTCGGCTTGGATGGCTTTTTGGAGCCATTTAATGTGTCGATGCCCAATTAAATAGCCAAAATGCGTGTCACTCAAAAACGCAATATGCACGGCTTGCGGCATGGGTTTTTGTAATTTGATTGAATAACGCACGATTTTGGGGCAGTAGGCGCTCCACAAACCGTAGGCGACAAGTACCAGCATAAAGACAGGTATAAAAAAGCGTACGGCGCTTTCAGCCGTAGCCTTGTCCGTGAGCCAGCTAAACATAGTCGCTAAGGTGGCGCCCAGTAAGGTAAATAAACTGCCATAAAAAATGGCCACCATAAAACTAATCAATAATTTAAAACGCCAATGCCGCGGTAACTTAAACAAAGCCAATAAAAATCCATCGGCTAATACGAAGCAGGTGACCAAGAAATAACCCGCGTGTAGCTGTGGAAAAAAACCGCGGCCATATTCATACAAGCCCCAGGCGCTGAGCATAATAAATAATTGGCTCAGGCAGAGCATGACAATCAATAACAAAATTCGTTTCATAGGCTAAATTATAAAAGCAAGTACCTATTTTGCGGGCGTGGTCTATAACATCAAACCATTCTGCTAAGGCTCAGTTTGAAAAGCCTTACCACCTCCTTTAAACTACAAAGAGTAGCAGTAACAAAAGCTAACGATCGGAGAGCAATATGGCTGAAGAAAATTATGAACTACCTAAAGTATGGCAATGGGAGCAGGGCAATGGCGGTAAATTTGCCAACATTAATCGCCCTACGGCAGGCGCTCGCTTTGAGAAGCAATTACCCGTCGGTAAGCATCCTCTGCAACTGTACTCCTTAGCAACGCCAAATGGTCAAAAAGTAACGATCATGCTCGAAGAGTTGTTGGCGTTGGGGGTGCAAGAGGCGGAATACGATGCCTGGCTGATCAAAATCGATGGTGAGCAATTCGGTTCGGGGTTTGTAGATATTAACCCAAACTCCAAAATCCCCGCTATGCTTGACCGCAGTGATGAAACGCCAGTGCGTGTGTTTGAATCTGGCGCTATCCTCTTGTATTTAGCAGACAAATTCAAGCAATTGATTCCAACTGATCATGCTAAGCGCACCGAGTGTTTAAATTGGTTATTTTGGCAAATGGCGGCGGCGCCCTTGCTAGGTGGTGGTTTTGGTCATTTCTTTGCCTATGCGCCAGAGCATTTTAAATATCCTATTGACCGCTATACCATGGAAGTCAAACGACAATTAGACGTGCTCGATCAGCAACTCGGTAAGCATCCGTACTTGGCTGGGACCGAATACAGTATCGCCGATATTGCTTGTTTCCCGTGGTATGGTGCCTTGGCACTGAACCAAATCTACGAGGGAGCCGCGACCTTTTTAAATATTGGTTCTTATGCCAATTTAGGTCGCTGGGCCAAACAAATTGCGCAACGGCCAGCGGTGATCAGAGGCCGAATGGTCAATAATCTCAATGCCCCTGAAGGCAAGCAATTAGCTGAGCGTCACTCGGCCTCGGATTTTGATGCACTGCTCAAATAAGCGCATAATATAAAATAATATAAAGCTACACGCCTGTGGCATATCTGAAGCGTCACAGGCGTTTTAGTACATTTGTCAGCACGGCTTAACACCGTCTTACAGCCATTCAAGGAAAAACATGTTAATTCAGGATGTTCTCAATAAACCCGGTAAAAACGTTTTTTTTGTCAATCTTAAGATCCGCCCCGATATCGAGGTCGAAAAAGCCCTGGAGGCGTTTCGTGACTTCTGTGGCAATCTGACTGAAATTAACAATAGTATTAAATTGCGCTTTGATAAGGACGAATTCAAAAGCTCAGTGGCACTGAGTCGGCATTGTTGGGATATGTTTTTTCCCAATACTACACCGCCAAAAGAATTAGTGACCTTTGAACCTATCCAGGGGCCACGCTTTACTGCGCCAGCCACAGAGGGTGATATTTTTGTACACTTGCGTGCTCGCAATACCGATATTTGTTATGAAGCCCTCAAACAATATATGGTTTTTTTAGGTGATATTACTGAGTCCGTCTATGAAATTCATGGTTTTGGCTACCAAGACGGACGCAGTATTATTGGCTTTGTCGATGGTACGGCCAACCCCCAAGATGATGATGCCTGTGAGGCGGCTTTGATTGGTGATGAGGATCCTGATTACAAAAACGGTAGTTATATGTTTACCCAAAAATACCTGCATGATATGCAAGGTTGGGAGACCTTAAGCGTTGAGCAACAAGAAGAAATCATCGGTCGCCATAAGTTTAATGACATGCAACTTACTAACAAAAAACCGAGTGCTCACGTCGAAATTTCCAAGGCTTATGACGATGAGGGCAATGAACTAGACATCTTGCGTGCCAATGTGATTTTTGCCGAACCCTCCAAAAACCAATACGGGACTTTTTTCATTTCTTATTCCAAGCACTTTTCCACCGTTCACCAAATGCTACGACATATGTTTCAGGGCAATGATAAAGCGAGCCACGACAAATTATTGGAATACAGCACGGCAGTGACCGGAACCTTGTTTTTTGTACCAAGTAAAGAGACACTGGGAGCAATGGCTGACGGTAGCATTGATTAAGGCGGCGGCTGGCTAGTGGCGTTACAGCGCCTATAGGCTTGAAAATCAAGGTTTCAGACTTACATACTTTGTATCTGAAATAAATACTGACTATGAATTTAATATTGGATTGCGTATGAAATATGTTGATTTTTATGAGGTCCTAGGCGTACCTCGGGATGCCTCAGAAGCCGATATTAAAAAAGCCTATCGTAACTTGGCCCATAAATATCACCCCGATGTCTCCAAAGAGCCTGATGCCGAAGAAAAGTTCAAAAAGGTCGCCGAGGCTTATGCCACCCTTAAAGACCCCGAAAAAAGAGCTGCCTATGACAATCTAGGTCAGCATGCCGAGGGTGAGGATTTTGTGCCACCGCATCAATGGCAGCAATTTTATAAAAGCTCTCAAGGCGGTTTTGAGGATGTGGACCTGGCAGATATTTTTGCCGCTTTTGGGGGTGGTCGCCAAGGTAGTTTTAGCAGCCATTCTGGATTTAGACAAGCCCCACAACGCGGTGAAACCTTTGAATTTGAATTGCCGATTACGCTGGAGCAAGCTTATCACGGCGCGAGCACCGAATTTACGGTGCAGATTCCATCCTATGATGAGCAGGGTATGCCCAAACGCCAACAAAAAACCTTCCAAGTCAAAATCCCTAAAGGCGCCGCAGACGGCCAACGTTTACGCTTAGCAGGTAAAGGGGGTGAGGGCTTACATGGTGCACCCGCTGGCGATTTGTTTGTGATTTTGCGTATGCAAAAGCATCCGCACTACAAAGTCGATGGTTTAAATCTCACGATGAAAGTGCCGCTTAGCCCATGGGAAGCCACGCTAGGTACGACCGTACAAGTGCCTACCCTAGGCGGCCGAGTAGAGGTGAATATCCCATCGGGTACCACAGCGGGTCGTAAGATGCGTTTGGCCAAACGCGGTATGCCTTCTGTCAAAGGTCAACAAGGCGATCTTATCCTAGAAATTAGCATCCAGGTCTCTGCCAAACTCAGCGACAAAGAAAAAGAATTAATGCAGCAATTGGCACAAGTCTCAGACTTTGACCCCCGCAAATCTTATTTCGCAGGAGTATAACAATGACACAAATTAGCACCGAAGCGATTTGGCTCAACCAAGATCAAGTGTGTAGCCTACAACATATTGTAGAAGTTTCTGGTTTGACCGAGCCCGAGGTCATTAGCTTAGCCGACGCGGGCGTTTTACCCATGGTGGACACTAAACAAAGCGAAAGTCCTTATGTGTTTTATAGCGAATGCATGGTGACCGCCACCAAGGCGCGACGTTTGCGCGATGACTTTGAGCTCCAGGGTGATGGCTTGTCACTGGTGTTGCAATTGCTCGATCGAATCGAAGAGCTGCAGCGTCAAATTCGCTTAGGTTAGATGTTAAGCCGTAGACGGAGTCTCACAGTAGGGCGCAGTTTTCCAGAGGTGACTGGGGCATGCGCCCTTTTTCTTGGCTGTATGCATGCGGCTCAAGCGTGCTAGAAGGCTTAGTGAATTTGCCAATTAATGGGCGTCTTACCTTGCTGTATTAAGTATTGATTAGCTTTTGAAAAATGGCGACAACCCAAAAAGCCTCGGTGCGCTGATAACGGCGAAGGATGCGTGCTGGTAAGCACTAAGTGGCGTTGGCGATCAATAAAGGCGCCTTTTTTTTGAGCATGTGCGCCCCACAGCATGAAGACTAAATGCTCTCGGTGTTCGTTAAGCTGCCGAATTACCACATCGGTGAAGTGCTCCCAGCCCCAATCGGCATGTGAATGCGCCTTGCCTTGTTGTACCGTCAGCACGGTATTCAGTAAAAACACCCCTTGCTGCGCCCATTCTTGCAAATCGCCATGTGAGGGGGGCACAAAACCTTGAATATCGGTTTGCAATTCTTTATAAATATTGCGTAAAGACGGTGGAATGGGCGTTGGCTTTTGAACTGAAAAGGCCAAACCATGGGCTTGATTAGGGCCATGATAGGGATCTTGGCCTAGGATGACTACTTTGACATCGGCAAAAGCCGTGCTTTTGAAGGCATTAAATATCTCGGCATTAGCAGGAAAGATGATGTGGCCTTGCGCCCGTGCTTGCTGCACTCTGTGCAAAATTTCTTTGAAATACGGTTGCTGTTTTTGTGCACCGAGTACATCACTCCACGTTGCCATCATTTTTTGATCCTGACGTTATACCTAAAAGGACACATAGATACTAAGTTGTGCTGGCCCTACCACTTAGGTAGGGCGGCAAGCCTGCCTGATATCCGCTAGCCTAGCAAAAGCCCATTATACCGTGTGCGTACGCAAGCGCTGCTGCCGTTCATAGCGAGTGACGACGGCCACCGCGCAACCCATACTCAGCAGGATATGCACAATAGCTAAGGCGATGACCGCGATGATACTGCCGCTTTTGTTTAACAAAAATTGCGCCAATAAAGGCGTGGAACCACCAAATATCATGCCACAGAGTTGATAGCACAAAGAGATCCCGGTGTAGCGCACTTGCGGTGGGAAAGCGCGCACCAAAATACCGCCTAAAAAAGAGTAATACATACTATGCGGTAATGTCGCCAAGCAAATGCAAGCAATAATGAGTCCCGATTGTTTGCTGGCGATCGCTAAAAACATGAGGGGTAAGAGCACAATCTCGGGGGTAAGAATCCAAATAATGGCCTTTTTTAGGTCGATGCGACTGGCAATCAGCGCGCCCAAAGGTTGAAAGAATAACTGCACCACAATACCGATGGTTAAAAAGCCCAGAAATTGTGAGCGCGAAATATGCATTTCATTGACGGCCCAGGAGAGTGCAAAAGTGCTCTTAAAATACATGGCGGAAACACCGATAACGCAAGCCCCTACGCCGAGCATGAGCATTTTGCGGTGGTGTCGTAAAAGTTGTGTGATAGGCACTTCGAGCACGGTGTTTTGTGCTTGCATTTGCTTGATCGTGGGCGATTCTTCGACTCCCATTCGAACCCATAGGCCGACAATAATTAAGAGTGCAGAAAGCAAAAACGGCACGCGCCAACCCCAATCTAAAAAGGCCTCGGGAGCCAAATAAGAAAACACAAAAAACACAGCTGTTGAGAGTAAATTACCGGCTGGAGAACCCTGTTGCGCAAACGCGGAATAGATTAAGTCCTTACCTTTGGGGGCATGTTCGGCCGCTAAGGCCACGGCGCCACCCCATTCGCCACCCACAGCAAACCCTTGAATAATACGTAAGGTGACTAACAAAATGGGTGCGGCAATACCAATCTGTTGGTAGGTGGGTAACAAGCCAATCGCCGTCGTGCAGATGCCCATGATCATTAGCGTGATGATCAGAGTTTTTTTGCGGCCAATCTTGTCACCTAAATGACCGAAAACCACGCCCCCTAAAGGGCGTGCCAAAAAGCCGACCCAAAACGCGGCAAACGACGCCAGCGTGCCCGTCGTGGGGTCTTCAGAGGGAAAAAATAACTGCCCAAATACCAAGGCCGCGGCCGTGCTATAGGCATAAAAGTCATACCATTCAATCGCGGTACCAATAAATGAAGCGAAGCCCGCTTTGCGTGCCATCTTAACTTGGCTAGCGTTGCTTGTTGCGACTGGGCTCATAGACTCACCTTTAGATCAAGTTTGCGCATTTCTAAACGCAATTAGCGTCGCTAGAATGCTCGATATCATGCTTGAATACGCAGTGGTGATTGCGCAGAGGGATCCATCCATTCTATGGGGCATCGCAAATTCTGACAATTCGGGTTAAGACTGAATCGTGGCGCTGCTTTGCGAGAGCCTCAGCAAGCAAAATTAAACCGTCGTCAGCGATTGACTTAAATCAATCCAAATGCGGTAAATCCGGTCAGGAGCGCGGACAGCGCTAGTGGTTTTGCTAAGCATGGTGTTTATATGTTTATAATGAATGCATCCCCTCGCTTACAGGTTCAAATTTATGAACATCAAAACAATCATGATGATTGGCAGTGCAACCGTGGCTTTGGTCGCTTGCTCAGGTAGCAGTGAAGAGCATCAGCGATTGCAGGCTAAATTTGTCACTGGTTGTACGGCCAAAGGTGTCAATCAAGAGATGTGCGAATGTGCGTTTGAACGCATTTCCAAACGTTTTAGTGATGATGATCTTAGCCTGATGGATCAACAAGGACCGAGTAAGGCGCTGATTGATGTGGGCATGCAAAGTATCAAGCAATGTTATTTCAAGACCCTCAAGCGCAGCAACTAAGATCGTCTATACTGGCGTCACTTATCACTTCAATCGCTCCATAGGAGTCCCCTCAAGATGCAGCCCCAAGACCTCAAGGATTTAGAACTGGCCGTCCGCTTACTAGAGACGCCATCCATCACTACGCAAATTAGCCATGTAGTGGGAAAACCGGTTGATTACTTTATGAAGTATGTGCCCAAGAGTGCCCAAGGCACGGTCAACAAGGCGATCAGTAAGGTCTTATACAAAACCGTTGAGGCTGCCAGTGGCACCCTCAAAGAGGGCAACACTAAAAGCGCCAATAAAAGTCATCTAGTCGCTGCAGGCTTATCGGGGGCTGTCGGTGGTTTTTTTGGTTTTTCAGGCTTGACGGTCGAGTTGCCTCTGACCACAACCATTATCATGCGCTCGATTATGGATATTGCACGCAGTGAGGGGTTTTCTGTCAAGGACCCTGAGACCCGACTCAGTTGCATAGAGGTGTTTAGCTTCAAAGGCAATTATAGCGAACATGACGATAATGCTGAGTCAGGCTACTACCTCACACGCACGGGATTGGCACAAATCACGAATATGACGACGAAGGAACTCTCTAAACTTGTCACGCAAGGCGCGGGCGGTTTAAATATACCGAGCAGTGCGAGCAAATTATTAGCGCGGTTTATAGATACCATTGCGCAACGCTTTGGCATCGTCATCTCCGAGAAAATGGCGGCTCAGCTCGTGCCCGTGCTCGGTGCGGCGGCGGGCGCTTCCCTGAACGCTTTATTCTTGCGCTTTTACCAGAACATGGCCAAGGGGCACTTTATTGTGAAGCGACTCGAACTAAAATACGGCACAGAAGAAGTCCGCCACGTGTACGAAGACATTTTGCGACGGGGAGGGTCTCTGGCCTCTGCGGAGCCTAGCGCGGCCCTACCCAATACGCAGCCAAAAGTCTAGTTAAAATTGTTAAGCACTCTCAGCAAGTAGGTCAGGCTTGCTAGAACAGACTATACTGACGTCTATTAAATTAATTCTCAGGGGGGAAGTATGACCATAGCAGGGCGATTGAGTCGAGCCAGCCTACTAGGACTGACAGTTTTATTGGGGGCTTGTCAACATAGTTCATTCAATAGCACAGAATCGGACCAAGAAAAACAGATTCATGTCTATCGTCAGGCCGAACAAAAAGGCACGGTGGTGTTTGCGGTTGCACAAGCGTGTGAGCATGTGGGATCACACCCAACCATGGATGAGGCGCGCCAAAAAATCGAGCAAACCCTGGTCTTGACCAATAAAGTCAATGCCGAAGAGGCCAGTTATATTGTTGATCGCTTACAGACCAACTTTAAGATCCTCAACCAACTGCCGGATCTCAAAAAAGCCCATGGCGAAATTGAAAACAATTTGCGCCAAGCTTCGAGTGCCGAAAAACACGAAATTTGTCGTCGTGCCGCCGCACATAATCTGCAAGAATTTATCGATAGCCTCAAACAAATTAAGAGACAAACCCAACACTAGTCATTTCAAACCCAAGTGTCACTTGGGTTTTTTTTGTGCTATATGCACCGGGCCATTAAGGTCATGCTGGTAATACCGTGTTTTCCCTAGAAATCAAGGTCTTGTAAGCGGGTGTATAATAGTTCCCAATTGCGGTTTACTTTGTAAGCCCTTTCATCTACTGTATCAGGAAGTAACATGCTCAACAAAATTACCTCCCTCATCATGCTCGTGATAGGCGTGGTGCTAGCCTATATGGGTTGGCAAGTTCTCAACGCCGGCGCGGGTCCCTTCTACTTGGTGACCTCTATCGGTTTGATATTTGCCGCCATTCTACTTTTTACCAACAGCCGATTTGTACTGACCTTTTATGCCTTATTAATGTGGGTCACCCTCGGCTGGATTATTTACCAAGTCGGTTTTGACAAATGGCAATGGATCCCGCGCGGTGATGTGATTGCTGTGATTGGTTTATGGTTAGCATTGCCATGGACGGTCAGACGCGTCAACAAACCGCATGATCCTAAAAATGCCTCTGGATTCCATCCATTTCTTGGCTCTACCGTCATCATCATGTTGATCATGACCGTGGTGATTGCTTTTTATGATGCTTATCCCACTAAAGGGGAACTCGCCAACGAAAGAGTGGATTTAGACAATGTGCCTAGCAAGGACTGGTCGTCTTATGGGGGTGACCTCAATGGCCGTCGTTTCTCTGCGCTTAAGCAAATCAACAATAGCAATGCGAAGGACTTGGTGAAAGCTTGGGAATATCATACCGGCGATATCCGTGATCCTAAGGTTGATGCCTCTGAATATACCTTTGAGGTCAACCCGCTCAAGGTTAATGGCTTGTTGTATATATGTACGCCACATGCCGAGGTGCATGCGCTCAATCCACAAACGGGTGAGTTGGCCTGGAAATTTGTTCCACCTACCGATCCAAGCAATCAACGTCAACACCAAACTTGCCGTGGCGTGAGCTATTACGACTTGGCTGATATGGGCGCTAGCGATAGCCGCTTTAGCGATGCCAAAAGCACCGAGACGCCAGCGGCACAAACTTGCCAAAAACGCATCTATAACAGCACGCCAGAGGGCGAGCTCTTTGCTCTAGATGCCAATACTGGTGAAGTATGTACAGATTTTGCGGACAACGGCAAAATCGATCTCAAAAAGAATCTCGGTGAGGTTCGTCCTCATACCTATATGGTGACTTCACCTCCTGTAGTTGCCGATGGTCTAGTGATTATTAATGCTTCAGTGACCGACAATGCCTATAACAAAGGCAATCCGGGCGGTGTTTTACGTGCCTTTGATGCGCGCACCGGTAAACTTGTTTGGAACTTTAATCCAGCGCATCCCGATGACACAACACCAATTGCTGAAGACGGTGTCTACGATCATGACACGCCGATCTCATGGCCAGATATGTCGGCTGACATCCAAAACGGCCTCATCTATGTGCCGTATGGTAACTATTCACCTGACCAAATTGGTGTTAACCGTGATATGGATTCTGCCAAAGAGCAATTCCGTGATGCCTTAGTAGCCTTAGACATCAAAACGGGTCATCTCAAATGGAAATTCCAAACGACCTATCATGATTTGTGGGATCGCGATAATCCCTCACAACCACCTTTAGCGGATATCGACTACAAAGGTCAAAAACGTCAGGTAGTTTTTGTACCCACTAAAGTAGGCAATATCTTCGTCTTGGATCGCCTCACGGGTGAGCCTGTCTATCCAGTGACCCAAAAAGAAGTCTCCACCGATGGTGTCATCCCTGGTGAGCGTCCATCACCAACGCAGCCTGTCTCTGCGCTTAACTTCACCCCTAAACCGCTCTCTATTCAAGATATGTGGGGGACTTCACCTTTTGATCATATGCAGTGTCAGCTCATGTATCACCGCTTACGCTATGATCACAATGCGTGGACACCACCTTCAACCAAAGAGATCTTGCTTTACCCAGGTAATATCGGGGTCTTTAACTGGGGCTCCGTGGCCATTGACCCAGAGCGTCAATTGCTCGTTGCCGCACCGATACGCTTACCTTATCAAGTTATGCTTGAAAAACGTAAAGGCGACGATTTAACCAAACGTATTTTCACTAAAGAAGGGGATCCTGTTTGGAACGAGAACATGGAGGGTCAATACTCCATCAAAATCCAAAATATGGTCTCTGCGACAGGGGCGCCTTGCTCTGCACCACCTTGGGGAACCTTGGTGGGTGTCGACCTCAAAACGGGTAAGACAGCATGGCAACGTCGTATTGGTAACACCAAAAACCTCAAAACCAATTTCTTACCGTTTGGTTTCCCTATTCCGTTCACCATGGGCATGGTAGCACACGGTGGTGCCGTGATTACCGCTGGGGATATTGTGATCCAAGGTGCCACTGCCGATGATTACTTCCACGTATACGATCTCAACACCGGTAAAACCTTATGGCAAACCGAGTTGAGTGCGGGTGCACAATCTACGCCAACCACCTATGAAGGCGATGACGGTGTGCAATATATTGTAATTGCCGCGGGAGGTCACGGGTCTTTAGGTACCACTCCTGGCGATAGTGTGGTCGCTTTTAAACTCAAAAAATAGTATGGAATGATGCGTAGTTTTCGGCTTAAACCTAGCGCAGTGCTATTGTTAAGCGCCTTTGTTGGACCCGTCGTACAGGCACAGTCAAATACGGCAGCCAAAGCTTCTGCTACCAGTGTCGCGGCCACCCAACCTAAGGTCGCGCAACTGGCGCCAATAGAAGTCAATGCGGCCCATATCCAGCGTACGATTATGCAGAGTCCGACCTCGATATATGAGGTCGTCAAAAACCCTGATGCGATGAGTACCAATATCAATCTTGATGAGGTGCTACGAGGCGTGCCAGGATTACAGGTCAATAATCGAGAAAACTACGCACAAGATGCCCAATTATCTATCCATGGTTTTGGTGCGCGCTCGACGTTTGGGGTACGCGGCATCCGTCTTTATGTTGATGGTATCCCGGCGACCATGCCTGACGGGCAGGGGCAAACCTCGAACATCGATTTAAGCAGTCTCGAAAGTATGCAAGTCATTACGGGACCGTTTTCTTCGCTGTATGGTAATTCCTCTGGTGGTACGATTCTTGCCAATACACGTACGGGCGAGGGTCGTCCGAGTATCTCTTTACAAGGTACGACGGGTAGCAAGAAGCGGCAACAAGGCAATGTCTTGCTGCAAGGTGGTGGCCAAGTAGGCACTTGGATGCCAGACTATACCTTGAGCTCGAATTATTTTCATACCAATGGTTATCGTGATCGCACCCGGACCGACAAAAATCTAAACAATGCGAAGCTGCATTGGCAATTACATGATGGTAGCGACATTAATTGGATTTTTAATGATGTGCACATCAATGCCCAGGATCCAGGCGGCATCACGCGTGAGGATTGGGAGGATGATCCTCGCAAACAACATGAGGGTTTGCAACAATACAAGGGTCGTAAGGTCCTTAAACAAACGCAAACGGGTCTGACTTGGAATAAACCGCTAAATGAGCATAATGACTTATATGCCATGGCTTATTTTGGACGACGTCACGTCTTACAATTCCTTACTATCCCGCAAGCTCCCCAAAAGAAACCTGCGCATGCCGGGGGTGTGGTGGACTTTACCCGTCATTACTATGGCGCCGATCTACGTTGGTTCAATCATGATAGTTTGCCTGGTGTTAGCTCCACGGTGGGGCTAGCCTTTGATCGCATGACAGAGAACCGCCACGGTTATGAGAACTTTGTGATGCAAGGCAAACAACCGAAGTATGGCACCAAAGGCAATATGCGTCGTGACGAGACCAATACCTTATGGAATTTGGATCCGTATGTGCAGGCCTCTTGGGAGTTCTTACCAGGTGTTTTTGCCGATACAGGCTTGCGCTATAGCAATATTCACTTCAAAACCGATGACCATTACGTGCATCCAGGCAATGGTGATGATAGCGGTAAAAGCAGTTATGATCGCTGGTTACCTTCCGTTGCCTTGGGATGGCAGGCCTTAGATCAATTGTATGTGTATGGGAGCTATAGCAAAGGCTTTGAGACCCCGACCTTTACCGAGAGTGCGTATCGCGCCGACGATAAATCTGGATTTAATACTGATTTACAACCTTCTCGCAGCGATAACTACGAAATCGGCCTCAAATCAGACAATCAGCTAGGGCGCTTTACCGCGGCATTTTTCTACATCACTACCAAGGATGATATCGTGGCGGGTGTCAATGCGGGCGGACGCAGTACCTTCCGTAATGCCGACAAAACTCGCCGCAAAGGCGTCGATCTGGCTTGGGAGAAATACCTCTGGCAAGACCTGCGCTTAGGTGCCAGTTATAGCTTTGTGAGTGCGAGTTTTGCCTCAGACATTCCTGCCTTAGAGAAGCGCCCTATGGTCAACGCTGGCAATCGTATTCCAGGTGTAGCCAAACATCAAGCCTATGCCAGTATCGATTGGGCACCAGAGCAGGGATTACAGGCCACTTTGGATGCGACCTATAAGGATAAGATCCAAGTCGATGATATCAATTCCGACCATGCACCAAGTTACCTAGTGGCTGGTGCGGGTCTGGGTTATATCTGGAAGCATGAGGATTGGCAGTTCAATGCATTTGCTCGGGTCGATAATCTCTTTAACCGTAAATACATTGGCTCGGTGATTGTGAATGATGGTAATGGCCGCTTTTTTGAGCCTGCCAATAAACGCACAGCCAATGTTGGTCTCAAAATCACCAAGACCTTTTAACATAACGTAGTGTTATTTTTTCTAAAAGCGCCAGTCTCTGAGACTTGGCGCTTTTGTTTTTTGTTGATAAAAAACAGGAAGTTAGCGCACAGCTTTGACTATAATGAAAGTTGCTCTGCAGTCGGCTGAGCAAATCATACGCTGGCTCTTTTTGAGCGGCTCGCCATATTGTTATATGAATGCTGTATGATTGCCCCCTTAACGTTAACTTATAGGTGACACCATGCAAACGTATCAAGTACGCACGTATCCTGCGCTAACCCGTTATCTACATTGGACCATAGCCATTTTAATGATATATATGGCGGGCTCGGCCGTGATTCATTTCTTTGGCATCAAACTAGAAGGCATGATGCCCATCCACTTTGAAATCGGCAAAATTATCTTTGTACTCAATATTCTGAGCATGATTGTGGCGGCCTGTACGGTCAGTCAGCGACCACCACGCTACAACACCGTCTCTTCCTTAGGCCATCTCGCGATCAAGATCTTGCTCTTTGTTGTGCCACTCATCATGATTATTCGCTTTTATGGCAACGGCGGTCCTGTGGATTTATTAGGTATTACTTTCATCGAGGGCACTGGCCAAAAAAATCCAGCGATTGTTAGTGCCACCGATGGCTGGCATGTTTACCTCGGCTGGCTATTAATGGCCTGTGTGGTCGGTCATATCTTTATGGCCATCAAACACCGCGTTTCGGGTAGTGACCAAGATGTCCTACCGCGTATGGCCACTTGGGTCAAACCTAAATAAGTACAAAAAACGTTGCGAGTAGATTGAAGTCGCAACGTTTTTTTTATCAGTCTAAATTATGTCATCTCAACGGGCTTGTCCCGCACGCCCCTCATAATAACTAATCGCTAATAACGACAACACCATCATCACAGCGCCGAGCCAAAATTGCCATGACACCCCCCAGCCAAAAAATAAATAGCCAAGTAGCACATTGAGCGGTAGTTTGAGATAGTCAAAAGGTTGAGTAAATAGCGCGTCGGCGAGGGCGTAGGCCTTGGCAATTGCATATTGACCGATGCAGGTCAGCAAAGCAAGGAGTATCAGGCTGAGTAAGAGTTGGCTTTGGCCCTGTCTAAAGGGTTGCGCGATCGCACCGAAATCCGTAAAACTTGCAATGGCAAAATTAATCGGAATCATGAGCAAATACATATAAGCCACCATAGTGGTGGCGTTGTCTTTGTTAGACAAAAACTTCAGAAGAACGGAATGCATGGCCCAACAAAAGGCGGCTAATAACGGGAACACCGCAATCACACTAAAGTTTTGCAGTTTTGGCTCCAAAATAATCAACGCGCCCAAAAAGCCCGTAAACGTCGCAATGACACGCAGTTTACTGGCTTTTTCTTTGAGTAATAAAATCGCCCCCAAACTCGCAAATAGGGGGGAGGTCATAAGGAGAGCCACACCCTCGCCAATCGGAAAATTAAGCGTCAGTGCCTTAACCCAAAATTGAATGCCGATGACGGCAATTACGATACGCCAAAAATGTGTCATAAAATGCTCAGTTGCAAACACTTGAGTAAAGCCATGCTTGAGCAGAGAAGGCAGTAACAATAAAAAAGCAAAGAAATATTGGTAAAAGGCAATCCAACTGGAATCAAAGGTGGGAGCAAACTCACTAATGCTTGGGGTAATGACATTAATAGCTGCAAAGGCCATGCCAGAAAGCACCATCCAGAGGGCAGCAGCGCTTGCATGAGAAGAATTAAAACGACTTAAAGACATGGTTATCCATCAAATATAGGGCGCGTTGAGCAGATCAGACATCATTCAGCTTGGGCCTAAGCCAACACCCGAAAGTACGGCCAAAATTCTGCTACTTATTGAATTTTGTCGTCTATATGCAACAACTTGTAAATACACAGCAATGTGCCATTTTAATCATAAAAAGGCAGAATTCTACAGTGAAAACCAGCAATAAATCTGAGAGGCTCGACTATTTGCAACGGAAAGTAACAATGAAAATATTTATCATTACCAGTCTAATTCACTTATAATGTGTCTAATCGTTAAAGGTAGATGATAGAAGCTTAATTTAAGCTTCTTTTTGTTTATACCGCTGTAAGTAATTACCCTTTAAATGCTAAAAATATGACCATCGTGGCATTTTTTATGGTCGTCATAGGCTCAGTGCTTTTTGTACTTAGCCACGCCAATCAGAATTTATTACAAGAATCACTTAGCAGACCTTGGCGCTGGGTGGCTTACGCCTTGTTGCTGATTAGTTTGCTTATTCTACTCGCAAAATCCTCATTATTGGTCGCTATTTTCAGTTGGTTGATCATAATGATCACGGTGGGCTCTGCTTTACCCTTTATTTCTGTGCTTAAAGATGAACCAAGTCATGGCAAGTAAAAAACAATTACAACCCGACTGGTGGCTCAAAAGCCTGACGGGTGTGATATTGGGCTTCATATTAGCGATTATGTGCGCTACCCTCATCGCGATGTGGGCGGGAGTCGTTGGCGTGCATTCTGGACTCGCAGAGCAACTGGCCATGTGGTCTATCCCTTGGTTCTGGTTGCCCCTCATGTTTTTGGTTTATTTTGTGCCCAAAGGCTGGCAAGCCTTAGTGATTTATGCGGTGGTGGCGATGTGCTTCTACGGCTTGATTGTCCTCTTGAGGGGGGCGCTGTGAAGGTTCGCAACGATATCCTAAAAATGAGCAAAAACCTGCACACGTGGGTGGGGATTTGCTCAGGTATCTTATTGTTTATTTGCTTTTTTTCAGCGGCACTCTCTATGTTCCAACACGATTTAAGCCGTTGGGCTGCACCGCCTCAGCAAAAACTTCCGAGTATCACTTACGAGCAGTATCCAGAATTGATCGCGAAAGTGCATGCGCAATACCCAGAGTCCCGAAATGACTTTTTACTAAGCGTTGCCTCACCTGAGGAGTTCTATGCCCCGATGTCCTGGAGGCCACAGGGTGATTCGGTATTTAGGGGCGCCTTCTCGTTTGACAATGTCAGCATGTTAGCCTCTTTGGATCAGCACGGTGATCTCATTGTCCAAAAAGAAAACCTCAGTCGGGCGGGCTTCTTGCTCGAGCAGCTTCACGAGACGGCAGGATTACCGAACATCATCGAAGACCACCACAATAATGGTGTGACCGTAATGGGCGTGGTGGCAGCGTTATATTTCTTAGCGATTATGTCTGGCCTCATTGTGTTGCTGCCAACGCTGGTGAAGGACTATTTCGCGATTCGTAATGGCAAAAACCAAAAACGCTTTTGGTTAGATATGCACAATGTGGCAGGGATTACGAGTTTGCCATTTCATATCATTATCTGTGTCACGGTCGTGTCGTTTGCCTTTCACGATGAGTTTTTTGAAGGGCTAGAGATGCTGGCCAAACACGATAAAACCATTGAGCAAAAGATGATGGCGGGCGGTAATACGATGATTCCAAACCCGCAATTTGACGCTAAGACGCTGCTTAATCGCGTCAGTGATGCCGTCGGTCAAGATCATATACGCACAGTACGTTTCACCAGCTTAGATAAGCCCCAAAAATCACGAATTTTTATTGGCTTCCAACAAGACGATGGGCTCAAGCGCGGCGACCATACCGATTTTATTTTTGCGCAAACTTATCAACAGCGTCCGTATGACAGTCTGTATAAAGCCAACGAGTCCAGCAAAGCCAGTGCCTTTATCAAGTCGATGTTTAGCTTGCACTTCGGTAATTATGGCGGCGACTTTGTCCGCTGGGTGTATTTCGTGCTTGGTTTGGTAGGGGCGTTTTTGTTCTATAGCGGCAATATGTTGTGGATTAACAGTCGACTCAAAAAAGTCAAAAAAGTCCTGCTGCCTTACAAAGAGCAAAAACTCAGTGTGCGTATTCTAGAGAATCTGACAGTAGGCACCTGTTTTGGCTGTATGTTGGGTATTTTCTGTGGCTTTTTTATGGTGCGTTGGCTCTATGTGGTGCTGCCAGAAGTCCATAGTGTCAATAAGATTCTTGGCTATGGCTATTACGTGATCTTTTTAGGCTCTGTGGCTTATTGTTTTGCCTTGCGCGCAGAAAAAGCCAGAAGGCACTTAATGATTGCCTGTGCCTTGGTATTGCTCGGTATTCCATTGACGAGTTTGTTATCCATGCTTATGCCCGATCTAGCGCTTTGGCATAACAGTGGTCGCTTGCTTTGGGTCGACGTGATGGCGCTGGTAAGTGCTGGCGTGTTTTATTTGTTCTATCGTACCAATCAACGGCGCATGGCTTTACAGCCGTCCTAGCGTTGTTTTTTTGCAGTGTGGTAGTTGTTGTGGCTGCCTATCGGTGTGGCTTTAATTTTGACGAGGGTTCGGAGATGAATCGTAAACTTAAGTATACCTGCGCGGCCTTGGCTGCCGCGTTTCCTGGGGCTGCGGCTTACGCGCAGCAAACCGAGTTGCTACAGCCTATTGTGGTAACGTCAGAAATCGCTGATTTTGACCCTACGGGTCGTATCAATACCTTATCAAGCCTAAATATCTTAGGCGATAAACATATTGTTGATACGCCGTTTTCAATCAGAAACTATAGTGCTAAACAATTTAAAGAAACCATGTCCACGACGGTGGGTGAGGTACTTAAGGTCGATCCAGGTATTCGTAGCAATACCAATGAAGGCCACATCAATGAGAATTTCTCAATTCGTGGTTTTGATTCCAAATGGGAAGATACTAACTTAAACGGTTCTTATGGTATGGCGCCGACAGGTCGTGTGCCTACCAGTATTCTTGACTCTGTCACGGTCTTGAAGGGACCAAACGCGCTCGTGGCAGGGATGCCGCCGAATGGTGGCATCGGTGGTACGGTGATGATTCACACCAAGCGTGCCAACACTGACTTGAATGAAATTTCTGCTGAATATGATTTAAATGGGTACTGGAGCCCGACCATTGATGTGGCGCGTCGTTTTGGTGATGAAAAACAATTTGGTGCCCGTGCCAGTGTCAATTATGGTGAGGGTCAACATGTAGTGCGTGGCCTCCACGATAAAGACGTCAATGCCGTTGTGGCCTTGGACTACACCACTGACAGAACCAAGATCAACTTGGATGCCTACTATGTGCGTACCCATCGTAAGGATGGTTCACCAGCGATGATTGGTTTTCCAAAATTAGGCGAAGTGCTCGATAGTCCAGATCCAAAGAACAATTACTTCAAGCATCTTTGGGCCAAACAAAACGGTAAATATATCGGTCTTAGCCTCGAACAAAAATTACTCGATAAATTAACCTTCGAGGGTGGTTTTGGTTTTAATGAGCAAGAGTACAGGGGGCATGTCTTTGGTACGCGTATGATTGTGCAGGACAAAGCTGGTAATGCGACCTCACAATACTATGGTATCGGTTCTCGCACCCTAAACCAAACGGCTTATTTATCCTTGAATGGGATTTTCCATACGGGTGCACTTGAGCATAACGTGACTGCGCGTGGCGACTTCTTAAATATTCGTGAGAAAAAACACGAAGGCCGCGGTGCCAAACCCGTCGATTTTAAAACCAATTTATACCATCCAAGTCATGGCGGTCATATGCCATTTGATGATCCGCATATGATTAACCAAAACGATAGTGATTACTACAGTGCTTCTTTAGTGGATCAAATCTCGGTTTATGACGATGCCTTGCAGTTCATTATTGGTGCCCGTTACCAAGACATGGATATTCGCGATCACAGTAACGATACTAAATATGATGATCACAAAATATCACCGACCTTTGCTGTGGTACTTAAGCCATTTGAGCAAAACTGGTCATTCTATGGTAGCTATGTTGAAGCCTTGATCAGGGGCGCGACAGTCAATGCCTTGCAAGATGCCAATTATGGTCAAACCTTTGCACCGTACAAAGCTAAGCAATATGAAATTGGTACTAAATACCAGTCTGACAGTTGGTTGCATACCTTGGCGTTCTACCAAATCGAAAGACCGACTACGGTCACCGATATGACTTATCGTGACAAAGCCAACAAAAAAATCACGCAACGCACCACGGATGACGGTAAGAGTAAATCCAAAGGTGTGGAATACAGCTTCTCTGGCATTATGTTTGATGACACCTTAACCGTGTTAGGTAATGTGGCTTATCTAGAAGCAGAGTATAAGCGCGGTCAAGCCGGTAAGATGTCTCTTGAGGGTAAAACCATTGAGGGTCAACCAGAGTGGACGGCAGGTTTAAGCCTAGACTACAAAATCCCATACGTACCGGGTTTAAGTATTAATGGTCGCGCCACGTTTGTGAACCATCAATATATTGATAATGCCAATGAGATGCGTATTCCTTCTTATGCGATTTTTGATGTGGGGGCTAGTTACACCACTAAAGTGTCAGGGGTTGAAACTACATTCCGCGCCGGCGTTGAAAACGTCGGTAACCGACGCTATTGGGAAGGTGTGTTCAATAGTGGCTATGCCCTTATCGGCGAAGGCCGCACGGCTAAGTTAGGTGTGACATTTAACTTCTAAACCGAGTACTTAAGCAAAAGCCCAGTGTCTGCGCGCAGAGACTGGGCTTTTTTTGTAGTTACTTTTTTGGCGTAATTAAGTTTATTCTACAGTGACACTCTTGGCCAAATTACGAGGTTTATCCACATCGGTGCCGCGTACAAGCGCTGTGTGGTAGGCCAATAATTGTAATGGCACCACATGCAAAAGGGCGGAGAGGCGACCGTAATGCTCTGGCATACGAATGACATGCATACCATCTGCGGGTTTGATCTCGGTATCGCTATCGGCAAACACATAAAGCTCACCGCCACGGGCGCGCACTTCCTGCATATTGGATTTTAATTTCTCGAGGAGACTATCGTTAGGGGCGACCACCACCACAGGCATTTGATCAGTTACAAGGGCAAGCGGACCGTGCTTGAGTTCACCGGCTGGGTAAGCTTCGGCGTGGATATAACTGATTTCTTTGAGTTTGAGGGCACCTTCGAGAGCGATCGGGTAATGCGTGCCGCGCCCCAAGAATAAGGCGTTTTCTTTGTTGGCAAATTGATCTGCCCAATCGATAATTTGTGGTTCAAGGGCCAAGACTGAGCTAATGGCAGAAGGTAGATGTCGTAGCGTGTGTAAATATTCGCTTTGTTCTTCCTCGCTTAAGCGGTGGTTTTGTTTGGCTAAAGTCAGGGCCAATAGGAACAAACCGACCAATTGCGTGGTGAAAGCCTTGGTAGAAGCGACCCCAATTTCTACGCCCGCACGCGTAATAAAGTTTAGTTCGGTCTCGCGCACCATGGCACTGGTTTGTACATTACAAATCGTCAAGGAATGCTTCATGCCCATGCTTTTGGCGTGTTTAAGCGCAGAAAGCGTATCGGCAGTCTCGCCAGATTGGGAAATTGTGACAATTAGCGTTTTGGGATTAGGGATGCTGCTGCGATAGCGATATTCGCTGGCAATTTCGACATTCACAGGTACTCCTGCCACGGCTTCAATCCAATAGCGAGCAACCATGCCTGCATAATAACTAGTACCGCAAGCCAAGATCAAAATATTATCGATATCATCAAATACGGCCGCGGCATTTTTACCAAACAATTCAGGCGTGATGTTTTCAATGTCTTGTAAGGTATCACCCACAGCGCGGGGTTGTTCGAAGATTTCTTTTTGCATGTAATGGCGATAAGGGCCTAGATCGGCGGCCGCGGTATGCGCTTGAATCGTGTGTACCTCGCGCTCAATCGCATTGCCTTGCGTGTCGGTAATCCACACATCATCCAATTGTAAGTCCACAATATCACCATCTTCAAGATAGATAATTTGATCCGTGGTGCCTGCAATCGCCATTGAATCAGAGGCTAGAAAGTTCTCACCCTGACCGCGGCCAACAATCAATGGTGAACCTTGACGTGCACCGACCACACGATGCGGTTCATCACGACAAATCACCGCGATAGCAAAGGCGCCTTCGAGACGTTGAACGGCCTGCGTCACGGTGGCTAAGAGATCGCCGTTATATAAATGGTTGATCAAGTGGGCAATGACCTCGGTATCTGTTTGGCTCTCAAAATGAAAGCCTTGTTGCTTGAGTTCCTCACGTAATTCGTCGTGGTTTTCGATGATGCCATTGTGTACCAAGCCAATGAGTGGTTCTTCTGGGGTTGAAAAATGTGGGTGCGCATTGTGCGTAGCAGGAGCACCGTGCGTGGCCCAACGAGTATGGGCAATGCCAGTAAACCCTTGTAGACCCGTTTGTGCGACCTGCGCTTCTAGATCAGCGACGCGGCTGGTACTGCGAGTTCTTTGTAGTTCGCCATCTTTGTAGACGGCCAAACCGCAAGAATCATAACCACGGTATTCTAGGCGCTTGAGGCCTTCTAAGAGGATAGGGGTAACATCGCGTTGCGCCACGGCGCCTACAATTCCGCACATAAATTAACTCCAAAAATTAAATTGGCTAATTGAATAATTAAGAAACAAACGATATTGTGCTGTATTTTTAATGAAATTAATTACCAAAAAACTAAATAAATTTAATAGATATTGCATTCATATATGGATATGAAATATTATTAAGCTATAAATATTTTATATTTTAATTATTTCATTTTTATTAAGTTTAGTTACAGGCTGCGGGATTTAGTCACTCTCTACCTTGGGGGGCGCGCCTTGTGTTTAGCGTTGTGTTTAGTTATTACTATGAATTATTCGGCCATTAAGCAAGCCAGCAACCGTGAGTCGGCTTCTGTAGACTCGGTTGAGCTTGATGAACTAGATTTACGGATCCTTAAGCAATTACAAAGTGATAGCGCCCAGAGTAATCAGGCGCTTGCGGAGCGGGTGTTTGCTTCGCCGCCAACCTGTTTGCGGCGCGTGCGACGCTTATATGATATGGGGGTCATCGAAAAGCAAGTCGCTCTGCTTAATCCCGCTTTATTGGGGCATCATCTCACGGCGATTGTCGAAGTCTCGCTCAAAAATCAAGATGCCGAGGCCTTCAGCGCTTTCGAGGCCTTAGTGCAAAAGGAGACTGCCGTCTTGCAATGCTATCGCGTCTCGGGTGGCGCAGATTTTGTGATGGTATTACAGGTGCAGGATATGGCGACTTATCATGCATTGGTCGGACGGTTTTTGACATCCAAAAACAATGTGCGCAATATTCGCACCTTTTTTAGCATGCATCGCAGTAAATTCGAAACCAAGGTCTTGCCTGAGTAATCCTATATACGCGTTATCAGTTAGCCTAAAAAAAGACCGTTGGCATTGCGCAACGGTCTTTTGTAGGGTGATAGAGCCTCAGGTATACAACTTAAGCTTGATGTTTTTTGAGCCACTCCGCCGCTTCAATCGCAAAGTAAGTCAAAATACCATCCGCACCAGCACGTTTAAAGCCAATCAAGGACTCCATCATAATTTTTTCGTTATCAAGCCAGCCATTTTGGGCGGCGGCTTTGAGCATGGCATATTCACCACTCACTTGATACACATAGGTTGGCATACCGAAATGGTCCTTGACCTCGCGCAGTACATCTAAATAAGGCATGCCCGGTTTGACCATCACGCTATCGGCACCCTCTTGAATGTCATAGGCCACTTCACGTAAGGCCTCATTCCGATTAGCGGGGTCTAATTGGTAGGTCATTTTGTTGGCTTTACCGAGATTGGACGCAGAGCCGACGGCTTCTCGGAAAGGACCATAGAAGGCGCTGGCAAATTTAGCAGAGTACGCCATAATGCGGGTATAGATCAGGTCTTTTTGTTCGAGCGCTTGACGGATTTTGCTGATACGGCCATCCATCATATCGCTAGGTGCGATCCAATCGGCTCCTGCTTCGGCTTGGGCCAGGCTTTGTTTAACAAGAACCTCGATGGTAGGGTCATTCAAAATATACCCGTCTTCATCGAGCACCCCATCTTGACCATGGGAAGTAAAAGGATCTAAGGCCACATCACATAGCACGCCCAGTTCTGGGAATTCTTTTTTGAGGCTACGCACGACGGTTGGAATTAAGCCCTCGGGATTGGTGGCTTCTGCGCCATTAGGGGTTTTTTTGGCGGGATCAATATGCGGGAATAGGGATAAAACGGGAATACCCAATTTGACGCATTGTTCAGCGACCTTTAGTAGGGTATCCGGTGAATAGCGGAATTGACCAGGCAAGGCACTGATGGTTTCTTTTACATTTTGGCCTTCGCGCACAAACACCGGATAAATTAAGTCATCCGTTGTCAGTGTATGCTCACGCGATAAACGACGCGAGAATTCGTTACGGCGGTTACGACGAGGTCTAGCATTGGGAAATTCTGACAAGATAACGGATTTCATAGAGATTCCTTGAGATGATGACTAAGAAATAAAGCACTTGCGCTGAACCACACGGGTTTATTTGGCTGACACAGCCATAGAGGCAACGGCGGCCAGGAGCAAGTCTTATCTATGTGTGTATTGTAACGCATCCGATCAGGTGCGCTTTTGAGAGATTCGAAATCTGCGGTCAGGCCACTATGGGACGCAGTCTCTTAGGGCACAGCCTGCGGTGAAATCCATTGCACAATCCGCTCATCGGCTTCTTCCAGACCCATGCGATGAGTCGAAGAAAAAGCAATGGTATGCACATTACCGATGGCTTTAAGCGTTTGGTTAATACTAGCCACGGCTTTTTGGCGCTGGCCGTAAGGCAATTTATCGGCTTTGGTGAGTAGAATGAGTAGGGGCTTGCCGGTAGGAGCAATCCAATCGACCAAGCGCATATCTTGTTGAGTCAAGCCGCGGCGAATATCTAACAATAGGACAATACCGGCAAGACTACTGCGTTTTTTGAGGTAAGCGCCTAGCACCACTGACCATTCCTCTTGGGCATCACGGGCGACCGAAGCAAAACCATAGCCAGGCAGATCCACTAAATAACCCAACATAGCATCGGGCTCGAGGCTATCGGGAATGCCAAACATATTGATTAAGCGCGTGCGGCCAGGGGTCTTACTGGAAAACGCGAGGCGTTTTTGGTTGGCTAAGACATTAATCGCCGACGATTTGCCAGCATTCGAGCGGCCCACAAAGCACACCTCTGGTGGTCCAGGGGGAGGGAGTTGTTGTAATTTGGCGGCAGATGTTACAAACTTAGCGTGGTGTAAAATAGACACAGGTTGATAAAAAATAAAGAAATAATAGAAGAATAACGTTATTGTATGACTTTAAAAGCACCAGAATACCGCTATTTTCCAAACTACATGTAAAAATTGCAAAATTTTGTTGCAAAGCGCCCTTTTTAGCTGTGGCGGCTTTGTGTGCTGCCTGCGCAGAGAGTGAGCGGTGTGATAGCACTAGGTTTACCCTGCCAGTACAGCATTTAAAAAGGGTATTCATGGCGTCGCTTAGTGCTTATTTATTTAGTGCTTATTTAATTAGTCGCGGTTCATAATAAGAACCATAAGGGTATTCATGAAAATTTTAAAGAAATTGACAGTGTCAGCCTGTATGAGCTTGGTCGCCCTAACCGTGTCTGGTGCCCTACATGCTCAAGAAGTCAATAAACCCGACGCGCAACGTGGCGAGCAATTATACACGAGCGGTGATGCTGCCAAAGGCATTATTGCCTGTGTCGCCTGTCATGGCCCCGGGGGTCAAAGTGTCGTCGAGATCTACCCACATTTAGCGGGTCAGCATTATAATTATATTGTTGCGCAACTCAAAAACTTCAAACTCGATGACAAGGGCCAAGCCAAACGCATGACTGCAGACGGCCAACCAACGGCGATGTCACCGAATGTAATGTCCTTAGAGCCCCAAGATATGGCAGATATTGCGGCCTATATCGATGGTCTTAAACTAGAAAATCCAGAAGCCGCTAAATTTATGGGTGACGCCAAAAAAGTGAATATGGGTCGTTTGATTTGGCGTGCTGGTATTCCGGATCGTGGTGTGCCCGCCTGTGCGTCCTGCCATGGTGCCAGTGGTCAAGGTATGCCCGCCTTGTACCCTCGTTTATCTGGTCAGCGCCCTAATTATCTAGAAGAACAAATGATTCTCTTTGCCGATGGCTATCGCAGCAATGGCGGCCCCGAAAATCAAATGGGCACGATTGCTAGTCGTCTCACCCGCGAACAGATCAAAGCGGTGGCCGATTATGCGGCAGGGTTACGCTAATCACATTTGATCGAGCCGCAGATGAGCGCTTACTTACGTTGATATAAGTGGCCACGATCTAATCGCTTGCCGTTTGCCGTTTGCTGTTTGATCGTGGAACTTAATGATAATTTTTAGGTCTAAAGGGTGCATTTTTGTATGTGCCCTTTATTGTTATGTCGCATTCCCCTCAATCTTCTCCGCCTCCTATGCCGTTTTTCAAAAACTTTTTTGAATTACTGGCCTCCATGCGTTTTGCTGTTAGCTTATTGGTCGTGGTAAGTATCGCGAGTATTGTTGGCACGATTGTTGAACAAAGCCGCCCAGAGATTCACTACATCGATCAGTTTGGTACGTTTTGGTACAGTATTTTTGGCAAATTTAATATTGCGCAAATTTACAATACATGGTGGTTTTTGCTCATTATGGGCTTTTTGGTGCTCTCGACCACCTTGTGTGTGATTCGACATGCGCCGCGTATGATGCGCGATATGCTCAGTTATCGCGATTACATCAAACAAAGTAGTTTGCGAGCCTTTCCGCATCGCTTTGAGGTCAAGAGTCGTTATAGTGCTGAGCAAACAGTGGTTTTGGGTCAACAATGGTTCAAGCGCCATGGCTACAAATGGCGCCAAAAGGAGTCCGATGTAGCTTTTTTATTGGCCGCCAAGAAGGGCAGCAGTAATCGCTTAGGCTATATTTTTGCGCATTGTGCTATTGTTCTGATCTGCATTGGTGGTTTGCTAGATAGTGAGTTACTCAATCGCGTGCAGATTTGGTTTACCAATAAACCCGCCATTCCTAGCAATGCCCTATATCTCTCGGAAGTCGATCCGCGGACCTGGTTTGAAGACTCTAATCCTAGCTTTAGAGGTAATTTAGTGGTCTCTGAGGGCAATAGCAGTGCCTACTCCACGATTAGCTTGAGTGACCAACAATACCTTCAAAAACTGCCGTTTTCAGTCAAACTGAATAAGTTTGTGATTGAATACTACCAAGAAAATGGCATGCCTAAGCGTTTTGCTAGCGAGGTCACTATTACTGATCTCAAAAACGGTCATCAGAGTAATGAAGTAATTGAGGTGAATCACCCATTTACTTTGCATGGGGTAACGTTGTATCAATCCAGCTTTAGTGATGGCGGTTCCGAATTACAACTTCGCGCCATTCCCCTAAAAGGCAAAGACACTAAGGGCTTTGATTTAGACACCAAGGTTGGAGCGCAGCAAGTCGTAGCGCTCGATGAGGATGGTCACAACGTCAACTATGTGTTGACCATGACTGATTTTGCGCCGATTAATGTCGAAAATCTGAGTAATCCGAGCGATCCGAGTGAGCCCCACAAAAGTCTACAGGATCAAGTATTGCAAGTCACCGGTAGCGCGGCTAACCACAAAAAAGAAAATTTGCACAATGTAGGGCCGACGTTCACGTATACCTTGACCGATGATACGAACCAAAAGATCGAGTTCAAAAACTATATGTTGCCGCTGGATTTACAAGGCTCACGGGTCTTTTTGATGGGGGTTAAACGCCCTCAGGATGCAGGATACACCTATGTGCGGATACCGGCGGATGCTGACAATAGCATGCAGGAATTTTTACAATTACGTGCCGCCTTGGCGGACCCGCAGCAGCGCGAGCATGTCAGTCGGCAGTTTGCGGCCCAAAATGCCAATGCGCAGATCAATGAGGCCACGATTTATAAACTCATGAAACAAACCTTAGACTTATTTGCAGAAGGTGGTTTTGCGGGGATGGAACGCTTTGTCAAGGGCGCGGACATGGCTCAAGCCGAGAGATTGCCAGAGAGTTTGCGTGAACCCATGCGTAATTTGATGCGCGATTATGTGTATTATGGCTTAGTGGCTTTGCGCCAACAGGTGCGCCAAGACTTGCACGTAGCGCCCATCGATTATGCGGATAACAGCGTCCAGCAAGCACAAAGCAAGTGGCTGCAAAATGCGGCTTTGGCCATTTCTGATATTAGCTTGTATCCAGCTCCCTTGAGTTTTGAACTCAAAAATTTCAAACATATCCAGGCCAGTGTGCTCCAGACTACACGCTCACCGGGTAAATTTTTGGTCTATTTGGGCGCTATCTTTTTGGCCTTGGGCGTTTTTTCTATGCTCTATATTCGTGATCGTCGGATTTGGTTCTGGGTCAATAAACATCCAGATGGTGCTTCAGACAGTAGCACTATCAAAGCCGCGATGACTTCACGCAAACGCAATTTAGATTTTGACCGTGAATTTGATCAATTTGTGCAAGACTTTAAAAAGTTACAGTAACGCATTGTTATAAGGATCTCTAAGATGTCTGCTGAAACCTTTCCTGACAAAAAACTGCCGAGTGCGTGGCAGAGTTTAGGCAACAGCACAGGTGATGAGCGCAGTCACCGCGGTTTGCCAGCGCTTAGCGATGGGGTATTTTTGCTCATACTCTTGGCAGGCGCTGTCTATGCTTTACGCACCTATCCCGATGCCATGGACATTTACGAAAAATGTATCTTGATCGGCGCTGCCTTTGCGGCCGCCTGGTTAGGCTGGTTATGGCGCCCTTTACGGCGCCTAATCTTGGTCACAGGCGTCTTAGCACTATTGGCCATTTATTTGTATGACGGGGATATTAGCCGTGCAGAAAGTAATTTTTTCCTGAAGTATTTACTGTCTTCACAAACGGCTATTTTGTGGATGTGTGCTTTGTTCTTTATGGCCACCTTGATGTATTGGTTGGGCATGATCAATCCACGCTTAGCCTGGATGGGGTCGGCGTTTACTTGGCTGGGGGTGTATGCGGGCGTCTTGGGCTTATTAGTGCGTTGGCGCGAAGGCCATATGATTGCGGCCGATATTGGCCATATCCCCGTCAGCAATCTCTATGAAGTTTTTGTACTGTTCTGTTTAGTGACCGCTTTGTTCTATTTGTACTATGAGCGTCGCTACAACACGCGGGCCTTGGGAGGCTTTGTCATGTTAGTGGTGACCTCAGCGGTGATTTTCTTGCTGTGGTATACCTTTGCCCGTGACGCAGCCACCATTGGTCCCCTCAATAATGCGCTGCGCAGCTGGTGGATGAAGCTTCACGTGCCGGCTAACTTTATTGGTTATGGTACCTTTGCATTGTCGGCCATGATTGGTTTTGCTTACCTCATTAAATTGCATGGCAATACGAGCTCTTGGAAGCCCATGCTACCGCTCATTGTGGTGGGGGGCGCCTTGGTGGCAGAACCCTTTATGTTTAGTGCCAAAGATCAATACGAGGTTTGGTTTATTTATTTTGGTTTGAGTTTATTAGTAGTGGCTGGGATTTTGATTTTCCGTAAACCCATCGCTGAGCGTCTACCTAGTTTTGAAGTTCTAGACGATATTATGTATCGTGCCATCTCGATTGGTTTTGCCTTCTTTACGGTAGCCACGATTCTGGGAGCGTTTTGGGCCGCCGACGCCTGGGGTACATACTGGCAATGGGACCCCAAAGAAACTTGGGCCTTTGTGGTTTGGCTCAATTATGCGGCCTGGTTACACTTGCGCCTCATGAAGGGAATGCGTGGCACGGTGGCCGCCTATTGGGCTCTGATAGGCTTAGTCGTCACGACCTTTGCTTTCTTGGGAGTGAATATCTTCTTATCGGGCTTACACTCTTACGGTGAGTTATAAGCTTTCTAAAAAGAGTTGCCAGCAGAAGCTGTGCAACTCTTTTTTTGATTAGATAGCGACTTTGAGGTCGCGACCTGCAAAGTGCGAACAGACCGTGGAAAGTCGCTCGGCAAGATTGATATCGTCTTCGCGGGTGTCTAGCCATTGGCCGTTATCAGCCTGCTTGTAATGATGGGCTCCAAGGGGTGAAGCGACCCAAATTTCTCGAAAAGGGGCTTGACTATTAATCACCATTTCATTTTTTTGATTAAAAACCAGCGTCAGGACGGAACCACTACGGTTGGTATCGATATCAATATCTAAATCTTCAAACCAAGACTCAGCCTGGTCTTCGATTTTGTTTAAAATATCGTCAGTAAGTGCTAAAAACTCAGTTTCAGTCATTTCTGTCATTATAATTTGCCTCAAAAATCTTAATTATTTGTACTTTATATTATAAGTATAAGGGAGTTTTGTTTGAAAGTTACCAACACCCATGTTCTCAGGTCGACCACAGCTTGGCGCGCCATGGCTGTCTTATTGAGCCTGACGTTTTTAGTGAGCGCTTGTGGCTACAAGGCTCTGCCATACTATCCAACGGAGCAACAGCGCCAAAAACTCCAAGAAAAAGAAGCCCGTATCCAAAAACGAAAAGAAGCGGCGGCACAAGCCCGTAAGGAACTACGCCAGCGCGAGCATCTCAGCCCAGAGCGCATTCAAGAACTCGAAGAAATTAAGGATGCAACCCCATGGTAGCTACGCAAGCCGACGGCCCGAATCCAGTGGCCGCTCCTTTTTTTAGGTATCAAGCACAGCGATTGTATGTTGAAGACGTATCCCTGCAGTCTATCGCCGAAAGCTATGGTACGCCAGTCTATGTTTACTCTAAGGCGTCCCTAGCACACGCCTGGCAGCGTTATCAAGACGCTATGCAAAGTCATAATGTCATGGTTTGCTATGGTATGAAAGCCAATTCCAATTTAGCCGTTTTACAGTTATTTGCGCAATGGGGTAGTGGCTTTGATATTGTGTCTGGCGGTGAATTGCAACGCGCCCTACAAGCCGGGGCAGATGCCCGCAAAATTATATTTTCTGGGGTCGGTAAACAAGCTTGGGAAATAGAGGCTGCGCTCAAAGCCGGCATTAAATGCTTTAATGTGGAGTCTATTCCGGAGCTGGAGTTTATCAATGCCGTCGCCCAAAAAATGGCCCTGCAAGCCCCCATTTCTTTGCGCATTAATCCCGATGTCGATGCTCAAACCCACCCGTATATCTCGACCGGCCTTAAAGGCAATAAATTTGGCATTGCTATGGATCAAGCTCTGGCAGCTTATGAGCAAGCGCAGCGGCTGGAGCATTTGCAAATCATAGGGGTCGATTGCCATATTGGTTCACAAATTACAGAGATTGCACCCTATTTAGATGCACTGGCGCATCTTATCGAGCTCGTACAGCAATTGCGTGCGCGTGGTATTGCGTTGCAACACCTGGATTTGGGGGGTGGCCTGGGCATTCGCTATCGTGACGAGCAAGCACCCGCACCGAAGGCGCTGGCCGATCAAGTGTTTGCCAAACTGCAGGCAGCGGACCTAGGTCATTTACAAGTGGTTTTTGAACCTGGTCGCTCACTTGTGGGGAATGCGGGGGTCTTGCTGACACAAGTCTTATTTCTCAAACACACAGCGGATGGCAATTTTGCCATCGTTGATGCGGCCATGAATGATTTGCTGCGTCCTACGCTGTACCAAGCCTATCACGGCATTTTGCCTGTAACCCAGAGCACAGCAACTGCACGCCCTTATGATGTGGTGGGCCCTGTGTGTGAGAGTGGTGATTGGTTTGCGAAAAAACGGCCACTGGCTTTGCAGGATCATGATTTATTAGCCATCGAATCCTGTGGTGCTTATGGTTTTGTCATGTCGAGTCAATATAACTCTCGGCCGCGCCCCCCAGAGGTATTGGTTGACGGCGCACACTGTCATTTGATTCGACGTCGCGAGACGCTTGAGGATATTTGTGCCGCTGAGCAAGGGCTTAATGTTTAGTCCAGCTAGTGTTTAGACTCACTTAAGTCACTCGAAACCTCACCATAAGGACAAAAAGCTAAGGGCGGTTCAGACCGCCCTTAGCTTTATGTAGCGGTGTTGTTTAGATTTCAAAAATGCGTTTGTATTCACGAATCGCATAACGATCGGTCATACCCGCAATATAATCGGCAATCGCTCGAGCTTGTATGGCCTGGTCTTTGAAGACCCACTCAGGCGGTAGCAGTGCTGGTTTATCTAAGAAAGCACGATAAAGCTCATGAATAATATGCTTGGCTTTATTGGACATGCGATAGACGTTGTAATGCCGATAGAGATTGTGCATCAAAAAATGCTTGAGTTCATCTTCTTGTTGGCGAATATGATCTGAGAACGCCACTAGTGTTTTCGCATGCGGCACATCCAGATGGGTTTGTACGCCAGCGGTTTGGATATTCTGCAAGGTATTCGTGGTGACATCTACAATGAGGGTATTGATCATGCGCCGAATGGTCTCGTAAATCAGGCGCTTGCCCTTGAGTGCTGGGTAAGTCTCTAGCACATGTTCATAATGCTCAGCGAAAATCGGTATCTCGCTAATTTGCTGTAGGGTAATGAGGCCTGAACGCAAGCCATCATCAATATCGTGATTGTTATAAGCAATCTCATCGGCTAAATTGGCGATTTGCGCTTCTAGACTAGGGCGTTGATTATGCAAAAATCGCTCACCCACGGCCCCCAATTGCTCGGCACAGCTTCGTGAACAGTGCTTTAAAATGCCGCTACGTGTCTCAAAACTTAAATTGAGCCCATTAAATTCAGCGTACCGCTCCTCTAGATGATCCACGATTCTGAGGCTTTGTAGATTATGTTCAAAGCCGCCAATTTCTGGCGCTAACTCCCTGATCACATGGTTCAGTGCATCTTGACCAGCATGGCCAAAGGGCGTGTGTCCCAAATCATGAGCTAAGCAAATGGCCTCAGTGAGGTCTTCGTTAATATGCAGGTTGCGCGCAATGGCCCGGCCGATCTGGGCAACCTCAAGACTGTGCGTCAAACGAGTTCTGAATAAATCACCCTCGTGATTCACAAACACCTGAGTTTTGTACTCCAGCAAGCGAAAGGCATTGCAATGAATAATGCGATCTTTGTCGCGCTGAAAAGGATTACGATTAGGATCACTCACCTCCGCATGCATGCGTCCCAAACTGTTTTTGGGGTGACTGGCATAGGGGGCTAATTCACACAGTGCAGGATGAGTAGAAAATGTCATAAGGCTATCTCTAAAAAACAGACTCGCTAAGCGCTAAGCGGTGCAGACAGTACGGTTGAGGACGTCCAGCAGAGCCTCTTTGGGGACTTCAGTAATTTTGGCCTGACCAATGGCCTCTAATAAAATAAATTTAAGTTTCTGGTTGAGTGTTTTTTTGTCATGCATCATTAGTGCCAACCAACGCTCATTGCCTAGATTAGGGGCTAGGGTAGGACAACCAATAGCCGCGACTAAATCGCGAATTTCTTCGACATTGTTGCGACTCAGACCAAATACCAAATGCGAGAGTTCAGCCGCTTGTACCATACCACAGCCGACAGCCTCGCCATGCAGCCAGGCCCCATAGCCCAGGCCAGTTTCGATGGCATGACCAAAGGTGTGACCAAAATTTAAAAACGCCCGCATGCCGGCTTCTTTTTCGTCTTTAGAGACCACATCGGCTTTGATCTCGCAGGAGCGTTTAACGGCGTAAATAATGGCCTCGCGATCGAGTTGCCGCAATAACTGCACATTGCGAATACACCATCGGAAAAAGCCCGCATCCAAAATCATGCCGTATTTAATGACTTCGGCCAAACCCGCGGCGATTTCCCGATCGGGCAAACTCTTGAGGACCGCTGTATCGATGTGTACCGCAATCGGTTGATAAAACGCCCCGATCATATTTTTGCCAAGAGGGTGATTGACGGCGGTTTTGCCGCCGACAGAGGAGTCCACTTGTGCCAATAAGGTGGTGGGCACTTGAATAAAACGAATGCCACGCATATAGGTCGCTGCTGCAAAACCACTCAGATCACCGACGACACCGCCACCCAAAGCCACTAACACAGCATGTCGATCCAACTGCTTTTCGAGCATGAATTGATAGACCGTCTCGAGTGTGGCGAGGCTTTTGTATTGTTCACCGTCGGGAATTTGCAAGCTATAGAGAGGCTTTTGGATAGCTTGAAGGGCTTGTTCTACCGTGGCGCCATATAAATCATAGACGGTCGGGTTACTTATCAAAATTATCGCGCTAGTATTGCTGGGTACCAGCTGGGCGAGGTTCGGCAAATTACCTTGTTCGATATGAATGGGATATTGACCACTTGGCGTATGCACACGTACTAAACTCATACTGTTTCCTGGGCTAATTGTTGTTTAATTTGTTCGACCACATGATGGGCTGAGTGCGTTTTTGATTCTATGGTGTAGTGCGCGGCCGATTCATAGAGGTGGCTGCGTTGATCCATGAGTTTTTTCAGGGCTTTACGAGGTTGGGCGGTTTGTAGTAGAGGGCGATTTTTGTCGCGACTGACGCGACGCCAAAGTTCGCTAATATCGACTTTTAAATAAATAACGATGCCATGCTGATCTAACAATTGGCGATTGGGTTGCGCTAAAATAGCACCACCGCCAGTCGCCAGTACAAGATTAGGTTGTTGTATCACGGCTTGCAGGGTACTGTGTTCGCGTTTGCGAAAACCTTCTTCACCTTCTATATCAAAAATGGTTGGAATGTTTACGCCACAACGCTCTACAATCGCATGGTCTAGGTCTATAAACTCACGCGCTAGGGCTTTTGCCAAAAATCGCCCAACCGTGGTTTTGCCTGCTCCCATCATCCCGATCAAAATAATCGGCTTCTCCGAGGGTAAGGTACTTATATCTGTCATTTGCCTAAAAATTTGTTTTAATACTAGTTAGCAAAAATATTATCTTATTATATGGCTTTACGCTGATCAAAGATCAGGCAGCATTAAGATAGGCTATTAAATTTCTTTATTGATACGCAAATCGAATGAGCGAAACTAAAAAAGCTTCCACAAATTCTCCCGTGTCCTGGTTGGGACGATTTCTCCTAAAGACCATTTTCTTCTGTGTAGGTATTGGCATTTGTGGCCTCATCTGCTTAGTGTTGGCTGTCAGTTTGGTATGGCCTAATCTGCCCGATCTCAAGGTCATGACCGATTATCGGCCGCGGGTGCCGCTACGCATTTATTCCGCCGATAACCTGCTATTGTCCGAGTACGGCGAAGAGCGGCGCAATGTTTTGCGTATTGATGAGTTTCCGGATGTCCTCAAAAAAGCCATGATTGCTGCCGAAGATGATCGCTTCTATCAGCATGGTGGGGTAGATTGGAGCGGTGTTGGTCGCGCCGTGTTAGCCAACTTAGTGTCTGGTGCCAAAGCCCAAGGTGCTAGTACGATTACCATGCAAGTGGCGCGTAACTTCTACTTGAGTTCCGAAAAATCCTTTGTCCGTAAGTTCTACGAACTCTTATTGACTTATAAAATCGAGCAAAATCTCACCAAAGATCAAATTCTCGAATTGTATTTGAATCAGATTTATTTGGGCCACCATTCCTATGGTTTCTCAACCGCTGCGCGGACTTATTTTGGTAAGCCGCTGTCAGATATTGACTTAGCCGAAGCGGCGATCTTGGCGGGTATTCCTAAATCGCCTTCGATTAATAACCCACGATCCAATCTGAAACGCGCTAAACGTCGCCAAGAATACGTCTTGGGACGCATGTTGAGCTTGGGTTTCATTAATCAAGCGCAACACGATCAAGCCCTAAACGAAGAAATCAAGGTGCGTAAACGTGCGGATCCAATGGATCAAGACGAAGAAAAACAATATGCCACGCACGGTCAATACGTTTCTGAGTTAGCGCGTCAATTGATGTATAACGTCTACAAAGACAATGTTTATGCGCGTGGCCTCAATGTCTATACCACTGTCAACTCCAAAGACCAACGTTATGCTTATAACGCTGTGCGCGAGGGCGTGCTGGCCTATACGCGGCGTAAGGTCTATCCAGGGCCCGCAGGGCATGTGGATTTACCTGCAGGGGTAGAGCAAGATCCAGATCAAATCGCAGAGATTCTCGATAAAGCCCACAATGAATTTCCTGATAGTGACAGCATTATTGGTGCCGTGGTTCTTTCAGCCTCAGCCAATAAAGTGGTCGTTATGCGCGATCCAGAGCAAGTCTACGAGATTAGCGGTGATGGTCTGAATGTTGCGCGCCGGGCGCTCAATCCCAAAGCGCCTGCCTCACGTCAAATTAAGCGTGGTTCGGTCGTGTACTTAGAGCGCTTTAAAGCCAAAGAAGCTAATCAATGGCGCATTGTCAATCTACCTACGGTCGAAGGCGCATTTGTGGCCATGCACAGTCAAGATGGGGCGATCCAATCTATGATTGGGGGCTTTGATTTCAAACGTGGAGACTTCAATCGAGTCACACAAGCTTGGCGCCAACCCGGCTCCACCTTTAAGCCATTTGTCTATGCCGCGGCGCTAGAGCGGGGCTTGACGCCAGAAACCAATGTCTCGGATCAGCCTTTTGTCTTAAGCGCCAAACAAACCGGCGGCAAACCTTGGACACCGAAGAACTATGGTGGGCGTTTTACCGCCTCACAAACCTTGCGTCGTGGTTTGTATCAATCGCGTAATATGATTTCGATTCGGGTCTTGCAAGCGGCTGGCGCTGATTTCGCCCAAGACTTTGTGGCCCGTTTTGGTTTTGACAAAAAGAATCAACCCTCCAAACGAGCTTATTTAACCATGGCGCTCGGTGCAGGTAATGTCACAATGTTGCAGATGGCGACAGGTTATGCCGCTTTTGCAAATGGCGGCTACTTGGTGGATCCTTATATTATTGATCATGTCACCGACAATAACGGTAAGGTCTTAATGCAAGCGCATCCAGCCAAAGCCGGTGACGAAAAAAATCGCATTATCGATCCACGTACGGCCTACCTCATGAATGAATTATTGCATGGGGTAGCCACCTCAGGGACCGCCGCACGTATTACGGGTACGCTGAAACGCTCTGATTTACACGGTAAAACCGGCACTACCAATCAATCCTTTGATGCGTGGTTTGCAGGTTATACGCCTTCTTTAGTGGGTATCTCTTGGATGGGCTTTGATCATCCGGCCTCACTCGGTGATCGTGAGACAGGCGGTGGAGTGGCGATGCCGATTTGGATTTCTTATATGCAAAAAGCCCTGAAGGGTGTACCTGTCGCCAAGGTGCCTGCTATGCCTAAAGGCTTGAGCAAAGTCGATGGTAATTATTATTATGACGAGTTCCCTAAGGGCAAAGCTATTATGAATGTTGGCGTCAAACCGTCTGAACCTAGCTTTACGGTGCCAACCGCCCCAAGTTATCAACCGCAAAATGATCCAGTCAATAAAGCCATTGATAACTTCAATCCATTGGGTGGCCCACCTATCCGCTTCTAAACTAAAAAAACCACCTTGTTTAAGGTGGTTTTTTTGTGGCTAGGTAGTCTTTTTATCTTCTTAGGGCGTCTTAGAGCTTCTAGACATGTGCAGACGCTCTATCTTGTCGGTAATGAAGCACGGTTAGCAAGGCGGGGTGCACAGTGCTCGCTTAATTCAACGATGATGACGCTGTAGGTGTTTGTTGAGGTAGTGACCCGTGTGGCTATTAGGCGTTGCCGCGATCTGCTCTGGACTACCGGTAGCAATAATTTGCCCACCGCCACTACCGCCTTCAGGTCCCATATCGATAATCCAGTCAGCGTTTTGAATTAAATCCAGATTATGTTCGATGACCACTACAGAATTGCCTTTGTCCACTAACTGATTGAGCACTTGTAACAAAAGATCAATATCAGCAAAGTGCAATCCAGTGGTGGGTTCGTCCAACACATACAGGGTATTGCCTGTGCTGCGTTTGGATAATTCTTGCGACAACTTAATGCGCTGGGCTTCACCCCCCGAAAGGGTGGTGGCGCTTTGACCTAAACGAATATAGCCTAGTCCCACATCCATCAAGGTTTGTAGTTTTTTCTCTATTGCGGGCACGGCATCGAAATACGGCAGAGCTTCTTCGACAGTGAGCTCCAAGACTTCACTGATGTTTAGTCCTCGATAGCGAATCTCTAAGGTCTCGCGGTTATAGCGTTTGCCATGACAGACGTCGCAAGGGACATAGACATCGGGTAAGAAATGCATTTCCACTTTGATGACACCGTCACCTTGGCAGTGCTCACAGCGCCCACCTTTGACATTAAAAGAAAAACGTCGCGAATCGTAGCCGCGAGCGCGGGCTTCGGCCGTGCTAGCAAAAAGCTCACGAATAGGCGTAAACATGCCTGTATAGGTGGCAGGATTGCTACGCGGTGTGCGACCAATAGGGCTTTGATCAACGTTGATAATTTTATCCAGAGCCTCTAAGCCTTGAATTTGTTTAAAAGGGGCGGGGGTGAGCTTAGCGCGATTGAGTTCGCGAGCGAGAAGGGCCGCCAAAGTATCATTAATTAAGGTCGATTTACCAGATCCTGAAACGCCCGTGACACAGACTAAACGTTGTAGCGGCAGTGAGAGATCGACATGTTTGAGATTGTGACCGCTACAGCCACTTAACTGGAGCCAGGGTACGGCATCGGCGTCAACAGGACGATGTTGCTTTTGCAGGATTTGCAAGTCGCCTTTTAGATAGGCACCCGTTAAGGACTGGCTGTTTTGCATAACTTCTGTGGGTGAACCCTGTGCAATGATTTGACCACCATGCTCACCAGCACCTGGCCCCATGTCCACCACATAATTGGCGGCTTTGATCATATCCTCATCATGTTCTACCACAATGACACTATTACCAATATCGCGTAATTGGCACAAGGTTTGAATCAGGCGATCGTTATCGCGTTGATGAAGCCCGATAGAAGGCTCATCCAACACATACATGACGCCGCTTAGTCCCGAACCAATCTGACCTGCCAGTCGGATGCGTTGTGCTTCACCTCCCGAGATGGTATTGGTGCGTCGATCTAATGATAAATACTTGAGACCGACGTTGTTTAAAAAAGCGAGACGACTCATAATTTCGCGAAGAATCGGCATGGCAATGGTTTGCTTTGCCGCACTTAACTCAAGGTTTTCAAACCAGTCTAAGGCTTCATTTAAAGGCAGCGCCTCAACCTCATAGATTGCCAAGCCCTGGCCTCCATCCTGGCGCGGTGCTTGACCAATAAACACATGGCGCGCGGCCTCACGCAAGCGGGCGCCGTGGCACTCAGGGCACTCAATAGTGGTACGATAGCGACTGAGTTCTTCTTTGACGGCTTGATTATCGGTATCCTGCCAACGCCGTTCGTAATTCGGAATAATGCCTTCAAAGGTATGACGCTTAAGTGTGCTTGAGCCTTTGTTATTGAGGTATAAAAAATCGATTTCTTCAGTGCCTGAACCGTACAAAATAATGTCTTGAATGGTTTTGGGAAGGCGTTCAAACGGCGCCTCTATGTCAAAGTCATAATGCACCGCTAAGCTATTGAGCAGCTTTAAGCTAAAGAGATTGCGCCGATCCCAACCTTTGATTGCACCATCGACCAAGCTCAGCTCAGGAAAGGCTACGACTTTTTGGGGATCAAATACCTCGACTTCGCCCATCCCACCACAGCATTCACAAGCGCCCATGGGATTATTAAAACTAAAGAGCCGTGGCTCCATATTGGGAATGTGATAATCACAATGCGCACAGGCGGGTAGGGTCGAAAAGCTTAAGAGCTTGTCATGATCGAGATCGAGGACTTTGACGCGACCATGGCCGATTTGTACCGCTGTCTCGAGGCTATCGGCCAGACGTTGTTGATTATCAGCACGGACTTTTAAGCGGTCGACAACGACTTCTAAATGTTCACAATCAGTATCTGAGAAGACCCTATGCATCGCTTGATCCAGCTCTATGACTTCTTGATTGAGACGAATGCGAATAAACCCTTGGGCTTGTAAATCATCGATGACGCTTGGTAGTGCTGCGGGCGTTTCTAAGGGGATAGGAGCCAGTAGCATTAATTTGCTTTGCTCGGGCATGGCCATCACGGCATCGACAATCTGTGAAATACTAAAGGCCTGGAGTGGTTCATGATGAATCGGGCAATAAGGCGTACCCGCTCGTGCATAGAGTAAACGGAGGTAATCATGGATCTCGGTGGTGGTACCGACAGTCGAGCGTGGGTTGCGACCCGCCGTTTTTTGTTCGATGGCGATGGCCGGAGAAAGGCCTTCGATCAGGTCGACATCGGGTTTGTCCATGAGTTGCAAAAACTGCCGTGCATAGGTCGACAGACTCTCCACATAGCGACGCTGCCCTTCGGCGTAAAGGGTGTCAAATGCCAGTGAGGATTTGCCGGAACCCGATTTGCCTGTGATGACCACTAATTGTTGCCGTGGTAAATCCAAAGTGATGTTTTTGAGATTATGCGTACGGGCATTTTGGATATGAATAATATCTTTGCGAGGCGGCTTAACAGAACTCGATTGCATAAAAGGTGACTCTTTTAGAAATAGGTCGATGATCTTAGGATGAGGTTTGCTCCGTGTAAGCTAAACGCCTACGCTGTTTGTAACGCTCTATGGATATTTGCCACATTTAGATCTTTGGTATCAGGTGTAAGCTCATAGGTGTCATAGGGCCCTTCTGTGAGACCGCTTAAGGTGAACTTGGCATAGGGGTAAAAACAATACAATTCGTCGACTCGGTGACTTACTTTAGCGTGTTGGAAGCGAACCCATGTGCTACGGTTATACGGTCAGTCCTCAAAGCGACTCGCCTCAAGCTGGACGTAGCGAGTTCAACTGTGAAGCCTTTAACCTTAAACCCTTAACCTCTTATACCCCAAATCTTCTAGTCATAAAGCCCCTAAAGCCCCTAAAGCTCATCCCAGAACCTTAATAGTAGAATCTTAAGAGACTATGCACCTAAGACGGCAAGCGAGCGCCTACCACCGCCCTAGCACCAGATCCACACGTCTCAGGTGTGGCTTGGCAAAAGACTCGGCCGCTAAGAAAAATTGCCGACATAGTATAATAAATAACAACCAATCTATAACTATAACTTACTTGGCGTCTGAATCCAATTTATACAAAGGCACGTCATCTAAAGTCGTTTTTACTGTTTGATTATGGCTACTCATGTTCACCAAGATTCACAATCTGCTTCTCGCTCTTCCCGAAAACCGCGCCTCAAACTGACGACACAGGAACGTCAGGCAGGGTTAAGTCTGGCATTTCTTTTTGCCGTGCGTATGTTGGGGTTGTTTTTATTGACCCCTGTGTTTGCAGAAGCGGCTCATATCTTAAGAGGTGGGCAAGATCCTTTCCTGATTGGACTGGCTATTGGCGCCTATGGTTTAACCCAAGCCATTATGCAAATCCCTATGGGCATGGCCTCAGATCGCTTTGGTCGCAAAGCCATTGTGGTGATTGGCATGTTGTTATTTATTGTGGGTGGGGTTATTTGTGCCTTGAGTGCCAGTGTTCATTGGGTCATTGTGGGTCGAGCCATTCAGGGTTTTGGTGCGGTCTCGGCCGCTATTACCGCTTGGATTGCCGATAGCACCCGTCCAGAAGTGCGTTCTCGAGTCATGGCCATGGCGGGGGTCTCAATTGGTATCTCCTTTGCGGCTTCGCTGGTTTTATCACCACTGATTGTGCGTTGGGCAGGCCTAACAGGACTGTTTTGGGCCATTAGTGGGATTGGTGTCATTTGCTTATTAATCGCCGCCTTTCGTGTGCCAAGCCAAGCTATACAGGGGCGAGCCATGGGCAATACTAAAGCCGCAGAGGTGCTAAAAAATACTAATTTGCTTCGCCTCAATATGGGGGTGTTCAGTTTGCATTTTGGCATGATGGCTATGTTTGTGGTGCTGCCTAGTATCATCACGCACTTGAGTCATTTAGGTACGGGTGATTTATGGAAAATCTATTTACCCGTCATGCTACTGGCCTTTATCTTGATGGTGCCGGTTATCTTTTTCATAGAAACGCGCTACTTGCATCGTCAAGGCTTATTAGGCAGCGTTGCTTTACTCATCGTGGTATTGGCGCTGATGCCTTTCTTTAGTCAGCACTTAAGCGCTCTTATCGTCTGTTTAGTCTTGTATTTTGTGGCCTTTAACGTCTTAGAGGCTTTGCAACCGTCTATGGTGTCCCGTGCCTGCCCACCTGAACACAAAGGGCTGGCCTTAGGCTTTTTTAATATGGCGCAAGCCTTAGGGGTGGCCGCAGGCGGTGCCATGGGCGGCCTGATGGCGGCTCGCTTTGAGGTGCATTACGTGTTTGGCTTAGCCGCTGTCGTAGCGTTGCTATGGTTTATTATCGCTTTCAATATCAAAAATGTAGTGAATTCCTAAGGTCTGCCTCTAATTCTGCCTGGACAAAAACGCCCGCTCTGTAGTTTGCTTACGTCATTTTTTTGCATAATAACAGCGTGGCAATCGCAAAGCGCTATATGGGTGATCGAGACCCATTTGCTTGTTAAACTATTTACAATAGCAATCATTACAGATTAATTTTTAGGATATAAATTATGGCCTCAGTCAATAAAGTCATTTTAGTGGGCAACCTAGGTCGTGACCCAGAGATGCGTTACACCCCAGATGGTGCTGCCGTATGCACGTTAAGTATCGCTACTAGTTTCAATTGGAAGGATCGTAACAGTGGTGAAAACCGCGAAAATACCGAGTGGCATCGCGTCGTTATGTTCCGCCGCCTTGCCGAAATTGCAGGCCAATACCTCAAAAAAGGTCGACCTGTCTATATTGAGGGTCGTCTACAAACGCGCAAATGGCAAGACCGTGATGGCGCGGATCGTTGGACCACAGAAATCGTTGCCGAACAAATGCAAATGCTAGGTGGTAGTCGCGATAGTAGCGCGGATTTTTCGGCGCCAAACTATGACGATTATTCATCTGGTTCATCATACAATGATGGCGGTTTTGACAATACGTCTAATCGTAATAATCAGCGTAGTAACAACAGAACCGGTGTACCCGATGTAACCAGCGCCGATATGCCAGAAGATGATGTACCTTTCTAAATAAAAACGCTCATATCAAGTCACTCTAAATAGCTTTACTATAAGAAGAATACTTACACAAAAAAGGAGATGTCATGGCAACAGCAGCAAGCAGCAATCAAGCCGTAGTGCAAGCCAATCTAGAGCATGTGTTTCATGGTTGGGTGGTACAAGATCAATTTAAACCGCTGGCTTTTAAGACGGGACATGGCTGTTATCTAGAGGACTTCGAGGGCAAACAATACCTCGATATCTCTAGCCAACTGGTCAATACCAATATGGGTTATCAACACCCTGAGGTCCTACAAAAAATCATCAAACAAGCTGAGCAGTTAATCACGATTTCCCCATCTTATGCTGATCAGGCCCGTGCTGAAGCTGCACAAGCAGTGTTACGACATGCCCCACAAGGCTTTAACAAAGTATTCTTCACTAATGCCGGAGCCGATGCGATCGAAAATGCTATTCGCATGTGTCGCCTCTACACAGGTCGCCATAAGGTACTATCTTCGTATTATTCCTATCACGGCAATACGGGCGCGGCCATTCAAGCGACGGGAGATAACCGCCGTTTTCCAAACGAATATGCCTTGCACCATGTGCACTTTTTTAGCACGTATACCTATCGCTCAGCCTTTGGCGCCACCAGCGACGAGCAGGAGTGCGAGAGTGCCCTCAGGTATCTGCGTCGTGTGATTGAATCCGAGGGGCCACAAACGATTGCCTGCATTTTGCTCGAAAGTATGCCGGGTTCTTATGGCGTCATTCGACCACCACAAGACTATATGAAGGGTGTCAAAGCGCTATGCGACGAATTTGACATCATGTTTATTATGGACGAGGTCATGGTAGGCTTTGGGCGTACCGGCAAATGGCTTACCCTTGAGCATTTTGATGTGACGCCCGATTTAATTACCTTTGCTAAAGGCGTCAACGGTGGATATGTGCCTGGCGGTGGCGTCATTATGTCCGAGAAGTTCACGCAATATTTCGCAGACAAATTCTATCCGGGTGGGCTAACTTACTCTGGTCACCCTTTGGCCATGGCGGCGATTACGGCAAACATAGAAGCCATGGAAAAGCACCAAGTTGTCGAAAATGCCGCCCAGTTGGGCACAGAGGTGCTCGCTCCTAGCCTCCAAGCGTTGGCGGCAAAGCATGATATTATCGGTGAAGTTCGTGGACTTGGCCTATTTTGGGCGATTGAGTTTGTGGCCGACAAACAAAGCAAACAAAAACTGCCTGCAGAACGCATGAACAAAATCAAGGACTATTGTTACCAACAAGGGGTCTTGCCTTTAGTAGCAGAGAATCGTATTCATGTAGCGCCACCATTGATTATTTCTCGCGAAGAATTACAAAAGGCCCTTAAAGTGCTCGACGCGGCCATTGCGCAAGCCTAGGCGCTCATTAGACGAGTTGTAGAGCACTGTCATTCATTCACCCAAGTACGCAATGCGTGCTTGGGTTTTTATTTATCTAGGTTAAGCGAGTCTCTGTAATGCCAGACTGCCTATTAAGTGAAGGGGGCGTTGGCAATAAATACCGCAGACAACAAGGGCTATTCCTATAAAAAGCACTAGTAAATATTTATAATAAAGTTAAATGTATTCGGTTTTATGGAGGTCAGCACATGTGGACGATTGCCATTATTGTTTGCGCTGTATTTGTAATTTTCTTGATTGTTTTTTCTTTTATCTTACGCAAACTCATTCAAGTGGGTAATCGAGTCAGTGAGGGTGATCACATGGATCTTAAGCCAAATACAGACGAAAATAGCCAGGCAGCGGCCAATACCACTCATTCCTCATCGCAATCTTAGTTTATTATGATTATCTTCAGAAAATTCACCATAAGCGCCTTATTGGCTTCCTTAGTTGCTTGCACTAGCCTTAGCGACCAAGACTATCAGCGCGTCTCCAATCGGACCTATGCTTACGATCAAGCAACGATCTTAACGGCCGCCAAACAAGTCTTTGATCACCGCTACCCAGAGGGCTACAAAGCAAGTATTCATCAAGGCAATCTTACAGTTCGACATGCTTGGGATGATGGCTATTATTTATGGGGGAGTCGCGGCTTTGATTATTGGAAACTCTATACTCGCAGCCTGGCCGATGGTCAGACGCAAGTGCATTTGGATGCGAGTCGCTTCAAAGCAGGTGATCCGGGTACATCTGTGTTAGAGGATCTAAATGGTCCTTATACCAATAACCGCGGTGAATTACCAAATGGTGCCTCAACCTATAATGATTTTTATCGTGACCTAGAGCAACAACTGGGGCTGTCAGCACAGTCATCAACACGCCAGTCACCTCAATAAGCCCCTGGCCTCGTGGGCTTTTACGTCGGTGCATTTTAAAATTCTCAACCGCTGATTTCAACCTCGCCTAATGCAGCGTAACGCTTAGCGAAAAACCCCTAACAGTGCCGAGCTGTTAGGGTTTTTCATCGTTACTGCACTAAAAACGATGTGCTATAAAAGATGAACTAGACACTATCCAGTTCCAAAAAATAACAAACAACATTTCCACATCATTCAGAGAGTTAAAGGAGGCTTTGATGAGTAAGAAAATTTGGTTGGAGCATTATCCTAGTGGTATTCCTGCAGAAATCTCTGCACTAGAGCATCAATCCTTGGTCGACATGTGTGACGCTAGCATCCAGAAATTTGCTGACCGCACGGCCTTTATTGGTTCACAACTACCTTTGTCTTACCAGGAATTTGGCGCAGAGAGTACCAAGTTTGCGGCTTACTTACAGAGCCAGGGCATTACAAAAGGTGATCGCGTGGCCGTGATGCTACCTAATCTCATTCAATACCCGATTACTGTGCTCGGCATTATGCGTTGTGGCGCGACGGTGGTTAATTGTAATCCCCTCTATACTTCTTATGAATTACACCATCAACTCAAGGATTCCGGTGCCAAGGCCATTATCCTACCCGATGTCTTTTTTGAAACCTTACTGAAGTGCATAGACAAACTACCCGACATTAAGCATGTGATTGTCACCAGTCTCGGTGATGTGTTTGGTAAACCTAGCCTCAATCCTGAAATCGTCCACAAGGCCAAACAAGCTTCACTCATGGTTACTGGTGGTGTTGATGTGCTCGAGCAATTCGGTTCTTATTTACAATCCTTCCCGGGCTTTATCACTTACAAAGAGGCGCTCCAAAAGGGTCAAGAGGCTGGCTTTAAACCGGTAGAGGTCACACAAGAGGATATCGCGTTCTTGCAATATACGGGCGGCACGACGGGGCTCTCTAAAGGCGCCATTCTGACGCATTTCAATATTCTCAGTAACGTCAAACAGGTAGAAGCGGTCATAAACATCGACCTATCTACCATTGAACTGCGCTGTGTCACAGCGATTCCGCTCTATCATATTTTTGCCTTAACCGCTAATTTCTTTAGTATGGTGTACATGGGCGGTCGTAATTTACTAATTGCCGATCCTCGTAATATGGATAGCTTTATTGCTCAAATTAAGGACTACGGCATGACCAATATGACGGGCGTCAACACGCTCTATAACGGTTTAATGCAGCATCCTGAGTTTCCAGAGGTGGATTTCAGTCAGTTCCTGTTTTGTATTGGGGGTGGCGATGCCATCCAAAAATCCATTGCAGATCGTTGGCAAGAAAAGACTGGCAAGGTGATCACCCAGGGGTATGGCCTTACAGAGACCTCACCGTTGGCGACGGTCGAAGATATCAATAATGATCACTTCACGGGATCTATCGGTATGCCGGTGCCTTCGACCGATATCGTCATCCGCAATACCGAAGGCAAGGACCTACCTATTCACGAAGTTGGCGAGCTGTGCATCAAGGGTCCGCAAGTGATGCGGGGTTACTGGAATCGCCCAGAGGAAACCGCCAAAGTCATCTACGAGGATGGTTTCTTTAGGAGCGGTGATTTGGGTTATATGGACGAGCAGGGCAAGTTCTATATTGTCGATCGCCAAAAAGACATGATTGTTGTCTCTGGCTTTAATGTCTATCCCAACGAGGTTGAGGGCGTCGTGGTATCGCACCCTAAAGTCTCAGAAGTAGCCGCCGTAGGGGTTGACCATCCTGTCTCTGGCGAAACCATTAAACTCTATGTCACGGCCAAGGATCCTAGCCTTACCAAAGAAGAAATCATCGCCTATTGTCGTGAGCGCTTAACTGGTTACAAGGTGCCTAAAGATATTGAGTTCTTGGACGAATTACCAAAAACGGCGGTAGGTAAGATTCTGCGTAAAACACTCAGAGAAAAAGCCAATCAAGGCCATAATCCTAAATAAACGCTGAACTTAGCCGCAAAGCCAGAGAGGTTTTGTGGCTAAGCTGTTTTTTCAGCCACTAGCCGCCGAACAATCACCTATTCATTATCATTTTGAGGAGACAAGCATGACAGAGCGGATCGAAACCTCTGGTCTACAGGTAGACAAAGTGCTTTATGATTTTTTAGAAAGTCAAGTTTTAGCGCAGCATCCAACGGTCAAAAGCGCCGACTTCTGGCCTGGTTTTGCCAAGATTATTAAAGAGTTAGGCCCTAAGAACAAACAATTACTACAAAAAAGAGATGAGTTCCAAGCGCAACTTAGCGCGTGGCACCAGCAGCATCCAGGCCCGGTGCAAGACCAAGATGCCTACAAGAAATTTTTGCAAGACATTGGCTACCTTGAACCAGAGCCAGAGCCGTTTACCATCAATCCTAGCCATGTAGATCGTGAATTTGCTGAGCAAGCGGGGCCGCAATTAGTGGTACCTATTCTGAATGCACGTTATGCGATTAATGCTTGTAATGCCCGTTGGGGTTCTTTATATGATGCTTTATACGGCACCGATGCCATCGACCAAAGTGGCGAGCTAGCACCGGGTGAGAGTTACAATGCGAAACGCGGCGACGCTGTGATTGCCTTTGGCAGAGAATTTTTAGACCAAAGTCTGCCTTTACAAGGCGCTAGTCATCAAGACGCTAAGCAGTATCAGGTCCAAGACGGGCGTTTACAGGTCACCTTACAGAATGGTCAAAGCGTGACTTTAGTGAATCCCGAACTATTCATCGGTTATCAGGGAGAGGCACAGGCGCCAAGCTCCTTATTGTTCTTGCATAATGGTTTACATATCGATGTGCAAATTGATGCTCAGGATCGCATCGGTCAACAGGATCCTGCCCATATCAAAGACATTATCCTAGAAGCGGCGCTATCGACCATCATGGATATGGAAGACTCGGTGGCCGCCGTCGATGGTGAAGACAAAACCCTCGCCTACAAAAACTGGCTGGGCTTAATGCGCGGTGATCTCACCGAAGAAGTCAGCAAAAATGGCAAGACGTTCATCCGTCGTATGAATCCAGATCGTGAATATACAGCCGCCAATGGCAAAAAGACCATTGTGTTAGGCGGGCGCTCCCTCATGCTAGTGCGAAATGTCGGTCACTTGATGACTAATCCTGCCATTCTCGACCAAAATGGTGACGAGGTCTATGAGGGCATTATGGATGCTGTCGTCACGGCTTTGATTGCGCCTTTTGACCTTAATCGCCAAGACAACAAAAACAGCCGTGCCGGTAGTGTGTATATTGTCAAACCCAAAATGCACGGTCCTGCCGAAGTTGCTTTTGCCAATGAGTTATTTACGGCCGCTGAGCAACTGACTCAACTACCCGCCAACACCCTCAAAATGGGCTTAATGGATGAGGAGCGTCGAACCTCCATTAATTTGCGGGCTTGCATTCTCCAAGCTAAAGATCGCCTGGTCTTTATTAATACGGGGTTCTTGGATCGCACGGGCGACGAAATCCATACCATTATGAGTGGTGGTGCTGTGGTCCCCAAAAATGACATCAAAAACACTACCTGGTTTCCCGCCTACGAAAAAAATAACGTCCAGACGGGGGTACTGTGTGGACTTATTGGTCGTGCTCAAATCGGTAAGGGGATGTGGGCTATGCCTGATCTCATGCACAAAATGCTCACCGAAAAAATTGCGCACCCTAAATCGGGTGCCAATACCGCTTGGGTTCCTTCACCTACGGGCGCGACGTTGCATGCGATTCACTACCATCAAGTCAATGTGTTTGAGGTCCAAAAACAGTTACTCGATGACACCCATAATTATGTGGATGAAATTCTTGTGCCGCCTTTAGCAGCGCATACCGATTGGGAGGCTAAGGCCATTCAACATGAACTCGATAATAATTGCCAAAGCCTATTAGGATACGTAGTGCGTTGGGTCGAGCAGGGCGTTGGCTGCTCCAAGGTGCCCGATATTAACAATATCGGCCTCATGGAAGATCGCGCCACCCTCCGTATCTCCAGTCAGCATATTTGCAATTGGTTAGTGCATGGTGTCGTCACTAAAGAGCAAGTGCAAGCCACGCTTGAACGAATGGCGGCAGTGGTCGATGCCCAAAACCAAGGCGATGCCCATTATGTACCTATGGTCGGTCGCTTTGAGCAATCACCGGCCTTCCGCGCGGCTTGCGACTTGATTTACAAGGGCCAGGAGCAGCCTTCAGGCTATACCGAGCCCTTATTACATCACTGGCGCCAAATTGCTAAAAAGCAGGCCTTATCCTCTTGATTCTCTTGAGTGTAAGACTCAGCACCTGAGATTCTCAATCTAGACTCCTAGGGTGCCTTTAGTTTCCCTATATAGTAGTGATCCATAACACAAACGCCCCAGACTCTTGTGGTCTTGGGGCGTTTGTCTGTGCCTGGGACTTACGTAAAAGCGCCATACGCCTGTGCCAATGTGCTAGGCGTCTGCACCTTCCCTCAGGTAATTAGGATCACCATCGATTTCAAAACGAGCCGAGTCTGGGTATGGATAAAAATCATCGAGTAAACCTGCTTCTATATGGTCTTTTTTTTCCTGCCAAAATTCTGGTGTTAATAGTTCTGCATGGTGTGCCATAAACACCTCGCGCACCTCTGGATCCGTCAATAAAAAAGTGCCAAATTCTTCTGGGAAGACATCGTTTTTGTTGACGGGATACCAAACCTCTCCCGAGAGCTCCATTTCGGGATAGGGGGCAGGTGGGATACGTCGGAAATTACAGCTCGTCATGTATTCAATTTCGTCATAGTCATAAAAAATCACCCGACCAAAGCGTGTTATACCGAAGTTTTTAAACAGCATATCGCCAGGGAAAATATTCGCGGCGGCCAGATCCTTGAGTGCTTGCCCATAATCGATAATAGCGTCGCGGCGCTGTTCAGCATTGGCTTTGGGTAAGAAAATATTGAGTGGCTTGAGGCGTCGTTCTATATAGCAGTGCTTGATAATAATGTAGTCATCATTTTCCTCGAGCATAGAAGGCGCAAACTCGCGTAACTCATTGAGCATTTCATCGGTGCAACGATCGCGCGGGATAGCGACTTTTGAGAACTCCAGCGTATCGGCCATGCGACCAACCCGATCATGTTTTTTGACGAGAAGGTATTTGCCACGAACATAATCGCGGTCAAAATCCTTATTGGGGCCAAATTTATCCTTGATCACTTTAAAAACATAGGGAAACGAGGGCAACATGAAGACAGACATGACTAACCCTTTGATGCCAGGGGCGAGGATAAATTTATCTTCTGAATAATGTAAATGCTGCAAGAAATCGCGCCAAAAAATATTTTTGCCCTGTTTTTGTAAGCCCAACATATTGTAGAGATCGATTTTGCTGCGCATCGGCAGCATAGCCCGCAAGAAATTGACGTAATTTGAGGGGACCTCCATTTCTACCAAAAAATAGGCCCGAGCAAAAGAGAATAAGACAGCAATAGAGCGCGCATTCAGCAAGGCCGCATCGACCTTGAGCCCGCCTTTCTTGTCGTGTACCACAGCAATGGCAAATGGATAAGATTCATTGCCATTGATAATTTGGCCGAGTATGTAAGCACATTTATTGCGATAAAACGCCGATTGCAACATCTGAATATGCAGATTGAACTCATCGAAAGGCCATGGTCCCATCTCTTTTTGGATGGTCGACATGATATTCGTGACATCTTTGTCAATATCCGTAAATGGCACGCGCCAATTAAAATGCAGCAACATATTACGCACGCAAGGACTTAAGTCGTTATTGTCAGGGTAAAACGGCTTGAAGGTGCTGTCCTCATCGGATTCTATGTATTCGGTGGCAATGGCAGGGCGTACAAAAATATATTGATTTTTGTAGTAACTACGATCCAACATGCGCGTTGAAACAGAGTTAAAAAACGTTTCGGCCAATTCGGGTTGTTTATGATTGGTAAGTAGCGCAATAAAATCGGTTTTGATGCTTTTCCAGAGTGTTTCATCCAAAATTTGCTGGGGGTAATGTTCATGTAACCAAGTGACGCATTCATCCACCCTATCGTCATAGCAGCGCACCCTGTCGGCCACGAGTGCCTGCACACCTAGCCAATCGGCCTCTTCGAATTTATTTTTGGCACGTTTGGAGTAGGAGCGAAAAATAAAATAGTGCTTATTAAAGCCCGTCAGGATGGCTACAGCAATGGTCTTGGATGTCGAGTGATGAGTGATTGCCATGATAGTCTCCTTGTGCATTTCGCTATATATTTTCTATATAGATCAATATACGTGTACTCCCATCTTCGTGTGGCTAAATCCTTGAAATTACGGACTTATACTAGGATTAGCCGATGACCTGCGATAAGTCTACGCGCAAGTCATATATCTTATATCTTATATAAGTGTTACTGCTAATATTCAAAGCTAACCTCCCGTGCTAATTTGTGCTTAACAGTGATGTTCACCGTGGCAATGTCTTAAGCAGTGCTGTATGGCTGCCTGACTCTAGACAAGTAGTGTTAGGCCACGCTATTAACCATTTCTTTTTCCTCGATTAGGAGTCTTACTATGACGACATACAACGAAAACATTGAACAAGCGCAACAGACGATCAAACAAGCAGGAGAGAGTTGGCATGCTATCAATCCAGACTATGTAGCCCGTATGCGCCTGCAGAATCGCTTCAAAAGTGGGGTAGATATTGCCAAATACTGTGCTGCCATTATGCGCAAGGATATCGCCGAATACGATCAAGATCCGAGCAAATACACCCAATCTTTGGGATGTTGGCATGGTTTCGTCGCCCAACAAAAGCTCATCTCCATCAAAAAACACTTCCAAACCACCAAGAAGCGTTATATTTATTTATCAGGTTGGATGGTGGCTGGTCTACGCTCTGAGTTTGGGCCTTTACCAGACCAATCTATGCACGAAAAAACAGCGGTCAACAAACTCATCGAAGAGATCTACACCTTCCTTAAGCAAGCCGATGCGCGTGAGCTTGATTTACTCTTTACCGCACTCGACAAGGCCAAAGAATCCGGCGATCAAGCTCAGATCAAGCAAATTCAAGAGCAGATCGACAATTTTGAAACACATGTTGTACCGATGATTGCCGATATTGATGCGGGTTATGGTAATGTCGAGGCGACCTATTTATTGGCTAAACGTATGATAGAGGCAGGCGCTTGTGCTATCCAAATCGAGAACCAAGTGGCTGACGAAAAGCAATGTGGTCACCAAGACGGTAAAGTCACCGTGCCTCTTGATGATTTCATCGCCAAGATTAACGCCGTCCGTTATGCCTTCCTTGAGTTAGGCGTTGATGATGGGGTCATTGTGGCACGGACTGACTCGCTAGGAGCTGGTTTAACCAAGCAAATTGCGGTCTCACGTGAGGAGGGGGATATTGGTGATCGCTACAATAGTTTTCTTGAAGGCGACGAGGTTCAAGACCTTAACGACATCAAAAATGGTGAAGTCGTGGTGCGCACCGGGGGTAAATTGATTCGTCCTACTAAGCTCAGCAGTGGTCTTTTCCAATTCAAAAAAGGCAGTGGCGTCGATCGAGTGGTGATGGATTGTGTGCACTTCCTACAAAACGGCGCGGACTTATTGTGGATCGAGACCGAAAAGCCTCACGTCGAGCAAATTGCAAGTATGGTTGATCGCATTCGCGAACAGGTGCCGACAGCCAAATTAGTCTATAACAATAGTCCATCTTTCAACTGGACGCTTAATTTCCGTCAACAAGTCTATGATGCATGGCATGACGAGGGCAAAGATCTCTCAGCTTATGATCGTAGTAAGTTGATGAGTGCGGATTACGATGATACCGAGCTTGGCAAAGAGGCCGATAAACGCATCCAATCCTTCCAAGCCGATGCCTCCGCACGTGCTGGCATCTTCCATCATCTCATTACCTTACCGACCTATCACACCACGGCCTTGTCCATGGATGATTTAGCCAAGGGTTACTTCGATAAGGAAGGCATGCTCACGTATGTGACGGGTGTTCAGCGCCGTGAGATCCGTAATGGTATTGCGACCGTCAAACACCAAAATATGGCGGGCTCTGATATTGGCGACCACCACAAAGACTACTTTGCTGGCGAAGCAGCACTCAAAGCCGGGGGTAAGGACAATACCATGAATCAATTCGACTAAGCTACAAGTAATTGCGTTAGCTGCGGCAGTTGCTCAGCTTAGTGGAATACCATCCTCATACCTAGTTAGAGCCAACCTCAGTGCTTAGCCACTCAGGTTGGCTTATAATTTGTAGAGGCTCCAAACTACACTAATTGGCGCGAGTTCTAATCCCAAACATCCCTTAGAAAAGTCATTATTTTTTCAGAGAAACGATATGCCATCCCTCAAAATTTTGTCACCGGCCCTCTTTAGTCTATGGATGCTGAGTGCTTGCAGCCCAGAAAACGTCAGTGCTGCCGATCAACACCCCGGCCCACACCAGAATCAAGGCTTTTGGTGTCGAAATTTATCAATTTCTTGCCAAAAAGACCCGCAAACAGCGAGTACAGCGGTCAGCCGCGCCCACGTTGAGCAGAACCAGCAAAGCCAAGCACAAATATCAGATATTCCTTTGCTACGACCTAAATTACAAATGGTGGTTGACGACAAAAAATGCATTAAAGGACACGACAAACTTAAATTGGGTCCTGATACCCCTAATATGTATTGCGCAACCGCAAGAATTGCCATCGACAAAACTGGTTTAGTATGGTTGGATCGCTTGTTAGTACAAGATCTGACCGTCCCATTTTTACCTGATAACGAAGAGCTCTCTACCACAGAAAATCATCCTGCAGAGACGACAGCGTCGAACACTGAGACGAACTCACAGGCGTCATCGGTCGATAAACTTGCCTACAAAACGGCCGCTTATTGGTTGCAATCTGAGGTCGAATGGTTGGAAGAGCTCAGACAAGATGAAATTCGTGAGCAGCAAAAAGACAAAACTTACACGGCGATGGGTAGAGGCCCTTATTGGTATGTCAACCAAGCGCGTTTTCTTGATCAGCGCCAGAATCTTGCCACTTTTGTCCATCAATGGAGTGGTTATACGGGCGGTGCGCATGGTATATACGGTAAGGGTTATTCAGTATTTGATCTCGAGCAGCACAAACGCCTAAATCTAGATGATGTTCTCGTTCCAGGTCAACGCCCCAAACTCAAGGCGCTCTTACGAGAAGCTTTTGTAGATTATCGATCACAAATTGGTGGTTTCACGCCTGAAGAAGTGGAGTCAAATAATCCAGATGCCTATGACAACAACAATTATTATTTTGGGCATGACGCTATGGTCTTTTCCTATGGCCCGTATGCATTAGGCTCCTATGCTGATGGGATTATAGAGCTTAAATTACCGTATTATTCCCTACAAGGCATTCTTAAATCAGAATATTTACCTGTCGAAGTCAAGCCGCTGGATAATTAAGGCTATCGATCGATCCGTATCGGAGCACAATGCAATGCCTAAAAAACCTCTATGTGGTAGATATTTTTAGGCAGATTTACGAGGTGCTTTGGTGAGGCGTCGTTGCGAGGCTTTTTGGACAAGCCAATCGAATAAGTTTTGTTGCCGTTGATCTTGGCGCGCCATTAAGTCTGCCTGCCATTGTACGGCCAGGACTTCTGGGTGGCTAAATAGTTCCACGGCTTCTATCATGCCACCAGCACTGCGAGCAGTAGCATTGAGACAACGACCCAGGCCGTCAAGCGCCAGGTGATGGGAAGAGTTTACCTGCAAATGATGATGCCCAAAAATCGAATACAAAATAGAGTCTTTTTTGATCTTGATTGATTGTAAGGGCAGGGTGCCATTAGACGCCGTCGCCGCTTTGGCTTGAGTTTGAGGTTTACCATAGGCTTCACAGATTCGTAAATCGCCGCCCAGCGCCAGATTAAGTAAATGCAAACCCCGACTGATACATAGCAAAGGCACTTGTTGCTCGATACACGCTAGGATCAGTTTGATTTCGACCGTGTCTTGGGTCGGGTTGCTATTGTGTAAATCGGGTTGATATTGACCCTGATAGGTGGAAGGATCGACATCAATGCGATGGCCAATAATCAGACCATCAATAACATCAATCCAGGCCGGTACAAAGCCAGGATTAATGGGAGGCAAAATAAGTGGAATGCCGCCAGCGCGTTCAACAGCCTCTATGGTGTTGGATACTTGACTATAGTGATCATCGCTGTCGGTTGAGCAGCCACTAATGCCAATAATTGTATGCGATTCAGACACTGACATTGGAACAAAATATCATTAAGTTAGACAACAAGAATATGTCTTGCATCTTAAAACGCCAAGTTCCTTTTGACTATTAGTAAAACCCAGGTGAACTCGGTCAATTACCGTCAGTAGCCTGCATATAGTGTTAAGTTAGATCAATTTTTTTAACATTTGCGGTGCTCTTTTTATCATATTAGTGTGACTGACAAGTAAATTAAAACTTGCAATTGAATGGTGCTACAATTCTGGTGATTGTAAGCAACGATAGCAAGTTGTAAAAGTTGTATTAATTTTACATAGGGGTGTCTATGGAATTCGAGCTCAACGGGGTGTATACCCTGATTATTGCCACATTTGTTCTGATATTAGGACGCTTGTTAGTTTCTAAAGTTAAGTTTTTATCTGACTTTAATATTCCTGAGCCTGTGGCGGGTGGTTTGGTGGCCGCCATTATTATCTTTATTTTAAGAATGTGGCCAAGTTGGTTTGGTGCTTCTGAGTCATTAGCACTTAAGTTTACTTTTGATACCGACTTACAAACCTTCTTTATGTTGATGTTCTTTACCTCCATCGGTTTAGCAGCAGACTTCAAACGCCTCAAAGCGGGTGGTATGCCGTTGGTGATTTTCTTAGTGGTGGTGTCATTCTTCATCATGATTCAAGATGGTGTGGGTGTGGCCATGGCGAGTGGGTTGGGTTTAGATCCCTTAATTGGTTTGGTGGCTGGTTCTGTGACCCTCACGGGTGGTCACGGTACGGCAGCGGCCTGGGGTGATATTTTTGAAAAAATGGGCGTGAGTGGCGCGACGACCCTAGGGATTGCAACGGCGACGTTTGGTTTAGTCAGTGGTGGTTTGATTGGCGGTCCAGTGGCGCGTTTTTTGATCAAAAAAATCAAACGTGAACAAGTGTCCAGTACGGAAGATAACTTTGCCTTAGGTAAAGTCGCCAACCGACAATCTCTTTTTAGAACCTCCAAAAACGCCAGAACAGATGATGGTAGTGATCGTCAAAGTGATGATATGTTCAACCGTCGTGATGAGATGCGCTTAATCACCACCTCTTCTGCGATTGAAACCTTGACCTTATTTGCGGTCTGCTTGGCGGTGGCCGATATTCTTAGCGCTGTGACCGCTGGCACTTATATTGAATTGCCGACCTTCGTGTGGGCCTTGGCGACGGGGGTAGTGTTACGCAATGTCCTGACGCATCTCTTTAGTTTTGATATGTTCGACCGTGCCATCGACGTTTTTGGCAATGCCTCCCTTTCCTTATATTTAGCGATCGCCTTACTCAGCTTACGTGTTTGGGAATTAGCGGATTTGGCCTTACCTGTATTGGTGATTTTGGCTGTGCAAGTCGTGGTCATGATGGTGTTTGCCACCTATGTGACCTTTAAAGTGATGGGTTCGAATTACGATTCGGCCGTCTTAGCCGCTGGTCACTGTGGTTTTGGTATGGGTGCAACGCCAACCGCGATTGCCAATATGCAGGTCATTACCGATAGATTTGGCCCTTCTCCAAAAGCGTATCTTTTAGTGCCTATGGTAGGGGCTTTCTTTGTCGATTTAGCCAACGCGATGGTCATTAAACTCTTTATCTTCTTCATTCAATAATACTTACTCATACAAGGGCCTCGCGGCCCTTGATCTTTTTTATGCAGTCTTCAGCTCTTCCAGTATTAGGCGTCACCATGGGTGATGCCGCGGGCATTGGTCCCGAAGTGACCGCACGCATGCTGCTTAACCATCCCGAACTGCGGCAAATCGCGCGCTTTGTCGTTATCGGTGATGTCGCTAGCATGCGTAAGGCGGCTCAGCAAATTGGTCATGATGGCGCTTGCGTGCAAGCCCTACAAACGCCCGCGCAAGTGCGTAACCAAATCGGTACTATTGAGGTCTTACAAGCCGCGACACCGCTAGATGATGTCGTCATGGGGCAACTCAATGCGCAAGCGGGAGCGATGTCGGCCCAGGCCGTCATGCTCGCCTGTGACTTAGCGCGGCAAGGCCAAATTGCGGGAATAGTGACGGCGCCACTGAATAAAGAAGCCATGCACATGGGCGGCTATGATTGGCCAGGGCATACCGAGTTATTGGCGCATGAATTCGGTGTCAAGGATTTTTCTTTGGTGTTGTCGGCGGAGGATATATATGTGTTCCATGCCACCACCCATGTGCCTATGCGTCAAGCGGTGTTGGACTGTACTGCACAACGCTTTGATAGTTTATTTGAGCTTATTTATGCCTTTCAAAGAGCCTTAGGCCGTGAGCAAGAAACCATCGCCGTCGCGGGTTTGAATCCTCACGCCGGTGAAAATGGTCTATTTGGGGATGAGGAACTCAACATTATTGCACCGGCCATTGCGCGTGCTCAAGCCAAAGGTATTCATACACTGGGGCCGATCCCGGGAGATGTACTGTGGCCTAAGGCTGTACGAGAAAAAGCTTATAAGTTCTTAGTTTGCTGCTATCACGATCAAGGGCATGGACCTTTCAAGGCCGTGTATGGTGATGAGGGCGTCAATATTACCGTGGGCTTGCCCGTCGTCAGGGTGTCAGTGGATCACGGCACCGCCTTTGATATCGCCGGCAAAAATATCGCTCGAGAGACCAGTTTGATGTTGGCTGCCAAGCATGCCGCTAGACTAGCACCGAATTGGGCTCAAGTTTGGGCCGCAGCACAACGGGCATGACTAAATATAAAACATCCACTTAGCGATCAAGACAATCAGTACCACATGGGCAAACACGCTCCAGTGCAACCATTTAGAAAAATGACCACTGAGTGTGCCACGTCGGCGTTTGATTAAGGCGATGAGAAAGTGAGCAAATACGCTGACGGCCAAGAGGATCTTGAGCCAGAGCATACAGGCAAATGCGCTAGCAAAGGGCTGTGCAAGTAGGGTATGGAAGCGCAAGCCCACCATACCTAACCCTGCTAAGTATAAGAGTACGACGGCGATCGGCACGATTTTGACGATGCGCGCCGACAAAGCGCTCTCAATGGCATCCATGAGACGAGCTGACGTGTATTTACGAGCGCCGCCCATAATTAACACTTCAAAAAATACCGTGCCGACGAACATAATGGCACAGAAAATATGCACGGTTAATAAAACTGGATATAAATAAGCCAAAATCAAACCCCTACAAATCAGCGCAAAAAGACAGCGATAGTATTACTTTAATCCTTTGCCGCTAGCTGGCATGCCAAACCCCCAAAACTTCTGGGGTTTTGATTAGGATGCGTGATTATTTCTGAAGGTATTGATCCAATGAGCCGTTGAGGAGTCGTGTAATTTGGCTTGGGTGCTATCACCGTTAATTTCTTTTTCGATATTGCCGGCCAACTGTTTACCTAACTCGACACCCCATTGGTCAAATGGATTGAGCCCCCAGACAAGACCTTGTACAAATACTTTGTGCTCGTAGAGGGCCAATAGTGCGCCTAGTGCAAATGGGGTCAGACGCGGCATGACGATCAGCGTAGAAGGTCGACCGCCTGGCAAGGCACGGTGTTTTGCTAATAAGCGTGCCTCTGCTTCAGATTTACCGTCAGCAAGATTTTCTTGATAAGCCGTTTCGATGGATTTGCCTGTCCACAAAGCTTGACGCTGTGCCAAGCAATGCGCCAATAATTTGCGGTGGTGAGACGGCCATTGGTGATCAGCTTCTTGACAGACAATAAAGTCAATCGGCGCACCGTCACTGCCTTGGTGTAACCATTGGAAGAAGGTATGTTGGGCATCCGTGCCGGGCATACCCCAGACCACCGGGCCAGTGGGCACATTGATAGGCTCGCCATAGTGATCGACGGATTTACCGAGGGACTCCATGATGAGTTGTTGCAAATACGGTACGAGTTGACTTAAGCGAGAGTCATAGACGGCGATATTGTGAGAGCCGTACTCTAGGACACTGCGGTTGCCAATGCCTGCCAAGGCTAATTGCACTGGCGCGTTTTCAGCAAATGGTGCGTTAAGAAAATGTTGATCCATGGCATGCGCGCCACTGATTAAACCGGCTAACACAGGGGTGCCGACCGTTAGGCCAGCCGCTACGCCCACCGATGACCACAGCGAAAAGCGACCGCCGACCCAATCCCAGAAGCGGAATAAATTATGATCAGGAATACCCCAGGCGCGGGCGTTTTCTGGATTGGCCGTAATCCCAATAATTTGGTTAAAAGGATTGCGGACATTGCCCGCCTTGAGCCAGTCTAGAGCTCTTTGGGCATTCGCCATGGTCTCGGCGGTAGTAAACGATTTGGTGGCGACGACGACGAGCGTTTCTTTGGGGTCAAGACCCGCTAAACCACTCTCGATGGCATGGCCGTCGACATTGGCCACAAAGCGGATGTTACGCCACATATGAGTATAGCCAAAGGCACTCGTGAGTAAACGCACCCCCCAGTCACTTCCGCCAATACCGATGTGGACAATATTACGCCAACGTCGCTCACTATCCGTGCGACGGACAAATTCCAACATGCGGCGATATTCGTGTGCCACCTCTGGTAGAGGACGGGGCTCTCTGAGCATGGTGTGCCAGGCCGCGCGATTTTCAGTCGTATTGATTTTGGTGCCGTTAAACAACGCCTGGCGCGCTTGCGTAAAATTGCGAGCCTGTAAGAGGGTTTCACCAGCTTGATCCAATTCCTGAGAGTGGCGTTGCGTACTCAGATCAATGCTGAGACCCGCCGCATTGAGAATGCGTAGGTGATCACTTTTTACATTGGCTTGTTGGGTCGCTTGCGTGAATTGCGCCCATTCTGGCATTTTGTCTAAAGGCGTACGACAGAAAATTTCGTTGGACATACACTAATTTTGCAATCTATTTGAGTGGGTTTATTAACAGCTAAGTATAAGCCGTTTTTTTTTGTATCGCTATTTTTTTAGGGTACAATCAGAAGATTATTACTTCTTTTAGGACTTCAGAGAGATACAATGAACCCAATTCGTAAAGCGGTTTTTCCAGTCGCTGGTCTGGGTACGCGTTTTTTGCCAGCTACCAAAGCAATGCCCAAAGAAATGCTACCTGTGGTCGATAAACCATTAATCCAATATGCCGTCGAAGAGGCTGTCAAAGCCGGTATTACGGACTTAGTGTTTATTACTGGCCGTCACAAACGCTCTATTGAGGATCACTTCGATCGCATGCCAGAGCTAGAAGCAGAACTTGCCCAAAAGAACAAACAAGAACTACTCGAGGCTGTCCAAAATATTCTGCCTAGCAATGTCAATTGTATTTATATTCGCCAATATGCACCATTGGGTTTAGGTCATGCGGTACTGTGCGCTGAGCCAGTCATCGGTAATGAACCTTTCGCGGTGCTTTTAGCGGATGATTTGATCGACTCCGAAAGCCCTGCGACCTTGCAGCTCATCCAAGTGGCTCATGCGCGTAATGGCAGTGTGCTTGGCACCCAAGAAGTACCACGCGAACATACTGGTAAGTATGGCATTATCGCCGGCAAGGACGAGGGTGAGGGTGTCACCTTAGTCAAACAAATCATCGAGAAACCTAAACCAGAAGAAGCGCCCTCTACGACAGCCGTGGTTGGTCGCTATGTGCTAGAACCGGAGATTTTCGAGCATTTACGCCATGTTGGCAAAGGTGCCGGCAATGAGATTCAACTAACTGACGCGATCTCTGCCATGCAAAAAACTCGTCCAGTGTATGGCTACAACTATAAGGGGACGCGTTATGATTGTGGCAGCAAAGAGGGCTTCTTCAAGGCCAATATCGCGCTAGGCATGAAGTACCATAATCTCAGCATTGATTAATTCGCTGTGCTGTAGAACAATTCAGCGACAGTCTAAGGCCCTTGCTTTACAGAGCCAGCGTGTCGACACACAGTGTTGAGTCTTGCAAGGGCTTAGTGTTTCTCACGCTTTTGAGCACTTTTTAATCTGCAGGCGCAAATTTCACAAAAAAGCCCAAGTCTTAATGACTTGGGCTTTTTGTTAGGTGTTAAGAAACATCAGGGTTGACTGAGGCCTGGCGCTTAGTCGTCAGATTCTTCAATCATGTCTTTACTACTTTGAGGAGCCCGCACTAAGACGCGGTCGATGCGGTGCTTATCCATGGTCAAGACCTCAAAATAATAGCCTTGCCAGGTGAAATGCTCCTTCGGTTCAGGGATATGACCCAGTTCTTGGAAGATAAAACCTGCTAGGGTGTGATAGTCTTCATCTTCGCCAGGAAACTCGGTATCTGTCTCGAGAATTTCACGAAAACGATCAAAGTCAATGCTAGCGTCTAAGGACCAACTGCCATCCGCACGATAGACAAAGTCCGAGCTTTGATCCTCGTTGAGTGGAATGGTATAGCCGACAAGGACTTTGAGGATGTCGCGTAGCGTACATACGCCCTCAACCTCTCCGTATTCATTAATGACGACAGCAATTTCGGAGCGTTGCTGTTGTAAGGTTTCCAATAAGTCCATGGCACTAATGGTCTCTGGAACGAACTTGGCAGGGCGGGTGAGCTCACGAATATTGATGGGCTGACCACGAATTTGTTGCTCAAACAGGGTTCCGGCATCAATAATGCCCACCACATTATCAAGATCATCTTCACAGACCACAAAGCGCGAATAAGGACTGTCAGCGATTTGCGTTAAGCTGTCTTGTAAGGAATCCTTGAGGTCGATGTAGTGAATATCGTTGCGGGGCGTCATGATACTAGCCACGGGCTTATCATCAAGGCTTAGGGCGCGGGCTACGATATCGTGCTCGGTTTTTTCAAAGAGGCCGGCTGTGGCGCCTTCTTTGAGGAGACTATTAATATCTTCTTCGGTGAGGGCATCGCCATTGTGACGATTAAAGCGCAATAGCTTGAGGATTAATTCCGTCGTAAACGATAAGACCCAGACAAATGGCGACACAATGGTGGAGAGCCATTTCATGGGAATAGCAAAAAAGGCGGCGATTTGTTCGGCATATTGCATGCCAATGCGCTTAGGTACGAGCTCACCAATAATCAGTGATACAAAGGTAATGCCCATGACCACGATAAACAAGGAAATTTGATAGGCATAGTTCGCTAAACCTGGAATCGATTCCACATAGGGCTGAAGCATGCTGACGAGGGAGGCTTCGCCCATAGCCCCCACAAAAATACCAATCAGTGTAATACCGATTTGTGTGGTGGAGAGCGCCTTGGTGGGATTGTCGATGAGAGACAGAGCCACTTTGGCGGAGCGTTTGCCTTGATCGGCTTCGTGCTGTAAGCGCATACGCTTGGCGGTGACGATGGCGATTTCTGCCATCACAAAAATCGCATTCACAAGAATTAAGACTAAAATAGCAATAAGATTGAGCATTTTGGATTTATTTCTTGCGATTATTAATACGTGTGAGGCCTTCTTGGGCGGTAGAGGCGATCAGTACGCCATCTTCGGAGTACACCTGACCCATACAGAGGCTGCGTGAGCCCATGGTCGTGGTCGAGGTGTTAACGTATAAGTGCCATTGGTTAAGGTCGATCGGGCGATGGAACCACATAGCATGATCCAGGCTGGCCATTTGGAATTTATCATCATGTTGATAAAAACCGTTACGATAGACACTGCTGTATAAGAGATTAAAGTCAGAAATGTACGCAAGCAGACTTTTTTGGACTAAATCATCTTTTGGTAGGGGACCGGCTGCTTTGTACCAAGCCATGGTATAGCGATCTTGGGCACGCTCTAGGATACGATCGACGTAGGGCATGCGTACCTCAAAGGCTTGTTGGTCAAAAAACTCTGCTTTGTCACGGCCATGGAATAACTTCGCCATGGCGTCTTGGTAGTCAAGGCATTGCTCAGGCGGTAGCACTTCATCGGGCCACGCATCAAAACGCTCTAAACCCTCCTCGAGTAGTTGAAAGCTACAGCTCATTTGGAAGATGACTTTGTTTTCTTGACTAGCGGTCACGTGACGCACTGAAAAACTTCGGCCGTCCCGGCTGCGGGTGACATCAAATTGAATCGGGAGTTTGGTATTGCCCGGTCTTACAAAATAAGCATGTAAAGAATGAGCATGGCGGGCGGGGTCTATCGTTTGTTGGGCGGCGGCCAGGGCTTGACCTAAAATTTGACCACCAAAAATACGACCTGTGTTGAATAAATCAGTGCTCTTGCCTAAAAAACTATCCTCAGCGATGGCTTGAAGTGTCAGTTGTTGAATCAAATCATCAAGATTTTTGTTCATTTTTAAAATTACAATCAGGAAAACAAAGTTATTATATACAAAACCCTTTTATCTATATATCATGCATGCCTTTTGCTATCAATTAGGTATAGTCCATGCACGACCCGTCACTCCCTAGACAGCGGCGCTAGATAGAGGTTTCATCTTAGTTTAAAGTACGAATAATAAACTCTTATGACAAACCCAGCTCTTCAATCAAGTTTTGCAAGTCGTTATCAAGCCTTACATCGCCGTGTGGCTCAAGTCTGTGAACAGGTCGGCCGCGATCCCAATTCAGTGCAGATTTTGCCCGTCAGCAAGACCTTTCCTGAGAGCGCTATTGTGCCGGCCATCGAGATGGGGCAACTACGCTTTGCCGAAAACCGCGTTCAAGAGCTCAAACAAAAGGCTGAGTACTTTACTGCTCAAGGGGTCAATCATTTGCAATGGGTGCTGATCGGCCCACTACAAACCAATAAAGCCAAATATGTGGCGCGTTTTGCCACAGAAATCCAAAGCTTAGATCGTTGGTCAGTAGTGCAAGCTCTAGATAAACACTTACAAAAAAATCATCGCACTTTAGAGGCCTTGATTCAGGTGAAAACTAGCCGCGAGGAATCGAAAAGCGGTATGGCGCCAGAGCAGGTCCTAGATTTTTTGCGGCAACTCCAAGAGGTGCCCAGTTTGCGGGTCAAAGGTTTTATGACCGTTGCCGAAAACACGTCCGATCAGACGATTGTGCGTGATTGCTTTAGACGCTTAGCGCAATTGGCCGAGCAATGTCGGCAAGCGACGGGCCTCGCACTGCCTGAGCTCTCTATGGGCATGAGTGCCGATTTTGAGTTAGCAATTGCGGAAGGCGCCACCCAAATCAGGGTGGGTTCGGCGCTTTTTGGGGCGCGTGACTATGCAAATGGAGCCGCTAACGGCTCACACTAAAAAAGCCAGGGTTTGGCACCCTAGCCTGAATCGAAGATCCGATGAACTAAAGCTTAAAGCCGTTTTAGTCAGCGTTTTTGGCGGCTTCTTTTTGGGCCTTTTTGATTTTGGTTTTGATGCGGTTTTGTTTGAGTTTAGAGAGATGATCAATAAACAAGACACCGTCTAGGTGATCAATCTCATGCTGCACACAAACCGCTTTGAGGCCTTCGTAGTCAAACTCGAAGCGTTCCCCTTTTTCGTTTGTGGCGTGGCCTTTGATGGCGGCTGGACGTGTCACCTTATCGTAAATGCCAGGGATGGATAAACAGCCTTCCTCGTATTCTTGGAGTTCTTCACTGAACCAAGTGATTTGTGGATTGATAAACACCTGCGGCTCATTGCCTTCTTCGGAGATATCCATGACAAATAAGCGCTGTTGGATATCCACCTGAGTGGCCGCTAGGCCAATGCCTTTTGATTCGTACATAGTTGCCAGCATATCACTGGCTGTTTGTGCAATCTCTGGGGTGACTTCAGAGACGGGGTCAGCCTTGACGTGCAGGTTTGGGTGTGGATATTTAAGAATGGGTAATAAAGCCATAATGTAAACGATAAAATTGTATAAATTTGCTGAAATAACTGTGATCTTCTTATTATAACCACTTATGACTACGCCTTAATCCTCTATGCCTCTCGTTTGCAATCCCTGTGACAGGCGATGATGGAGTGATAAAAACAGCCGCTTGTGCAACGCTTTTTGTGGGCAAGTCGTACAATCAATTTTTGCTTATGCCTTTGCCATCGTCTATGAACTCTCAAGAACTACACAGTTGGTTACGCCTATCGCTAGAGCCTGGGGTTGGCCCCGTACGGGCGCGGCAATTGTTATCGACTTTTGGCTTGCCGCAACAAGTGTTTGAGGCCCCACTCCAGGCGCTTGCTCGCCATCTGCCGCCAGCCATTGCCGAGCGTTTGCATGCTGAGATTGAGCCTGAAATCGAGGCACAGATTGCAAAGACCTTGGCCTGGCTAGAGGAACCTGAGCATTATCTGCTGACATTGGCTGATGATCTCTATCCGCCCTCGCTTTTACAAAGCCATGATCCGCCCATTCTCTTGTATGCAGATGGTCAAATTGAGAGTCTCAAGCAAGCCTCATTAGCGATTGTGGGTACCCGTAACGCCAGCCTGAGCGGATTGGCCAATGCCCGTAACTTTGCTCAGTATTTAGCCTCTAATGGTGTCTGTGTGGTCAGTGGTTTAGCGCAAGGGATAGATACCGCCGCCCATCAAGGTGCCTTAGCCAGTACCGTCAATAAGACCTGTACGATTGCAGTGATGGGGACGGGCATTAATCGTATCTATCCGAGCTCGAATTTACAATTGGCGCGCCAAATCAAAGCACAAGGTTTATTACTCTCTGAGTTGCCGCTAGATACGGGCGCAGCGGCGCATCAATTTCCGCGGCGTAATCGCATTGTTGCGGCCTTAGCGCTCGGCACCTTGGTGGTACAAGCGGCCCACAAAAGCGGCTCCTTGATTACGGCCGGCATGGCCTCAGAACTGGGGCGAGAGGTTTTTGCCATTCCTGATTCGATCCATTCGCCGCTGGCGCGAGGCTGTCATCAGCTCATTAAAAATGGCGCCAAGTTGGTCGAAACAGCCGCTGATATTTTTGAGGAACTGCACTTGCCTATGCCTAATCCAGCTGCTGCAGTTCAGCCTTCTCAAGTTCTTAAGTCCACGACAAAACGCTCATCCTCAAAGTCACCGCGGCCTAGCAAATCGCTACCGACGACCAGTGCGAGTCGTCAAGCCCTCGAGGTATCGCCCAGAGCGCTCGATCTACTCCAGCGTATGGATTTTACCGTCTGGTCAGTTGACTCACTGGCGCGCGAGCTCAATTGGTCGATCAAGGACTTGAATATGTATTTACTGGAGCTTGAGTTAGCAGAAAGAATACAACGCTTTGCTGATGGCACCTGGCAGCAAATCCCTACCTAAAAAAAACCGACACTAAGATGTTAGTGTCGGTGGTTTCTATGCTATGGCTTAGACAAGCAAAAGCGTGCTAAGCGATGCGCTTAGCAACACTTAAATCCGCCCTTACCACCATAGCGAGCATTTTGTCTATCCTTGAAGAACTCTTCGTAACTCATGGGCTCTTGCTCAGGGTGGGTGCGTTTGACGTGCGCAACATAGTTTTGATAGTCCGGTACACCAATCATTAAACGGCAGGTTTGCCCTAGATAGGAGCCGGCGCTGCTGAGTTTTTTGAACATGATTTGTTTCCGTTGGTTTAGCATAAGTACCAGCTAGATAGGGGCTTTGCTTGGTAAACAAAGCCCCGCGCCTTATTAGTGTACTACTTGAGAAGCCGACTCGGGTAGCGGTTCATAAGGCAATTCCGCAGAATGTGGTTCCGCTTTTTTGAGTGAGGCCAAGGCGGCTTTGATGGTGTAGAAAGCAATAATCACAATCGTCAACATAAAGATGATAGTGAGCACACCATTGATTTGATTACCCAAAATCGCTTGTTTAGCTTGTTCAACGCTATGGAAAGCACCTTGAGGCACAAAAGGCACATCAATAAACTTAGCCTTGAGGTTGTTGGCCACCCCAAAGAAACCGATTTTGTCATCCACGACTTTAATCCAAGCCGCTGACATCGTGAAAATAATCAAGGCGATACTCGGCACAATCGTGACCCAAGCATAACGTTGACGTTTGCTTTTGAAAAGTACAACCGTGCAAAGCATAAGGGCGATGGCAGCCAACATTTGGTTAGTGATCCCAAACAGAGGCCACAAGGTATTGATACCACCTAATGGATCGACCACCCCTTGGTATAAGAAGTAGCCCCAAGAGAGCACAACTAAGAAAGTCGCGAGTAAGTTGGCTGGAAGCGAATCCGTGCGACTGAGACCTTTGTGGAATAAACCGAGGAAGTCTTGCAACATAAAGCGGGCTGAACGCGTACCGGCATCGACAGCGGTGAGGATAAATAAGGCTTCAAAAAGAATCGCAAAGTGATACCAAAATGGCATGGAGCTAAAGGAAGAGAAGGCCGCATGCAAAATATGGGCCATACCCACGGCCAGTGTAGGCGCTCCGCCAGCGCGCGAGATGATAGTGTTTTCGCCCACATCACTGGCCACCTGATGAATAAGCTCAGGCGTGATCGTAAAGCCGATATTCGAAACGGTATGAGCAGCGGCTTGAGCCACGTCCGGAAGATTCTCTGGGTTGAGGAAATTAAGCGGGCTATTCATCACAAAATACACACCCGGATCAATAATAGATGCTGCAACCAAGGCCATAATCGCGACAAAAGATTCCATGATCATGCCACCATAACCAATAGCACGGGCGTCAGCTTCATTGTTGAGCATTTTGGGGGTGGTACCAGAAGAAATCAGCGCATGGAAGCCAGACACTGCACCACAAGCAATCGTGATGAACAAGAAGGGGAATAAATCACCTTTCCAGACCGGGCCCGTACCGTCAGTAAATTGGGTGAGTGCAGGCATTTTCATTTCTGGAGCCACAATAAAAATACCAATGGCTAGGGTGATGATGGCGCCCAATTTAAGGAAGGTAGAAAGGTAGTCGCGCGGTGCCAACAGCAACCATACAGGCAATACCGCTGCCACAAAACCATAGACAATCAAGCCCCAAGTTAGGCTGACGCCATCATAGTTAAACCATTTGCTCCAGCTCTCGTGAGCGGCCACATAACCACCGAATTGGATGCCGAGAATGAGTAAAACCACACCAATAATGGAAACCTCAAGCACGCGACCGGGACGGATATAACGTAAATAAATCCCCATAAAAATCGCTAAAGGTACGGTGTAGATGACGGTAAAGGTACCCCATGGACTGTGAGTTAAAGCGGTGACTACGACCATCGCGAGCACCGCCAATAAAATCACCATGATCATATAACAAGCGACGAGGGCGACAATACCAGGGATCGTACCGAGTTCGTCTTTAACGAGCTCGCCAAGGGAACGACCGTCGCGGCGACTGGAAATAAATAAGACGACAAAGTCCTGTACAGCACCAGCAAAAATACAACCTGCTAAAAGCCAAATCATGCCAGGTAAATAGCCCATTTGCGCCGCTAATACAGGTCCTACCAAAGGCCCTGCACCCGCAATCGCCGCAAAGTGGTGGCCGAATAATACCGATTTGTTGGTTGGAACATAGTCTAGGCCATCATTGTGCCGCCAAGCGGGCGTCATGCGCGTGCTATCGAGCTGCAAGGCATTACGAGCAATATAAAGGCTGTAATAACGATAGCCAATTAAATAAACACAGATGGCCGCAATCAGGATCCATACGGCATTAATGGTTTCGCCACGTTGTAGAGCGATATAGCCCAGGGCAAAAGCGCCCAAAATGGCGACGATAAACCACAAGAGGTGGCTGATAAAAGGAGGCAATTTATTTGCTTTGGTCACAGTGAGTCTCCCTGTGTATAGTCAATCAAGCAACTAGTTTAGTTTATTTTTAGTAAAAAGAGTAAGCAATTATTACAGATTAGGGGTAACACTTAAGTAGTTACCACAGGTCACCAAAGTGAGTTAAGTGAGCAAGGGCAGACGCGTTTTTTACCTAATAACAATGCCTCTGACCCGGTGAGGTAGAGGCATGTCTTAACGATGAAGATGATTATGAAATGGCTCGACTAAGCCCTTTAGAGTGCATCGAGCGCCGCCCGAAGCGCCCGTTCGTAATCTTCAAGTAAATCGTTGTGCTGGTTAATTAACTCCATGGTTTTGATGGGGTTGTTTTCTTGGGGCATCGCCCAGATCGGATTGGGATAATGACGGTCATTTTCAAAGCGTGGAATGATGTGCCAGTGTAAGTGTGGTACATAATTACCTAATTCCGCCAAATTGACTTTGAGCGGCTTAAAGATATCGCGTTGTACACGCTCCACCGTAAAGACTACCTGCATTAACTGCTGTTGCTCTTCGGGGCTTAAATCTGTCATCTCTTTTTGGTGAGCTTTCCAGACCACGCGCGTGTACGCAGGGTAGTCTTGGTCCAGTGCATTGAGCACCTGTACTTGGGCATTTTCCCAGATCAAGCCTTCTGGGGCTTCTTCACATAAAGTACAATCTTGAGTCATGCTTATCCTTTTTGCTTATTGATTAATTGAGCGAGAGCTTCACCAGGATTGGCTTGGCGCATAAACGCTTCACCAATTAAAAAACCATACACGTCATGCTGCTTCATAAGCGCTATATCCGCAGGGGTATTGATGCCGCTCTCGGTAATAATATAACGATCTTTAGGTACGCTTGGCAGCAGATCAAACGTGGTTTGCAGGTCTGTTTTGAAGCTGCGTAAATTGCGATTATTAATGCCCACTAAAGGGGTATTGAGTTTGAGTGCGCGTTCCAACTCGTTCTGGTCATGCACCTCCACTAAGACGTCGAGATCTAAAGCCTCGGCTTGTTGCTCAAAATCGTGCAATTCCTGATCACTCAACGCCGCCACAATCAATAAAATACAATCGGCGCCCATGGCGCGGGCATTAATAACTTGATAACTATCGATAATAAAATCCTTGCATAATACCGGTAGTTGGCAAGCGGCACGGGCTTGTCGCAAGTATTCGGGTGAACCTTGGAAGAATTCTTTATCGGTCAAAACCGAGAGACAAGTGGCATGATTGGCGGCATAACTGCGCGCAATTTCAGCAGGTTCAAAGTGCTCGCGAATCACGCCCTTAGAAGGCGAGGCTTTTTTGATCTCGGCGATCACAGCAGGACGCTTTTCATCAATGGCCTTTTTGAGGGCATTCGCAAAACCACGCACATCTTGACGTGCTTGCGCTTCGCCTAGTACGGTCGCGGCACTGCGGTAATTCTTGAGTGCTGTGATTTCTTCACGTTTATGTCTCACAATTTTTTTTAGAATATCTTCCATACAACTCACCTTTAAGCAGAACCCACAGCACGCGTCCTCAAGAAGCGACTGTGGCTGAATTTAGCGTTATAAATTCTGGGTAAAGTCCACGAATTCCTTAAGTTTGCGTTTGGCGGCGCCGTTTTGCAATACCGAGCGCGCAACCTCTATGCCTTCTTCAATCGAGGCCGCTTTATTGCCTGCATAAATCGCAATACCACTATTGAGCAGTACGATATCTTTGGCAGGACTGTCATGATTGTCCAGAATATCGCGAATAATGCTGACTGACTCCTCGCGAGTGGAGACCTTGAAGCTGCGATTAGAGTGCATTTGAAAACCAAAGTCTTCGGGGTGGATACGGTACTCTTTGATTTCACCATCGATTAATTCGCCGACCATGGTATCGGCACCTAAAGAGGCCTCATCCATACCATCCATGCCATGAATAATCATTACGTGTCGAGAGCCTAATTCTCGCAAGACCCGCGGTTGAATACCCACTAAGTCTGGATGAAAAACGCCCATAATTTGATTCGCGGCATTAGCGGGATTGGTCAGTGGACCTAAGATATTAAAAATCGTGCGTACGCCTAGTGCTTTGCGGATGTGGGCGATGTTTTTCATGCTTTTGTGATGATACGGCGCAAACATAAAGCCAATCCCCGTTTCTCGCAAGCATTCAGCCACTTTTTCGGGAGGGATCTCGACCTTGGCGCCCAGAGCTTCGAGGGCATCGGCATTGCCCGCAGGACTAGAAGCGCTGCGATTGCCGTGTTTGGCCACGGGCACACCCGCAGCGGCCGTTAAAAACATGCAAGCGGTGGTGATATTAAAGGTATTCGCGCCATCACCACCGGTGCCACACATATCCAAGGCATCTTCGGGGTGATCTATTTCGACCCTGAGGGCGCATTCGCGCATCACTAGGGCCGCGGCTTTAATTTCGTCAATGGTTTCTTTTTTGACCCGCAGGCCGATCAAAATCGCCGCGGCAAGTGGATCTGGAATACGTCCCGCCATTAGGTCACGGAACAAATCCAACATTTCATCTTCAAAAATTTCGCGGTGTTCAATACAGCGCGTAAGGGCTTCTTGGTAACTAATAGCCATGGCGAATCCTTGTTATAGCTCTAAGAAATTTTGTAAAAGGCGATGACCATATTCACTCAAAATCGACTCTGGATGAAACTGCACACCATAAATCGGAAATTTTTTGTGAGCAATACCCATAATCTCGCCATCATCAGTTTGCGCCGTGATTTTGAGGCAATCGGGTAAAGACGCTCTATCCGTGGATAAGGAATGGTAGCGCACGACTGTGAACGGTGAAGGGATGTTTTTAAACACATCAGTCCCCTTGTGGCTCACCAATGAAGTTTTACCATGCATGATTTGCTTGGAACGAATGGTTTTGCCGCCAAAGGCTTCGCCAATGGCCTGATGGCCTAAACAAACACCTAGGATAGGTTTTTTGCCAGCAAAGTGTTGGATTAATTCGATCGAAATGCCAGCTTGTGCAGGATCACAAGGGCCCGGCGAGACACAAATGCGCTCCGGATTAAGGGCCTCGATTTCGGTAACTGTGGTTTGATCATTTCGTAAGACGGTAACGTCTTGGCCTAGCTCCGCAAAATATTGCACCAAATTATAGGTGAATGAATCGTAATTATCGAGCATCAATAACATGGACGGTCCTCTAGATAGGTTGGTCTAAACCATACTGTACTTGTTCGGCGGCGCGTAGCACAGCGCGTACTTTGGCTTCGGTTTCTTGCCATTCGGCTTCGGGGTCGGAATCGGCCACAATACCCGCCGCGGCTTGGGCATATAGCATACCGTTTTTGATGATGGCTGTGCGAATGACGATGGCTAAATCCATGGAGCCGTTATAACTGAGGTAACCCGCCGCACCGCCGTATGCTCCGCGACGCACCGGTTCGAGCTCATCGATAATTTCCATGGATTTGACTTTTGGGGTGCCGCTGAGTGTACCCGCAGGAAAGGTCGCACGGAGGATGTCGATGGCATCCATGTCCTCCTTAAGAATCCCCGTAACATTTGAGACCATGTGCATCACATGAGAGTATTTCTCCACCGCCATGGTTTCTGTGACCTTAACTGAGCCTGTTTTTGAGATACGACCAATATCATTGCGACAAAGATCAATTAACATGAGATGCTCAGCCCGCTCTTTAGGATCGTTTTGTAATTCTTCACGTAATTCTTGGTCACGAGCGGGCGAATCACCGCGTTTGCGCGTGCCCGCCAGTGGGCGCATGGTGACCATATGTTGCGTGCTTCCATCAGCAGCGGTCACCGGCTCGTCTTTGACGAGAATTTCTGGTGAAGACCCCACCATATGAAAATCCCCAAAATTATAAAAGTACATATAAGGCGAAGGGTTCAATGAACGCAAAGAGCGATACAAAGATAACGGTGAATCGGCAAACGGTTTAGAGACCACTTGACCGACCTCGACTTGCATGAGGTCACCAGCATGAATATGGTCAAGCGCTTTACGGACGGCCGCTTTGTAGTCTTCTTTGGCAAAGTCTCTGGATTCTTGAGTCACAAGACTAGGGAGGCTATAAGGAATTTCAACGGGTGAGCGCAGCTTTGTACGCAACTCAAGTAAGCGTTTTTGGGCCTTGGTATAGGCTTCAGGCTCACTTGGATCAGCATAGACTAATAAGTAGGTGCGACCGATGACATTATCTACAATCACGCATTCATCCGTATGCATTAAGAGAATATCAGGGACACCGTCTTCTCCCATACCATGTGGGAACGGCTTGGTTTGTGGACCGAGTTTGGGTTCAATATAGCGAATCGTATCGTAGCCAAAATAACCGATTAAACCACCTGTAAAACGCGGCATACCTGGGCGATTGGCTACCTTGAGGCGCGCCCGATATAGACGAATAAATTCTAATGGATCGCCTTCATCACTTTCGATGACTTCACCGTGTTTAACGACTTCGGTGACGCCATCTCGAGTTCTAATGTAAGTGTGAGCGGGCAAGCCAATAAACGAGTACCGCCCTGAACGCTCACCGCCCACCACGGATTCCAGTAAACAGCTCATTTTGCCACCGCTTTTGTCGCTGTGCGCTAACTTTAGGTAAATTCCTAGCGTGGTGTCTAAATCCGCATAGGTTTCTTTGATCATGGGAATGCGGTTGTAGCCCTGAGCGGCTAAGGCATTAAATTCTATTTCTGTCGTCATAAGTTATCTCTGAATTGTTATGTTCTAGGTGACCGAGCCTGCTACAAAAAAACCCGGACACCAAGAAGGTTGCCGGGTTGAATTGACTTTGCTGTGCGAATATAAAACTAAGACGTTTTTATACTGTGTGACTTGCAGAGCTCCCCCCAGCACCCATAGACCAAGTACGCCAATAGGAATAAGCGTAAGTGTGAGTAAGGTATGAAGGGGCAATCAGCATCATAAAACGACTATATACTGCAACAACGCATAAAAAAGTTAACCGATTAAACTAGTAATAAACTACGGCTAAGGCCCATGTCATCGCACATGTAGTCTATGGATTAAGATGAGTGCTGCCCAAGCCAGTCTATGACTTCTAAGATATTGTTTACTATAGCACTAACTTTAAAAGTTTGCACGTCTTCACCCTCGGTATAACCGTAGGGCAAAATCAAGCAGGGCATAGCCGCGGCCGCCGCTGCCTGGGCGTCATTGTTGGAATCGCCCACAAAAACGGCTTCTGAAGGCCGTACCTGCAATTGTTTACAGGCAAAAAGAATTGGATCCGGATGCGGTTTCTTGCGTTCACAGCTGTCACCAGCAACGATCAGCTCAAAAAATTGTTTAAGCTGCTTGTGTTGTAACAGTTGCTCAGTAAATTGCATGGGTTTATTGGTGACCACCGCCAAAAGATAACCTTGTTGTTTGAGGGCTTGTAAGCCTTCAACAATATGGGGAAATAATTGGCTACGTTGACCATTGGTTTTGTGGTAGTGCTTTTCAAAGAGCGCTTTGGCAAGTTTAAAGACCTCAGAAGGCGGCTCTTCGGGGTTACTATCATTGGCCAAACACCGTTTGATCAATAGATCGGTGCCTTTACCTACAAATTGACTGATTCTTGCTTCTTCAAGGGTTGGCCGCTCCAGGTCGTGCAGCATGGCATTACAGGCATCGCTGAGATCAGGAATACTGTCAACGAGCGTACCATCTAAATCAAATAAAACAGTGGTGATGGGCTGTGAAACTTGGCTCATGGTGATGGGAGAACTTCCTAGGAATCTAATTAGTTAGCGTGGTCGACTTGATAAATTTGGGCGCGCATTTGCGAGATCACATCGCCATAATCATAAGCACCAAAGACGGCAGAACCCGCCACAAAAGTGTCGGCACCTGCGGCGCGGATTTGTGCGATATTATCGATTTTGACGCCACCATCGACTTCGAGGCGAATTTTTTGACCCCCTTGTTGCACCCATTTATCAATAAGGGCGCGGGTGTCTTTGATTTTTTGTAAGGCAGAAGGAATAAATGACTGTCCACCAAAGCCTGGATTGACTGACATCAGCAAAATCATATCGATTTTGTCGAGCACGTAGTCGAGTACTTGCAGCGGTGTCGCGGGATTGAGCACTAAGCCAGCCTGGCATCCATGGTCATGGATTAATTGCAAACTACGATCAATATGGGCAGAGGCTTCGGGGTGGAAGGTAATGAGATTGGCGCCAGCTTTGGCAAACATGGGGATTAAGGCATCGACGGGTTGACACATTAAATGCACATCGATGGGCGCCTCGGTACAGGGGCGAATCGCTTCACAAATCATGGGACCCATGGTCAGGTTGGGCACAAAGTGATTGTCCATGACATCAAAGTGGATCCAATCGGCACCAGCTTTAATGACATTTTGCACTTCTTCACCAAGACGCGCGAAATCTGCCGATAAAATACTAGGCGCGATGACAGCGGGGTGTTGTCGCATACAAAACCTTCTTTTTGAGCAATAAGTTCTATTATAAAAAACTGCATCCGTCTTATGTTTGAATTGGGGCGATACTTCGCAAAGAGCTTTGCGCTGTATTTTACAAAAAAGCCCAGCCATAAAGGGGCTGGGCTTGATCAATGGTAGAGGAGGGCTCTGTCAACGTTGAGCTCAGTCACAAGCGACTTACGCGCGCTGACGTTTTTTAACTGAACGCGTTACCATGGCCACCAAATCCTGTGGTTTGCGTGATGGCTTAGCTTTTTTAGGTTTAATGGGTGTTTTTGACGCGACAGCTGTTGGTGCCGCGCGACGAGACGGCACGGACTGACGCTGCTGACGTTTAAATTCGCCAGCACTCATAAATTCTTCGGCGACCTCGCTGGCAAATGGTTTCGATTTGCTACGTTGCGGACTGCTGTGGCCTTTATGCTTGGCAAGGCCGCCAGGCTCGCGCCAAGCAGTCGCTTGCGCCTGCCGGGCGCTTGCAGGCTCTTGGGCATTGGCCTGGTGACGAGGTTGCGAGCGCTTGCTAGCGGATGCCGTGAACTCAGGTTTAGCACCGTCTTTGACCTTAGGGCGGGTATGAGCAGGGGCTTGGGTGCTAAGGGATGGGTCCTTTTTGCTCACCGAAGCTTTATTGGATTTGTCTTTGGCGCCTTTCGTTCTTTTAGTGCCTTTAGCTTCTTTGGCGAGCTTCGTTCCTTTTGTGCGCTTAACTTTAGTACTTTGGCGGATTGGCTCTAAGCCTTCAATGACCGAGGTTTCAATGGCTTGACCTGTGAAGTCTTCAATGCGCCGCACCTTGTGTTTTTCTGTAAATGTCGCAAAACTATAGGCCGTGCCATCGCGACCTGCGCGACCGGTACGACCAATGCGGTGTACGTAGTCCTCAGCTTGCATCGGTAAATCATAGTTAATGGCATGCGTAATCCCTTGGACATCGATGCCGCGAGCGGCGACATCGGTAGCCACCAAAACTTGTAAACGGCCGTTTTGTAAGAGCTTGAGGGTGCGATTGCGTTGGCGTTGGTTCATATCGCCATGCAACGCTGAGGCAGTATAGCCAGCGTCTTGGAGACGGTCAGTGAGATCTTCTGCACCTCGTTTGGTACTGGTAAACACAATCGCTTGATAGACCGGTTGATTGCTTAGAATATGGTCCAAAAGACGGTACTTGTGGCCGGCATTGTCCGCATAAAATAAGCGTTGTTTGATGTTTGTGTGTTTTTGTTTTTGGTTAGAAATATTAATGCGCTTAGGTTGGCGCAACATTTTTTCGGCAAGCTTCGCCACGGAATCCTCAAAAGTCGCTGAAAACATCAGTGTTTGGCGACTGCTTGGGGTTTTAGCGACGACGCTTTCAATGTCATCAATAAACCCCATATCCAACATGCGATCGGCTTCGTCTAGCACCAAGGTTTGAATGGCGCTAAGTTTTAGGCGGCCTGCTTTCAGGTGGTCTAATAAACGACCTGGCGTCGCGACCAAAATATCGACGCGCTTACTCAGGGCGTTGATTTGTTTGCCATAGGGCATGCCCCCAACCACGGTGACCACGCGTAGATCCTTAAGACCGGCGGCTAGCATTTTTGTAGCGTCGGCGATTTGCAAGGCCAGTTCCCGAGTGGGTGTGAGAATCAACATTTGCGCATGGCGATGATGAGGCTCTTTTTGTTGTGCGAAGCGATGTAATGTGGGCAGCATGAAAGCCGCAGTTTTGCCACTTCCCGTTTGTGCAGTGACGATTAAGTCATGACCTTCAAGGGCGACCGGAATGGCGGCACTTTGTACCGAGGTTGGCTCTTTAAAGCCAGCTTTTTGAAGAGCAGATAAGACTGTCGGGTGCAAACCCAATGATTCGAAAGACATAAGTATCCTATTCATGAAGGCGCCAAGCCTTTGGACAAGGCGCATACTTGGGACCTAAAAAGACTGGCTACCTCGTAGAGTGCTATCGATTGATCGCAAGGCACAAAATACGGGTTTTCGCAAGCGGGTTAGTCCCTAGTTGGTTGATCGGTATATCGAGCCGACCGAATCAAGCAACGATAGAATCTATCGGGTTTGGGGGTAGGTGCGATATGAGAGTTTGTTGCTCACGGTGCCTGCTAGAATGCTGCTTTGGCGAGCGCTAAGAAAGCAAAGCCATAATTTATGAGAGTTATTGAGGGCTGATTACATGCTGATTCAGCCATCCAAAAACGGCTGCCAAACGCCATCTGGCGCGGCTTCTCGCTCAAAGTAAAATTTATTTTGAGGAGGCTAAGAAGTTAAAAAAGCAAAAATAGCGGGCAATTGCCTGACCTCGTAGAAGCTCTCTAGAGAGTGCCCCTAAAAGTAATCACGCCGCCGCGATTAAGACAATTTGATAGGCACGTCATTATAGTTGAATTTGTCTAGTTTTAGTATGAAATACCTATAAATTTGCGCCTGAAACAACGGTTTTTACTTAAATTGTTGTTTTTAAGTTATAGCCATATCTCGGTTTCTTCCAATACGATAGGAGCCATTAACTCTTTATAACAGTGACTGCACTCATAAAAATTGATTATTTAAGGGGACTGTTATGAGAGACTACCTAGAAGCCGCGGTCATTGCGAATGCCGCGCAACTCGATTGGGTCAATCCATGGTTAGAGCGCCACACCACTAAAAAAATGCAGTTTAGCTTATTTCAATTAGAGCCGGAGGCTAAACCGAACATTGTGGCAGATATGTCGTGGCTCCTGATGCGTTTTGATGCCGTGATTTTACCTTTAACGGTCAAGGACTTACCGTGGGCGCGGCTGATGCTCAGCCACACTCAGCAATCGCCCCTCAAAGCGACCGCCATGTTTGCCGTCGCCAATCAAGTCGCACCCATTGCGGTTTATGATTTATTGCGCTTGGGTTTACATGGTTATTGTGATATGCATAATGCTTACCAAGAAATGCGAGTACGACTTTTACAGACGCTCGATCAACACCAACAGCAACAACAGTGGCATAGCGGCCAGCATGCAGGCCCCAAGAAATCACGGCTGGGCACCTACGGTTTAACACCAGCGGCGTCCGCACACTATGAGCTGACACCCGCTCAAGCACCACAACTACAAGAGCATCAAGGTGCTTACTTTACCCTCAAATACGCAGACTGGCATCGCAAAACGTTTAAATCAGCTAAACAAGAAATTGTGAACGAGTTTGAGCAGCGTTATATTGCCGAAGCCCTACGTCGCAGTCATGGCAATATTGCCTTGGCAGCACGAAATGTCCAAAAGCATCGCCGTGCTTTTTGGCAACTCATGAAAAAATACAATATCAAGGCGGAGGCCTACAAAGATGAAGCGTAGTCGGTGGCCACGCTGTTCGAGTTGGTTTGACTAGGCTTGGAGTGTCGCTTCGAGGACTTTAGGTGTCAGCTGGCTTTCAGTGAGTCGTGCCGCTTAGGTCACTAGCGCAATAAACTGTTATTTTTGAATGATTAATGGCGCTGTTAGGCCTTAATAAAGACTGAACGAGTACGTCCACATAGGCTAGCTGGCAATCTAGGGTGTTTGACGTAACCTACTAAAGACCGGCCGCAGATCGGTTAAAATCAGCCTTTAATATGAGTAAATTTAGAGGATTGTTTCATGTCTGCCGAGCTTAAAAATGATGTCTTTCTGAGAGCATTACAACGCCAAGCGGTGCCTTACACGCCAGTCTGGTTGATGCGTCAAGCCGGTCGTTATTTGCCAGAATACAAAGCCACTCGCGCTCAGGCAGGCTCTTTTATGGGCTTGGCTCAGCATCCTGAATTTGCGACCGAAGTCACCCTCCAGCCCATCGATCGCTATGCTCTCGATGCGGCGATTTTATTTGCAGATATTTTATTGATTCCTGATGCCATGGGGCTAGGCTTGCATTTTGTGACGGGTGAGGGGCCACAGTTTGAGCGTCCGATCCAAACGGCACAGGCGGCCGCGCAGTTACAAGTGCCAGACATGAACAAGCTGAAGTATGTATTTGATGCGGTCAGTATGATTCGTCGCGAGCTGGATGGCAGAGTCCCTTTGATTGGTTTTGCGGGTAGTCCATTTACCGTCGCCTGCTACATGGTAGAGGGAGCGTCATCGAAGGACTATCGCACTATCAAAGCCATGCTCTACAAAACGCCTCAACTTCTGCATCAAATTCTCAATGTCACTGCACAGACCACGGCCCTGTATCTAAACGAGCAAATCAAAGCTGGAGCGCAGGCCGTGATGATTTTTGATAGCTGGGGTGGCGTTTTAGCCCATGGCGTATATCAAGAGTTTTCGTTGGCTTATATGCGGGCGGTGATGGAGCAACTAGAACGCCAGCACAATGGTCAAACCATTCCCGTTATTCTCTTCACTAAAGGGGGTGGCTTATGGATTGAGGATATGGCTAAATCGGGCGCGGATGCGCTTGGTCTTGATTGGACCATGAGTCTTGCCAAAGCACGCCAACTGACGGCAGACAAGGTTGCCTTACAGGGCAATTTGGATCCTATGGCTTTACTTGGTAGTGAGCAATCGCTGCGTGCTGAAGTGCGGCGTGTGCTCGATGATTTTGGTCAGGTCGGTGCTGGCGGTCATGTCTTTAATCTAGGGCATGGTATTAATCAATTTGTCGATCCAGAGCAAGTGCAGGTGTTGGTCGACGAAGTCCATTCTTATAGCCGCCAGTTTCATCAATAAATCCGATGGGCGATCCCGTTTGGCTGCAAGTCGCACTTGAGGTTCCGCTACCGAGCTTATTTGATTATCAATTGGCTCCCGGTCAGGAGGTGGCGATTGGACAGCGCGTCAGGGTGCAATTTGGTGCCAAACAAGCCATCGGCATGGTGATTCACAAGCCTGAGTCGCCGGATTACGACACCTCCAAAATCCAAACGGTATTACAAGTGATGGATGATGTGCCACCGTTAGATGCACAGTGGCTAGACTTAGCGAAATTTGCAAGCCAATACTATCATCGACCGTTGGGTGAGGTGGTGATGTCAGCACTGCCAGTGATGCTGCGCAAACCAGCCATGTACACCAGTGCCAAAGCCGCTGGCGGCCCAGTAGCGCGCTTGCAAGCCCGTCAGCAAAAAGCTGCACAAGCCCAAAAAAATAAGTGTTCTGCTGCAAAGGCAGCCGCAACCGAAACGAGCACAAAGGCTCAGGTTGGCCTTGAAATTGCGCAAACAGGTGCAGAACCTCGTCCTACCGTATCATGGCTTGATCTTAATACAGCCCAGCAAGAGGCGATCTCGCAAATTCAAGCCCAGTCGGGGTATCAGACTTGGTTATTGCATGGTGTAACGGGAAGTGGCAAGACTGAAGTTTATTTACACTTGATGCGCCGTGTTATTCAACAGCAGCAACAAGTATTGATGCTGGTACCAGAAATTAATCTTACGCCGCAATTTGAACAACAACTCAAGCAACGTTTTGCCGATGTCCTACCTGACGAGAGCGCTATTGTGGTCATGCATAGTAATTTATCCGATGGCGAGCGGCTCACGAATTGGTTAGCGATCCACACTGGCCAAGCCCAAATTGTTCTTGCCACTCGACTAGGTATTTTTGCGCCTCTAACAAATTTAGGTTTGATTGTCGTAGATGAAGAGCATGATGGCTCCTACAAACAGCAGGAAAAACTACGGTATTCGGCTCGAGATTTGGCCGTTTGGCGCGGGCATCAGTTGCAAATTCCTGTGGTCTTGGGCTCGGCCACACCGTCCCTTGAAACCTGGCACCATGTGCAAGAAGGCCGTTATCGCAAGCTTAGCTTACCCGCTCGAGCGGTCAAGAGCGGCTATCAACCGCAATTTGAGATTATCGATTGTCGCCAGCGCAAACTAATCGAAGGTCTGAGCGAGCCAGCACTCGAACAGCTAAAAACTTGTCTGGATCAGGGGCACCAGGCCTTAGTGTTTATTAATCGACGTGGTTACGCGCCCGTGTTGCATTGCCCGGCATGTGCTTGGACCAGTCAATGTCAACGTTGCTCGGTGGCTACGGTGCTACACAAAACAGCCCAGCAGCGTCGGGTCTATAATCAATATGTATTGCAATGTCACCACTGTGGTTGGCAAGCGCGTGTGCCCCGTAGTTGCCCAAATTGTGGTAATCAAGATCTCCGGCCGTTGGGCACAGGCACACAAAAAATTGAGGAGTTTCTCGGTCAGTACTTCCCGCAAGCGCGGATCCAGCGGATTGATGCGGATAATACCCGCCGCAAGGGCTCGGCACAACGATTGTTTCAGCAAGTGCACGATGGCGAGGTTGATATTTTGGTGGGCACACAAATGGTCTCCAAAGGCCATGACTTTAAGCGCTTGCAATTAGTTTGCATTGTCAATGCTGACAATAGCTTATATGCCTCAGACTTTCGGGCGCCCGAGCGCTTATTTGCGCAATTATTACAAGTTGCCGGCCGCGCGGGTCGTCATCTGCCTGGCGGTAAAGTGTTATTGCAAACTGAGCAGCCAGATCATATGTTATACCGTACCTTAGTGCAGCAAGATTTTCAGACTTTTGCCAATCAGAGCCTCCTGGATCGCAAGATAGCAGGCTTACCGCCATATTCTTTTCAGGCTCTATTGACGGCTCAAGCCAAGCAACTCGAGCAGGCGATTGGTTTTTTACAGCAGACTAAGGCCTTGGCGCAAAGCCCCGAATGTCGAGCGTTTGCAGTGACTTTATACGATCCGATCCCGCTGCGGATTATGCGTGTACAAAACGTCGAGCGTGCTCAGTTATTAATTGAAGCTGAGCAACGACCGCATCTGCAGGGCTTTCTAAACGTTTGGCTCGATCTAGTCAGTCAAGCGGCCAAACAAGAGCGCATTAAATATACGATCGAGATCGATCCCCAAGAAATCTAATTAACTGAATTTTGTATGAGCTTATTGGTTCAAGGGCTTAACCCCGCCCAGCAACAAGCCGTTTTATATTTAGACGGCCCTTGTCTTGTCTTGGCCGGCGCAGGTAGTGGCAAAACCCGTGTCATTACCCAAAAAATCGCCTATTTAATTAATCACTGTGGTTATCGTTCGCACAAAATCTGTGCACTGACCTTTACCAATAAGGCCGCTAAAGAAATGACCGAGAGGCTTAAACCCCTCGTGGACAAAAGCCTACTCAAGGGCTTGACCGTTTGTACCTTTCATGCACTGGGCGTGCGTTTTATACGCCAAGAGGCCAAGGCCCTAGGACTCAAAAGCAATTTCTCAATTTTAGACAGTACCGATGCCGGCGCTATTATTCAGGAGCTGTTGAGTACCACCGATAGAGGACGCATTAAAAGCGTGCAGCAAACGATTTCGCTTTGGAAAAATCAATTATTGTTACCAGCCCAGGCCGAAAAAATTGCACAAACGCCCGATGAAAAAGATGCGGCGCAGCTGTATCGCAGTTATGAAGCGACGCTGAGGGCTTATCAAGCGGTGGATTTTGATGATTTGATTTTGTTGCCGGTCTTATTGATGCAAGAAAACACCGAGGTTAGGGAGCGTTGGCAGCAACGCTTTAGCTATCTCTTGGTCGATGAGTATCAAGATACGAATACCTGTCAGTATGAGTGGCTCAAGCAATTAAGTGGTTTGCGCCAAATGTTTACAGCGGTGGGCGATGATGATCAAGCGATATACGCGTGGCGCGGTGCCACGATCGAAAATCTAGCGCGTTTACCGCAAGACTATCCCACGTTGAAGGTCATTAAATTAGAGCAAAACTATCGCTCTGTCAGTAGTATTTTGCACGCGGCGAATAATGTCATCTCCAAAAACCCCAATCTTTACAGTAAGACCTTATGGTCAGAGTTAGGCCAAGGCAGTCCAATTCAGGTCATGGTGATGGAAAACGATCTTGCCGAAGCCGAAACGGTGGCCATGCGGATATCTGCGGCACGCTTTGAGCGGCGTGCGAATTGGCAAGATTTTGCCGTTCTGTATCGAAGTAATCATCAAGCCAGAGCATTAGAGCAAGCCTTTAGGGAATTACGCATTCCCTACGTGTTGACTGGTGGCCAAAGTTTTTTTGAAAAAGCTGAAATTCGCGATATGTTGGCGTATTTGCGGATTTTGGCGAATCAGGAGGATGATCCCGCTTTTATTCGTGCCATCACTACGCCCAAACGAGGCATTGGCCAAATGACATTACACAAAATTGGTGAATTTGCCGCGTACCACGAAACCAGTCTGTTTGAGGCCGCGCTGCATCCTGAACTCTTAGCGCAATTAAGTAAGCGACAAGCCGAATTATTACAAGGCTTTATTCAGGCGCTCGAACGGTTACGCTGGCAAGCGGATAATGGGCGTCAAGCGCTGGCCAGTAATGAACTCTTTACGCCCGAGTTAATGGCGCCTGAAAGTCTACTCGATGAAATTATGCGTTTTATTGACTATGAGCGTTACTTGTATGAGGTTCATGAAGAACGGTCGGCCAATAATCGCTGGCAAAATGTCCAAGAGCTATGGCAATGGCTCAAACGCAAAGTCCAAGAAGAAAATTTAAACGTAGCGCAATTAGTGCAGCACATTGCCTTGATCACTCGCCTGGAGCGGCAAGATGAGCAAGAGGGCGATGCGGTTAAACTCACTACTATTCACGCCTCCAAGGGCTTGGAATATAACTATGTGCATTTAATTGGCGCCGAAGAGGGGTTGTTGCCGCATCTGGGCAAGGATGATGAGTATGGCGATCCCAACAAAGAGGAAGATAGTTATGCCGAGCGCGTGCAAGAAGAGCGGCGCTTGATGTATGTCGCCATCACTCGCGCTAGACAGCATCTAACGGTAACCTGGTGCCAAAAACGTAAGCGGGCGCGCGAACAAATCATTCGAGAACGTTCCCGTTTTATTGCAGAAATGGGTCTCGAAGAAATCAATAGCAAAGCCGATCCTTTTCAGCATATGAGTCCCAAAGAGCGTATCGCGCGTCTCAAAGAAATGCTTCGTGAAAAAGACCATTGATACCCCTAATTCTCTGATCTTGATAAATACCAAATAAGTCCTTGTAAATGCAGTAAAGGGCGGTGCCAAGCTTTAGCACAGGGGTATTTTGCATTATCATAATACTATTTACTAAGTGAAGGCTGGGGCTTGATTTGACGGCTCAGCTTAGCGAGTTGATTCCCAAAAAAGAAGGTGATGGTATGTCTATTTCAGAGCAATACGATGTTGTGATTATTGGCGCTGGTCCAGCTGGACTGAGCTTTGCCCGCAAAATCGCCCCTAGTGGCAAAAAAATCGCCATCATAGAAAAAAGCTCGAAGGAGGTACTCGCTAATCCTCCTTACGACGGTCGTGAAATTGCCTTAACCCACTTATCTAAGGAAATTATGCAGCACTTAGATATGTGGTCCAAAATCCCCGAAGACGAGATTTACTTACTTAAAGAAGCCAAAGTGCTAAATGGTCGCTCCGATTACACCTTGCATTTTCCGCAACCGCACACGGCTAGAGGCAAGCCAGCTGACACATTAGGCTATTTGATTTCTAATCATAATATTCGCCGCAGTGCCTACGAAGCCTGTCAAGCCTTTTCTAATATTCACTTTGTCACCGGTATAGGCGTAGAAAGTGCGAGTAACGATGGCCATTTGCCTATCGTTAAATTACAAGACGGCACCGAAATGACTGCACAATTACTGGTCGCCGCCGATAGCCGTTTTTCGAATACACGCCGACAACTTGGCATTTCTTGCGATATGCATGATTTTGGTCGGACGGTGATGGTGTTTCGCACGGAGCACACGAAATCTAATGGTTTAACGGCGACCGAATGTTTCTTTTATGGCAGTACCCTGGCCTGTCTACCTTTGGGTCAACACATGACCAATTGCGTGGTCACTATCGATGCTAACCGCACGCATGAGTTGCTGGACCTTAATCGTGAACAATTAGCAGCGCATATGCAGTCCTTGCTCAAGAATCGCTTGGGCGACATGAAGGTGCTGAGCGATATTCACAGTTATCCCTTAGTGGGCGTGCATGCGCGCAGTTTTTGTAGTCATCGTAGCGCCTTGATTGGCGATGCTGCTGTCGGTATGCACCCCGTGACCGCACACGGCTTTAATTTGGGCTTAGAGAGCGCTCACATCTTGGGTAACTTAGTGCTCGAAGCCGCGGCCGCTGGTCAAGACATCGGTAATAGCACATTATTGCAGCGCTATAATCTGCGCCACCAAGCCCATACACGTATTATGTATCACGGCACTAATGTGGTTGTTAAGCTCTTTACCAACGAAACCTCGCCAGCGCGCTTCTTGCGTAAAGCGGTCGTGCGCTTGAGTAATAATATGGCGCCTGTGAAATTTCTGATTAGCCGTCAATTAACCGGCTAGCGCTTGTCAGTTGGGGCTTGTGTCGACGGCTTGTCTGATAAAGGTTGCTTATCCTTCTTGGTGTGGCTTACGGCTTATTTGATTTTTTCTATGGCCAATACATAGGGTGCGCGTAAGGCTAGGTTAAGTAAACCATAATGCGCCGCAATATAGTATTGGCTATCTAGCGCTTTGACCCAAGTCGTTAGCGCCTGGTGCTCCTCAAGCCCCTGGGCATGGCCAGGATAGACAACGACAATCAAAAGTCCCTGTGGACGCAAGACACTGAGTGCTTGCTCCAAAGCAGTAAGCGTGGTGTCTACTCGTGTAGTGATGCGCTTATCGGCACCTGGTAAATAGCCTAAATTAAAGATCACTAGCTTGATTGCCCCATGTAACTCTGGACTTAAGTTCTGTGCCAGGTGTTCGTGACTCTCTAAGCGCAGTTGTACGTTGGCTTCGAGCCCGGCTTGCTGCAGCAAGCCTAGGGTATTGGCTAGGGCTTGGGGCTGAATATCAAAGCTAATGACTTGCCCCGTGCTACCTACATGCTGTGCTAAGGCCAAGGTGTCATGGCCATTGCCCATCGTGGCATCGATGACCGTGTCGCCTGCTTGCACACAGCGCTGCAGTAAATCATGAACAAATTCTAAAATTCGGGGGACGGATTGCTGGGGCATCAAGCGCTGCTCTCTATCAAAGCCATAATCAACTAGTATACAATTGAGTCTTACTAAATAGGCGTAAACACTGATTATTTAAGTGACAGAAAGGCAGTACATGGGTACGTATATCGCAGACATTGAAAATTATCCACATGAGCCAGAGCAGCAAGTGCCATGGGGGTTATCTGCGATTTTCTTGCTCAGCATAGGACTGATGCCCTTAGCCTCTTTAAGCCTGCCAGCGCTACCCAGTCTTATGTTTTATGTCAGCCTGGTGCTGGCGGCGATGATATGGGGTTATGCCAAATTTCAACGCCTACCGCTCTTGCCTGAGTTGCGGTTCGGACAACATAAACTATTCTGGTTCTGTGCCAGCCTATATCTGCTCACCGTCATCATCGCCAAAATCGGTAGCGGGGTCTTTTTTCATGGTTCAGAAATCGAGCGAACCGCGCGCTATTCGTTGGGCTTACCACTGCTCTATATGGGCTTACGCTACTTGCCTGCGAGCCGAATTCAACAAGTTATTTGGGGCATGCCTATTGCGCTGTTATTTGCGCTAGGGTGGATGATTTATCTGATTTGGCCTGATTTTAATCTGCGGCCCGAGACGGGTGACTACAATTACAATGCGGTTTCCTATGGCATTATCGTTTTAGTATTGAGTTTTTGCGCGCTCTATTCCCTCGGTATTCAATTAAGCGTTTACCGCTGGACCGAATTTATCATCAAACTGCTGATCGCGCTTTGCGGTTTCTATGCGTATTTTTTGACTCAAACGCGCACAGGCTTATTGCTAATGCCTGTGCTCTTATTGATTGGTTTGTTTTTGTGGTGGGGGCGCAAGCATTGGTGGCGCATCGTCTTGGTCGCCCTACTGGTATGTGGCTTAGCGGCCGTATTAGCCTTTAGTATGCATGGCTTTCGGGATCGGCTGGAATTGGTTCAGCAAGAAACCGTGCAATGCCAACAAGCGCCTACGACTTTATCCTCTATTTGTATTCGCTTTCAGCTGTGGCATTCTGCACTGGATATCTGGAAACGTTATCCGATTTTTGGCACGGGAGCCGATCGCCAATATCAGCAAGAGCTCAAAGATTATTATGTGCCGCGTCACGAGGTCAATCAATTTGTCGCCGACAACTGGGGCGAGCCTCATAACGATTATCTTAAAGCCGTCAGTAGTTTTGGGCTGTTTGGTTTGATTGGTCAGTTGATGCTCTGTGCTGTACCAGCGCTGTACTTTTTAGTGCAATTGTTGCGTGCGCGCTCCCGCCGTGCCCGCGTTTTTGCGGCGATGGGGCTGGCCTTTTGTGTAGGCTTTTCGATGGCGGGCTTTTTTGAGCTGATGTTCCGTGGCATGCGCACCGTGAGTTTTTATACCGAAATGATTGTGATCTTTTTTATATTGGTCCAAAAATACAATTTGCGGGCTGTTTATAATGATAAAAAACGTTTGTTACAGCAATTACTCAATAAAACCCAACCCTCCACTTATTAATGCGAAGGTCAATAAATTAAGGCATGGACTTAACTTCACAAAAACGCCATTCCAAATGGTATGAACGCGTCTTTTTTAGCACTACGGTGCAAATCTTGATTGCGACAGTCGTATGTGCTTTATTGCCCGCGGTCTTATTGTGGGGGCTGAATTTTTATGAACATCCAAGTCATACCCGACTTAATTCTGTAGTGGGGGTGGTGATCTGCAATATGGGTATTTTGATCACCCTCAGACATATCTTTCAGTTCCCGGGTAATCGAGGTTATGGGTTTATCATGACCCCCGTAGTGGTTTGGTATACCTTATTGCTGGCCTTGTTTTTTATTACACGTCTGAATTACTCCACAGTGTATATTGCTATTTGTCTAGCGATAGCAGTGGTGTATGCGTTTTTTGGACATTTTTTTGGGCGCCGCTGGTTTATCCCAAAAATCGCGGTGGCGCCTTTTGGTTATGCCCAAAATCTACTCAACACGGGGAACGCACTTTGGTATCCATTGCGTCAACCGGCATTATTATGCGATACCCGTATCGATATGATTGTGGCGGATTTACATTCCGAGCAGCTGGACGAAAATTGGCAAAAGTTCTTAGCCCATTGCGTCTTGAGTGGCATCCCTGTGTACAACGCCAAACAGGTCGAGGAATCGCTAACTGGACGAGTGCGTATTCGTCACATGTACGAAAATGAGCTTGGTTCTTTGCTACCTTCGGCGGTGTACTCCACGCTGAAGCGGCTTATCGATTTGTTCTTAGTCATTGTTTCGGCACCGCTAGTGATTCCTATCCTTATCATTACCGCTATTGCCATTCGTTGCGAGAGCTCGGGGCCGGTATTGTTTACCCAAAATCGTGTCGGTAAGGGGTGTAAGGAATTTCGTATCTATAAATTCAGAAGCATGGCATTGAACTCCGAAGCCGAAGGTGCGCAATTTGCGCAGAGCAATGACAGTCGCGTCACCCGTGTGGGCAAATTTATCCGTAAAATGCGCATAGACGAATTACCACAGTTCGTCAACGTGCTAAAGGGGGATATGAGCTTAATTGGCCCGCGGCCCGAACAAAAAATCTTTGTGGATGCCTTTGAAGAACAAATTCCCTTCTATAATTACCGCCATATTGTACGTCCTGGTATTTCTGGCTGGGCTCAAGTCACGCAAGGTTATACGGCAGACGTGGATGATACCCAAATAAAAATCGAACATGATTTTTATTACATTAAAAACTTCTCTTTATGGCTTGATTTATTAATCATTTTTAAAACCATTAAAACTATGCTGACAGGCTTCGGCGCTCGCTGAGGCATGCCAGTCATGCGGCGACTTTTGTCACCGTTAAGGGCTAGTCGCGAGGTCTGTACGCCATTTCAATTAATTGTCATGCTATGAAAATTGTTTATGTCATTACTCGCTCAGATGTGATTGGAGGCGCTAATATTCATTTATTAGACCTTGCTGTGGGTATGCAAGACGCGGGTCATGAAGTGACGGTGTTAATTGGGGGTGAAGGCGAGGTCAGCCAAAAATTTAGACAACAGGGTTTACAGGTGATCTCTCTTAAGCACTTAGTACGGCCTATTAAACCCTGGCAAGACCTCCAAGCCTTGTTAGAATTGCGCCGCGTCCTAAAGCGCTTAAAGCCTGATTTGGTTCATGCTCATTCTTCAAAAGCCGGAATTTTAGGGCGTTTAGCCGCCAAAAGTGTGGGCTTGCCTGTTATTTTTACAGTGCATGGTTGGGCCTTTACGGAAGGGGTCAGCGGTAGCACCAAAAAACGCTTTTATCAAATCTTAGAGCGCACTCTTGGGGCTTACACAGATCATATTATTACCGTCTCAGACTATGACCGTGAATTAGGGCTTAAATGCCACATTATTGCGCCCCAAAACATCACTACGGTCCATAATGGCATCCATGATTTAGCCCCATCTGACAAAGCGTCAAGTGCCATAAATCAGCGGGTAGACGATGAGGATTCCAGCGTTAAACTCATTATGGTGGCTCGCTTTGACCAGCAAAAAAATCAAGCCCTGGCACTGCAGGTTTTGGCCTCTCTGAAACAATTACCCTGGCATCTTTGCTTTATTGGTGACGGACCTACCTTAGATAAGGTGAAGCAACAAGCTCAAGCGGTGGGTTTAGCGCCGCAGGTGACATTTGCGGGTCGTTGTGATGACGTAGCACAACGGTTAGCACGAGCTGATGTCTTTGTTCTGACAACTAATTGGGAAGGCCTCCCCATCAGCATCCTAGAAGCGATGCGTGCTGGTCTGCCTATAATGGCCTCCGATGTGGGCGGTATACGCGAACAAATAACCACAGGTCAGCAAGGCTTTTTATTAGATAACAACGATCTAAACGGTATGCAGCGCTATTTTCAAGAAATGATTTGTGATGAGCGCCTACGGCATCGTATGGGAGTGCAGGCACGTCTTAAATTTGAGCAAGCGTTTAGTTTTGAGCAAATGCTCCACAAAACCCTTGGCATTTATGAACTGGTCCTAAGGGCTAGGACCCAGCCCAACAATCATTAGTGTGGTTTTAAGCCGAGCCCAAACAAAAAGCCGCTGTTGGATTCAGCGGCTTTTTGGTGATTTTTACGCGCATTACGCTAGCAAAAGCGTGAGTCGCTTATTTGCGTTGCTGATTGATGAGGCGAATGAGGTATTGACCGTAATCGTTTTTTTTCATTTTGTTGGCTTCAGCGAGCACTTGTTCATCGCTTAACCATCCCAAACGCCAGGCAATTTCTTCGAGGCAGGCCACCTTCATACCCTGACGTTTTTCGATGGTATGAATAAATTGGGAAGCTTCTATGAGGCTGTCATGGGTGCCGGTATCGAGCCAAGCAAAGCCCCGTCCGAGCAGCTCAACATTGAGTTTACCCGCCTTGAGGTACATCTCGTTGAGTGTCGTAATCTCGAGTTCACCACGGGCTGAAGGTTTGACTTCTTTGGCCATTTTGACCACGTCTTGATCATAAAAATACAAGCCCGTCACGGCCCAATTAGATTTAGGATGTGCGGGTTTTTCTTCGATGGAGAGGGCTCTGAAATGATCATCAAACTCGACCACACCAAAGCGCTCAGGATCCACGACTTGATAACCAAAAATAGTGGCATTACTCGCCTGACCGGCGCTTTTGAGTTTTTGGCCAAAGCTTTGGCCAAAAAAGATATTATCGCCTAGCACGAGCGCACAACGATCACCCTGGATAAAATCTTCACCAATAATAAAGGCTTGAGCCAGGCCGTCGGGTGACGGTTGAATGGCATAACTGAGTTCAATCCCGAATTGTGAACCATCACCCAATAAGCGTTTAAAGGCTTCGTTGTCTTCGGGGGTAGTAATAATCATAATTTCACGGATGCCAGCCAACATTAAGATCGATAATGGATAATAAATCATCGGTTTATCGTATATCGGTAATAATTGTTTAGAAACGCCGCGCGTAATAGGGTAGAGGCGCGTACCAGATCCACCCGCTAAGACTATGCCTTTCATATAGTTTCCTTATTGCTACTCGGTAATGGCGATGGCACTGCTCTTACGATTGCAAGCCGAGACGCTCACCTGCATAAGAGCCATCTAGGACTCGTTGCCACCACGCTTTGTTATCCAGATACCATTTTACGGTTTTACGAATTCCGCTTTCAAATGTTTCTTGGGGAGTCCAGCCCAATTCACGTTGGATTTTGCTGGCATCGATCGCATAACGCATATCATGACCTGGTCTATCGGTGACAAAAGTAATTAACTCACTAAACGATGCCAAACCATTGGGCTTTTGGGGTACGATCTCGTCTAAGATAGTGCAAATAGTACGTACCACCTCAATATTTTTCTTCTCATTGTGGCCGCCGATATTATAGGTTTGACCGATTTCGCCTTTGGTGACAACAGTATATAGTGCGCGTGCATGGTCTTCGACAAATAACCAATCGCGAATTTGCAAACCCTGACCGTAGACAGGGAGAGGCTTGCCGGCTAAGGCATTAAGAATCATTAGCGGAATGAGTTTTTCTGGAAAGTGATAGGGACCGTAATTGTTGGAGCAGTTAGTGATCAAGACGGGCAAACCAAAGGTGCGATGCCAGGCACGCACTAAATGATCACTTGATGCTTTAGAGGCTGAGTATGGGCTGCTAGGCGCATAAGGCGTAGTCTCGGTAAAGAGCGCATCGCTATTGTCATCCAGATCACCGTAGACTTCGTCTGTAGAAATATGATGAAAACGAAACTGTGCTTGCTGCTCAGCATCTAATTGTTTGTAATACTGACGGGCAGCTTCTAGCAGGGTATAGGTACCGACAATATTGGTTTGAATAAACTCACCCGGTCCATCAATGGAGCGATCAACATGACTTTCTGCCGCTAAATGCATAATGGCTTGTGGCTGAAAACGCGCCAAAATTGCCCTGACAGCGGCGCTATCACAGATATCGGTTTGGGAAAATTCAAAACGCTCACTCTGGCTGACGGGTTCGAGCGAGTCGAGATTACCGGCATAGGTTAATTTATCTAAGACCAAGACATGATGCTCGGTATGATTGATCAATAAGCGCACGACAGCCGAGCCAATAAAGCCCGCACCGCCCGTAACTAGTATGTTCATTCTGGACCTTGTGATCGTGATTCTACAAATGATTGGGTTTGCTATAAACTAAACATCTATTATAGTAAAGGTTTATAATTTACAGAGTTCTCAGCTGCTGCCAAGCGTTAATTGGCGCGGTTGCTGTCACGAGCGCTTGAGCTATTCTAATTTCGTCCTACCCTTTCAGCACCCAAGGTTTACCTATCATGCAGATAATCGATACCAAGATTCATGATGTCAAAATTATCCAACCCAAAGTATTTGGCGACGAGCGTGGTTTTTTTCTAGAAACTTTCCAAAAAAAACGTTATCAAGAGGCATTAGGGATCACTTACGATTTTGTGCAAGATAATCACTCACGTTCGCGCCAAGGGGTGCTACGCGGTTTGCATTTTCAGACTCAGCATGCCCAAGGCAAGCTGGTTCGCGTTGTACAGGGTGAGGTGTTTGATGTGGCGGTCGATATTCGACCCGATTCTCCTACCTTCAAACAATGGGCAGGTGTGATTTTGTCTGCTGACAATAAGCAACAGTTTTGGATACCACCGGGTTTAGCTCACGGTTTCGTGGTGCTTTCTGAAGTGGCAGATTTTGAGTACAAATGTACGGATTATTATCATCCCGAATTTGAAGCTAGCTTATTGTGGAATGATCCTAGCCTTAATATTGATTGGCCAATCCAAGAGCCCATTCTTTCCGAAAAAGATCTTAAGGGCAAAACGTGGCAAGAATTATTTGCCGGCTAGCACAGACTTGTCATTTTTGCGAGCGTAAGGAACCCCATGAAAATTCTAATCACCGGTGCGGCAGGACAAGTCGGTCAAGAATTCAGTCGATTAACAGCCACTGATGCAGAATTAATTGCATTGAGTCGCCAAGAATTGGATATTACCCAAGCCGCTCATGTCCAAGAGGTGGTGCAAAGCCTACGACCTAACTTTATCATCAATGCCGCGGCTTATACGGCTGTCGACAAGGCCGAAAGCGAACCGGAACTCGCCTATGCGATTAATGCGCAAGCGCCCGAGTATTTAGCCAAGGCCTGTCAGACGGTAGGTGCGGCGTTATTGCATATATCAACCGATTATGTCTTTGATGGCCATCACACAGCGCCGTATAAGGAGACGGATGCCGTAGGCCCCACGGGTGTGTATGGCAAAAGTAAATTAGCGGGCGAAGAGGCCATCGCGCGTCATTGTGAACAGCACATTATTTTGCGCACCGCCTGGGTTTTTGGGGAGCATGGACATAATTTTGTCAAAACCATGTTACGGTTGGCGAGCAAAGAGCAACTTAACATCGTCGCCGATCAGCACGGCAGCCCGACCTATGCCGCCGATATTGCGCAAGCACTACTAACGATCGCGCGTCAGCTGGCCCACAAAGGTTCAAGCGCTTGGGGTATTTATCACTATAGTGGCGCTCCCTATGTCACATGGGCCGATTTTGCTCAAGAAATTTTTGACGCGGCCATGCAACAAAAACTTATCGCTCAGGCTCCACAGATTAAGCGCATTCCTACGACCGAATATCCGACTCCGGCTCAACGCCCCCTCAATTCGCGTCTGGATTGCCAAAAAATTCAGGCTGAATTTGCGATCCCCCCTTCTAATTGGCGACGTGTGCTTGCGCACCTAGCACCTTATCAGGACTAAAGATACGACGCTATGACCCAAAGCCTCAAACAAAAACTGCGCGCCTTCGCACAAAAAGCCTTTCATCGCTTATCAAATACACAGCAAGCCAAGCTGGTGCGCTTTGCCAATCGTATGGGGATGGGATCAGCGTTGGGTATCCAAAAAAAATCCTATCAATTTGTGGCCGCCACCGCCCCTCAGGATTTGGCGACCATTGTGCAGTCCTGGCCTAAGCGACCTGTATTTTCTATTATTGTGCCTGTCTACAATCCACCTCTGGACGTTTTCAAGGCCATGGTGGCCTCAGTGCAAGCGCAATGGTATCGCGATTGGCAATTAATCTTGGTCAATGATTGTAGTCCAGACCCACAGATCCAAGCGCTGTTGCAAGAGTTGGCGCAATCACAAACGCAAATTCTGGCGCTGAATTTACCCGAGAATCAAGGCATTTCTGGGGCAAGCAATGCGGGTCTCAAAGCGGCCCAGGGTGATTATATTGTGTTGTTAGACCACGATGATAGTCTGACGGCGGATTGCTTATTTGAATTGGCCCGATGTATTCATGAGCAGGGTGAGCCGGAATTTATTTATAGTGATGAAGATAAACAAACGGCTAAGCAAACCTTTATCGAGCCGCATTTTAAGCCCGATTGGTCGCCTGATACGCTCATGAGCTACATGTATACCGGTCATGTGTGTTGCGTACAGCGCGCATTAGCCCAACAAATAGGCTTTCGCTCAGCGTTTAATGGCGCCCAGGATTGGGACTTTGTTTTGCGTGTGACCGAACAAGCCCAAAAAATCGTCCATCTCCCTAAGGTTCTCTACCACTGGAATCAAATCCCTAGCTCAACCTCGAGTTCACTCGAGGCCAAGCCCTATGTGCTTGAAGCGGCACAGGCAGTACGCCTTAGCGCCTTAGAGCGACGCCAACTGCAAGCGCAGATAGAGCCACTGCCTGGATTCAAAGGCTATTTTAGTGTTAATTATTTACTGACGACGCCGCAGCGATTGACAGTGATTGTGGTGGCCGATGAAGCCCAACAAACACCGCAATGCATTGCGCCATGCGTGACCTCTGTACTGGCTAATGCACGATCTGAATTGCCGATAGATGTCATCGTAGTCAGCAGTGCACAGTATTTGCAGTCCCACCCTGAATTGCAAACTGACAAGGCTGAGCATGCGTCGGTACGCTGGTTGGTATTGGCTGAGACAACACCGACTTTTAGTCAATTGCGCCAAGCCGCGGCTTTGCAAGCCCAAGGTGATTTGATCGGCTTTATTGCGCCGCAGGTGCAGCTGCCCCAAGAGGATGCTTTAGTGCGCATGGCTGGCTATGCCAGCTTGCCGCATAGCGGTGTGGTGGGCATTAAGCTCGTGCAGGCAGACACGGACCTCATGGTCAGTGCCGGGATTTTGAGTCTAAAAGACGGTCTACATCATGCTTTTGCAAGTATGCACAAAAATGCCTATGGTTATATGTTGCGCAACCTAATAGAATGTAACTACTTGGCTGTGAGTGCGGCTTGTTTCATGCTCAAAAAGACCTTATTGCAACAAAACCAAGGACTGACATGTACCTGGCCGGCTCTTGATGCAGCGGCTCATCAACAAGATACGGAACTAAGTAGTATCGATTTGGGGTTTAAGCTTTACGAGCAAGGCTATTTTAATAGTATGATTCAAACCCGAGAGGCCTTGATGGCCATAGCGCCAAAGTCTAGCCGTGTATTTGACCCTGCACAAAGCGACTTAGAGCAAGCGTTGTTGGCGGCTCATCCTAGCTTTAAAGGGTTCGATCCATTTTTTAGTCCTAATTTACAGCCAACCCAGGCGAGTTTTGAAATTGCTTAGCGCTTAGGTCGAGCTGAGCTATTAATTATTGGGGTAGACGCGATGAAGAGCTTTTTGAAAAAACTATACTATAAATTACCAGATCCACAAAAAAAAGCGGCACTTGAGTTTGTTACTCGCACTCGTCTCAATCAGATCTTCATTCTGCCGCATATTGCGCAGGAAGAGAACCCCAATCCTTCCCCCTATAATTATCAAAATGGGAATGTCGCTTTATTGACGGGGCAAGAGCTCGCCACTTACGATCAAACGGTGACTGACGCCAGCGCGCCGAGCCCCAGTCACCCTGGCCGAGTGGCCATCCACTGCCATATCTTTTATGTTGATTTGCTCGATGAGTTTGTGCAGCAAATCAAAGAGATTCCGTTCGAGGCGGATCTTTATGTCTCGGTCACTGATACCGAGGCCAAGCAACAATGCCAAGAAAAATTCCAAAGCATTGTGCAAATCAAACACTTATACGTTGATATTGTGCCTAATATTGGCAGAGATATTGCGCCGATGTTTGCGCACTTTGGTAAGGCTTTAAGCCAATACGATTATATTGCTCATTTACAAAGCAAAAAATCCTTGCATCACCAAGGAATTTCAGCGGGTTGGCGGGAGTATTTACTGAATGCCTTATTTGGTAGTCGTGCCAATATCAGTCGTATTTTTGAGCAATTTATCCATAATCCTAAACTCGGGATTGTCTATCCACAGCCTTTCATTAGCTTGTCTTATTTGCCCTTAACTTGGTTAGGCAATCAGGCCGAAGCACAACGTCTTTTAGGTCGAATGAACCTGCCAATGCCTCACGGTTATTTATATTTCCCGGCGGGTTCCATGTTTTGGGCACGCACGCAAGCACTCAAACCGATTTTTGACCTCAATTTGCAGCTGCAAGATTTTCCCGATGAAGACGCTCAAAAAGACGGCACACTCGGTCATACATTGGAGCGTTTAATTGGCATCGTGCCAGATGCTCAAGGCTATCAGACCATTGTTCTCAAAGATACGCAATTTCCAGCATGGAATTACTTCCGTTTTGATCAATTTTATTTGCATCGTAGTTATCAACACTATCAGCGTTTGATCAATAAAAAGCGCTTTCAAGTGATTGTGGTCGATGTCTTTAATACGTTACTCAATACCGCCTTTATGCAATCGACTGAAGCGCACATTAAGGCGCAAGTCGGTGCCGAGCATGTGCTGGATGTCTGGAGTCTGAATGAAGACGTGCATAAGCTTATGCATATGGCCAAAGAGGCTGGCAAAAAGGTGGTGCTCATCGCCGATAGCGATTGTGCACAAGCGCAGATTGAGGCACTTCTCAAACGCTTGGGCGTCAAGGGCTGGGAACAGCTATTTGTGGAGCCTGCCGACGGTAGCGCCAAAGCATCAGGCGCCATTTTTCAAACAGTATGCCAACAGCAGCAAGTCAGTACTGAGCAGTTGTTAGTATTTGGTGATGATGAATACCTGGATGTTCATCTGCCTTATAGCCAATTCAATATCAAGAGTTTTCATATTCTTAAGGGCAGCCATTTAGCGCCTACGCTTTCAGATTATGGCCGGGTCAGTCGTTATGTGACAGAACTCGACGATGTAGAAGCCGAGCTGACCCTAGGAATTTTGATTCAACATAACTTTAATCAAATCGCTGAATTCAAGGCAGAACAACTAAGCTTGTATGCACCGCATCCATGGTATTTAGGCTTTAATATTTTGGGGCCTGCCGCTTGCGTAACACATGAATTAGCAGAGCAAGCTCCCCATTTATCAGTGGCTGAGTTACACCAGATCCATATGGACGATAGCCCTGAACTCAAACGGCTGAAACGCGCTATCCGAGAGACCCTTAGTTATTTGCAAGCTCAGCCCAATCTAAAGACATACGATATTTCTAGTAATTTACGCAGTGGCATGTTGTTTTACATTGGCCGTGTCAAAGCCATCCGGCAAGTCTTACCCGATTTTGTTAGCCACTATGAAGTGGCGCAATATATATTGGACGGTTTAAGCCCCATTCTAGAGCACGCCAGCCGCGATCAAGCGCCGGCGGCCACGACAGCAACAGACCATTCTCAGGCATAGCATGATAGAGACGCCTTCCGTAGCCATTTTAATGTGCACTTATAATGGTGCAGAATTTATCCAAGCGCAATTAGACTCCTTTGCCGCCCAAAATAACAACCATTGGAGTCTATGGGTTTCAGACGACGGTTCAAGCGATCAGACGGTCGAGCAGGTGCAGGATTTCATGCGCCGTCATCAGGTGGTAGGCGAGGTGGTGCAGGGTCCAAAACAAGGCTTTGCCAAAAATTTTCAGAGCCTGACCTCATTGCCACAAATAGAGGCTGACTATTATGCTTTTGCCGATCAAGACGATATTTTTTGTAGCGATAAATTGACACGTGCTGTCGCATGGCTCGAGCAACAAGATCGTACAAAACCGGCACTTTATTGTTCGCGCACCCAGTTGATTAATGAGCATAATGTCGTGACGGGCTATTCGCCTAACAACACCAAAGCGCCTGGTTTTGGCAATGCCTTAATTCAGAATATCGCCAGTGGTAATACCATGGTCTTTAATAAAGCGGCGCGTCACTTGTTTGTGCAGGCGTGTCATGTGCCTATGGTGTTTCATGACTGGTCGCTCTATCAAATTGTCACGGCTTGTGAGGGTGCTGTTTATTTTGATAGTCACCCGACGGTGCTTTATCGTCAGCATTCACAAAACGTGGTGGGCAACGGCATGGCTTTACAGCGCCGTATCAAAAACTTTCTGGCGGTTCATCAGGGTCGAAGTCGAGAATGGAACAGTATCAATATTCACGTACTTGAACAAGTACGCGAGCATATGAGTCCACGCGCTGCTGAGCAATTACAATGCTTTAAAGCGATGCGTTCGGCTAATCTTTGGCAACGACTACAATTAATGCGTCAAGCGGGACTTTATCATCAACATTGCTTGGGCGGCTTGACCACCTTAAGTTATGTGTTGAGAAATCGTTTATAACTTGGGCTGGCCGAGGCGTTTTAAAATGAAAATAAAACTTAAAAGCACGCTTTTTTTAGTTTGCGTTAAAATAAGCAGCTGCTAACAGGTTAGCCCGTTTTGCTCCACGACTGCTTTGTAAGCAGATCAGGCTTTTATTAGGTAAAAATACACATGTTTTTTAAGACAACACTCGAAGAGTTTTGGTATGCGATCAAGCATCCCCACCAGTGGTTCTTGCTGGCCTGGTTCGACATCAAACAACGTTATCGCCGTTCATTTTTGGGGCCGTTCTGGATTACCATTAGTACGGCGGTATTTATTCTTACCATGGGGGTCTTGTGGTCAACCATCTTCCAGATGGATACGCGTGACTACTTACCGCATTTTGCCATCGGTAATATTATTTGGGTCTTGATCGCCACGCAACTCAACGAGGCTGCCCGTGGCTTTAGTCTATTCGAAAACGTCATTAAGCAGCACCGGCTGCCGTATCCGAGTTATATCTTGCGCATCATGTCTCGTAACGTCATTATTTTGGCGCATAACTTAGTGATTATTGTGGCGGTGGTCTTTTATTCCAATGCCGAATGGACCTGGAAAGCGCTCATTGCTTTACCTGGCGCGGCTATTTTGATCGTGGCTACTTACCTGGTCTCTCTCATTGTGGCTATTTTATGTACTCGTTATCGCGATCTTGTGCCTATCATTGAAAACGTGGTGACAATTGCTTACTTCCTAACGCCAATTCTTTGGAAACCAAGCATTCTTCCAGAAAAAGTTCGTTGGGTGGTCGACCTAAACCCGGCGGCTAATCTCTTAGATCTTGTGCGCAAGCCTTTATTAGACGAATATCCAAGTGCGCTTAACTGGTGGTATTCCATCGGTGTCTGCATTCTCATTGGCTATTTAGCCTATTGGTTACTTAGCAAAACCCGTAGTCGAATTTCTTATTGGCTCTAATACTATGACTGTAAAAATAGACTTACAAAACGTATCGGTAGAGTTTCCGATTTATAACTCTTCAAATCGCTCTATCAAAAACAAGCTTATTAATATGGCCACGGGAGGGCGGATTGCCAGTTCTGCTGGTAATAAGGTGCTCATTAAGTCACTCAACGGCATTAATCTCAACCTCAAAAAAGGTGATCGTGTCGGCTTGTATGGCCATAACGGTGCAGGTAAATCGACCTTGTTGCGTGTTATGTCGGGCGCCTATTCTCCGTCAGGTGGTGAGGTCGACATCGAGGGCCGAGTGGTGTCATTGCTAGACATCAATGTGGGTATGGATGGTGAGTTCACTGGCTTTGAAAATATTATGTTACGCGGCGTGTTATTAGGCTATTCGCCGAGTCAAATCGCCCCTCGCGTCAATGAGATCGCAGAATTTAGTGAATTAGGCGAATACCTAAACATGCCCATTCGAACGTATTCTAGCGGTATGAATTTACGTCTCGCGTTTTCGATTGTGACCAGTTTTGACGCCGATATTATTCTTATGGACGAATGGTTATCCGTAGGGGATGAGAGCTTCAAGAAAAAAGCAGCCGACCGTCTCAAGAACATGGTGGATCGCTCCTCAATTCTGGTGATTGCGGATCATGATATCGACAAAATTTACGATACATGTAATAAGGTGATCTTCTTAGAACATGGCGAAATCAAAAGTATTCAAGAAGTAACGCCTGAGCTGCGCGCCGCTCGCAAAAAAGAAAAAGCAGACAAAATCCAAAAAGCCTTACAAGAAACTAAACAAGAACAGAAGGAATTGTTAGCCGCCACTGAGTAGGGCCGATAGTTGTTTATCAGCCTAGTCCAATCACCCACAAGCCCAAGGAATGTTAGATGCGAATTAAATCTTATGATTGTTTACGAGTCCTATCATTCCTTTGTATTGTGATCTATCACAGTCAGTTTCACACGGCCGAGCATTACGGTTACTTTGACTGGATGGAGTGGATGAATTTGGGCGGCATTGGGGTCACATTTTTTATTGTGATTTCGGGCTGTTCTTTGGCGCTGAGCGCCCATCGCCAAAGTTCTATTGGGGATTTTTACCGTCGTCGCTTTTCATCCATCTTGCCCTTTTATTGGGTGGCTTATGTCTTTGTCTTGGTGTTTTTATTTGTTACCCAGGGCGAAACCCATATGGAGGGCAAAATCACCAAAATCCTGCTTTCTGTGTTTGCGCTAGATGGCTATATGTCTTCGACGCGAAGTACCTATTATTTGGTAGGAGAATGGTTTACCGGCTTTATTGTTCTGCTTTATCTCTTTAGCCCATTACTGATCAAGGGTTCAAAACGTAGACCGGTGATGACCTTGGTCATCGTTACTGTCATAAGCTGGCTGTCCATTAATTACAGTGGTTTTGTAAACCATTATGTACGCATCTGGAGTCAGGTCGGGCTCTGGAACCCAACCTCAAGAATGTTTGAGTTTGTGGCAGGGATTTTGATTACGTTGTATTTAATACATCATCCGCAGCGTCTGCGACTGGTGGCCGTACTGTGCTTACTGTATGTGCTCATTGCCGTTTTTGTTTTGCAAAAAAGCTTTTTGCTTAATCTTGATCTGTTTGCTTTGAGTATCTGGGTCGCTACGTTTATTGTATTGCTCGCGATTATTGAGGCCATTCCTATCGGTGAGCGTGCCTATAGTGTGATTGAAGTCTTATCTAAATACTCCTTTATGGCGTTTTTGTATCACCACCAAGTCTTGTTGTTCTTGCTCAATCACCTGCAAATTAAGGAGTTTGCGCCTATACACATGACCTATATCATCGTCTCAACGATTGCTATCAGTTATTTTATTTCTTACTTAACCTATACACCGGCTGCGGCCATCAAGAAATTATTTTTTAAAAAAGTTTAGGACCTCAGATTGCCAGTTAGTAAGGAAGTCTCTTTTGCCATAGATTGCATTCGTATTTTGGCCAGCTTTTTGGTGGTGGCGGTGCATGTTTCAGCGACTCAGTTTTTTAGTCCAGGCCCCGAATGGTGGAAAGTCGTGACGGTAGATTCCTTGGCGCGTGTAGCGGTGCCGCTCTTCATTATGATTACTGGGGCCTTGCTGATCAATGACAAATCTCTCAGCTTTGCGCAAACCTCAAGACGACTAAAACGCTTGCTGCAAATTATCGTCTTTTGGGGGGTGATTTACATCTTGGCCTATAAGCTGTGGCCTAAAGACATCGCGCATTGGTACCAACCCATCACTGATTTACTCAGTAGTAATGTGATGTATCACTTTTGGTATTTATATGCCATGGCGGGCTTTTATATGGCGATGCCTATATTGAGTGCTATGTATAAAACACTCACTCCCAAAACCTTGTTAATTTATTTAGTGTTATGGGTGCTGTATTCGCTCATGGTGTTGATAGATCGTTTACAAGGCAATACCTTATTGCAAAATAATTTAGTGGCGATCTACCAAGTCAGTTGGTTGTTCGGGTTGAATATTTATTTATTAATCGGGCGTTTTATTGTCGATATTTATCAGCAACCCCAATATAGTCATGGTTTTTTTAAGTATGGGTTTTTGATTTATGTGCTCTTAAGTTTGTTTACGGCGGATCTTACGATTAGTTTTTCGCATGATCCTATTGCTCCGTCCGAAGCATTTTTTGATTACACAGGACTGTTAGTTTTGCTTGCTTCAGTGGCTATTTTTGCAGGTCTGATTTATTTGATTGGCAAGCATTATCACGATTTTTCCGACAAAACCTACACCAATATTCGTCGTATTTCTAATTACACCTTGGGCATTTATTGTGTTCATGTCGTCGTGCTAGACAAAATCACCGCCCCTTGGTTTAAATATACGCATCTGAGCTATGGTTTTATTGGGATGCTGTTACTGATCGTCATGACTTATGCACTCTCTTGTCTGATTGTTTATGTGTTAAGTTGGCTGAAACCTCTACAAAAAGTGATTTAATCATGCCAGTTTTCCTCACCCGTGCTGCTGATTAGGATGTAAGCACTGCCTATGTCTACACAAACCCTTCGTCTTCTTGGTGTGACGGTGATCGCCTTTGTTGCCGTTTATTTGATTGCTTATTTAATGCCGATGCAGTCGGATGATTATGCCTATGCCAATACGGGGTTGGGCCTGCAAAGCCATTGGCAACATTATTTGATTTGGAGCGGTCGTGTGGTGTCCGACTATATCAGCTCATTGATGTTGGTGTTGCTCAATAAACCAGTCATCGCCGCTTTGACCGCATTGGCCACGATACTATTGATGCTGACCATCACCTATATACCGAGGATCGTCGCGCCAGCAGCCACGGCCCACAAAAATCAAACATCGGCCTTGGTCGTGGCCTTTATGTTGATGCTCTTTTGGGTCGGTAACCCGGCGCTAGGGGAAACGGTTTTTTGGGTGGTGGGCTCGGCTAATTATTTGTACACCACTTTATTTGTCAGCTTATATATAGCTTGCTTGCTGAGTTACATCTGTCATGGGCGCTATTATGCAGGCTTATTGCTGTTTTCTTTTTTGGCTGGTCTTAGCAACGAAAACACCGCTTTTATTGTGGTTTTCATTGCTTTATGCAGTAGCGTCTATAGTCTACAAAGATCAAGGTCTAAAGCCATTTTAGTGTCTTGTGGCTTGGTCTTGTTAGGGGCGGCCATTCTTTATCTTTGTCCGGGTAGTTTTAATCGTGCCAATCAACCATTTTATGCCGAATGGAATGACATGACTTTATTTGGCAAGATGAGTTATTTTTTATCCGAAAAACTGTTTTGGGCTTTCAGAGAACTGGCTGTTGTTTTTTTGACGGCAGTGCTCTTACTGGTAGTTAACTATAAATATCATCCATCTCGTAATGCACTGGCCACGCAGGGGGCTGTTTTGTTTTTGTTGGCAGCTTTCTTGAGTCTAGGGATCATGATATTGAGCCCGACGTTTCCGCGTCGTGCCCTGATGGGACCGATGTTTTTTATGCTGATTTCAGTGTCGTTTTCAGTCAATTCAATTTGGCAGGCTAGGGCTGACGTACGGATGCGCAGATTCATGTATGTCTTGCTGCTGCCATTAAGTTTAGGGGTTATTGTGTCCTATAGCTTAATGCTGCGCTCAACCATTCAAGTTCACAAACAAGAACAAATTCGCCAGGCGCTGATTCAGGCTCATCTCAACGCGGGAGATCAAGTCTTCGCTATCCCTGGTTTTTATTGGCCTCGATCTCTACGAGGTGGTGATTCACCCGATACCTCTATGCAGGAATACACCATCAGTCAGTACTATGGTGTCAAACGCATTATTACCATAGAAAGCCAAGCAGATTTTGCAAAATAAATGTAACAATTAAAAACGCTTTGCTGGCTCAACTAATAGTAGAATGAGGAGTCTTGAGCAGCAGTTTACATAATAATTACAACGGGATTCCAATAAACATTCATATGCGACGTATCCTCATTTTGGCGCCTGAGTTAAGCGGATTAGATAATAGTTCTCACGTTTCGAGTGCTCTCATGGCGCTCGCTGTCGATCTGCAACAAAGTGGTCATCACGTGACGGTGCTCTATACAGGTGAATCTTACCAAGAGGATAGCTTTGCTGCCTGTGTACAGACCTACCAAGCTAAGGGCATTGACTTGGTCAGAATCACCCACTATGTGGGCAATCAATTGTTATTTAGTGAACCGGCAGATCAAATTATCCAAGGCACGCAAACCCAAAAAAGCAGTTATGCGGTTTATCGTTGGCTGCTCAAAAATAACGATTGGGATACGGTCATCAGTAGTGCTTACAAGGGGGATTTGTACTATAGCGTTTTGGCTAAACAACAGGGTTTGCATTTTCAAAATATACGCTTTGTTGTGACGCTTTATGCACCGTTGCTGTATTTAGATCAAGGTAATCATTTATTACCGTCCAATATTGAGCGGGTGATCCAGTATTTTTATGAACGAACGGTGGTGACAGGGGCTGACAGTTTAATTTGCTCTTCAGAGGCGCTCATCGACTGGTTACAACAACAAGGCTGGGACTTGCCGCAGGATAGGCGCGTTGGCTACAAATGCCTAACGCAGACGGCCGCCGCCGCGCTACCCTCTGTCAATCCGCAGGCGACGGCAACGTCTGGCCGTGAATTAGTGTTTTTGGGGGCGCTCGAGTCACGCAATGGCCTGAATTTACTGCTGAGTGCTTTTCGCTTCCTAGATGCGAAGGCGTGTGGTCTGACGCAAATCACATTTATAGGCAGTGACAGCCACCAAAACAGTGAACTCATTCGCCAAAAAGCCAAGCACCTAGATTGCACTATCAAGATTATTAATGATTACAGTCGACAGCAAGCATTGGACTACGTGTGCCAACATCAACCCTTGGTGATTATGCCTTTTCCACAGGCCAATTTGACGAGTAGCTTGTTCGATTGCGTGACTCAAGGTGTGAATCTGCTATTGTCGCCACAAACGGGGGCGGGTGAGATTTTAGCGCAGCCCGATCCGGCCTTGTGGTGCGCACTCAATCCAGCCCAAATGGCACAACAAATTATGCAGCGCCTCCAGGCCAGCCCGGTGCCTGTGCAACTGCAAGCCAAGCTCACCACCTTAACTCAGCAAGTGCACAATATTCTTGAGCAGGACTATCAAGCTCGGCTCATGGATAACAGCCCCTTGCCCTTGGTGACGGTTTGTATCACGCATTTTGAGCGGCCCCATCTACTTAAGCAAGCAGTCGCCTCTATTCAAGCACAAAGTTATGATCATCTTGAAATTGTGCTAGTCGATGATGGTAGTCGTGATCAAGCCACGCTAGCGTATCTTAATCAATTACAACAAGACACACATTCTAAAACGCCGATTCAGGTGATCCGCACGCCTAACCAATACTTAGGCGCGGCACGCAATATGGCCGCCGCCCACGCCAAGGGTGAGTATTTATTGTTTATGGACGATGATAATCTGGCCCATCCACAAGAGGTGGAGATTTTTGTCAAAGCAGCGCTAAATACCGACGCCGATGTGCTCACCTGTTTAGTGGATCTCTCTCCCGAGGAGGATTTTCGTGAGCATCGCATCAGTCACAAAATAGGCTTACCGATAGGTGCCTGCCTGACGCTGGGGATTTTGACCAACTGTTATGGGGATGCCAATGCCTTAATCAAAAAAAGTTTCTTTGATCAGTTAGGCGGCTTTACTGAGGATTATGGGATTGGCCATGAGGATTGGGAATTCTTTAATAAGGCGGCCTTGGCGGATGCTAAATTCGCCTTAGTCCCCGAAACCTTATTTTGGTATCGTATCTCAGAGGAGGGGATGCTGCTGTCTGGTGACCTCAAAAAAAATAATTATCGCAATTTCAGACCATTTTTACAGAAGTTTGGCAGCCTCGCTTACGGCGTTAGCCTAGGGTTGGGTTACTTTAATGAACTGCAAGCCATGGATTTGGATGAAATGCGCAAAAAACAATCTATTTGGTACCGAGTTAAATCTAAATTGCGGCATTGTGCCTTTAAATCTACCCCAAAAGCCTAAATTCGGCATGCTTGGCTCGACGTTATATCCAGCGGAGTAATTATGTGCTTTTACTAAGGTAATAGCTTATAATGTTTGCTGATATTTTATGGGAGCTATACGCATGTCGATTCGCGCTGGATTCACTTTGTTTTGTTTTGGGATATTACTCTTGATTTGTCGACTCTTTGGCTTTTTTGCCTTTGAGCCTGCACTTGTTTCGGATATTGGGGTTGTCTCTATTTGCCTTGGCGCTGCTGTCATTATCGCTAAGGTATTTCAGAAATATTGGTATACGGTTTAATTTTTCTTTGAGAGACACAAGAGATTTCAATGACTGCACTCGAACATATTGTTGTAGACAATAGGAAGGACAGCAAACCCGATCTTTCTATTATTATCCCTGTTTATAACACTCAAGACTACGTTTTAGACACCCTTAACTCCCTTGTGAGTAACAATACCAGCCAGTATGAGCTGATTATTGTTGACGATGAATCCCCAGATAATGCTCAAGAAGTCATCACTCAATGGCTTCGTCAGCACGCAGAAGTTTCAGCGCTTTTACTGAGCAAGGCCAATGGTGGTCTAGGGGCTGCACGTAATTCGGGCGTCAAGTTTGCCCGCGGTGATTATCTAGCCTTTATGGATAGTGATGACTTATGTCAGGCCGGCACTTACGCGGGCATGATTAAATTCATGCAAGCCAATCACATCCAAATTGCCATTGCACGCGCCAAAACGTTTAGTAACAGGAATTATCAGTGTGGCGATTTTAATGATAAGGCGATTATTGACAGAATTCTCCGATCCAGGCCTGCTGTCGTCACCAACGCTGTGCGTGAACCCTTATTGTTGCGTGTCGAGCCAAACGCGTGTGTACGGATTATTGCCAAAGACTTTTTTGAGCAAGCACTCATAGGCTTCCCCGAAAAAGTCTTATTTGAGGATTTATATCCGCACTCATTAGCCATGGCCAAGGCGCAGAGAGTTGGCCTCTATGATGATGTATTATTGATTTATCGTATGGCGCGCCTTGGCCAAATTACCGGTACCAAAGGCAAAAGCCGTTTTGATATCATCAAAGTGGTACAAAGCATCAATGAGGACGAAAGCATCCGCACCCTTAACCAAGAAGCGGGTGCGATTTTGTGCAATCAGATAGCTAAATTTGTGTTGTGGTGCGCTGCCGCCCTGCATGAGGATGATCTCGCTCAGTTTTTTGTGCAATATACCCGAAATATCGACCAGATTCCGAGTGAGTGGTGGCAAACTAGCCTCAACAAGTATGCTGAAAACGAATTAGAACAACGCTTTTGTGAATACTCGCTCGAGAACAAACCTAGCCATCTCGCCGCCTTATTTGCCAAACACCAAGCGCCAGGTATGTTGGCCGAAAAGACGGCAGCCCTTCTTGATAACCACGAAAATCTTCGTAGATATTCGTCTCGTTTCAAACTCGCCTCTGAATCGACCTTAAAACGCTCGGTCTCGTATCTTAAATACAATCTCAAGAATAAAATCTTAAAGTAGAAGGGGTCTGAAATGTCTATGAGTTTACAAACTATTACGGCGCAGCAGCAAAGAATTAACCCGTTACTGGACTGCAGTGGCGATGACTTGTGGCGCTTCAAGAACTTTTTCTATGGGCCAATTCAGTCACCTCTCGATGAGGGTGCCATCCTAATTATTGGCAAAAAGTCTGAGCTTGAAATTCGCATGCTCAGAAAACAAAAACCAGACTCTCGGATCATTGTATGTGACGACCTGGAACCCAAATTTCAGGAAGGTATCGAATACATCGCCAAGATTGATGATCTCAAGCAGCTCTCAAATCTAGAACGTATCAGTTACTGCCGTATTAGTGAGCAGTACTTTTCTGAAGAATTATTGCAATCCTTGCTCGAGAGCGGTATTGCCATCGATTATGCTTGCGGTGCGTATGAATCAATTCTTCTGTCTAGCTATCAAATTTACCGTTATCTCGTTAAGTTAGCGACACGTTTTTGCTTTAAGAACCTCAAAACCTTCAAAGCCTTGTCCAAAACCGAGGCCGCTGTACGTCCGTTTGTTTCTGTGGTTGTGCCGGCGTATGGCGTCGAGAAATATCTCGATCAATGCCTAGAGACCTTAGCGCACCAAACCCTCGAAGAGATTGAAGTTATTGTGGTGGATGACGGTGCCAAAGACCGTAGCGGAGAGATCGCTGATCAATGGGCCGCCAAATACCCACAAAAAATCAAAGTCATCCACAAACCTAATGGTGGTTGCGCCTCAGCGCGCAATGCTGGCTTAGAGGCCGCGACGGGGATCTATATTGGCACTGTTGACGGTGACGATTGGGTGTCTATCTATATGTTCGAAGACCTCTTTAATGCGGCCATTCCTAATATGGTGGATATCGCCCAATGTGGTTTTATTCAGGCCTTCGAAACGGGTGATCGCAATCCAATTTACGACCATCACTCACCAGACACTCGTGAGCCGTACGAGCTCAATCATATCAACGATTATATTTTTAATCAGCCGACTGTTTGGCGCCGCATCCATCATCGCAGTTTTGTGGATCAATACAAACTACGCTTTAATGAAAGCCTCAAACGCTTTGATGATTTGCCGTTTAACTTCTTTAGTTTGAGTTTGGCCAATAGCGTTATGGTGATTCCAGATTGTCATTATTACTACCGTCTGGGTCGTCCTGGCCAAGACGTTGCCTTTAGTGATGATCGTTTATTCATTCACTTCGATATTTTCAATTATATGTTTGACGTGCTAACTAAGCAGTACAGCAATCTCAATATACCTGAACTCGAAAAAGTGGAAGCCAATGCTCACAACTGGGCCCTTAGCTTTATTGACGCTCAATTCAAAGAAGAATATCGTCGCAAGGCAAACGCCAGTATGAAAAAATACAATCGTTTCCTCAGCGGCAGCAGTCCAACGCAGTTTTAAGAAGATCAACGAACGGCGTCTGAGGTGTGTAACTTCAGACGCCGTTTTTGTTGAGTTCTCAGACGGACTTAGTCAGTTTCAGATGGTGCGCTGCCTTCAGCTTCGGGGCTGGACGCTCGCTTAGTCTCTGCTTCTGCAGGGGCGGCACAATCGAGTGTGGACTCGGGCGAGATGACTGGCGCCTCAACCTCTTCGGGCTGGGGCGTTTCTGTATTTTGTGTATCGGTGGGTGTGACGCCGTATAAACGTAGAGCCAAAGCCTGTTTTTCTTTGCAAAGGGTCATAAATCGGCTATGTACGTTGTCACTACATGTCGGTTGAGGTAACTCAAGGGCGTCACGATTGCTCCACAATGACCAGCCCGAACCATTATCGATCACTAATTGATGCTTGATATCGTAATAATCATTAGAAATACTCAATGCCACCCCCCGACAACCCGCGGCCGCGGCCACTAAATGGTGATGAAACCGCGTGCTATACCATTGTTGATCAGGTTTGATAGGCAAGCCCGCCATAATCGAATCGGAGGCCGGGTAGAACTTAATGTGCTCAATGTGTTGACTTAAGAGCTCGTAGGCCAGCCTGTCTTGGCCAGGTATGGCTTCAATATAGCCGATGCTATGACCCGCTTCGACTAAGCTTTTGAGGCGGCACGTCAGTGCACTCAGCAGGCTAAAGAACGTAATTTCTTCGGTTTGGTCACGTTGTAAGCAAACCATGATCTCTGGCACGTCTTGATCGCGGCGATGCGTCTCTTCGGTGATGGTATCGAGAGCCAGAAACGCATCATCACTGCCGTGTTCGACAGCCAGCAATTGTGCTGAGGGTTCGTCACGACTTTCTACAAAATCAAAGTGCGTCAATACCTCCTTGAGGAGGGCGACATCTGCGGGGTTGTAGATCGGCAAAAAACCTGTACCTGTGATATAGGCCTTGCAGTGGTTAAGCTCCTTAATGGCTTTGGCACACTGTAGCAAACTCATATTGCTGACCCATTTGGAATTAATATAGCCACCGCCGACAATATGCACCACATCGATATCGCGTAGCGTTAATAAGGAGATATCTAAATGCGGTGAACCTAGCTGTTTAATGGAGCGATCGACATAGGCAAATGAGCCTGCGATGTCTTCATTACAACGTTCATGGACTAAACGCCATAAGGTATTAGTGACGGTGACTTTGTACTGGCTTAAATAAGCCAGGACATTACCCACAAATGGTACATCAACCCAGATCTCGGCATCCGGCAGATGGCGTCTTAAGTAACTGACCCAATTTTGCAAAATGAGCTCGTCACCAAAATTAGGGTACCCAGCAGGGCTGATTAAGTAGATTTTCATAGATAAGCTAGCGAACGTTGACAGTAAAGACCGGCATCGCCTCTTCAGAGTTGAGCGTTTCTAGATATTTCTCGGCGGTTTTGAGTGCCTCGGCAATTGTCACGTCCATATCTAAATAACGATAAGTGCCTAAACGACCCACGAATGTGATGTTTTGTTCTTTTTCGGCCAAATCTAAATATTTATTGAGCAGCTCTTTTTCGTCGACTAAGCGAATTGGGTAGTAAGGGATATCTTCTGGACCGCATTCGCGACTATATTCTTTGTAGCAGACAGAGGCGGTTTGTTGATCCATTTCCCACGGTGCAAAATAATTATGCTGGGTAATACGGGTATAGGGCACGCTTTGCTCACCGTAATTCATGACCGCGCAACCTTGGAAGTCTTCTTTGGTGGTGAACTTTTCGAAGTCAAGAGTGCGATACCCCAAACGACCTAATTTGTACTGGTAAAAGCCATCCAAGGAACCACTATAGAATACATGGTCAAACTGATCGCGTTGGGCGTGATCAAATTCTGTGCCGAGCTCTACTGTGATATTGGGGTGCTTAAGAATATTTTCGACAATTTTGGTGTAACCATCCTTAGGCATCCCTTGATATTTGTGATTAAAGTAATTGTCGTCATAATTAAAACGCACTGGTAAGCGTTTCAGAATAGAAGCTGGCAATTTGCTTGGACTCATACCCCATTGTTTGAGGGTATAACCCTTAAAGAAAGCCTCATAAAGCTCCTTGCCCACAAACTTAAGTGCTTGTTCCTCAAAGGATTTAGGCTCTGTAATGCTTTGGTCGCTTTTTTCGGCAATCAGTTGTTTGGCTTCTTCTGGCGAGCATGTTTTGTGGAAGAATTGATTAATGGTGTGCAAATTAATTGGCAAAGAGAAGACCTGGCCATTGACGGTGCTTTTTACGCGATTGACATAAGGCATCATTTCTCCGTAGCGATTAATATACTCCCACACTTGGGTATTATCTGTATGGAAAATATGCGGTCCATATACATGCACCATCACCTGACTATCGGCGTCACGCTCACTATGGCAGTTACCTGCAATATGTGCACGTGCATCTAAACATTTCACACGATGGCCGGCTTCGGCTAATTCTCTAGCGATAACGGCACCAGAAAAACCAGCGCCCACAATTAAAATATTCTTCATAAAACCGTGATTAAAGACAAAATTAACAAACCATACCGCTAATGGTTAACGCCACCATCAGCCCTTAAATGAGTTCATTATAACGATTGCACTGCCCATTAGATATAGGATTTACATTATCCTACAATACTCAACAAACCGTCTCAGAAGTGGCGTTACTCGGGCGTCGAGCACGTTTACTATCGTGCAAAAATTAGCGCTTAGAGTGATCTGTATCTTTTTTTTTGAGGCAAGGGTTTGTTAATATAGCACCTTAGGATCTATGTATTTATGACAATCGCTGGGGGCTCATATCTCACATCCAGTGGGCGCGCTCGCACTAACGTTTTTTGCCTTGGCATTCATAGTTGGCGCGAATGTCTTGATTGGCGGCTCTGGAGTAGGGGCCCGCTTATGTTCGTTCACCAAAAAACCGCTTCGGTTGCTGGCAGTGGCCAAGCGATTGTGTAACCCCTAAAGCCAGAGGCTTGCTAATGTCTTTGCTCTAGTCAGTCTATAAATACGTATACCCCCAAGAATAAATTCAATAGGCTGCGCCCATTCTGACACGCAATAGGCGCAGCGCCATTAGGTATGCTAATTCATGAATAATGCCTCCCGTTTGCCTGCAAATAAAGCCAAAATTACCTATCTCGAAGGCTTGCGCGGTCTGTGCTGTTTAATCGTTGTGTTCGAACACATGATTACCGACTTTAAGCCAGATTTACGTTTCACAGATATAGAGACTTTTTGGGGCAGCGTGCGACGCTTTGTCGCTTGGTCGCCGCTCAATATCATTTATAACGGCTTTGTCCCCGTCTGTATTTTCTTTATTCTTAGCGGTTTTGTGTTATCGCGTAAATTCATCAAAAGCCAAAATTACAACGACTTATTCGTGGCAAGCATTAAGCGTTATCCACGCTTGATTTTGCCGGTGCTAGGCTCCATGATTTTTACCTTTTTGGTCTTTAAAGGCTTGGACGTTTTTTATGGCACTGAGTTCGAACTCAAGCTATTTAAGGCGATTAAGCAGGGCGTGTATTTTGCGCCGTTTGAGCACAAGCCAGTGGCTAATATCGTGTTGTGGTCGATCTCTTATGAGATGTATGGCTCCTTTCTGGTATTTGCTTTATTAGCTTTTTTTGGCAAACAAAAGCACCGTTTTATTTTTTATAGTATTGTGCTGCTCTTCTTTTATCTACGTAAAGATGGTGAGTTATCACATTTTTACGGTTTGTATGGCTTATTTATTTTTGGCTTGATCTTGAGTGACATTTATATCCATCGTCATGGCTTTACTATGTCTCCGATCTGGCGTTTTATATGGTTTGCCTTGGGCATGTTTTTGGTTTCTACCCCTATGGTACGAACTGAGGGTGAGTCTGTTTATCAAGGTATTTATAGTTATTTACAGCTTTTTCATTTCAATCCACATGAACCGCAATGGGCCTTTATCGTTCTGCCTGGCGCCATGTTGGTATTTGCTTCTATCTTGGGCTCGACCTTAGCCCAACGTTTTTTTGATTTGCGATTCTTGCAGTTCTTAGGACGGATATCTTTTTCTTTGTATTTATTGCACTTTGTCATTGTTAAAGGCATAAAGACTGTCGTCATGCCGCATTTTGATCATATTGGCGCGCTTGATTTTGTCTTTTTGGTAATCTTGACGCTGGCAATTTGTTTTGGTCTGTCCATTGTCTATGAACGCTGGGTCGATCAACCAGCGATAAAATGGGCCAATAAATTTGCTAATCGTGTCAATCGCGCCGATAACACGAGCAAATCTTTTTAAGAGCGTCTTTTTATGTCTTTTTATCTAGAAACCAGTCGCAAAAAAACACAACTGACCTATCGCGCCGATATCGAAGGTATCCGAGCCTTAGCGATTGTTATGTTGTTGTTCTTTACGGCGTATCCACAGCTTTTGCCTGGCGGTTTGGTGGGGGTAGATCTATTTTTTGTGGTGTCTGGATACTTAAGCACGTTGATGTTGCTCAAAGATAGCCGCAATCAAGAGCTCTCTGTTAAGCGTTTTTATTCGAATCGTATCAAGCGCATCCTGCCCGCTTATACCGTTGTCTTATTGTTGGTCTTGCTATTAGCCTGGTATGTCATGTTTACCGAGGAATTTATACGACTTGGTAAACATGTAGTCGCCAGCTTGTTTTTTATTGAGAATTTTTATCAGGCCTTTGAGCTCAATTATTTTCAGGCGACAGACCTAAAGCCGACCATCCACTTATGGAGTATGGCCGTAGGGGTGCAGTTCTTACTCGTTTTACCCTGGCTGTTTAAGCTCAGTCAGCGCCTGAAATGGCCTTTTGCTTGGTTTTGTATTTGTCTAGTATTGGCGTCTTTTGCATTAAATATCTATGGCGCTTATGATAATCCCACCTTTAATTTCTTATTGCCGTTTGGGCGTGTCTGGGAAATCTTCGCGGGGGCCGTCTTGGCCTGCGGCGTCGCTCATTACAAGCAACTGCCACAACGTTTCAACAATCTAGGGACGTTTTTGGGATTTTTGTGCCTGGTGATTGCTCTTATTTTTATCAATACGGATCGCAATCTGCCGGGTTTTTGGATGCTCATCCCTGTGCTCGGCACCTTGCTCTTACTAACCTTTGCCCATCAGGGCTTTTTGTCGCGATGGTTTTTACAAAATCCTGTGATGCGATGGCTAGGCGCTATCAGTTATCCCGTATTTCTGGTGCACTGGGTCTTATTTAGCTTTGCCCATATTGCGATCGACCGTGTACGTTTTATCACTATTTTGATTTGCTTATTATGGTCGTTATTTATTGGCCATTTGATTCATTACTTACTCGAAAAGCCGCTTCGACTTAAGCAACGTCCGATCATTAGACCCTTCAGTGCCGGCGCGCTGGTGTTGATGCTGGTAGCTGGTGCGATCAGTTTGCAATGGATCGCACCACGGCTCAATCAATTACATGTACCTACCACTCACGAATGGGCGTTTTTACAAAAAAGCTTCCAAAAGAATTCGCAGGGCTTCTATGAAATGAATGCCGAAAGTCCTGAGCAAATACTTTTTATTGGTGACTCGCATATGGCTCAATACACTACGCGATTGCATGAGCTAGCGAAGCAACACCAAGCCATTGGTCTGACCCTGGCTGTTGGTATCGATGCCTTGCCGGTGGCGCCAGTGCTCGAAGGACCTCAGCAAAAACAAAACGATCTGATCGAAGCGGCATACCAAGTCGCTGAGCAGGGCCCTTTCAAAAAAATCGTGATTGCGGGCGCGTGGAATATGGCTTTTTTGAATAAGCACTATTTGTACCCAGATGGCGCTGACGGCATCGAGTTACAAAGTCGTGCGGGTCAAGTCCTAAGTATTAAATGGCTGATGGACGAAATCGAGCGCCTGCATCAATTAGGTAAAGAAGTGTATTTTGTGCTCGATCAACCCATTGGTAGAGGATTTGATCCAGCCTCCTTTAAGGGGATGAACCGTTTTCATATGGATAATATTGACTTTAGTAATCACTCTAGAGTTCATATTAGTGGCCCGCAAATCAGTCTTCATCAGGCCATGTTGCAGGCTATTTCCAATACACCAGCGATCATTATTGACCCTTATCGTTATTTATGTAAAGACGCTGAATGCTCGGTTTCCGATATCGATGGTCGGCCTGTATATCGTGACAATAACCATTTCAATCCCGAGTGGGTCAAAGACAATGCACGTTTTCTTGATAAGATTTTTGAATAAAAAGTAGGGCAGCGGAGTGGATTTAATCGCTCAAGCCAAAAATTTACACCCACATAAGGTCTATCGTGCTGATATCGATGGCCTGCGGGCGATTGCGGTCTTATTGGTCATCATGACGCATGCTTTCCCGAAGGTCCTACCCGCGGGCTTTATTGGTGTCGATATTTTTTTTGTGATTTCTGGTTATTTAATCACAGCTATCTTACTCAAAGACAATCAGAACGGTCGTTATCGGCTCACGACCTTTTATAAACGGCGTATTCGGCGCCTATTTCCAGCCTTAATAGTGGCCATGGGGCTCATGGTGGCTCTTGGTTGGTATGTGCTGTACACCCCAGAATTTCAACGTCTTGGCAAGCACATCGCTGCTTCAGCGCTATTTATAGAGAATTTTGCGCTATGGCAAGAGGTCGGCTACTTTGATGTGGCCGCCCATTTCAAGCCAAGTTTGCATTTGTGGAGCTTGGCCATCGAAGAGCAATTTTATATTGTCTGGCCAGTGCTGCTCTGGTTGGGCTTCAAAAAGCATTGGTCGCTCTGGACTCTATTTGCATTGCTGTGGCTGCTATCCTTTGCCTATAGCGTGTATTTGCTGCAAAGCGACCTGAGTGCAGCCTATTATCATCCCTTGAGTCGAGCCTGGGAATTATTGTCTGGCGCTAGCCTGGCGTTGTTGCAATTTAAATATCAATGGCGTATTGAGCGTTTTAATAATAGTTGTGTGGCGATCGCCTTGGCGCTTATTATCGTCTCGAGTCTGTTGATTGATTCACAGCATTTTCCAGGGGTTTGGGCGCTTCTGCCTGTACTGGCGACTTTACTCTTGCTAAGTGCGGGTCATCAGGGCCGCTTAGCTCGGTGGTGCTTGTGTAATCGCTTTATGGTTTGGTGCGGTCTCATCAGTTATCCGCTCTATCTTTTTCATTGGCCTCTACTGTCTTATGCCCGCATTGCCTTTAGTCATCCAAGCTATCTCACGCTTATCATCTGTATTTTGCTGGCCTTTGCGTTGGCACATCTGGTCTTTTCTTATCTCGAAAGACCATTGCGTACGTCTTCTACGCATTCCGTACCTTGGCTCGTGAGCGGCTTAGTCATGGCCTTAAGTCTAGGGTTGTTGATGTGGCAAGGGGCTTGGTCGCCACGTCTCAATAAATTTCAGAGCCCTGCCAAAAATGAATGGTCGTTTTTTAAAGAGCATTTCAAGCGAACCTGTGATGGGGTTTATGAGTTGGCGCCAGAACGTGCGCAGACAATCCTTTTCTTGGGGGATTCTCATGCCGCGCAATATGCGCCTCGCTTATATCAACAATTACAAAGCGACGCTGACCTGCCGGGGGTCACGATGGTGCTTAGCTGCGGCGCCTTGCCGGTACAGACTGTGCTCGATGCTCAAACGCAGCGACCGCGCCCCATTATCCAAAAAGCCTATGAGATGGCACAACAAGCGCAGTATCAGAAAGTCGTGATTGCGGGGGCCATCAATATATTTTTTGATATGGAGGATGCTTATATCCAACAAGCGGGACAGACGATTGCGCTGAATACCGATTTAGGTAAGACGCTGGTGTTGCAGTGGTTGAGTGACAAAATTACCCAACTCAAAAAGGCAGGCAAGCAGGTATACTTTGTTTTAGATCAGCCTCAAGATTCGGGGTTTGAGCCAGCTTCTTTCAAAAAAATTAATCGCTTTAAATTACACAATACCGACTTTAATGCGAATTCGACGTTGCAAATAGAAGCCAAGGAAATTGCTGCTTATGTGATGACGAAACAGGTCATTCAAAATACAGGAGCGATCTTGCTCGATGCTTTTGCGCAAATTTGCAGTCCAGACGGCCGCTGTCAAGTGACGACTGACAAAGGGATGCCTGTATACAAAGATGGTTCTCATTTAAATCCGGCCTGGGTCAAGGATCACGCCCGTTTTATCGATGCTATTTTTAATTAAAAGGCGAGCTCACTTGGAGACGTAGGTGCGCATAGATAGAAAATTTATTAAGTATGCAGCGGTAGGGATTCTCAATACGCTTAGCCATTGGTTAGTGTTTGCGGTATTGACATGGGTTTTTCATTTGTCACAAGCTTGTGCCAATTTATGGGCTTTTTTGGTGGCAGTCAGTCTTTCCTTTGTGCTGAATGCACGTTTTACTTTTAAGGCGCAACTGTCTATGGCTCGCTATTTGGCCTTTACTTTATTTATGGGTGGCTTGAGCTATGTCACAGGTTGGCTCGCCGATAGATGGCAGCTGGCGCCGATATTGACCTTGGTTATTTTCTCGGCGTTGAGTTTGGTATTGGGCTATTTATACTCCAATTATTTAGTGTTCAAGGAGCGGGATGAACAATGAAGATATCTTTGATTGTTCCAGTCTATAACGAGCAGGAGGCGATTCCTCTGTTTTACCAGGCGGTACGAAATTATGCCGCTCTCAAGGCTTATGACATCGAGATTGTCTTTATCAATGATGGGAGTAAGGATCAAACAGAGGCCACTATTGAGTTAATCGCACAAGCGGATCCGCTCGTGATGGGCTTACATTTCAGTCGTAATTTTGGCAAGGAAGCGGCCTTATTTGCAGGGCTTGAGCATGCGACGGGTGAGGCGGTCATCCCAATAGATGTCGATTTGCAGGATCCGATTGAGGTGATTCCACGCCTCATTACCAAATGGCAAGATGAGGGCGCGGATGTGGTCTTGGCTAAACGCACGGATCGCCATTCGGATAGTTTTTTAAAGCGCATGACGGCCGTCGGTTTTTATCGCTTGCACAATAAAATAAGTCAGCCCAAAATTGAAGAGAATGTCGGCGACTTTAGATTGCTGTCGCGCCCTGTGGTCGAACAGCTCAAGCAAATGCCCGAACGCAATCTTTTTATGAAAGGCCTGTTATCCTGGGTAGGGGGTAAGGTTGCTGTTGTCGAATACAACCGACATGAGCGATCTGCAGGCCATTCTAAATTCAATGGCTGGAAGTTATGGAATCTTGCCCTCGAAGGCTTTACAAGTTTTTCGACAGCGCCTTTGCGGATTTGGACGTATATTGGCGCGGTGGTGGCTGGACTGTCCTTCTTGTATGGATTTTATTTAATTCTTGGCAAATTACTCTGGGGCAACCCCGTGCCGGGTTATCCTTCACTTTTAGTCTCTATTTTATTTTTGGGTGGAGTGCAATTAATCGGTATTGGTGTGCTGGGTGAGTATATTGGTCGTATTTACTTAGAAACCAAACATCGACCACGTTATGTGCTTAAAACACTGACGGTTGCTAAGCAAGCGCAAGCTGGCGCCGCCCCTCAAACCACTGTAGAACAAAGATCTAGCCACTCTGAGGGGGCAGGGACGACTACACAAGCTCGTCCCGTGTCAGTAGTCAATGCACCTAAGGCAGAGTAGTAAATACCTCTGTGGCGGTTAAGCAATTAAATATAGAGCTTATGATCATCAAGTGGATCCTAGCCAATGGACTCTTCGGCCTTGGCCTGCTGCGGATGGGTGTCGATCACCACGCCATCTTCAAACACCAAGCGTTTTTCAGGCCATTGCATGGCGGCTAGCCTAAAATAACTACCTAGCGGCCAATTTTCTTTGCGCTCAATCCATCGCCCACCGACTGAATAATCAATACAAAACACATTATGGTGTTTACCGTGCCACGCAAAGGGACTAATGCCCTTAAAAATATCGCGCGTTTTTCTATTAAAAGGGGTGGGTGGTACTGGGCGACAATGACGCCAATAGTGACCGATTAAGACAGGTACCTTGTCGTCATAGTGATCCCACCACGCTAATCGATCGGTAAATCGCCACTTACCACTCACATAAAATGGCGTTTGGATTTCGGCTTCTAAACCTGATAAGCAAGAATTAATCGGATTCATACTTTGCTTAAGCACCTGTGTCTGCGCTCGCGCGGGTGAATACGGCGGAGTGACAGTGATATCTTCTATGCTATGCGGCCAGTCTTTTTTTTCTTGTTGCAAACGAGCAAGCAGATCGGGCTCGTTTTGTTTTTGTTCGACCACCTTCATCCATTGGTCATAGACAGACACAATCTGACCTATGGGCTCGTCTCTGAGCGCCTCAATCGCCTTGGGAATCCAGGCGGCATGCACAATGCGTAAATCCTCGCGTTCTAAGGCTATCGGCCGCTGGTTGAGCCATTCGTTAATGGCTTGACGTTGTGCTGCAGATGCCCGCTCAAAAGGCGCATACTTAGGGGTATCTGATTGCACGCGTTGTTCAAAAAACCAACCTGTGCCGTCTTTGGGGTCGTGCCGTAACACATTGAGTTCGTGATTGCCGAGAATGGCTTGAGCATGCCCCTGATCGATAAGATGCCTAATATGCTCAAACACTTGTGGGCATTGGGGGCCCCGATCGAACATATCACCAATAAAGACTAGGGTGCGCTGCTGCGCATGCTTGCCATCCTTATCGTAACCTAATTGTTGTAATAAATTGAGTAAGGCCTGATACTCACCGTGGATGTCGCCCACAATATCAAGAGGCCCCTCTGGCAAAGCTTGAATTAAGCGCATGCAGACTCCTTTTTTTATATTTTTAATAGATTAGTATACGGTAAATTATGTGACAAAATCACTACGATGCTCACGCCAGCGCGCGGATGGTTAGTCATTCAAGTTAGCTACTAAAAGCAAGTAGTTGATGTATGTAGCACGAAATTGTGGGCTGTAGATGATCAATGGTTACGATTACCCAATCTTGTCGCTGTGCTCATAGTTAATTGAGTGTCATGATGTTTTGTGTCTAATCAAATGCGTAGGACGGGTCAAGATTTTTACAAAAATTCTGCTCGCAGTGTGTAGCTTAAGCTCTATAATCAAATCGATAAGTTTTTACAGGGGTTCCCATGAAATTTACAATGACTCAAGCAAGCGCTGCGGCTCTTGCTGCTTTTAGTTTAGCCTTCGCTAGCCAAGTACAGGCCCACGACCATGTGGCTCATGAGCATCATCACCAGGCCGAAGCCACGTCAGCGCATGCTGAACACGACCATGCCGAACATATGCATCATCATATGCATGATATGCACGCGAATGCAGAGGCAGCGAATAAATTTACCGGTACCGAAAAGCCCGCAAGTCACGTGGCCGTAGATCAATGTTGGGTGCGCTTAATGCCCAAAGATATCCCATCGGCTGGCTTTTTTGAGTTGCACAATCAGGACACTAAAGATAGGGCTTTGATTGCCGCACAAATTGATGGTTTTGCCACATCGATGATGCACCAAACCGTCTCTGAAAATAACACAGCCTCCATGAAGATGGTCGAAAAAGCCGTCGTCAAACCTAAGCAAACGCTAAGCTTTAAACCAGGCAGTTATCATTTAATGTTGTTTAAACCGCAAGCGACTTTAAAAGCGGGTCAACATGTCAAAGCCAAATTTAAATTTGCCGACGATACCGTACTCACGAGTGAGTGCAAAATCAACTCTAATCGGGCTCTGAAATACTAAGGCATTCTCTGGCATTTTAAGTCGCCTTAAATTGTCTACCGTCGCTTTATTCGTTTTATTTGTTTCAAGCGTTTAAGGCGACACTTCTTTGAGTGCAGATACTCAGATAAACCCAGTCCCTTTGCAGGACTGGGTTTTTGTTTTTGCCAACGCCAACTACACACGAACCCAATGTGACAAACCTTCGAATGGCGCTTAATGTCAGCACAAAGCCGATAGCTGTAAATTTCAAGTGGACAAAGACAAACATCAAACAGGCGTCTAGTAACGCTATTGAAGTCACAAAGGTTGAGTCCCTAGCCTGCCTTATAAGGCAAAAAAAACGGCGCCATCGGGCGCCGTTTTGAACTTAACTGTCTACCAGTAGCCGAGGATTTTCCACCAAAGACCACCGATAAAGACAAAGATTAAGAGGTTGGATACACTGACAATAAAACCGGTTTTCCACCATTCACCGAGGGTGGTGTAGCCAGAGTTATAGACAATCGGCGCTGTCCCTGTGGCGTAATGGGTGATTGACATCATGAGACTAGACGCGGCTGCCATGAGCAAGGCCCAGAAGTAGGGCGGTGCTTGTAAGAACACACCAGCGCTGTAGAACATGGTGAACATCGCGGTAATATGAGCCGTGGTACTGGCAAACATATAATGGCTGTACAAGTAGATCAATAACAAGATTAAACAACTAGACATCCAACCGAGACCCATACCGGTAATGGATTTGGTGAGTTGATCAGTGGCCACGCCGAGAATCCCCGATTTATTGAGCAGGGTAGCAAGCATCACAAGGGCACCGAACCAGATAATGGTATCCCACGCACTTTTTTGTTTGAGAACATCATCCCAAGTTAAGACCCCAAAGAGTAATAAAAGGCTCAGGCCCAAGAAAGCCGTGGCCGTTGGGTTGACCTTGTAGGCATCACCAAAAATCATGGCAGGAATATCTGCCCAGAGGAAAAGCATGAGCGCAAATACGCCAATCATGACCCATTCATCGCGTTTAATAGGCCCCATTTCCTGCAAACCTTGCTTGGCCATAATGCTGGCGTTCGGCGTTTTTTTGATTTCGGGTTTTTGGTACAAATAAATGATTAATGGCATGAGCGCCATGGCAATGACGCCCGGGATGAACATGGCCGTGGCCCAAGTCAGCCAACTGAGATGAATTTGACTACCCGTGGCATCGGCAATCAAATTCACCACTAGCGGGTTAGGCGCTGTGGCAGTAATAAACATGGCAGAAGAAATCGGGTTGGCTTGGTAGTTCACCAAGGCTAGATATTTACCGATTTTGTTACGACTGTCGTCGTTTGGATGCGACTCAAAATTATTCGCAATGGACTTCATGATAGGGTGAATCGTGCCACCGCCACGTGCAGTATTACTTGGTGTCACAGGGGCGAGAACCAATTCTGCAAAGGCTAATGAGTAACCAAGACCCAAGGTAGTTTTACCCCAAATGGCAATGGTCATGTAGCTAAGTCGTGTGCCTAGGCCTGTTTTACTCAAACCGTGAGAAATCATGACGGCTACACCAATCAACCAAATCAAAGGGTTAGAAAGGCTACTTAAGGCATCATTCATGGCCTGGCTAGGCTTGTCAGAAGTCACGCCGGTGATTGCCACTAACATAATGGCAATAATACCGATCGCACCAATTGGCATCGCTTTACCGATAATGGCGGCAATCACCGCCACAAACATCGCTAGCAAGTGCCATGCCTGAGGCGATACCCCTTCAGGGATAGGAATGGCGAACCAAATGACTAGACCAATGACGACAGCTATCGCTGCGGGAATTGGTTTAAACCCCATCACATGCTCCTTTAGAAATTGTAAATCTAAGTAACTATCATTTTAAAATATAGCACAGGGTTTCTACTAACTTAATCATTTTTTGTATATTTTCTCTTGCATAAATCAATAATATTGAATAACTTAAGAAAGTTACAAAAACTTACGTTATTGGCTTAAGCGGGTTGGGAGCTCGTATGGCCCGTGCTGTTGGGAGTCACTCGTAGAGTTGATTGTGCGACGGGTGTAATCGGCACTGATAGCCAGTGCAGATCAGTATATGTACGGTTAATGGGGCTAAATCACTATTTAGGGAGAGGAGCCATGTCAAGCGATTTAGAGGATCAATTAATGCGTGGTGAAGAGGTTATTTATAAGGCTAAATTTACACCTGTTGCCTACTTTTGGCGATTTACCATCGGTATGTGTTTATTCGCGATATGCATTGCTCAATTGCTAATTAGCATATTTACAGCAGATTTTCATGACCTAATGGAGGGTTGGATATTTTGGGTGGTGATTGCCGTGCTAGGCCTTTTTTTTGGGGTTCGGCCTACCTAAGCACAAATACCCGGGCGCTGCTCTTTACTAATCGACGGGTTATTTTTAGTGCAGTGGGGGAGTTTGATCATACTATGGATTATGATCTCAGAAGGGTGTTCAGTGTCAATGTTTATCAATCACTCATGGGTAGTATCATCGACTATGGTGGGATTACCATTAATAGCCAAGTGAGTATTTATGGACTCGAAAAACCACATGAATTCAGAAAAGCCCTTAATGATTACCTCTATGAACGCGGGTTTTAAACGAGCTGAGGTCTGCGTTTGATGCCTCGGCGTTTAGGGGAGCTGCGGGGGGTAATCTGATCTAAGCAGATAATACTAATGACTCAGGTAAATCAGCGGTTTTTTGTGCCAAAGCTAGCGTACTTCAGGCGTATTTTTGTAAATGCTCAAGTACTAACTGATTAAATTTATTGGGGTGAGACAAATTCATCCCATGGGTTGCCTTATCAACAAAATTCAGCGTAGCCTCTGGGATAAGGTTCTGTAGCGCTTGAAGGATTTCGGGATAAGGATCAGGGCTGATACCCCCGCCAATCAGGCTGATTGGACAACGCTTTGCAATGGCTTTGAGTTTGTCTTCCTTAAAGAGCGTAGGCTCTTCGAGGCGTTGCATGGCCAGTGTATGAGCATTGTCACGCACCATTTGCTTAAACCACTCTACCATTCTATCCCAGGTGTCTTTGCCACTTACATTATCAATAAAATTCGCCAGGCCTGATTCGAGCCCTTGAGTCTGAATTAGGTCCCAAGAATGCTGTAACCAATCTTTGATTTGCTTGACTTCGTCGGGAGTACGAATACTTGGGTCAGCCAAAATTAATGATTTGGTGAGTTCAGGCGCCAAGTGTGCCACTTTGACAGCAACGCCACCAGCTCTAGAGTGTCCAAGAACATGAGCCTTAGAGATTCCTAAGGCCCGCAAGAGCTCAGCCATATCTTTGGCATGCTGCTCACTAGAAAAATCAGCGCTATTGACTTCCATAGGAATGGGCCAATAGTGGCGTAAGCTGGGCGCAATCACGCGATAATGCTGGCTGAGCGCTGGGATTTGCCAACGCCAAAAACGATGGTCTACCATGGAGCCATGAATAAGAAGTAAGACCTCACCCTGTCCTTGGTCAATATAAGCGTATTCTACGCCTTGGGGTAGGGTGATATATTGAATGGGAAAATCGTCTGTAGCGGGCATAAAAACGTCGAGCCTTAAGCGTTATTTGTACATTTTTAGGCGTTCTTGCGCAGTGTCTGAAGCCGGGCTATTAGGATATTTAGCGATGATGTTTTTGAGGGTCGTTTTGGAGGCCGCTATATCGTTTTGTTCGAGTTGGCTACCGGCAATCACCAGCATAGCATCGCCTGCTTTTTCGTCTTTGGGATAGCGGGAGATCATTTGATTAAGGGTATTGATAGCGCCCCCAAAGTCTCTGCTCGCATAGCGACTACTGCCTTCATAAAACATGGCACTAGAGGTTAAAGGGGTATTAGGATAGCGTGACACAAACTCATGCAAGGCTTGCGCAGATTCTGAGTAATTGCCTTGGCGGAATAAATCGAGTGCCGCGTCGTAATCATCTTGTTGGTCGGGGTCACCGACTTGTGGATTAGGTTCTGCCTCTGTGTCTGCGGGACGTGCCTGTTGCTTAGCCGCGTGCGAAAGGGCTTGTACTTGGCCTGTTAGCTTGGCAACATCGTCTTGTAAGGATCTGATTTGGTTGGACAACTCCATGCGTGATTGATTCGCCATTTTGAGTTGTGAGCGTAATTCTAAAACGGCGCGTCGTGCGTCTTCGTCTTCAGCAGCCAGGGCCTGTTGGCTCATACCCAACAACATAGCGGCTGATACAGCTAAGAATGAGACTTTATGCTTAAGCATGTGAGTGTTCCTTTTTGGCAAAAATGCCCACGAGAGTGGCAGTAGCAAAAAATAAAAAATATTCTTTGCATTTTAACAGTTTGCTTAGTGCTTTTTGGAATTGCTTTATGAGCAACACTAAAATCAATGTTAAAAAAAAGCCACAACATCGAAATGCTGTGGCTTTTTGTGAGGCCGTAACGACTTACAAATTAGCGAATGTAATTGATGTCTGCGCGGCGGTTTTCAGCGTAGGCTTCTTCAGAAGTACCGTGCGCTTTTGGACGTTCTTTACCGAAAGAAACGGCTTCGATTTGAGCTTGGTTAACACCTTGTTGAACAAGTTGTTGAGCCACAGCAACTGAACGACGTTGACCTAGAGCCAAGTTGTATTCAGCACTACCGCGAGCATCGGTGTTACCTTCGATGCGAACGCGTTGTTGACCGTTGCTGCTCAAGTATTGAGCGTGCATTTGAACAAGTGGTTGATATTGAGCTTCTACAGTGTAGCTATCGAAAGCGAAGTAGACAGAACGATTTTGAGCTAACGGGCTGTTAGGATTGAATGGATCCATAACTTGACCTTGGTTAACAGCGCCAGTATTTACGCCTTGAGTGTTTGCAGCGTCTTCGTTAGTAGAGCTACATGCAGCTAAAGAAGCAGCTATAGCAGCCAATGCCAAGGTTTTCGCGATGCGAGAACTCATAGTATTTCCTTTTTAAAAGTTTAATCAACAAATGGCCCCCAAGCCGCGCTGACTAGACCGCCTGATGCTGGAATTGAGGTTTGAAAAGATCCATCAGCATTTACCAAGCCTAAGCCGCTGCTTGAGACATATAAAATTTGCATCCCATTAGGAGCAAAACTTGGGGAAAGGTCGTTAGGACCCGAAGTCAAGACTTGATCCGAGCCAGTACCAATGCCTGAGATGGCAATTGAGTAAGAACCTCCCCTTAAACTAGAATATACCAGTTTTGAACCATCTGGGGAAACTTTTCCAGAAACATTTTGCTTACCATTAAAGGTAATTCGGCTGGCTGAACCACCATTTAGACCCGTTCTGTAGATTTGTGCACTACCGCCACGGTCAGAAGTAAAGACAATTCCGCTGCCATTTGGGAAAAATGAAGGCTCTGTGTCAATTTGGGGACTGTTGGTAATTTGTGTTGCATTTGTACCACCATTTGCGGGAATGGTGTAAATATTCGACAAATTATCACGACTAAGTGCGACGGCTAAACGTGAACCATCGGGTGAAAATGCGGGAGCACTATTGTTACCCTTGAAGTTAGCCGCCACACTGCGCTGACCCGTCGCTAGGTTTTGTATATAAACAACAGGTTTACCTTCATCAAAAGCGACATAAGCGATTTTGCTGCCGTCTGGGGACCAGGCGGGTGAAATAATTGACGACTTACTGCTCGCCACGACTTGTTTATTTTCACCATCGGCATCGGCGACGACTAATTGATTGCCACCTGCATAGGCGATCTTCGTAGAAAAGACACCGCGTACGCCTGTTTGGCTCTCAAAAATAGCATCAGCAATGCGATGCGCTTGGCGTCGTTGATTGCTTTCAGAGACGGATTTATTGTCGACCTTGGCTTGTTGTGCTGGATCGGCCAAGGTATAAGTGATTTGGTTGCCGTTAACACTACCAATGGCTATTGGCGCACTCACGCCAGCTTCGCTAATGGCGGACCAATTAGGGGCGCCATTAGAATCTGTCGCAAAATCTTGACGCACGCGCTCGACTTCAAAAATACCAGAACGCTCAAGATCAGCCGCAATAATGTCGGCGGCCTTGACGCCGTTACTACCACTAAAATCACTCACTGCAATTGGCATTTTGTTGCTGCTCTGACCCGCACTTAAGGGTACATTAATGTCGGCATGTGCCGCTTGTAGTGAGCCGATAAGACCTAAAATAGTGGCGGTGGCCAGCCCCGCAGCGATTTTTTTGAGGGGCGTTGGTGCTGCCAAGCGCATTAGCGAAGAGTGTATGGCTGCCATGTAATTCTCCTTAAGAGGCAAAATGTATTGATGACTTTAGCAATTGTACTGTTATTTAGGGAAGCGGAAGGTACCGTTAATTGTCCGTGAACCGCCCGGAGGGTTCGGTGGATACGGGTTACATTTAAGTAAGGCCGCTTGTACCGCCTTATCAAAGGCAGGGTTCGTCGAACGTCGGGTAATTTTGGCACTAATTGGGCGCATTGAAGCGTCAAGTTTGACTTCGTAGTTCAAGTTAAGACGCTGCACGCCCCTAAAGGTGAGTCGTGGTTCGACGCAAGCCTGAACCGCACGAATATAGGCCGAGCTACCGCCACCACCACCGCGTTGGTTGCGATCGTTTTGACCGCCTTTGATGCCGGCAATACTATTGATATCACCTCGCATCGCACCGCGTAAGCTATCACCCTTGGTATTGGCTTTAGACTTGGTTTCAGCTGCTTTTTTGGCATCCGCCGCGGCTTTGGCTTTGGCTGCAGCCTCTTTCTTGGCTTTTTCTTCAGCCTCTTTTTTGGCCTTCGCTTCGGCTTCTTTCTTCGCCTTTTCTTGGGCTAATTTCTTGGCTCGAGCGTCCGCCGCGGCCTTGGCGGCGGCTTCTTTTTTGGCTTGCTCCTCGGCTTCCTTAGCGGCCTTGGCTTCGGCTTCTTTTTTGGCTTTGGCCGCCTCTTGGGCTTTTTTGCGAGCTTCGGCCTTGAGTGCCTCCTGGCGTGCTAATTCAGCCTCACGTTTTTCTTGTTCGGCTTTTTGTTTTTTTTGCAACGCTATGTCGGCGTCTTTTTGTTCGGCGACGGATGGCGATGTATTGTCACTTTTAGGAGGCGCACCACCCGCATCCGGAGTCGCAGCGGGGGCTTCTTCGGCAGGCGTTGGCTCAGGTTCATCAGACTCTTCTGCCACCGTATCTTCTGGGGCGGGGTCAGGTGAACGTGTTTCTGGAGGCGGCTTAACAACTTGTTCGGTACCTTCTGCCCATAACTCTAACTGAATGGGGCCTGCCGCCTGCTCAGGCTCCCATAAATAGCCAACCACAATGGCTAGCACGAGACAGCCATGCAGAATAAGGGTACCGATTAAGCCCTTACGCGTATCTTGGCGTTCGTAGTATTCGTTAGGATTTTCGTAGTTGGACATTACTATTTATTATCGGTTTTTTGATTAACTAAAAGACCGAGACGGCTCAAACCAGCAGCCCGTAATTGGTCCATTACTTTCATGACATCCTCGTAGGGGACTTTACCATCGGCGGCAAGTACCACGGGGGTGTTAGGATCGGGGGCTAGTTGTTTGACCTGGTTAACTACATCATCTTTGGAGATTTCGTTGAAGTCCTGGCCAGCGGCACGTAAGCGTACCGCAAGCTCACCATTTTCGCGAATTTGAATTTCGACAGGAGTGGCAGGCACTTCGGCCGATTGTCCCACCGATGGTAGATTGACCAAACCAGGGGTGATCATAGGAGCCGTGACCATAAAAATGACTAATAACACCAACATGACATCGATGTAGGGCACGACGTTCATTTCGTTTTTTTGGCGACGTTGACGACGACCGCCTCTGCGAGAAATTGCCATATTAGTGCACCTGACGTTGCAGGATATTGATGAATTCGTCCATGAAACTATCGATGCGACCCGCCAATTGATCGGTGCGGTTAGAGAAATAGTTATAACCTAAAACGGCAGGAATCGCGGCGAACAAACCAATCGCTGTGGCGATCAAGGCCTCGGCAATGCCCGGCGCCACGGCCGCTAAGGTCGCTTGCGTGTTAGTGCTAAGGCCAATAAAGGAGTGCATAATCCCCCAAACTGTACCTAGCAAACCGATGTAAGGACTGACAGAACCGGTAGAGGCCAAGAAGTTTAAACGATGGTCCATGCTATCGAGCTCACGTTGATAGGTGGCTTTCATGGCACGATTCGGATTGTGAATGAGTGACTCAGCATCGCTGGCATTGTTTCGGTGAGCTTTAAGAAATTCATTCATCCCCGCACTAAAGACACGTGCGGCTGGACCACTGGTATCGGCTTGTTTAGAGACTTGATGATATAAGCTAGCGAGATCGTTACTGTTCCAGAACTCCTCTTCAAACGCCTTGGTTTGTTGATAATTGCGATTAATCATGATGTATTTGCTGATGATAATCGCCCATGACACAATCGACATGATGATCAGAATCAACATGATGATTTGCACGGGTAAGCTGGCATTAGCAATGAGACTAAAAATAGACATGTCTTCTTGTTGGACTGGAGGCATAGCTTAATTATCCTGTACAGAAAGTAATAAGGACCTGATATCTTGGGGGATAGCAGCGGGTTTAAAGGTTTGTGAGTTGACACAACAAACGCGGATAGCACTTTGGTTAAGGAGGCGCTCATCACAATAAGCGGTTTGCTCAAAAATCACTGAAGCTTTATCGACCTTGGTGATGCGACTATGGATTGTCAAAACATCATCGAGACGAGCAGGTGATATATATTTAAGCTCGGTGCTGACCACAATAAAAATGCGTTGTTGGCTCTGTGCCAGTTGTGATTGATTGACCCCTAGCTGACGCAACCATTCAGTGCGTGCGCGCTCAAAGAATTTAAGATAGTTAGCATAAAACACAATGCCACCCGCATCGGTGTCTTCGTAATAAATACGCACACGGTGGCTAAATTCCTTGCTTTGAGTCATAAATAAAAATACTGTAACAAAGTTAAATATTGTACTTTGAATAGTCCAAAAATACCGCAGATTTGCATAAAAAACCGTGAACAATTGTAAAAATCAATTACTTAGCGCTGTTTTTTAAACAAATTCTTAGTTGTGCTCAAAGGAGTAATAGAGCTCAATGATATTGGCCGGACCCGGTAAATTAGCGGGCTTAGTCGGATAATGTTTACATTGGGTAAAGGCTTGGATGACTGCTTGATCAAAGTGGCGATCGCCTGAACTCGTAATAATATTCACGCTGACAGGGAGCCCCGCACGATTCGTTTGGACTCTGACGCCCGCGCGTAATTGTCGCTGGTTCGGATAGTACATATAAGGTGAGACACATTTATTGATTTTGCTTAAATATTCATCATGAACGCCGCCCTTGATTTGCATGCCGCCTTTGCCTTTCGGGCTAGGCTGGCGTTTGGCTCGGTTCTGACGCTGGGCTTGCTGGATCTGTTTTTTGGCCTCAGCTTGGCTCATGAACTGCTGACGAATTTTGTCGGCCTGTTCTTGGCGTGCTTGACTGAGGGCTAATTCGCTTTCGAAAGCCTCTGCTGCTGAGGGTTGTGTCGTTTGCTCAGACTCCAACGCCTCGGTTTCATTGTCTGCATCATCCTGAGTGGTTTGGGGATTATCTTGAGGTGGGGCAGACTCGTCATGGGTCTCAGATTGATGGCTGTCCTTTTGTTCAGGATCGCTATCACGCTGCGCCTTAGCCTCCGTCTTCTGCGCGCTATCATCACGGCGATTGTGATTATTAATCTCTTCGCTGGTCAACTGTGATAGATCAAACGCCGGGCTAGGCTCAGGTTTAGGTGTCTCTTGTTCTGGTTCCGGCTCAGGCGGCGCGACGGTTTCAGGCGGGGGTTCCCACAACTCTAATTCAACGGGTTGTGGGGTCACTGGATGACGGTCGGTATTGAGTAAAAACAGCAAGACAAGCAGACCATGCAACAATAAACTGAGGATCAAAAAGATCAAAAACCGTTTATTTTTGCGCCGCTTGCCTTGTTCATAATAAGCATAAGGCTGGTCTTGCTGTTGCATCTTGCCTAGTGACTGCTTGGTCGAAGCGCTTGGCAGAGAGACATAACCTCTTGCTGTAAATCGGCGAGAGCCACTTTGCGGCTTTGTGCTTGGCCGCGGACTTGGACTTCGGCCATTTGCTCTTTGAGACCACGCTCACCGATAGTGATGCGGATAGGTATACCAATTAATTCCCATTCTGAGAACATCACCCCAGGACGGGCGCCACGTTCATCAAGAATGACATCCACTCGTTGCTGCTGCAAGAAGTCGTAAAGCGCGCTGGCTTGTTGCTTGACTTCTTCGCTCTTATCCCAGCCAATGGTACAAATGACCACTTCAAATGGAGCCATAGCAATCGGCCAAATAATGCCGTTATCGTCGTTATTTTGTTCGATAGCGGCGGCCATGATACGACTAATACCAATACCATAACAGCCCATTTGTAAGGGCTCAGGTTTACCTTGTTCATTGAGGAAGGTGGCATTTAGGCTCTTGGAGTATTTGTCTCCTAAATAAAAGACATGGCCAACCTCGATGCCACGTTGGATCTTAAGCACACCTCCACTGCCATCAGCGGCGGGATCGCCAGCGACCACATTACGAATATCAGCAACCACAGGCTCAGCCAAATCGCGGCCCCAATTAATACCGCGCACATGATAATCCTCACGGTTGGCCCCACACACAAAATCACTCATATTGGCCACGGTACTATCGGCAATAATGGTGACTGGCTTGACGGTGTTTATAGGGCCTAAAAAGCCTGGTTTGCTGCCAAAATGCTCGATAATTTCGGCCTCGGTCGCTAAGCGATAGCCATGTTTAAAAATCGCTAATTTGCTGACCTTGACTTCATTGACTTGATGATCACCACGCACTAATAAAAGCACGACTTGGCCTGCCTGAGCTTGACTATCTTTGGCGGCTGGCGCCGGCTCGGCATAAAAGACCACAGATTTGACCGTTTGTGAAAGCGGTAAACCTAATTGCTCGGCCACGATCTCGCAACGATTGGCACCTGGGGTATGAACCTCGAGTAGCGGTTCTTGGGCGTCAGCTCGCTCGGCGATCAGGCAAGGTGCCAGCGCTAATTCAATATTGGCCGCGTAATTACTGGCACTGCTATAGACGATTTCGTCTTCCCCTGTATCGGCGGTCACTTGGAACTCATGACTGCGATCACCGCCAATGGAGCCATTGTCTGCCGCAACAGCGCGGTAGTCTAAACCTAGGCGTGAGAAAATATTGCAATACGCTTGATACATTGCGTCATAGCTTTTGCCTGCCGCTTCGGCATCGCGGTCAAAGGAGTAAGCATCTTTCATGATGAATTCACGACTGCGCATCAAACCAAAACGTGGGCGACGCTCATCCCGAAACTTGGTTTGAATATGATAAAAATTCAAAGGCAATTGGCGCCAGCTATGAATCTCATTACGTGCAATGTCGGTGATGACCTCTTCGGAGGTGGGTTGTAATACAAAATCGCGTTGATGGCGATCCTTAATTCGCAAGAGCTCTGGACCATACTGCTCCCAACGACCAGTTTCCATCCATAGTTCTGCAGGTTGCACCACCGGCATCAGTAGTTCGATAGCACCCGCACTGTCCATTTCTTGGCGCACAATGTTTTCTATTTTGCGCAGGACCTTAAGCGCCAAAGGCATGTAAGTATAGATGCCGCCCGCATGTTTGCGAATCATGCCGGCACGTAGCATGAGCTTATGGCTGGTAATTTCTGCCTCAGCTGGAGCTTCTTTGAGGGTATTAATATGAAATTTCGAAGCGAGCATAGTTTTTCTTTTGTAAAGGTAAGTATAATCAAAACATGATTGTATTATGAATGGAGGTTGCCGTGCTTGATCGCCAAGGCTACCGTCCTAATGTGGGTATCATTTTATTAAACCAGAAAAACGAGGTTTTTTGGGCTAAGCGTATTCGAGAAAATTCTTGGCAGTTCCCGCAAGGAGGTATTAATTACGGAGAGAATCCGACGCAGGCGATGTATCGCGAATTATACGAGGAACTGGGTCTGAAGCCTGGGCATGTCAGAATATTGGCACGCACTCGAGATTGGTTGCGCTATAACGTTCCCGATAACTATATCAGAAGGGATTCGCGTGGTATTTATCATGGTCAAAAGCAGATTTGGTTTTTGTTGCGTCTGATGGCGCATGAGTCCAAAATCAGTTTGCGCGCTACATCACATCCAGAGTTTGACGCCTGGCGCTGGAGTACCTATTGGGTGCCTTTAGATTTGGTGATTGAGTTCAAGCATCAAGTCTACCTTCGTGCTCTGCAAGAATTGCGAATCCAGCTTGACCTTAAGTTGGTGCGTGATTTTCAGAAGCGCTCAGGTCATTCCAAAAAAACCGACAGCAAATCAGGACTTTATCGTCGTTCGCGACATAGAAGAGCAAACGGTCAAGCCGTCGAGGAATCCTGTAAAAGCGCTATTCATAGTGCCTCGAATTCTGCCTCCAAAGACGCTAAAAAGCCGAGATTCACGCACAAAGGTAGTACAGCTACCAAACACAAAAAAACCGCGAGTAAATTTCGCACAGGACAAGAGAGCACCGATAAGTCCAGCTCACCCAGAAAATACTATAAGCGGCCATGACTTTAAGGGTCTGAGTTTAGGTTGGGCCGGCCTATGTGCTTGATCGAAGGCCTTCATTCCTCTTTAAAAGCTAGCGCAAGTGCTAGCTTTTTTATTCGTCAGAAAAATTGTCAGGAGCGATTTTGCCACTGAGCTCTGTGGCATTACTACACGCTTTTTGAAATTTAAGTTCGCAGGCCTTTTTGTAGTAATAGAGGGCGCGATTTGGTTGGGGAAGCACCCCTTTGCCTTGCTCATAGAGCAGGCCAAGATTATTGAGCGCTTGGGGGACGCCTTGTGAACCGGCTTGTAAATAGTATTTACGGGCCAGATCATAATTGCTCTCAGTGCCACGGCCCTCGTCGTACATGGCTCCCGCATTAAATTGGGCTTGAGCATGGCCTAGCTTAGCCGCCGATTCGTACCAATACAGCGCGTTTTGATTGTGCTTATCTAGATCTTCATTTTTGTAATAGAGGGTGGCTAGATTGTATTGGGATAGCGCATCGCCTTGGACGGCGGCTAGACTGAACCAATAAAAGGCATCGTTGACGCTTTTGTTGAGCCCTAAGCCACTCAGATACATGACCCCCAGATTGTATTGAGCTTGAGAGAGCCCTTGTAATGCCGCCAAGTGATACCACTTAGCGGCCGTCTGGTTATCTATTTTGACGCCTTTGCCTTGGTTATAAAGCGTGCCCAAATAAAATTGTGCGGTGGCATTATTCTGTTCAGCGGCCTCTGTGTACCAATGCAAGGCCTGACTATAATCCTGAGGCACCCCATAACCATAGTTATACATATTGGCCAATGTCAGCTGCGCCAGCACATCGCCTTTTTCGGCTTTATCGTCGAGATTTTGCAGTGCTAAACGCTCTTGCATCTCTCCTAATGCTTGGTCTCGAGCGGTCTGATCATTGCTCTCAGTCGGCGCAAAAGAAGGGGACAATAGATTTCTGTACAAGAAAAAAGCCATACAAAGCAATACGATTAGACAAATGGGGACCCAAAAGTATTGCTTGAATATACGTAATAATTTGGCTTGGCGCATGCTAATTAAGAGACTTTTTGCTGTTTGGTCTTGTTAATGACCGTCATGGCTGAGGCGACCATGCTACCAACATCCGCGATATTGGCCGGAATGATCATGGTATTGCCTTGTTTGGCAAGTTCACCGAACTGCTTGATGTAATCTTCGGCCACCCGTAGGTTAACAGATTCGAGACCCCCTGGTTGGTTAATAGCTGAAGCGACTTCATAAATGGCCTTGGAGGTGGCTTGTGCGACGGTCACTAACGCTTCGGCTTGACCTTGGGCATTGTTGATTTGTGCCTGTTTTTCACCCTCGGATCGAGCGATAAATGACTCACGCTCACCAATGGCGAGATTGATTTTTTCCTGTTTACGACCTTCAGAGGCAGCAATTAATGCGCGTTTTTCGCGTTCTGCTGTAATTTGTGACTGCATCGCTTGCAAAATCTCTGTAGGTGGTGTGAGGTCTTTGATTTCATAGCGCAAGACCTTGACCCCCCAGTTGGTGGCGGCCTCATCGAGTGCAGAAACCACACTGGCATTGATGAGTGTACGTTCCTCAAACGTCGTGTCGAGCTCCATTTTACCGATGACAGAGCGCAATGTCGTTTGGGCTAATTGGGTAATTGCGAATACATAATTTGAGGAGCCATAAGAAGCCTTGGTCGGATCTGTCACTTGAAAATATAAGACGCCATCGACTTGTAATTGTGTATTGTCCTTAGTGATACACACTTGACTAGGGACATCTAAGGGGATTTCTTTGAGTGAGTGTTTGTAAGCGACACGATCAATGAAAGGGATGATAAATTTTGGGCCGGCACTTAAGGTGCGGGAGTATTTACCAAGCCGTTCGATGATCCAAGCACTTTGTTGCGGAATAATGAGAATGGCTTTTTTGGCAAAAAGAATGACTAATACGATGAAAATTAGCCAAAAAATGTTTGATGGATCAAACTCAGTCATAGTTACCGTCCTGTGTTGAGAGGTTTAAGAATCAGCACAATGCCGCGGATCGCTGCGATCTGGTGGGGGCCGGGCACCGCATTTTGGGGATTACCATCGAATTGTGCTTGCCATACCGCGCCCCTAAAGTTAACATGCGTCTGGCCATGCGCTTGCCATTGCTGGACGTCCACGATTGAACCTATATCGATATTAAAATCTGGATTATAGGCATCTTTTTTTTGTTGGAAGAGCGAAGATTTGCGCAAGGCCATCACACCCACTAACATCACCGCACAAAATACGGCAATATCCCAATACAGGCTTAGTCCCAGTAGAGAAAATAAACCCGTCATTACTAAGGCAAATGCAGTGATTAGGAAATAAAAGGTTCCTGTGAGCAGCTCTATCACCACACATAAAGCCGCCAGCGCAAAGCAAATCCACATTGTTGTCATATGTCTGGACCCCGAACTTAATCGATTCAGCATAGCATTATTTTGCTGATTTAGGCGTTCAGCTGAGTTTTTCCTTGAATCTATTTTTGTGCGCACAAAAAAACCTGTTGCTTATACAGCAACAGGTTTTTGGATTTAGACGCAAGCCTCTATGTCGTTATAGAGGCGGGTGCTTGACGCCTAAGATTTTTTGGCTTCAATTAGCGCTTGGTTGGCTAAATCGAATTTCTTAGTAACTTCTGGGTCTGGTTTTTTAATCTTAGACACAATGATAGTGACGATTAAGCAAGCAAAGAAGCCAGGTACGATTTCATAGAGATCGCCTTGGAGCACTTCTTTCCAATAGACAACGACGACCGCACCCGCAATCATACCGCAGAAAGCACCGGCATTAGAGATGCCACGCCAGAACACAGACAAGATGACGATAGGACCAAAAGCGGCGCCAAAACCTGCCCAAGCGTAGGACACTAAGCCAAGCACACGGCTTTCTGGGTCACGAGCAATATAGATGGCAATAGCGGCAACAATTAAGACCATGAGGCGACCCAACCATACCATTTCTTTTTCGGAGGCATGAGGACGAATCAAACCTTTGTAGATATCCTCTGTGATCGCACTTGAAGACACGAGTAGTTGGCAACTTAAGGTACTCATAATGGCGGCAAGAATCGCTGATAAGATAATGCCGGCAATCCAAGGGTTAAAGAGCACTTGTGCGAACACTAAGAATACACGCTCGGTGTTGTCATCCAGTAGTTCGGCTTGGCCGGGATGGATATTGAAATACGCGATGCCTAGGTAGCCAACAGCCGTCGCACCCAATAAGCAAATTAACATCCACGTCATACCGATGGCGCGAGCACGTGGCAATTGTTTAACTGAGTGAATGGCCATAAAGCGGCAAAGAATATGAGGTTGACCAAAATAGCCAAAGCCCCATGCCAATGCACTAATAATACTGATGGCACTAGTACTCATGATAGAGAGTTCAAATTGCGGATTGGCGCTAGCAAAATCATGCACAGCGGTAGAGACTTCGTCGGCGCCGCCTAAGGCTAAATAAGCCATGATAGGAGTAGCAATCAAGGCGAAGAACATGAGCGACGCTTGTAAGGTATCAGTCCAGCTGACCGCCAAGAAACCCCCTAAGAAGGTGTAAAAAATCGTGGCGCCTGCACCCAACCAGAGTGCTGTTGAATAATCAACTTCAAACAAGGATTGGAATAATTGCGCACCGGCAACAATCCCTGACGCACAATAAATGGTAAAGAAGAACAAAATAATGATGGCGGTGACGCAACGCAATAAAGCGTTTTTGGCCCCAAAGCGATAATGGAAAAATTCCGGGATGGTTAAAGCATCGTTACAATATTCAGTCTGAATACGCAGGCGACCGGAAACGAAAATCCAGTTCAGATAAGCACCCAGTAATAAACCGACGCCAATCCAAGCCGATGAGAATCCAGAAGCCATCACAGCGCCCGGTAGACCCATTAGCAACCAACCTGACATATCAGAGGCGCCGGCTGAAAGTGCCGTGACAAAACTACCTAAGCTACGACCTCCTAGAATGTAGTCGCCAAAGTTTTTGGTACCAAAGTAGGCAATCACACCTAGTAAAAGCACGAAGGCTAGATAAACCCCGAAGGTAATTTTCATGGGCAATAAATCCATGACTCAACTCCTTTGTATTTTTTAAGTGCCGTTATTTTATTTAACAAATTGTAAAAATTAAAGCGAATCGTTCTTATTTAGGGTTAATACTAGGATTGTGTGTAATAGCCTAATCTTTAAGTGTGGGCAAGGGGCGCTCTTGTAAAGCAAACCGAATCAATGTCCAGATTCACTGTAACAAGAATATAGATTCGTAGGTAGGCACTGAGAAACCAGTTGTGATGGGCGGGATGTCGCCTCCACTTAACTGCTAAAAACCTGTTGCGCTCTCTATAGGTAATAGATGGTCGCAACAGGTGATAAGTCAGGCATCGATAATGACTAAGACTTGCGAGCGTCCAGGAGGGCCTGATTACTTAGATCGAACTTCTCTGTGACTTCATGGCTAGGTTTTTTGATTAAAGAAACTATGATCGCCACGACAGAGCAAGCAATAAAGCCTGGCACGATTTCATAGAGTTGGCTGTCCACTTCTTGTTTCCACAGAACGACGACAACGGCTCCCGCAACCATGCCGCAGAAAGCGCCTGTGTTGGAAATACCACGCCAAAAAATTGATAATAAGATAATTGGACCAAAAGCGGCACCAAAGCCAGCCCAGGCATAGGAGACTAGACCGAGCACTCGACTATCAGGGTCGCGGGCAAGATAAATCGCAATACCAGCCACAATCAGGACCATGAGACGACCTAACCAGACTTTTTCTTGTTCAGAGGCATTGGGACGAATCAAGCCTTTGTACAGATCCTCGGTGATCGCACTAGAGGACACTAATAATTGGCAGCTTAAGGTACTCATGATGGCGGCTAATACAGCAGAGAGGATAATGCCGGCAATCCATGGGTTGAATAAGACCTGAGAAAATACAATAAAGACACGTTCGGAGTCGTTATTGAGTAAAGCGGCTTGTTCCTTAAAGACGTGAAAGTAGGCGACCCCTAGATAACCAATCGTAATGGCACCGACAAAGCAGATAATCATCCAAACCATGCCAATGCGTCGCGCTTGTGGCAGTTGCTTGACTGAACTAATCGCCATAAAGCGACATAAGACATGAGGCTGACCAAAATAACCAAGCCCCCATGCGACCGCACTAATGCCACTGACCGCACTGACACTAAACATAGAGATATCAAAATCGGGGTTGGCAAGCGCATAGTCATGAACGGCGGTACTGACTTCCTCAGCGCCACCTAGCGCGAGATAGGCCATGATCGGTGCTGCAATTAATGCAAAAAACATGAGAGAAGCTTGTAGGGTATCGGTCCAACTCACAGCTAAAAAGCCACCAATAAAGGTATAAAAAATAGTGGTTCCGGCGCCTAACCAGACGGCTGTGGTGTAGCTGACATCAAATAGGGATTGAAATAGTCGTGCTCCAGCGACAACCCCTGAGGCGCAATAAATCGTAAAGAAAAACAGAATAATAATGGCAGTTACGCAGCGTAATAAGGGGCTCTTGGCGCCAAAACGGAAGTGAAAAAACTCGGGAATGGTGAGCGCATCATTGCAGTACTCGGTCTGCATGCGTAGTCGTGCCGACACTAATAACCAGCTCAAATAGCAACCGGTCAGTAAACCAATCCCCATCCATACAATTGAAAGCCCTGAGTCCATTACTGCAGCAGGTAAACCCAAAAAGAGCCAACCCGACATGGCCGAAGCACCCGTCGAGAGGGCAGTCACAAAACTACCGAGACTACGACCTCCTAAAATATAATCACCAAAATTTTTAGTGCCAAAATAGGCCACTACGCCTAACAAAAGCACAAATGCTAAATAAACCCCGAAGGTTATTTTCATCGGCAGCAAATCCATCTGCAAAAACTCCATATTATTTTTCTTGACGCAGTATTTTATTTAACCATTTGTAAAATTTGCAAAGCCAGATCCTGTGCCCTAGGGTAATTACTAAAGGATAATCACTAAAGGCTGACAAATCTTGCTTTGGATCATAGCAAGTGCCTGCAATCACTAAAAACGCTGCGACTGTATCGGTGTTAGATGCCAGAGTCGTTATAATGGTTAGAATTTACGAAAAGAAGGCTAGCTGAGCAAAATGCAGAGCTCACGTTTAAGCGGCACAATCAGGTGCTGCTTGAGGCACTGTTGCGCACGGCCTGAATACGACCTATTGCCTTTAGATAATTTACAAGGATTTTGCATATGAAACGTTGGCAATGGCTGCTAGTCGCTGGCGTCGCTGGCTTAGCCGCTTGCAGCAACCACAACGACACCGGTTCGAGTCAATCCGCAGAAGCTGCTTTTGACTTACATGCCCCTTTATCGGTACCTGAGCCGGGACACTTCCATGACACGGCGCCACGGGCTTTGCAAGGCCATTACCAGCAGGCTAATTGGAGTGACCTTCCCGGCTGGCAAGCGGATGATGCGCAAAACCTATGGTTGGCGCTTTATAACAATTGCAAAGGCTTAATGCGTCCAGTCTCTGGATCTAAGGCCATTCCTGCTCGAGCCAAGCCGCTAGCTTGGCAAGCTGTTTGTGCCGCCGTGGCACAAAAAGGCGATCAAGTTGATGCCGCTCAGGCCAAGCAGTTTTTAGAGGATTATCTACAACCTTGGCAGTTGGCCGGTCAAGGCTTAGTGACGGGCTATTATGAGCCTGTCGTCAAAGGTTCAAGACACCAGGGTGGTGAATATCAGTGGCCTATGTATGGCAAACCTGATGACTTATTGACCATTGACCTTGGCGATTTATATCCGGAGCTTGTTGGCAAACGCGTTCGCGGCAAAGTCGTCGATGGCAAAGTCGTGCCTTATGATAGTCGGGCCGAGATTGCCAAAAATCCCAACAAAATCCCTGTCATTGCCTGGTTGCATGATCCTGTCGAAGCTTTCTTTTTACAAGTGCAAGGTTCGGGGCGGGTTGAGCTCGATGACGGTAGCCAGATTCGCTTAGCTTATGCCGATCATAACGGCCACCCTTACACCTCAATTGGTAAATGGTTGGCACAACAAGGCGAAATGTCGGCCAGTCAAGCCTCCATGCAAAATATTAAAGCTTGGGCGCAAAATCATCCGAATCGCGTCCAAGAAATGCTCAATGCCAATCATGCCATGGTCTTTTTTAAAGAAGAAGCGATTAGTGACGATGTTGCAGGTCCCAAAGGGGCCTATGGCATTCCTTTGATCGCGCAGCGGGCGGTTGCTGTCGATCCTAACTATATCCCTCTGGGGACGCCGATCTTTTTAGCGACGACCTATCCTGCGAGTCAACAAGCGCTACAAAAAGTCGTGATGGCGCAAGATACAGGCGCAGCGATCAAGGGCGCGGCCAGGGTTGACTTCTTTTGGGGTAGTGGCACTAAGGCAGGCGAACAAGCAGGTCGCATGAAACAAAACTCCCAAGTTTGGCTTTTATGGCCTAAAGACGCAGGGGCACCGGAGGCACGATGAAAACTTCTCAACAACACTATGATGTCGTGGTATGTGGTGCGGGCATTGTGGGTATGGCGACCGCTCTACAGCTAGCCAAACAATCCCTGAAGGTCGCCCTATTGGCTCCAGAGATTGCGCCTAAACACGATCTTGGTCAGGATTATCATCCGCGTATTTATGCCATTTCACAAAGCTCTAAAACGTTTTTGCAACACTTAGGCATATGGTCCACGTTGCCACAGCAGCGTCTTACAGCGGTCAAACATATGCAAGTGTATGGCGATCAGGGGGGGCTCGTGGCGCTTGAGCCAAACACAGAGGAAACTATTTTGTCCTGGATATGCGAGTCTGGTGAGATTGAATATGCTTTATATAGAGCCTTGCAATACTCAGGAGTACAGCACATTCAAGATACTGTGCAGCATTTCTTGGATGGACGGGTCATTACTGCCAAGGGCCTGTCAGTAACGTGCAGTTTATTAATTGGTGCGGATGGTGCTAAGTCCACTGTTCGGCAACTGGGTGATATTGAATATCATAAGCAGGACTATCATGATACCGGTATGGTATTGCAACTGACGACACAGAAGCCACACAATAACACAGCGTTTCAGTGGTTCGGTGAGCATGGAGTCTTGGCCTTTTTACCATTACCCGATACCGCGCAGGGCCATCAAGTTTCCATGGTCTGGTCTGCCCCTGATAGTATGGCTCATCGTTGGTTACAAAAAACAACTGAGCAGGTAGCCACGGAGCTGCCTTTGGCCTTGAATGCGATTTGTGGACGTCAATTGGGTGACTTAAAAGTGCGCAGTCGTTTGCTTGGCTTTCCTCTGACCTTGGAGCGCTCAGGCATGATAGCCAACAAAATCGCCCTGGTGGGGGATGCTGCTCATCGAGTTCATCCACTCGCAGGACAAGGCTTGAATCTAGGCTTAAATGATGTCGAAGTCTTATGCCGCTTAATTGCTGAACGTGAGTCTTTCCGCGAACCGGGGGATTACCGAATCTTGCAACGTTATCGGATTGCACGCGCCGAGGCGATTTGGCAAATGCGTTTTGTGACGCATGGTTTGCACGGCCTATTTAGACATACCGAAGTGCCGATTGTCATGTTGCGTAACCTTGGTATGTCAGTGGTCAATCGCATGCCTATTGTTAAACAGCTTTTACTCAAAAAAGCGGCAGGCGATATTAGTTAATTTACTCACATCTTTTGGCGTTCGTTGCAACGTCGACGTGAGGTTGTCAATAAAACGGAGTTGGTTTTGTCTTTTTTTAGAAAATATGGATCCTTGTTTTTTAGTGCAGGCGTATTGAGCGCGATAGCGAGTCCTTTAGCTTGGGCCGATAGCACCACGGATGCGATCAAACACAAAGTCGAAAAGGCTTTTAATATTGAAGTCGATGGCGTTGAGGTTACCCCATTTAAAGGGTTATATGAGGTGCAGACGGGTGATAGTCTGATTTATACCAATCAGGCCGTCGATTATGTGATGGCAGGCCGTTTAGTGGATGTGAAGGCCCAAAAGGACTTGACCTCTGAGCGTATGACGATGATTGGTGGAATTAAGGATTTTTCTAAATTACCGTTGCAGAATGCCCTTAAACTGGGCGATCCGCATGGCAAAAAGAAAATCATTACCTTTGAGGATCCCAGTTGTCCGTATTGCAAGAAACTTGCCGAGGAATTCAAAAAACTTGACGGCGTTACGGTATATACCTTTATGATTCCCATTTTGTCACCGGATTCTTTTACTAAATCCAAACAAATTTGGTGCGCTAAGAACAAAGAGCAAGCCTGGGAAGACTGGATGATTGCCCATAAGGATCTTCCCGAAGCCAGCGCTGACTGCGATATCAGTGCACTACAAGCGAATTTAGAATTGAGTCGAACCTATAAAGTGCAGGGCACACCGGCGATTTTCTTTGAAAATGGCAGACGTTTAAATGGCTATATTCCGATGTCGACCATCAAAGAAATGCTCGACCTCAAGAATTAAGGCTTCCGCTTGCTATAGACGAGATCCCAAACGCCGTGACCGAGTCGTAATCCGCGGGTCTCGAACTTGGTCTGTGGCCGGTAATCAGGTTTGACTGAGTAGCCATTGTCACTGGCCTTATTTTGTAGGGAGGGTTCGGCATTGAGCACGGCCAGCATTTGTTCGGCGTAATCTTGCCAGTCGGTGGCACAATGCAGATAGCCGCCTGGTTTGAGACGGGTGGCTAAGAGTGCCACGAAATCAGCTTGGATGAGGCGTCGTTTGTGATGGCGTTTTTTGGGCCAGGGATCGGGAAAATAAATATGTACGCCATCCAGGCTTTGAGGCGCTATCATGTGTTCGAGCACCTCGACGGCATCATGCTGAATGATGCGGATATTTTCGACGTCATGCGCTTTAATTTTGCGCAACAAAGCCCCCACCCCAGCATTGTAGACTTCAACCCCAATAAAATTTTCATCTGCACGTGTTTGTGCAATCTTAAGGGTGCTTTCACCCATACCAAAACCAATTTCTAAAATGGTAGGTGCCTGACGCGCAAACACCTGTGCGAAATCCAATGACGTTTTTTGGAAGGCTAGGCCCCACTGGGGCATGAGCTCGTCCATGGCATTTTTTTGGGCGGGACTCAGGTGCGAGCGATGGTGTACAAAACTACGAATACGACCAAATTTACCGCTAGGTGCAGAGGCAAATTTGGGAGTCTGCTGTTGTTCAGACATAGAACGACCTTGGTGTTAGTGAATACGCATGCCTGGTTCGGCACCTGGGAACGGTTCAAGCACGTATAAGCCTGGATTATGCTTAGGATCAGCGTGTGACGCCGATAGAATCATGCCCTCAGAGACGCCAAAACGCATTTTGCGAGGCGCCAGATTGGCGACGACTACCGTCAGTTTGCCGACTAAATCCTGCGGTTCGTACATGGATTTGATACCACTAAAGACATTGCGATACTTGCCTTCGCCGAGATCAAGCGTAAATTGCAATAATTTATGAGAGCCTTCAACCTGTTGGCAGTCGATGATTTTGGCAATGCGCAAATCAACCTTGGCAAAGTCTTTGATGTCGATGGTTTCGGCAATCGCTTCGCCACCGGGTTGAATGTCTTCGGCAGCGGTTTCGGGGACTTCAAAGAGCGCGTCTAGCATGGCGCTGTCAACCCGTTGCATTAAATGCTTGAAAGGCTCGATATGGCTTGGTAATTGGGTGGCATCGGACCAGACGAAACCACGCTCTTGCGGGAAGAGCTCGCGACTAATGCGCTCTGAGAGTGCCGGTAATACCGGTGTGAGCATCACGGATAAGGCCTTGAAACCGGCCAAAGCGGTAGAACAAATATCTTGTAATTGGGCCTTGGTGGCAGCGTCAGCCTCGCTAATGCCTTTGGCGAGTAGCCAAGGTTTAGCATTATCAAAGGCTTGATTAAGCTTATCCGCAAAACTCATGATGTGGCGGATGGCACGTGCATATTCGCGCTGATGGAAGTCCTTTTCGACATCCGCTGTGACTTGAGCGATTTGCTCTTGTATGGTTTGCGGATTCTGATACGCCAATTGTCCATTGAAATGACGACTAATAAAATTACTGGCGCGACTAGCGATATTGATATATTTGCCAATAAGATCAGCGTTGATGCGCGCCACAAAGTCATCGGGGTTAAAGTCAATATCTTCGACACGCGCGTTAAGCTTAGCGGCGAGGTAATAACGTAACCACTCAGGATTCATATTGAGATCTAAATAACGCAGTGGCGAGATCCCTGTGCCGCGGCTTTTGGACATTTTTTCGCCGCTAACAGTGATGAAACCATGCACACAGAGATTATCTGGCGTCTTGCGTCCAGAGAACTTCAGCATCGCTGGCCAGAACAAAGCATGGAAATAGACAATATCTTTGCCAATAAAGTGCACTTGTTCGGTATCGTTGTTGGGATCCATTAATTGCTCAAAATCGATGCCTTGACGATCACAGTAGGCCTTGAGTGAAGCTAGATAACCGATAGGTGCATCGAGCCAAACATAAAAATATTTGCCAGGCGCATCTGGGATTGGAATCCCGAAGTAGGGTTGATCACGAGAAATATCCCAATCATTGAGTTTGCTGTCTTCGAGCGTACTACCCAACCACTCTCGGGTTTTGGCGAGTACTTCGGGTTGCAGGCGTTTGATGCCATAACGGTTATCGCCCTGCGTCCAATCCAATAAAAACTCTACACATTGCGGGTCCGATAAATTAAAGAAAAAATGCTCTGATGATTTCAGGACAGGTTTGGAACCACTGAGTGTGGAATAAGGGTCAATGAGTTCGGTTGGGGCATACACCGTACTACAGACCTCACAAGAGTCGCCATACTGGTCTTTGGCATGGCATTTTGGGCATTCACCCTTAATGTATCTATCTGGCAAGAACATGCCTTTGACCGGATCGAAGAATTGTTCAATCTGACGCTGACTAATGAAACCAGCGTTTTTGAGAGTGCGATAAACCTCTTGGGCGATGGCTGTATTTTCGGGGCTATGCGTACTGTGCCAGTGATCAAACTTAATATGAAAACCGTTGAGATAGCGTGGCCTTTCGGCGGCGATATTTTGAACCAGTTGCTCAGGGGTAATGCCTTCTTTTTCGGCCTTGAGCATGATGGGCGCGCCGTGTGCATCGTCAGCGCCCACAAAATGGACTGTATTACCCGCCATACGCTGAGCCCGTACCCAAATATCGGCTTGAATGTATTCCATGATGTGGCCAATATGAAAAGAGCCATTGGCATAAGGTAGGGCGGTAGTGACAAAAAAAGTTCTAGACATATAACGGTATTTCAAAAAAGTTTTAAAAGAATAATTTTAGCAAATTGCTGCTCAATAACGGGTTTCGTACTAAAATGCCCGCTTTTGTACCTAGCGAATCTCGTGCAAATCGACGTCGGTGACCTTAGAGGGATCAATGGTTTTGATGCGTTGATCTTTGTGCTTGAAGCGCTCCCCAAAATGACTCGTTTGTTTGGCTTTATGGCGAGTTTTTTGCCAGTAGCTTTGGGCCGAAAAAGGTTTGCCGCGTAGCTTATTGACCACAAATAGAATCGCCACGGCAATTACCGCACTAATAATAAAAATAAATGCCATCGTTAAGCCAATCAGCGTGACCACAAAAAAGACAATGGCTTGGAGCAAACGTTGTAGAAACTCTGACATGCAATAATCTCCTACGGGAAGTGGCTATTTCGGATTAAAATCCAGTTTAGCGTTAAGATATCTATTTTACCTAATGAGAAAAACAGGAGCCTTTATTAATGGAAAATCTTGAAAGCTTAGTAAAACTTTTACAAGAAAACCTTAAAGATCCGTTAACGAACGCTTTGATTGGTCAAAAAATCAAAGTGCACGATTTTCAGACTGGTAAAAAAATTCTTGGACTCATTAAGTCCAAACGACTTAAGTTTAAATTTCAGCCTGGTTTTTTTATGAGTGATGAGCACAAAAAGGCGCTCATCGAACAAATCCAGAACCTAGCTCAACAACAGGATGTAGAGCTGGATATTGAGATTATAGATGGGGTTAAAACTCACGTAGTTCAAGGGGGCATTAAGCCGCTCAAGACGGTCAAAAATATTATCGCTGTGGCCTCAGGAAAAGGCGGTGTGGGCAAAAGCACCACCGCTGTTAATTTGGCCTTGGCCCTATCTAAGCAAGGTGCCCGCGTGGGCGTGCTCGACGCCGATATTTACGGTCCAAGCCAACCACTTATGTTGGGGGTCAAAGAGGGTAAACCCAAAGTGGTCAATAGTAAGATGCAACCTTGGTCAGCACATGGCATATGGGTCAATTCAATCGGCTTTTTGATTGACGGCGATGCGCCAGCGATTCTACGCGGACCGATGGTGTCACAAGCACTGGACCAATTAGTGCAACAAACGGCTTGGCCCGATCTTGATTATTTAGTGGTGGATATGCCACCTGGTACGGGAGATATTGCGTTAACCTTATCACAAAAAGTTCCTGTGGTAGGTTCTGTAATTGTGACCACGCCCCAAGACGTCGCCTTGATTGATGCGCGCAAAGGTGTCTTGATGTTCCATAAGGTAGATGTGCCTGTCTTGGGTCTCATAGAAAATATGAGCATGTTTACTTGCCCTAACTGTGGTCATACAGAGCATTTATTTGGTCATGGCGGAGGTCGTAAAATGGCTCAAGAACTGAATGTGCCTTGGTTAGGCGATTTACCACTCACCAGGGATGTCCGCGAGCAAACGGATTCCGGTAATCCAACTGTAATTTCTGATCCAGATTCAGAAGCGGCCAAGATTTACCAAACCATCGCTCACAAAGTCGCCTTGCAAATTGCAACTTTACCCATCGACCATTCTGGTGCTTTCCCTAAAGTCGTGGTGCAGTCTGTTTAATTGACCAAAAAATTATGTTGGCCAAAAAATCCTACCTAAAGCTCCTTTTGTGTCTGTACTTGCCAAGCAGCTTGGCCTGGTCAGACACGGTACCGACGACCACAGCTAAGGCAGAGTCGGGTGCTAGCAAAAACGCAGTATATGCTGACGAAGTCAGCCCTGATCCAAGCGCTGCCAAGCAAGCGCGGCCAAAAACCTCTAAGTCCAATCTCCCTAAGGAATTGGCAGGGGTTTGGCCTTTTAATGTCGTGGCCCCTGAGGAAGGCGGAGATAGCAGTATTTGGCAAACCTCAGATGGCCAAGATGGGGATAAGGGCAGTGCGCAAATACCCGAGGTCATCATCAATCCTAGTGGCCTAAGTACGCAAACCCTTGAGGTGGTCAATAAAGGTGTGCAAGCCGTATTACGGCAAATTGGCGACGCCGATGCAGATGCGCGTGAGGCCTTTAGGATTCGTCGTAAAGGCCACGATACGATTGTCACCGCATTGCAAACCCAGGGCTATTTTGATGCTAAGGTCAAACTCGAAGTCGGTGAGGATATTGGCGGCGAAACATGGGATGTTAGTATCCAGCCAGGTCAACAATCCAAAATCCGCACAGTTAATAATCAATTTGTCGGTCGCATCAGCAAATCCGGTTATGAACAACGTCTGCAAGGACTTCGCAAAGACTGGAAATTGCCCATTGGTGATGGTTTTGTGAACAAAAAATGGTCGGATGCTAAATCCGATTTGATTACCAATGTTAAGGCCGAAGACTTTTACCTAGCACGCATGATGGAAACACATGCCAGTGTCGACCCAGAGCTCTCAGCGGTTGATCTCAAAACCGTGGTTGATAGCGGCCCAGCCGTAAAACTCGGCAATATTGAAGTCTTGGGGTTGCGTCGGGTACCCGTAAGCCTAATTCGACGCTATATCAAATACAAACCAGGTGATCGTTTTACGCAAGCTCAGCTCGATGAATGGCAACAAAACCTGATGAATACCAACTTTTTTCGCGGAGCCTTTGTGTCCTTGCGCAAACCACCGGGGGCCGAAGTCTACAAGCAAGATGAAGTTGAGCTACCCATCAATGTTTATGTTACTGAAGCGCCAGCGCGTCTCTTTAGAGCAGCCGCGGGGATTGATGATGTCAATATTGTGAGGGTCGAAGGCACGTATCGCCAAAATATCGTCGCTCATAAACCTTTTTCCCTAGAAACAGGCGTGAGCGCGGGTTTTAAAGAACAACGTGCCTATTTAGATTTTTACTTACCACCCAATTATGATGGCACTGTCGATAGTGTTGGCTTAGTCGCACGGCACTCCGACATTAACGACGAAGAAATCACGCGTTTGGGACTAGGTTGGCGCCGTAAGCACGAGTTTAAGTTTGATCCCCAAAGCAATGTAGAATTTGAATCGCTTTGGAGTGTTGTGGCGGCCATGGATCGGGTCGATCGCGATGAGGTGCCAACATATACCTTGCCCTCCGTCGTGGCGACCTGGAATTTATTGCGTCGGGATGTGAATGATAAATTTGACCCGCGCAGTGGTAATCTAGAAGCCTTGGATTTGGGTATTGGTAGCGATGTACGTGAACGTAAAGCCTTTGCGCGTGTCGGATTTCGGGCTCAAGTCTGGTTCCCTTTATTTAAGCGCGATAATTTCAGCTTAAGGGGTGAGATTGGCTACGTCAAAGCATCGGATGACACGCGCTTACCAGATGATTTTGGTTATCGAGTCGGTGGTGCCCGCACGGTGCGTGGCTATCGTTATTTAAGTCGTGGTCATGAGTCGGGAGATGCGACTGTGGGCGCTCGTGCTATGTATGTGGGGAGTGCCGAATATACCCATTATTTTAACGATATGCTCGGGGTGGCGGCCTTTGTAGATGCCGGTGACGCAGGCGATAGCTTTGGTCAATTATTACCGGTGGTCGGTTACGGTGTCGGTGGTCGTGTCAAAACACCGGCCGGACCGATTTTCTTAGATATAGCCTACGGTCAGCATGAGCATAGCTTACGCTTGCACTTTTCCATGGGAATTGCATTTTAATGAAGTTTAAAGCCATTAATTGGTCGTTTCTAAAACGCAAACGGACCTTATTGTTAATCCCCATTTTGTTGTTGGCTTTTTTTGCATGGGTGTTGGCAACCAATAGCGGTAGTTATTGGTTGCTGAACACCGTCATGGGGCAGCTTGGCGGTAATATTGGCAAACTAGAAGGCAATATCTATAAAGGTGTCAAACTCGACTCGCTTAATCTTAATATGCCTTCGATAAATGTCGCGGCGCACGATGTGGACCTGGAAATCAATTGGGGCAAATTATTGGGCTTGACGCTTGAAGTCGAGCGTATGCATATTGACAGCCTGAGCCTGCAATTGTTGCCTGTTAACGAACAAAGCGAGGACACGACGGAGGATGAGGACCCCCTTAGTTTACCGATAGATATTCATGTCAAAAGCGCCCGCTTGAATAGTTTTGATTTGCAAAATACAGAAGGCGGTCATTTGCCGGTGCAATTGAGTCGCTTTGATGCGCGCGATCTAGTGATCAACGACCAGGGTGCGCAGCTGGATCTGCACCATTTACAAGTTGACAATGATGATTTACAGGCCAATCTGAAAGGTTTAGTTAAGCTTGGGCAACTGGGTGCACCTTGGCCGATGGATATCACACTTGATACCCAAGTGGCGAGTGATAAAGCCAGTTCGCCGGTGTGCGTCAATAGTCTTTTTAGTCAATCTAGCTCGTTAATGCTAGCGCAATGTGATTTGCAATTACAGACGCAAGTGACTGGCGATTTAAATGACTTAAAAATTCGATTAAATGGCTCAGGCCAAAACGCTAGTCTTAAGGCCGCGCTTAGCCTTGGACTGGAGCAACCGCTAGTGTTGACGGGCGCTAATATCGATTTTAGGGCGGCCAATCATATCCATTTCCTGACAGATATTCATAGTCAAACCGATGCTCAAGGTGAACAGACCTTAGCGGGCGAGATTGTCACGCAAAATCTAAAACTTGATCGCGTGCTAGAAGACAGTGCTTTAAGCAGTCATATTGAGTTTACGACTCGAGCTAATGCGCAACATCTTAGAGGCTTGCAACTTAAGGCTGATATTGACAAAGGCAGTCATTGGAATCAAGAGAACTTAGCTGGCAATATTGATCTTGATCTTGATCTGTCGCAGGTCTATCCAGCCGTCAGCAGCGCTCAGAGTGAGACGGTCGACAAAAAACAAGAACACCAAGATCAAAAAGATCAAGTTCAACAGCAGGCGCGACTTAACAACGCCGATTGGTCGAAAGCACGGCTCAAGCAAGCGGCCATCGATTTGCAATTAGGTAACAACAATCTGCGGGCTAACGGCCAACTAGGACAAGCAGAGGATGTATTGACGCTCAAAGCAAATTTGCCACAATTGAACAATTTTTGGCCGACGCTAAGTGGTCATGCCAGGACAGATATCAACCTTAAAGGGGGCTTTGCGCAACACGCGCTAGATCTAAAAGCGTCTTATGATAGCGGCAAAAACAGCAAAGACCTCGGCCAAGCGCCTCTGAAACTGGCTCTGCATGCCAATGGTCAGGCTCAGAATCCAAAAGGCCGCTTAGCTTGGCGTGGCCAATTACACGATCTAGATGTCAATCATGCCAATCTAGCGTTGCAACAAGAACAAGCCCTCAATATCGATTATGCAGCGGCTAGTGCGACTGCGCCTATGCAATTAGCCATCAGTCCAAGTCAGTTTAGTCTCAGCATAGACAAACAGCATAAGGGCCTGTTACAGCACCAAGGTACGCGCTTAGAGAAAGGGCACTGGCAAAGCCAAGGTAATTTTGAGAACTTGGTGCTGACCAGTGATTTTATGCACCAGCTCGGATTACCTTTTAAGACCGAGGCAAATCGCACTAATAAGGCCTCGGCTAAAGACGTCAGTTACAACGGTCAATGGCAATTTACACAAGCGCCTGAACTTAATTTACGTGTCAATCTACAACGGACATCAGGCGATAGCCTGTTGCCGATCCAAAACGGCATACCGCTGGATTTACAAAATCTAGACGTTACGCTACAAGAACAAACGCTAGATTTTGCGCATTCTTTGTTGCAACTACAGGTTCAGGGGCAAGGACCTAAATCAAACGTAGATATAGCGCTTGAATTACCCCCTAAGTTTGCTTTAGGTGTCAATCAAGGGCATATCGATCTGCAGTTTAGTGATCAATCGTCTCTCAAAGCAAATATTGCTCAAGATCCCCACACCGGAGAGGCAGGATGGCAAGTGTGGCAAACGCAGGCACAAATGCAAGGGCTAAATTTGCAAACCTTAAGTCTAGGTTTATTGCCAAGTACGCATCTTAATGGTGACCTCAATTTGCAGAGTCATTTGCTCAAAGGCGCTGAAATCAAGGATCTTAAGTTCGATTACCTAGTGAAGGAAGGCAGCACTTGGCAGGGTAAGGCGATGTCTGGGCAGCTCGCCAGCCAAGTGGATTTAGAAGGAGTGTTGCCATTACCTTCTGTGATTGATTCGCCTTTATATCAAGGCCACGTCAATCTGCAAGCGCTGCGTTTACACGATACCGATATTGATTTAAGCATTGCCGACAACCACATTCAAGGCAAAGGGGGCTGGGGTCAGCCGCAGGATCATTTGAATCTGCAGCTGGATTTGCCGCAATTAGGACAGCTTTGGCCCGATATAAAGGGGCAGGCGAATGTAGCGTTGGATTTGAGCGGTAATATCGCGCAACATGCACTCAAACTCAAAGGTAAATATGATTTATTCCCGGCCTCAAGCAAACAACAGCAAGCCTTAAATCTCAATCTGGCGTTAGCGGGCAAGGCTCAGCTCGATACGACCCAAACATCATGGCAGGGGACACTTGAGCAGTTAGCCGCCTCTTATGCCGGCACAGCACTGCAATTGCAGAGCAAAAACGGCTTAGCTATTGACTTTAAGCAAGATGCCCTAAAGCACGATATCGATTGGTCCTTGGGTGATACGCAATTGCGCTTGCAATACCCCGATAAGCGCCAGGCCTTTATAAACCTCAAACAAAGTCAGGGTCATAATCAAACAATAGATAGCGCCGGTTCGATTGAAGGGCTGGTGCTAAGCATGCCTTTGTATCACTATTTGCAAGCCATGATCGAGAGTCTGAGTACAGCGAAAATAGTGGCAGCGCCAGCGAAGGTGGCTCCTAGCCAAGAACTGCAGCTCAATAGTCAATGGCAGCTGCATAAAGATAAGGCTATAACGGCAGAGCTTAGTCTCCAGCGCCAAGGCGCACAAGGCAATTGGCCGTTTGATTTGCCTGTCGTGGTGGACTTCAGTGAGCTTGCCTTGCAGGTGAAACCTTGGGGGCAACGTTCACAGCACGGTTTAGCGGGGCAAGACATCACGCTCAAGGGTAAAGGTCCGCACTCCGTACTGGATGGTCATGTGCAATTTAATCCTAGCAATCCAATGCTAGTAGACCTCGCTAAATTAGACCTTAAATTGCCCGACAATGCCATGATTGACTTGGATGTTATCAGTGATACAAAAGTGCATCATGGCGCTGAAAAAGCCGCGGATTTGCTCGCTAAAGCCGAAGCGAAGGCGCAAGCCAGCCAGGGCACAGTCGCAGAGAGCGAAACAGTAAATCAGACCCGTGATGATACCGAGGGCGATGAGTCGCCACAACCTCGCCGTCTGCAAAGCCAACGTTTAGCTCGTTTTGCTAATTCCTATATCAAAGGCCATCTTAAAACGCATGGCTTTAAGCTCGAAAAGCTCAGTGATGGGGCTGTGCCGCCTGGTCAAATCAACGGCGACATCAATTTTGAGGCTAATATGCGCCAGGGTCAGTTTGATTTTGCGAATTTCAGTGGCAACTTTGGTAATGACAGCCGCTGGAATCGTCAATCCTTGGTGGGTAATTTTGATATTCAGATCAAACAAGACGCGGCCATGAATCAGGAGTTTTTTAAAACGCCGTATTTTTATGTCTTGCAAAAAAGCGATATTAACTTACGATTAGGCAGCAATGTGATCAAATCTAGCGGTAGTTTTGGTCATAAAGCAGATAAATTTAACCTGTCTGTGAATGCACCCCAACTATCGCAGTTCTGGCCAGATATTCCAGGCGCCGTCAAAGCGAACTTGGATTTGGTGGGCTCTTTAAGTGACTATACCTTTGATTTAAGCAGTCAATTCAAGCAAGGCAATAGTCAAGAAATAGGCAAAGCGCCTATCGATGCACACCTCAAAATGCAAGGTGGTTGGGGCAAGATTGACGGCGATATTGAGGGCTGGCATGGTTCCATTGACTTAGTTGACGTTAAGCATGCGGGTTTTTCAATTTTGCAAAACCAAAAAACCCAAATTAAATTGGCGCCCGTGGGTAAAGGGGATCAGCCGCAATGGGATATTGGTGCCTCGAAAGTTCGCGTTGGCTTGCCTGGCAATTACTATTTTGACGTAGTGCAAGATGGCACGAAAGGCGGAGAAGGTAAGTGGGATACTAAGGGTAAGATTTTAGGGCTTAAATTCCCGCGTAACGTCGTGCGTGAATTACAAAAAGCCTTTGGGGGTGAAGCTCAGAAAAGTGATCCTGACAGTGGTGTCGTCCTAAAACAAACCCGAGAAGTACATATTGATCCCGCGAGTTTTGATATTAATTGGGATTTTGCCTTTAATCAGCAGCTGAAAGGGGCAGCGGCGATAACTTACAAGCACGGCGATTTTGCGGTGCCTGCTCCCCAACCCTTCCCTTTGGGTCTCAAAAAGGCTGATGTCAAACTCAGCGCCACGCCGCGGGGCGAGCATAGTGATCTGAGCTTGGATCTCAATATTGATATTGGCAAACGCGGTCAGCTACAGGCACATGCAGTCTCTCTCTTGAATGGTCTCAAACCTGTGTTGGATGATCGCACCCGCGCCCATGTCAAAGGTGGCATTGGCGATTTGGCGGCACTCTCACCTTTTGTGAAGGATGTGGTGCAGTTGGGCGGCCGTGTCGATTTAGATGTCGACGTGCGGCACAAGGGCAAGGAATGGTTGCCTAGCGGTAAGGTACAAGCGCGTGACCTCAAAATTATTGAAGTTGAAAACGGTATTCGACTCCTCAATGGTACGGCTGACGTCGCCCTCAATGGCAATAACATTGTGATCGAAAAAATCTACTTCCCAAGTGTGTTGCGCATCCGCCCAGTTGAGTGGCGTACACGGACTTGGATAGAAAAGAATAAAGTCGCCCAACAAGGTAGTTTAAATGCCAACGGTCACTGGAACCTCAAAGAAAAGAGTGGTGAGTTCCATGTCAATATGGATCATTACCCAGTGATGCAACGTAGTGATCGCTATGCCATGATGAGTGGTAACACCGACGTTAGCATTAAGTTGCCGCATATTGATGTCAAAGGCAAAATCGTCGCCGATGCGGGCTGGGCTAGTATCGATATTCAGGGTACAGCCCCGAGCTTGGATTCAGATGTAGAGATCGTTGACAAAAACCAGACCGAGGAACCTAAGGCCAGCCCGATGGATTTGGATCTGGACTTTACTGTTGATCTGGGGCCACGGTTCTATATTGTGGGCTTTGGTCTAGATTCAGGTTTACGCGGCGCGATTAATGTGGTTCAGGACGATAACCGTCTCACCGGGATTGGTGAATTCAATACCCGTGGGGGGGCTATCGAGGCCTACGGTCAACGCCTGCAAATTCGGCGCGGCTCAGTGTCATTTACCGGTGATTTAACCAATCCAGTACTCAATATCACGGCGATGCGTACTGGTCTAGAAGTGAATGCTGGGGTAAGGGTACAAGGCAGTGCTAAGCGGCCGAAAATTTCCTTGGTCTCAGAACCTGAGGTGAGTGATGTTGAAAAACTCTCCTGGCTCATTATGGGTCGAGGTCCGGATAGTAATGGCGCCGATTTGTCTTTGCTATTCTCTGTGGGTAGTTCCATTGTGGGCGGTGGTGAACCGTTCTACCAAAAACTCGGTATTGATGAATTAGCCATCCGCACGGGGGATATTGGCAATACAGGTTCGATTTTGCCGAAAAAAACCGTGGCGGATAGTACCAGCTATGATGATAGCCAAAACGTTGAGAACCAATTTCTCACCATTGGTAAAAAACTCAGTACCGAGATTTGGGCCAATATCGAGCAAGCTTTGAGTGGTACAGGTACGGTCGTGCGTGCTAGTTATCGCTTCTCACCGTTTTATAATGCCGATATCAAGGTCGGTACGGTCAATGGTATCGAGTATTTGTTCCGTCGTTTTTTTAAAGACTAACTGTGAATCCTCTTTGAGAGGTAATAATTTCTACGTTGCGAGCATAAAAATGAGTATTAAAAATGATCGTTGGATTCGTCAAGCCGCGGCGCAAGGCATGATTGAGCCCTTTGAGGCAGGTCAAGTGCGTCAAATCAATGGCGGAAAAATTGTTAGCTACGGCACTAGCAGCTATGGCTATGATGTCCGTTGTGCGCGTGAATTCAAAATATTCACTAACATTAATTCGAGCGTGGTGGATCCTAAGAATTTCGATGAAAAATCATTTGTTGATTTTGAAGGGGATATATGTATAATTCCTCCGAATTCTTTTGCCTTGGCTCGCACGGTGGAGTACTTTCGCATCCCACGTAGCATCTTGACGGTATGTTTGGGTAAGAGCACCTATGCGCGTTGCGGCATTATTGTCAATGTCACGCCGCTAGAACCCGAGTGGGAAGGGCATGTCACGCTTGAGTTTTCTAACACTACGCCATTGCCCGCCAAAATCTATGCCGGCGAGGGTTGTGCTCAAATGCTGTTCTTTGAAAGCGATGAAGTCTGCGAGACTTCCTACAAGGACCGAGGTGGCAAATATCAACACCAAACAGGGGTGACGCTACCTAAAACTTAAGGGCTAAACAGTCATGAAATTTCGTTTTCCTATTGTCATTATTGATGAAGACTTTCGTTCGCAAAGTGCTTCTGGGTTTGGGATCAGAGCATTATCCGATGCCATTGAGGCCGAGGGCGTCGAAGTGTTAGCACTCACCAGTTATAGCGATCTCACGTCTTTTGCACAACAACAAAGTCGTGCCAGTGCTTTTGTTTTGTCGATTGATGATGAGGAATTCGATGTGGATTCCCCAGAAGATGTGGCTTTGGCCATTCGCAATTTACGGGCCTTTATTAGTGAATTGCGTTTTCGAAATGAAGATATACCGATTTATTTATACGGAGAGACTCGCACTTCACAACATATTCCTAACGATATCTTGCGAGAGCTGCACGGCTTTATTCATATGTTTGAAGACACACCTGAGTTTGTCGCCAAGCATATTATTCGTGAAGCGCGCAGTTACTTAGCGACCTTGCCACCGCCATTTTTTAAGGCCTTGGTAAATTATGCTCAAGATGGCTCATATTCTTGGCACTGCCCAGGGCATTCGGGCGGTGTGGCCTTCCTCAAAAGCCCTGTGGGGCAAATGTTTCACCAGTTTTTTGGCGAAAACATGTTGCGTGCCGATGTCTGTAATGCCGTCGAAGAGCTCGGTCAGCTTTTGGATCATACCGGGCCTTCGGCCGAGTCCGAAAAAAATGCGGCACGGATATTTCATGCAGATCACTGTTTTTTTGTGACCAATGGGACCTCGACATCCAACAAAATTGTTTGGCACGGTAATGTTGCCGATGGTGATGTGGTCCTAGTTGACCGGAATTGCCACAAATCAATTTTGCATGCCATTACCATGATTGGTGCTATTCCCGTATTTTTGCGACCAACACGCAATCATTTAGGGATTATTGGTCCCATTCCACTCGAGGAATTTGAACCCGAAAATATCTACAAAAAAATCGAGGCGAATCCTCTAGCCCGCCATGCCAAGAATAAAGAACCCAGAATTTTGACCATTACCCAAAGTACCTATGATGGTATTACCTACAATGTCGAGATGATTAAGGAGCGTCTCGGTAGCATTTGCGACAGCTTGCACTTTGATGAGGCCTGGATTCCGCATGCGACTTTTCATGAATTCTATGAAGATATGCATGCGATAGGTCCCTCCAGACCTCGTAGCAAGGATGCCATGATTTATGCCACGCATTCGACACATAAACTGCTGGCCGGTTTATCGCAAGCGTCTCAAATTATTGTGCAGGAATCTGAAACCCGCAAGCTAGATCGCAATGTCTTTAATGAAGCCTATTTAATGCATACCTCGACCTCACCTCAGTATGCCATTATCGCTTCTTGTGATGTCGCGGCAGCGATGATGGAGCCGCCCGGCGGCACGGCACTAGTCGAAGAAAGCATCTCAGAGGCCTTGGATTTTCGGCGGGCTATGCGTAAAGTCGCGTCCGAATATGGTTTGGATGACTGGTGGTTCAAAGTTTGGGGGCCGAAGCGTTTAGTGCATGATGGCATTGGCGAGCAAGAGGACTGGCTCTTACACGAAAACGAAGATTGGCATGGCTTTGGCAAAGTGGCGCCAGGCTTTAATATGCTCGATCCCATCAAGGCCACCATTGTGACCCCAGGCTTAGGCATGGATGGCGAGTTTGCAGAAAAAGGCATTCCAGCGGCGATTGTGAGTAAGTATTTGGCCGAACACGGTATCGTTATCGAAAAAACCGGTTTGTATTCATTTTTTATTATGTTTACTATCGGCATTACTAAAGGACGTTGGAATACGCTCCTTACTACTTTGCAGCAGTTCAAAGACGATTACGACCGTAATCAACCGATGTGGCGCAGCATGCCTGATTTTTGTAAGGAATACCGGCAATACGAACGCTATGGTTTGCGTGATTTATGCCAAATGCTGCATGAAGCCTACAAAAAACACAATGTGGCGCGCCTGACCACCGAGGTTTATTTAAGCGAGATGGTACCGGCCCTTAAACCTTCCGATGCCTTTAATAAGATGGCGCACCGTGAGATTGAGCGCGTCAGTATTGAGGACTTAGAAGGGCGCATCACTGGTGTTTTATTAACCCCTTATCCACCTGGCATTCCACTATTGATTCCAGGCGAGCGTTTTAATAAAACCATTGTTGATTATTTGCAGTTTGCCGTGCAATTTAATAAGAATTTTCGAGGTTTTGAAACCTTTATTCATGGTTTAGGTTACGAAGAAAATGAGGATGGCAATGGTCGTTATTATGTTGATTGCTTACTCGAAAATGCCATTGATCAATAGCTGCGTAACGTGCGTGACGGTATTACAGTGAAACAGTTAAGCCAATACGATGCCATTATCATTGGCGCTGGCGCGGCAGGTATGATGTGCGCGGCGCAGGCGGCGGCTAGGGGGTTGCACGTTTTATTGCTAGATCATGCAAGCAAATTAGCCGAAAAAATTCGTATCTCTGGTGGAGGACGCTGTAATTTTACGAATTTGGGGGCCACTTGGCAGCACTATGTGTCAAACAATCCGCGTTTTGCGCGCTATGCCTTGAGCGTCTTTGGCCCACAAGATTTTCTTGCGTTATTGCAGCAATATAAAATTTCTTGGCATGAAAAGCACAAGGGTCAATTGTTCTGTGACAATTCAAGTCAGGACATTATCCACATGCTGTCGCATATGTGCAATCAGCACCAGGTAGAGTGGCTCATGCCATGTAAAATCCATGCCGTTCAGTACCATGAGCAACCCCGCCATTACACTGTGCAGACATCGCGCGGTACGCTAAAAACGCCACAATTGGTGATAGCAACAGGAGGCTTAGCGATGCCGCAGCTGGGGGCCAGTGCATTTGCCCTCAATCTAGCCAAACAATTTACTATTAATGTTATCCCAGTGGCTCCTGCCTTAGTACCTTTGCAGTTTGATCCGCAGCATTGGGCAGCCTTCGCTAATTTATCTGGTGTGTCTATCAACGCCCATATCCGCAACGGAACTCACAAAAAAGCGCAGAGTTTTGATGAGGACGTGCTCTTTACCCACAAAGGCCTATCGGGGCCAGGTATTTTGCAGATTTCGTCTTATTGGCAAGCGGGCTCAGACATTGTCTTGGATTTAGCGCCCGCAGAAGATGTGGCTACGATTTTGTTAGAGGCTAAGCAACACCGCAAGCAACAGCTGCTGACCGTGCTTAGTCGCTTGTTACCAAGACGTTTAGCCCAGATCTGGTTAGCGCAATTTGCGCCAAATACCGCCTCACAGATGGCAGAAATCAGTGACAAAACCTTGCGTCAACTCGCACAACACATTAAGCAATGGTCTGTGCAGCCTTGTAGCAGTGCTGGCTACAAAAAGGCCGAAGCCATGCGCGGTGGCGTTGATACCCAGGCTATGCATGCAACCAGCATGGAAGTAAAAGCGCAGCCTGGCTTGTTTTTTATTGGTGAAGCCGTGGATATGACCGGCTGGTTGGGTGGATATAACTTTCAGTGGGCTTGGAGCAGTGCCTATGTTTGTGCCCAAGCCCTACAGTCCAGTTCTAAATAACGGCATTGCGCCGCGACAATTCTTTATATTTGGCTTAGCGCCTGCTTTTTGAGGTAATAGCCACTACCCAAACTGAGTATGAAGGTAATCAGCATCACGCCTAGTGTATTGCCCAGAGGCAAGGCATAAACATTATTAAAGAAGTGATAGAGCACGAAACCGATTAACCACATCAGCATATTGGGCCAGCAAATGCCAGCGCGTGCTTGTGCATTTTTGTAGACAAAATAATCGGCGATTTGTACAGAAATCATCGGCGTAAATACGGAGCCGATAAATAATAAGAAGTTCTCAAAACGATCGGCCTTAAACGCTAAGGCCAGTATTAAGCCAATCACGGTGACAAGTGCCGCAATATGAGTTTCGGACAATTTGGGCTTAATGCTCACAGTACTGACACCAGCGGAATAAGCATCCAAAAAGGTGGTTGTGACTGTCGATAAGACAACGATAATAATGGCACTGACGCCCATGCCGGCATATAGCAAAATATTGGCAATTTCTGTTTGTGCCGTAAATAATGCGGCACCTAGCCCGATGGCATACATCCAACTACTGGTTAGCCCATAAGCTATCGCTGAGCAAAAGGTGGTTAGTTTGGGTTTAGTAGCAAAGCGCGTGTAATCAGAGATTAAAGGTAACCAAGTCAACGGCATGACAGCCGCCAATTCTACGGCCTGACCAAAGCTAATTGGGTCCATAGCGGGGGCAGGTGCGTTCATATCAGCACTAAAGATTTTAGTGCTGAGCCATACCGTGGTGACGAACAGAACCAATAAAACAGGGATGTTGATTTTGTTGAAAATGCGCCATAAACCGGCATAGACCCAAATAATCACTAAACACCCAATTAATACGCACCAAATGGCAAAGCTGCTTGGGCCCCAAAGATTCGGCATCATGGTATCGATGACTTGGGCGCCGACATAAATCATGATCGCCGTCCATCCAGTCAATTGAATAATATTGGCGCCTGCAAATAACACCGCGCCCTTGTGACCAAATGGCAGTTGAACTGTCTGCATCGCACTTTTACGGGTTTGTGCACCAATTAAACCGGCGGCATAAAATAGTCCACAACCAATGAGATGGCCGATGAAAATAGCGACCAAACCGCGGTGCCAGCCAAGCGGCGCAAAATACACTCCCGTCATTATTTCGGTAACGGCGACTGCCGCCCCAAACCATACGAGAGTAGCGAGTGTAGGGGTAAATTGTGTGGACTTAGCCATAATCGTCTTCTTTTTAAATGATAATCAATCAAGGTTAGCGGACAAAATAAAGGCCAAACCCATGGGTTTGACCTTTAAAAAGAGCTTAGGACAATTTTTGTTTAAGTAACTCGTTGACCTGAGCAGGATTGGCTTTGCCTTTGGTTTCTTTCATGACCTTACCGACCAATGAATTAAAGGCTTTTTGTTTGCCAGCACGATATTGCTCTACAATATCGGCGTTGTTAGCGATGACCTGATCGAGTAAGGCCTCGATGGCACCGCTATCGTTGATTTGTTTGAGTCCTTGGCTGGCAATAATCTCATCGGCATCGCCTTGGCCTTCCCAAATACCTTGGAATACTTGGCGTGCGATTTTGTTGGAAATGGTGTTGTCGGTGATTCGCGTGATCAAACCGGCTAATTGCGTCGGTGTCACAGGGATCTGAGAGAACTCCAATTCTTGTTGATGCAAAGTAGCACTGACATCGCCCATCATCCAATTGGCAACAATCTTCGCCTGTTCGGGTTTAAGTTGCGCTAGCGTAGCTTCAAAGTAGTCCGAAAAATCACGCCGCGTCGTCAGTTGCGCCGCATCATAAGCAGATAATCCTAATTCATCGATGTAACGCTGACGCCGTTGCTCAGGCAATTCTGGCATATCAGCCTGCACGCGTTGACGCCACTCGTCAGAAATATGCAATGGAGGCAGGTCTGGATCCGGGAAATAACGATAATCATGCGCGTCCTCTTTGGTGCGCATACTGCGAGTTTCGTCATTTACATCATCATACAAGCGGGTTTCTTGAACGATGACACCGCCATCTTCTAGCACTTCAATCTGGCGTTGGGCTTCAAACAAAATCGCACGCTCCAGAAAACGGAAGGAGTTAACGTTTTTGATTTCGGTGCGGGTACCAAATTCTTTCTGACCTTTAGGACGAACAGAGACGTTAGCGTCACAACGGAAGGAGCCTTCTTGCAAGTTACCGTCACAAATACCTAACCACACCACTAAGCTGTGAAGGGCGCGCGCGTATGCAACGGCTTCAGCGGCCGAGCGTAATTCCGGTTCGGTGACAATTTCTAGAAGAGGCGTGCCAGTGCGGTTAAGGTCGATACCAGTTGCAGGTTCACCGTTTGGGCCGAAGTAATCATCGTGTAAAGATTTACCTGCATCCTCTTCGAGATGAGCACGGGTTAAATTAAGGGTTTTGACGTCCTCACCCACCAAAAAGCTCAGTTTCCCGCCTTGTACCACTGGTAATTCGTATTGACTGATTTGATAGTTTTTAGGGAGATCTGGGTAGAAGTAATGCTTACGAGCGAATACCGACCATGGGGCTACCGTGGCGCCAATGGCGAGGCCAAAACGAATGGCTTTTTCGACGGCATCACGATTCATGACCGGTAGGCTGCCTGGCAAGGCCATATCGACAAGATTGGCTTGCGTGTTGGGGGCCGCACCAAACGCGGTACTACTACCAGAAAATATTTTTGATTTTGTTGCAAGCTGGACGTGAGTTTCCAGACCTATTACGATTTCCCAATTCATACTTATACTTCCGCTGAACGTAAATGCCAGTCACTGTGTTGTTGGAAACGGTCGGCGATGGCGAGTAACTGACCTTCGGTAAAGTAATTACCAATGATTTGTAAACCTATCGGGCGTTTTTGTTGGGGGCCACCAAAGCCGCAAGGAATAGACATCCCCGGTAAACCGGCTAAGTTCAAGCTGAGCGTGTAGATATCTGCCAACCAATCATGGGTGATGTCTTGCTGATTCGCACCGATATTTGGCGCGACTTCGGGTGCTACAGGTCCCATAATGACATCACAATGCTGTGTGAAAGTCTGTTTAAATTCCTCGGCAATCATGCGGCGCACGCGTTGCGCTTGTAAGTAATACGCATCGTAGTAACCTTGGGACAGAACATAAGCGCCAATCATAATGCGACGTTGTACTTCCGGGCCAAAAGCTTCGTGACGTGAGCGAGCCGTCATTTCTTCAAGGGTTTTGTAGTGTTGACTGCGATGGCCATAGCGCACTCCATCATAACGTGCAAGATTGCTGGAGGCTTCGGCAGGTGCAATCACATAGTAGGCGGGTATGGCAAGATGGTTTTTCGGTAGAGAAATATCGACCCGCTCGGCACCCAGTGCTTGAAATTGACTAATCGCTTGCTCAATAGCCGTCGCCACTTCAGCACTTAGACCAGGGTTAAACCATTCTTTGGGCACACCTATCCGTAAACCTTTGAGGGGCTTGTCACCCTGGGCTTGCATTTGTTGCTGGGCGTGTTCAAACGCTTGGCGCACCCGACCGCTTTGGTTAGCGACCGCACCGCAGCGTTGCAAACTAGTAGAGTCGCGCTCGTCGAAATGGCTCATGACATCCAAAATATCACTGAGATCGGCGGCTCGACGTCCCATAATGCCGGCCTGATCCAAACTCGAACCGTAAGCGATCATGCCAAAGCGTGAGACCGTACCGTAGGTGGGCTTAATGCCACTAATACCACACATGGAAGCAGGCTGACGCACGGAGCCGCCAGTATCGGTACCGGTACTAAACGGCACAATATGCGCAGCCACGGCGGCTGCAGAACCGCCAGAGGAACCACCAGGCACGGCGTCTTTGTCCCAAGGGTTGCGGCAAGCTCCGAAAGCGGAGTTTTGGTTACCGGAGCCCATGGCAAATTCATCGCAATTAACCTTACCAATAGTAACCATGCCCGCTTGTTTGAGGCTTTCTACGACGCTGGCATCAAATGGGCTTTGGTAGGTTTCGAGCATCTTGCTGGCAGCTGTCGTGCGCCATTGTTGAGTCACAAAGACATCTTTGTGAGCAATCGGAATCCCCGTCAGCCGACCTTGTTGCCCTTTGCTAATGAGCTCGTCGGCCGCTTGGGCTTGAGCTAAGGTGGCGGATTCGTTGATATCTAAGAAAATATTGTAATCTTGCAGGCGCTGTGCCTCTTGCAACGCGGTTTGTGCGAGTTCGGTAGCGCTCACCTGTTTGTGATCGAGCGCCTGACGAAGATCGTCTAGAGAGGCTAATTTAAAATCAACAGACATATCAGTTTGTGCAAAAAAATGACCACGAAAAGTAGCGACGCTTCGAAGTCAAAAAAGGAAAAAATCTGGTGGAGCTTATTCGACCACTTTGGGAACTAAAAACAGCCCTTGGCTACTGGCGGGTGCATTGCGCATGAGTTGGTCACGCACTTGTTCACCAGACTCGGCAGTGACATCATCTTCGCGTAAGCGTAATTGCACCTGTTCGAGTACAGAGAGCGGGTGTGCTAAGGGCTCGATGCCACGAGTATCGACGGCTTGTAGTTCATCAATCAAGGCTAATAGACGATTGAGCTCATCCCGACTTTGGGCTTGCTCGTCGGCATTCAGATCGAGCCGAGATAAGCGAGCGATATGCTGCACTTCTTGGGTGGTTAAAGACATAAAATTTCGGTAGTAATTAAATGTTAAAACGGTATTTTTTGTCACAAAAAACAATTAGAATATTGCCTTTAAAATCACCGTTTAATGAATAGAATACGTTATCATTATAAGTTATCTAACTTAGCTTATGTAAGAAGAGTTTGCACTGAAGTTAGATTCAGTATGAATTTAAAAGTATGAATTAAAGAGCGATTGACATGTCCAGTCAAGAGCACATTCATAAGTGGCACCACAATTGCACAATTGGATTCATACTTGGATTAGCAAGCGCTTTAAGAGTTTGCCAAAATAGCCATACATGTGTGCTTTTTGTGTTATTTGATGTGATTGGCGGCGATTACATAGGCTTTTTGCTGGTTTTACTACTCATTGTGTTCTAAATCCTCACAGGTCTTGTATGACATGCTATAAACTTTAGTGTCACATAAGCCTAACGTATATACATTCCATGGGCGTGCAGTGACCGTATTGACTAAAACTGCACTACCGTTTTTTTGTACTCCCATCCAAAGAAGAAAATAAAATGTTTGGTTTTCTAAGAAGTTATTTCTCCTCTGACATGGCAATCGATTTGGGTACGGCAAACACTCTAATCTACGTTCGTGGTAAAGGTATTGTCCTCGATGAGCCATCAGTCGTAGCGATTCGTCATGAGGGCGGCCCTCATGGTCGCAAAATTATTCAAGCGGTCGGTCAAGCCGCCAAACAAATGCTAGGTCGTGTACCAGGTAATATTGAAGCCATCCGCCCCATGAAAGACGGCGTAATTGCGGACTTTACCGTGACCGAACAAATGATTAAGCAGTTCATTCGCATGGTTAATCCTCGTGGTTTGTTTTCACCGAGCCCACGGATTATCGTGTGTGTACCTTGCGGCTCTACTCAGGTAGAGCGTCGCGCTATCCGCGAAGCCGCATTGGGCGCTGGCGCTTCAGAGGTCTATCTCATCGAGGAACCTATGGCAGCGGCTATCGGTGCGGGTCTTAACGTCTCTAATGCCGATGGCTCTATGGTCGTCGATATTGGTGGCGGTACCACAGAAGTGGCCGTGATCTCTTTGGGTGGTATGGTCTACAAAGGCTCAGTTCGTGTCGGTGGCGATAAATTCGATGAAGCCATTGTGAATTACATCCGTCGCAATCATGGGATGTTGATTGGTGAACCGACAGCCGAGCTCATCAAAAAACAAATCGGTTCCGCGTTCCCGGGTACCGAAATCCACGAAATCGAGGTCAAAGGTCGCAATATGTCGGAGGGCGTACCACGCCCCGTCACCATTAGCTCTAAGGAAGTGCTAGAGTCGCTTTCAGAGCCGTTAAATCAAATCGTTTTAGCGGTCAAAAACGCTCTCGAAAACACACCGCCTGAGCTCAGCTCCGATATTGCCGAAAATGGGATTGCGTTGACGGGCGGTGGTGCCATGTTGCGTGATCTTGATCGCTTGCTCCAAGAGGAAACTGGCTTGCCTGTCAATGTCGCGGATGACCCATTGCAATGCGTGGTCAAAGGCTGCGGCGAAGCGCTCGAGCATCTCGATAAGCTCGGTCCCGTCTTTATCCATGATTAAATAGCAAACACAGGGTTCAGCATGCTGACCCTGTTATTATTTAGCCATGCAGTCAGAAAGATCACCTCATCTATTCAGGCGCGGTATTGCGGTAGAAGTTAAGCTTTTTTTTCTGACGTTACTGTGCTTGGCATTCATATTTATTGACTCGAACTGGAACGTTCTTAATCCGGTTCGTCGAGCCGTCTCTGCAGCAACCTATCCTGTCCAGACGGTGGTGCTATGGCCGCGCAATTTTGTTATGGATGTCAACGAATGGTTCGAAGCCGTCGAGCTGGCACGCAAGCAACATAGTCACAAACAACAAGACAATATCGAAAGCGCAAGCTTGGTCATGAAGGCCTCGCAACTAGAGGCCGAGAACAATCAGTTGCGTCGCCTTCTCAATGTCAAAAATTCAGTCGATATCCCATCGCAAGCCGTAGAAATCCTCTATGTACCTCCGCATCCGCTGAATCAATCCATTATCTTCACTAAAGGTGAGGATAATGGTATTAAGCCGGGGATGCCAGTCATTGATGAGGGCGGTATTGTCGGTCAAATCCGGCGCGTCAATAATAAAACCAGCGAGGCTCTATTAATTACCAACGAGAAGGTATCGATTCCAGCGCTAGTACAGCGTACTGGCCTGCGCGTTATTGTCTTTGGGACTGATCAAGTGAATCGGCTTGAAGTGCGTTACTTATCAATGGATGTCGATATTAAACCAGGCGACAAATTAGTGACCAGCGGTATTGGTGGGTATTATCCAGCGGGCTTATCGATTGGCGAAGTCACCAGTGTTGAAAACAACTCCTCACAAGGTTTTGTCAGTGCGATTGCCAAACCCACTGCACATCCCGACCGCTATCGTCATTTTTTAGTCTTACTCACTGGGCCTGATATGAGTCCTGATCCAGACCCACCGCAAGAATCTGACAGTAATTCGGCTATCCCACCGAGTGAGGCTGAACCCACACAGGATCAGCCTATGCCAGCCAACCATCACAATAGCAGCACTGCAAAAGGGTAGTAAAGATGGCTCAACACCGCAAGCAACTTAATTCTTTACAGCCTTTGCGCAGTACAGAATATATTTTTAGTGCACGCCCTATCTATGTATGGATTAGTATTATTGTGGCGTGGATGGCTTCACTCTTGCCATGGCGCACCGCCTTTACCCCGGATATTTTATTGGTGGTTTTGGCCTTTTGGGCGGCCCACAATGGTCGTGGCGTAGGCTTAGTAGCTGCTTTTGTATTTGGCTTTTTGCTCGATGTTCAAGACACCACTTTGTTGGGAACGAGCAGTCTGACCTATGTCCTTACGATTTATTGTGTCCTCAAAATGCGTGGACGGATGATGAATTTTAATGTGACGGCGCAAATGATTTATATGTTGCCGGTGTTTTTGTTGGCTCAGATTCCCGAAATCATGCTCTTGTCATGGCATGCTGGCCAATGGATTGGTTGGTTTTGGATCAGTGCGGCGGTGCTCAATTGCTTATTATGGTTGGCGGTGCATTTAGTTCTGAAGCTGCCTTGGCAGTCTCGCAATGACAATAAAGCTGTGGTCTAGCAGCTATTTGCTTTATGTTTAATTTCAATAAAAGCAACCTTCAAGAGCGCGTTAATTTTGGCTTTCGTATTGTCGTGGCCAGTATTATTATCTTGAGTTGTTTTGGTATTTTAATTTATCGACTTTATGTCTTGCAGGTTGAGCGTTTTCAGGGCTTATCCGAACGTTCTGACCACAATCGCATCTCGCTCGTGCCTATTGTGCCCAAACGAGGCAATATTTACGATCGAAATGGTGAGATACTCGCTCGTAGTTATCGTGATTATATTTTGGAAATCACACCGGGGCAGGTAGAGGATATTGATGGTACTATCGACAAACTCAAAACCATTATGCCCTTGTCAGACTGGGATATTAAGCGCTTTAGACGGCGCATGAATGCCACTACACGCTTCGCCTCAGTGACGCTACGCAGCAATTTGACCGACGAAGAGGCGGCTTTTTTTGCGGCCAGATCGTTTGAGTTTCCGGGGGTTAATTTGCGCGCGCGTTGGGTGCGAGAATATCCACAACAAGAAACCGCTGCCCATTTAGTCGGTTATGTTGGGAGGATTTCTGCTAAAGACCAAGAAAACCTCGAAAAAAACGGTGAAGAGGGCAATTATCGAGGCACCGATACCATTGGTAAAAAAGGCCTGGAGCTGAGTTATGAAAAGCAATTACATGGTCAAACAGGCTGGGAAGAGGTAGAAATCGCCGCCTCTGGTCGACCTGTGCGGGTTCTCAAACGGATTGACCCCATTCCTGGAGACGATCTGCATTTGTCGATTGATCTCGGTCTGCAACGCAAAGCCGAGGCCATCTATAACAATCCCAAAAATCCGCAACGAGGTGCGTTGGTGGCCATTGACCCCCGTAACGGTCAAGTCCTCGCCTATGTCTCGGCACCCTCCTATGACCCCAATCTGTTTGTCGATGGCATTGATGTCGAAAATTGGCGTCGCTTAGCTGATTCGCCAGACCATCCTCTATTGGATCGACCGATTTCAGGGGCTTTCCCAGTTGGCTCGGTTTATAAACCTTTCGTCGCGCTGGCCGCCCTTAAATACAAGGTGCGCGATCCAAATGCACGCGTGCCAGACCCAGGCTATTTCGAATATGGTGGTCAAAAATTCCGCAATGCAGGACATGCTGTGTACGGACCGACCAATATGCACAAGGCCCTGGTCGTTTCTTCTGATACGTATTTTTTTGGCTTAGGTCCCTTGATTGGGGTTGATCGATTGCATGATTTTGCGACGCAGTTTGGTTTTGGCAAAAAAACGGGTATCGATCTCAATCATGAGCAGGTGGGCGTCTTACCCTCTACTGACTGGAAGCGTCATGCCTTCAAAAACCCGAAACAACAGACATGGTTTAAAGGCGAAACGATTTCGGTCGCTGTAGGGCAGGGCTACAATGCCTTTACGATTATGCAGCTAGCACAGGGCATTGCAACCTTGGCTAATGACGGTATTTATACCCGTCCGCATTTAGTCAATTCACTTGTAAATTCGGTGCTCAATAAAGATGAAAAAGTTGTTAAGAAGCCCGAATACAAGGTCGATATCGATGATGCTTCTATCAATATTGTCAAAAAAGCCTTGGCCGAAGTGACGGTGCGCGGTACGAGTCGTCGCGCTTTTGCGGGCGCTCAATATCATTCTGCCGGTAAGACCGGTACGGCACAGGTTTTTAGCCTCAAAGGCGCACGCTATAATGCCGCATCACTGAATAAGCGCTTGCATGATCACGCCTTATATATTGGCTATGCTCCTGCTGAAAACCCCAAAATAGCGATTGCCTTGATTGTAGAAAATGGTGGTTGGGGGGCGACGGTTGCCGCGCCTGTGGCGCGGACCTTATTTGATTATTGGCTCGTCAACAAAAATAACAACAATGACACTGAGACGGATGGTAGTCCCAATAATTTGTTTGTAGATTTGCCTGAATCCGAGCAGGAGCAATCCGATCAAGCACTACCCGATATTGACGCGATCGATGTGCCGGGGATAGCAGAGGCTGACTCTAAATTAAATGAACCCTTGCCAGAGATTTTGGATGACCCTAAAAATAATACGCAGCCACAAGTGCCAGCACATACCGAAAATGACCCACTGAAGTCGACACGTATGCAAAAACAAGAGGGCGAAACGGGTATCATGCATTGGTTTTATGGCTTATTTCGTGCTGTCAAAGAAAAAAGTAATAACTCTAAGGAAGAGACCTGGCCATGATGGTAAAAATCATGAATCTCATCATCAAAGCCTTTCGTGCCTTTGATTTTCCTTTGCTTTTAATCTTGCTATGTTTTTTCGGCATGGGCATGATGATTATGCATTCTGCCGTGGGCGGTGTTGAAGGGCGCTTTGCACGGCAATTACAAAACTTCGTACTGGCGTTTGCTGTGATGTGGGTGGTGGCCATGATTCCGGTACCGAAGATGATGAAGTTGGTTACCTATCTCTATGGCATTGGTATTTTGATGTTAGTCGCCGTGCTATTAGTCGGCATTACCAATAAGGGCGCTACGCGTTGGTTAGGGACGGGCAGCTTATCGATTCAGCCTTCAGAGTTTATGAAACTCGTGGTGCCTATGATGTTGGCCTGGTATTTCGATAAACGGCGCAAAGAATTAAGAACCCTAGACTTTATTGTGGCGGGGGCTTTATTGGGCATTCCTGCACTCTTGATTATGAAGCAGCCCGATTTGGGCACGGCGTTATTGGTGATATTTAGTGGTTTTGGGGTGCTTTATTTTGCAGGCATGTCATTTAAATTATTAACCCCGGCCTTTATTGCCTTAGTGGTATTTTTAGTCTTAATTATTTCCTATCAAACAACTTTGTGTGCTCCAGATTTTGATTGGGTGATTTTGCATGACTATCAAAAACACCGAGTATGCACCTTATTGGATCCGAGCACGGATCCGCTGGGTAAGGGCTTTCATACTATCCAGGGGATGATTGCCATTGGTTCAGGCGGCATTTATGGCAAGGGGTATATGATGGGCACGCAATCGCATCTGAATTTTATTCCCGAAAGCACCACGGACTTTATTTTTGCGGTTTATGCTGAAGAACTGGGTTTATATGGTGCCATCGTCTTATTGTTACTCTACACCTTGCTGATTGGTCGCGGCTTTTTTATTGCGCTAAAGGCCAAGACGCTGTACGGACGGCTTTTGGCAGGCGCTCTCACGATCATGTTTTTTGCCTATGTGTTTGTCAATATGGGCATGGTCATGGGGATTTTACCTATTGTTGGGGTACCACTACCATTTATGAGCTATGGCGGCACGGCGTTAATTACGCTCGGCATTGCCAGCGGCATGCTGATGAGTATTGCTAACTACAAGCCCCACAAAAAAGATGATGAGCATATTATTGGGGCGACGGGGCCTGGACCCGCCGCTCGTTATAAGAGGCGTTTAAGACATTAAGCGTTATTGAGTACTAAGAAATAAGTGCATCATTGCATAACAATGATTGCAGCAAGGTCTTGATCGGGGCGGGTAATGCCGTGTGTGCCAGCTCGCTGAGCTTGATGTTGTGCAGATTGACAGCGGCCGTAGGTTCACGTAGAGAGGTCTGAGAGTTAGTGAGCACGTACGGCGAAATACGTAGTTTATAGTGGCTAAACACATGCTCAAAACTTGCCACACTTTGTAAGTCATTAGGGTCTAATCCTTGTTCTTCAACAAAATCCTGCAGGCTTTGCAGACTTTGGAATTCTGGTAGAGAAAAAAGACCGCCCCAAATGCCCTGTGCCGCTCTTTTTTGCAACAGCACAGTGTCAGCACCCCGTAGTATTAACATATAAACATGTTTTTGCGGTAAGGTCTGACGCGGTTTAGGTTCAGGCAAATGCCCTTGAGCTTGGTGCTTGTAAGCATAACAGTCTTTACTGAGTGGACAGGAGTGGCAGTGAGGACGCGATCGCTTACAGACCATGGAGCCAAAATCCATTAATGCTTGGGTATATATGGCCATGTCCGCATGTGGATTTTGTGCCAGCGTTGTAAAAGCTAATTGCCAAAGTTGTTTTTCGACCGCGCTTTTGCCTGGGTAGCCATTAACACCAAAATAACGACAAAATACACGCTTCACATTGCCATCCATAATGGGCAACCGTTGTCCATCACAAAAGGCCAGAATGGCATGAGCCGTGGAACGGCCGATACCAGGTAGGTTCATGAGCGCTTCGGCTTGCATGGGGAACTGACCGTCATGTTCTTGAGTAACCATTTGCGCTGCTTTGTGCAAGTTGCGCGCGCGGGCGTAATAACCCAATCCAGCCCAATACAACATCACTTCTTCTTGGGGGGCTTGAGCCAAGGTCTGCACGGTCGGGAAACGGTCTATAAAGCGCTGAAAATAGTCAATTACGGTGGCTACCTGAGTTTGTTGCAACATGATCTCAGATAACCAAACACGGTAGGGCGTACGCTGTTGTTGCCAGGGCAAATGCTGGCGGCCATGCTGTACCTGCCAGGCACAGAGGGTGTCAACAAAATCGGTCATGCCCTAGAAGCTTGAGTACTTAGTGACTGACCAACGAGCCGCAATCGCTGCCAGAATAATAGTGATGACAATCGCAAAACCGAGCCAATAAAATTGCGGTAGATGGATCGAAAAATCTGTATTGAACTGCTGCGAAATATCGGTAATCACATAATTGGTAAAAGCCAGGGCGATGGCGCTGAGAATAATCGCTAAAATACCCGCCGCCAAGCCGGTTAGGGCGCCCATATATAAGAAGGGACGCCGTACAAAACTCTCGGTGGCACCTACCAAGCGCGCCACAGCAATCTCGTCACGTTGCACTAGCGCTTGCATGCGCACAGTATTGAAGACGGTACCGATGACAACAATGGCCACACCTGTGGCCAATAAGCCCAAGATCACTATGCCAAAGCGTAGCAAGGTGTTGAGTTGTTGTAGCCACTCACTATCATATTGCACCGTATCCACGGGCTCTAGGGGCGTGATTTCACTCACGAGCGCTTGAATCATGGGGGCATCGATGGTGCCGTCTGGTTTCAGGGCCAGGGTCAGAATAATAGCGTGTGGAAGGGGATTTTTTTGGAGTGTGTCGATGGCTTCAGCCCAAGACGGGGATTTTTTGAGGTCGTCCAGGGCCTCTTGTTTGTCGACTACTTGAGCGCTGACGATTTGTTCGGGATATTTTTGTTGTAATTTCTCCGCCAGTGCCTGTGTTTCTTGCAAACTGGTGGCGTCTTTCATAAAAAGCGAAATCGCTGGATTGACCGAGACTTGTTGTGTAAACGGTACTGTAGATACAATCACAGCACTCACCAGCAATGGCAAGGCTAACACAAAGGCAATCACAATAATATTGGTCAGCGAAGAGAAAGGCGTCAGCGTGAGACGTCGCATAGCAACGCGAAAGGCATAAAGATGTTGTTGCAGCCAGCTTTTCATGAAATGTCCTATGACTAATTAGTGTTTGCCCAAGTCTGTAAATTTGCCGGGTTCCACCAATAAGGTGCGATTGGAATGATAGTGTAAGAGTTTGCGATCATGTGAGGCTATGAGCGTGGTGACACCGACTCTATTAAAGTCCCTAAAAACCTCTAAGATGCGCTGCGCGCTGTCATCATCCAAATTGGCTGTGGGCTCATCAGCAATCAGGATGGCGGGGCGATTGACAATAGCGCGGGCAATCGCCAAACGTTGCTGCTCACCCCCTGAAAGCGCGATTGGATTGAGTTTTTGTTTGTTAAATAAACTGACTTTGGAGAGGGCCGCCTGGGCGCGTTTGACCGCCTCATCGGCACTACAGCCAATAGCGGCTAAGGGCAGTAGGACGTTTTCTAGGGCATTGCGATCATACAGTAAATGCGTATCTTGCAAAATAACACCTACTTTGCGCCTAAAAAAAGGCCGTTCGCGAGGACTCATCGTATCCAAGCGTTGATCCTTAATGGCGATGCGACCGCGACTAGGCTTTTCGAGACCTGCAATAAGCTTGAGTAAGGTAGATTTGCCCGCACCTGATGGCCCTGAAATAAACACAAATTCCTTGTTCTGAATCGTAAAGTTCAGATCGACTAAGACATTGGCACTTTGGCCATAAGACTTAAAGACGTGCTGAAATTCAATCATGTTGTTATTGGTTGTATGTGCTGTCGGTGTACTGAGCATAAAGCATCCGCAACTCTAAAAAATTCTATTCTAACATTGCTTTGCCATCGAACACTATGATGGATCATAAGAGCAAAAGGCTGCTGTCGGTAACCATTGATGTCTGAGACTATCAGTAATTTAAATCATAAAAAAGCACATTAAAAATAATATTTAATTTTTTTTAAACATAAAAAAATTGAAAATAAGGAATTAGACTTACTACCATTAGATTCGTGATTACAAGCTCTGTTAGTCACTATTGGCTTTACTTATCATCTACCCAAAAGGAGATGACTCTGTAGATGACAAGCGAAAAGCTGAATTACTCTTTGGAAGATTTAGGTCAAACGATTGCCAGTTATCGGCAATCTTCTGGCTTGACGCAAGCAGAAGTCGCCGAAAAACTAGGTCTGGGTAATGATGCCGTTTCGCGTCTAGAACGAGGTCAAACGGATCCTTCATTGCGACGTCTTTTTGAAATCGCCGAATTATTTAACTGTGAAGTCGCCGACCTATTAACCAATGCGAGTTTGCGCTTACAGGATCAAACCCGCCAAGTGGCCAATTTGCTCTCTTTGCTTGATAGCGAGGCCGAGCGCACTGAAGTCATTGGTATTCTCAAAGAAATCATTAAATTCAGACTCCGTCGTGGTGATTAGTCGACGCTTTGTGACTAGAAAGCGTGGAAATTTGCTAAAATTAAACGATTACCTAAAGCATTTATACAGCCGTATCATGACTTTGCTGTGATGCTTACTAGCGATTGGCTGGGGCCTCCAGCTTGCAATTTCATTCGGAAATTATCATGCCTAAACGTATTCCTTTTTATGAGTCCGAAACCACTCAATTTCTCAAACAATACAAAAAAGATCATCCTGGTACGCATGAACGTCAGGTCAAAGGTTTCAATCGTCTTTGGAATGTCTATTTAGACTCCGAAAAACTCGACCAATTCAAAGAGTCCCGCGTAGCGCAACGCCCCTACGTTTATCTTAATTACGAAAACGAGCATAAATCCTGAGTTTCCCCTCCAAGTACACAAGCACCGAGCCTCAGATCATCAATCATAAATTTGTCGGCTCATATACGTGCCGGTACTTTGAGGTTAGACGTTGTCTTTTATGTCAAATCAAGATCAGGATCTGCGGGCGCTGACTGAGCCTAGTCAAGACAGTACGCCCAATACCGTAGATAATATTGCTATGGCTCGCTTATATGGCGAGCCATTGTTTACTGTGCCTCAGGATTTGTATATCCCGCCTGATGCGCTCGAGGTTTTTCTGGAAGCCTTTGAAGGGCCGTTGGACTTACTCCTCTATCTGATTCGTAAACAAAATTTTAATGTCTTAGATATTCCGATGGCGCAGGTCACGCACCAGTATTTAAGCTATGTCGAGCAGATTAGACACCACAATTTAGAGCTGGCTGCCGAGTATCTTTTAATGGCGGCTATGCTCATCGAAATCAAATCTCGTATGCTGTTGCCAGTGACCAAGGCGGACACCGGAGAAGAAGTTGAGGATCCGAGGGCCGAATTAGTACGTCGCTTACTCGAATACGAGCAAATCAAATTGGCAGCGCGACATCTCGATGAATTACCGCAACTAGGACGAGACTTTTTTATGTCGCATGGCGAGATGGATATCAGCACCGAAACCCTATTGCCAGAGGTCAATGCTGACGATTTGCGACGGGCTTGGCAAGCGATATTGCAACGTGCCAGTCTGAATGCCAAACATCATATCAGCCGAGAGCAACTATCTGTGCGTGACCATATGACACAGATTTTGCGGCGTTTAAGTTCAGAACGTTATATGGACTTTACGGCACTGTTTTCGGAGCATTTAGATGAGGGTGCTACTGTAGATGTTATCGTTGTGCATTTTTTAGCCATTTTGGAATTAAGCCGCGAATCCTTGCTCGAAATTACCCAAGCTGAACCCTATGCGCCTATTTATGTCTGTTTGGCCTACCAGAGCAATCAAAATTTAGAATAAAGCTTGCGGCATTGTGATTATTTGGATTTTTTGCGGTGGGCCCGCGGATGCGCCTGATCGTATACCTTGGCCAGATGCTGAAAATCCAAGCGTGTATAGATCTGCGTGGTAGAAATATTAGCATGGCCTAATAACTCTTGGACCGCTCGCAAATCTTGCGAAGACTGCAACAAATGACTAGCAAAACTGTGGCGTAACATATGCGGGTGCAAGGGCGCATCAGCGCCAGTCTTTAGAGCCGCTGCTTTTAGACGTAATTGCACACTGCGGGCATTAATGCGATGGCCACGCGCCCCCAAAAAAAGCGCCATTTGGTCACTTTCAGTGGCGTGTGGATGCAAAAATTCGGCGCGCTTGCTTAACCACGTTTGAAGGGCACTGGCCGCTTTACGACCCAGTGGCAAGATGCGGGTTTTTTGGCCCTTACCGACCACCCTAACTTCCTGAGTGGATAAATCGATCCAACCTTGTGATTCATACTGATTGGTTTTGCTGTAATGCGTGTCTAACTGAATTAATTCAGACAAACGCAGACCACAACCATACAGCAATTCAAACATAGCCACGTCCTCTATGGCTCGAGCATCATGACCAGCTAATTGCGTCATTTGATCTAAAAATGCCTGAGTTTTATCCACAGCTAGGGCCTTAGGCAAGGCCGCAGGCTTTTTGGGCGTGCGCAAGTGTTGGACAGGATTATGCTGCAGACCGTGATTGGCAATTAACCACTTATAAAAAGAGCGCCAAGACGAGACAATACGTGCCAGGGAAGTGGCACTATAGTCACGTCCGTGTAAACGCGCACTGGCGCTGCGAATATGGTCGTGCTGTAACTGTTGCCAATCCTGTTCGGGGTAGAACTCGTGTAAATGCATGAGGTCGCGCCGATAAGCGGCCAAGGTATGGGGCGAATAGCGTTTTTCGGTGGCTAACCACGTCAACCATTGCTGCAGATACTGCTGCTTTTGTCCTGAGAGGGGCAACGTGTCAGATGCTGTTCGAGGCGAGACTTGAGGGCTGTTGGCCATGTCTAGTGGATGCTTAAGGACTACTTAACATACTGCAAATAGTCGCCGTAACCAGCTTCTTGCATTTTGTCTTTGGGAATGAATTTAAGCGCGGCCCCATTGATGCAATAGCGCAAACCTCCCTTGTCTTTGGGACCATCATTAAAGACATGCCCCAAGTGTGAATTAGCCGTGTGACTGCGCACCTCAGTGCGAATCATGTTGTAAGAATGATCGCTATGCTCGGTGATTAAATCGGCTTTAATGGGCTTAGTAAAAGACGGCCAACCACAACCCGAATCAAATTTATCTGTGGAACTGAATAATGGTTCGCCGCTGACCACATCAACATAGATACCAGGCTCAAAAACATGATCTAACTCGCTAGTAAAGGCGCGTTCTGTCGCATTGTTTTGGGTAACATCATAGGCCAAGGGGCTTAAGGTTTTTTTGAGTTCTTCGGGACTCGGCACTTTAAAGCGCTGCGGTGTGAGCTCTGGGCTTTTTGGTGCGGAGGCATCAGTCTGGGTGGCGTCTTGAATATGTTGCACTTGTTTTAATTCCTCCTGACTCAAGGGTTGATCCGCCTGGCGTAAATCAATATGACAATAGCCATTGGGATTTTTGGCAAGATAATCTTGGTGATAATCTTCGGCTTTATCAAAGGCCGCTAGCGGTTGATTTTCGACGACAATCGGAGCTTTATAATGATGTTGCAAATCGGCCAAGGCGCGGCTAATAACCGCTTTGTCGGCGGTATCAGTATAATAAATCCCCGTACGGTATTGCGTGCCGCGATCATTGCCTTGTTGATTCAAGCTGGTGGGGTTAATCAGCCTAAAGTAATGGGTGAGCAGCTGCGCCAGATTAATCTGTTTTGGATCATAGGTGACGGCGACAGTCTCGGCATGACCGGTGTTGCGATAGACCACATCTTCGTAACTAGGATGGCGACTTTTGCCATTAGCATAACCAGAAACCGCGTCAACCACGCCTGGAATACGCTCAAAGTACGCTTCTACGCCCCAGAAGCAACCTCCAGCGAGATAAATGGTTTTGGTGTTCATAAGCGTTGCAGAATCCTGTTGTGATGCACTCGATTTTTTGTAAAAACTTTTGGGTGCGGGTTTAAGGGAATAATCTTTGTTCGTCAGCAAACCTAGAGCTTGCTCCTTACTGAGTTGACCTTTAACGATACGTTGTAAGCGGCCTTGCCGATCAAGAAGGGCCCAAGAAGGATAGGCCGCAATACCCAAGCGACGGGTGAGTTGACCGCCCTCATTGAGCAAGACGACTAGGCCTTTTTTGTCCGCCTCATCGACCCCAGCAAACCAGTGTTTGAATTGCTCTAAGGGCAACTCATTGAAGTACCCTGGGGCGGCGACAGAGACGATATTAAAAGCCGCAAAATCCTGGTCTCTGCTCCATGCGCTGGTTTCATGTAGACTGGCTAAGCAAAGAGGACACCAACTGGCCCAGAACTTAACTAAGGTGGGACGATCGGCCCGCAGATAGTTTTGACCACTTTGTCCCGTGACAGTTGTGAGCTGCCCCAGCGCACTCCGTAAATCACTGTTCGGCGCGACTTGACTCTGTGGCGCAGCAAGTACACGAGTACTATGTAAGCCCAGCAATACTGCCAGCACACTGAGACTGAGACCAAGTGAGCGGAATCTAGGAAGTTGGCGTTGTTTGAGCACGGCGCGATGAGATATTTGCATGTCAGTAGAATTTTGGATCTTCGCGGTTGGGACGCGTCTTAAAACGACGATGCACCCAATAATACTGACTAGGGTCGCGCTTAATCCATTCTTCGAGAATACGATTTAAGCGAGCCGTCGCCGCTTCGGTGCTATCATCACCAGGGAAGTTTTCTAGCGGTTCTTGAATATCAACAGTATACTTGCCCGTTTTGGGATCCCAATGGGTGAGGACGGGTAATACGGTCGCCTTGAATTTGTCAGCGAGTACGGCAGTGGTAGGCAGTGTCGCTGCTGGCACACCAAAAAACGGTACAAAAATTGAGCCTTGGCGGCCAAAGTCCATATCAGGTAAATAATAAACAGGTAAGCCTTGACGTAAATACTTTAGCATGCCACGCACACCATCTTTGCGACTTATTAAATGCACAGTATTAAAACGCGCACGACCGCGACGAATAATATCGTCAAACACCGGATCGCTCTGTGGTGTGTAAATGGTCGCGGCTTCGTCTACCAGCATGGTCAGGCGCGAAGCGGCAATATCTAAGCCAATAAAATGAGGTCCCAACACTAAAAATGGCTGTTTTTTGGCAGCGATGGCTTGTAAGCGATCAAAGTGCTTGAGCTCAATATCTTCGCAAATTTGCGCTTTGCTGCCATACCAAATCAGGCCCCGATCGACCACGGACTGCGCCAAGGCTCTAAGGTGTTGTTGCAGCCAAATTTCTCTTTGATGCTCAGAAATATCCGGAAAGCAAAGTTTTAGATTGGTGCGCACAATATGGGTGCGTTTTTTGAGGAACAAGGCGCCGACCTTGTATAGGACGGCCCCTAATCGCACGCGATTGGCTCTGGATAAACCGCCGATAAACTTAAAAATCCCCTCGAGGATTCGGCGCTTAAGTGCATTCTTCATCGCTGTTGTCTTTGCTTAGGAGGCTATGAGTTATATAATCAAATGATGTATTATACAAAATGCAGTATAACGATTTTACCTATTTACTTTTCTTAAGGACGCTGCAGCATGGCGCAAAATAACGAGTTTTTATTTACCTCTGAATCAGTTTCTGAAGGCCATCCAGATAAGGTCGCCGATCAGATTTCTGATGCTGTTCTAGATGCCATTTTAGCCGAGGACCCGAATGCTAGGGTTGCCGCCGAAACACTATGTAATACTGGATTAGTGGTGCTCGCGGGCGAGATTTCTACTACAGCTTACTTAGATTATATTCAAATTGCCCGCGATACCATCAAACGTATCGGCTATGATGATGGTGACTATGGCATCGACTTCAAGAGTTGCGCCGTTTTGGTCGCGTATGATAAGCAATCTCCAGATATTGCCCAAGGTGTGGATCGCAGCCATGAGGAACTGCTTAACCAAGGCGCAGGCGACCAAGGCTTAATGTTCGGTTATGCGTGCGACGAAACCCCAGAATTCATGCCTGCACCGATTTGGTATGCGCATCGTATTGTGCAGCGCCAAAGCGAGCTCCGCAAGGACGGTCGCATCGCTTGGTTGCGTCCGGATGCCAAATCACAAGTAACCTTCCGCTATGTCAATGGCGTCGCCCAAGAGGTCGACACTGTCGTGCTCTCTACACAGCATCATCCAGATGTCACTCAAGCGACCATCAAAGAAGCGGCCATAGAAGAAATTATTAAACCTTGCTTCCCAGAAGGTTTACTCACCCCAAATACTAAATACCTCATTAACCCTACTGGTAAATTTGTAATTGGTGGTCCCCAAGGTGATTGCGGTTTGACGGGGCGTAAGATCATTGTTGATACTTACGGTGGTGCTTGCCCACACGGGGGTGGTGCGTTTTCTGGCAAAGATCCTTCCAAAGTGGACCGTTCGGCGGCTTATGCGGCACGTTATGTGGCCAAAAATATCGTGGCAGCAGGCTTAGCCAAACAATGCCAAATCCAAGTGAGCTATGCGATTGGCGTGGCAGAACCGATTAATATTACGGTCTATACCGAAAATACTGGTGTTATTCCAGACGAAGAAATTGCCAAATTGGTTCGCGAGCATTTCGATTTACGTCCGCGTGGCATTATCGATATGCTTGATTTAATGCGACCTTTATACGCTAAGAGCGCGGCATATGGCCATTTTGGTCGTTCAGAGCCTGAATTTACTTGGGAGCATACGGATAAGGTCGAATTACTCAAAAACGCCATCAAATAAAACCCAAGTATTTTAATCAAGTTTTACGAAGCCATTATGAATGTCATAATGGCTTTTGTGTTAGAATTTTTGACACATATCCCTTAAGGAGCGCTGCAACAGGATCACCTGCCAGGCTTAAGGGTAGACTAAGTCAATATTCATTATCCAACTGCGCTCATCAATCATAGGTTGATGAGTTGCTGTTGCTTCTTTTTTTGCAAACTCATCAATACCCGATAGGAGTTTGCATGTCTGATTACAAAGTTGCCGATATCAATTTAGCTGAGTGGGGCCGTCGCGAATTATCCATCGCTGAGGTCGAAATGCCGGGTCTTATGGCGACGCGCGAAGAATACGGCGATTCCAAACCGCTCAAAGGCGCTCGTATTGCCGGCAGTATCCACATGACGATTCAAACTGGCGTATTGATCGAAACCCTGACAGCTTTGGGTGCCGAGGTACGTTGGTGCTCTTGCAATATTTTCTCTACCCAAGATCATGCGGCCGCCGCCATCGCCAAAAGTGGTGTCCCTGTGTTCGCCGTCAAAGGCGAATCTGTCGAGGAATACTGGCAATATACCCACGAGATTTTTTCTTGGCCAGGTGATCAACAAGCCAATATGATTTTAGACGATGGTGGCGATGCCACTTTATTATTGCATTTGGGCGCCAAAGCTGAAAAAGACCCTTCTGTACTTGATAATCCAAAAAGCGCCGAAGAGCGAGCGTTGTTTGCCGCCATCAAAAACAAACTCGCCGAAGACAAGACCTGGTATTCTAGCCGTCTTTCACAAATCAAAGGTGTCACCGAAGAAACTACCACGGGTGTACATCGTCTCTATGCCATGTCTAAAACGGGCGAATTACAATTCCCAGCGATTAATGTCAATGATTCTGTTACGAAGTCTAAATTCGATAATCTTTACGGTTGCCGTGAGTCTTTGGTAGATGGTATCAAACGTGCTACCGATGTGATGGTGGCAGGCAAAATCGCTGTGGTGATCGGTTTTGGTGACGTTGGTAAGGGATGCGCTCAAGCGCTACAAGCCTTGCGCGCCCAAGTATGGGTCACCGAGGTTGATCCTATTTGTGCGTTACAGGCAGCGATGGAAGGCTACCGCGTTGTTACCATGGAAGAGGCCGCGGCCTTGGGCGATATTTTTGTGACATGCACAGGTAATTACCATGTCATCAATCGTCAACACATGGATGCCATGAAAAATGAAGCCATTGTGTGCAATATTGGTCACTTTGACAATGAAATCGATGTTGAAAGTATCGAAGACCTTGAATGGGAAGAGATCAAACCTCAGGTGGACCATGTGATTTTCCCAGATGGCAAAAAAATCATTCTCTTGGCCAAAGGTCGTTTGGTTAACTTAGGATGCGCCACAGGCCACCCATCTTTTGTGATGTCACAATCGTTTGTTAACCAAACGCTAGGCCAAATCGAATTGTTTGCCCATGGCGACAAATACCAAAAAGGTCAAGTGTATTTACTACCAAAAATCCTTGACGAAAAAGTGGCTCGTTTACATTTAGCCAAAATTGGTGTCAAATTAAGTAAGCTCACCCAAGAACAGGCTGATTACATCGGTGTCAATGTAGAGGGCCCATTCAAGAGCGATCATTACCGTTATTAATCATTTGAATAGGATGACCGCGACTGTGCGGTCATTCGCTCAAAAAGGAACAAGGTCTTAATATGTTAAATCTCATCATCACTTGGGTTCTGAACGCCGTTGCCCTGCTCATCGTTGGTTATATCTTTCCAGGTATTTCTGTCGATTCATTCGGCGCTGCTTTACTGGCCGCGGTAGTTTTAGGCTTGGTCAACACGCTGATTAAACCCATTTTACAAATCCTCACCCTGCCTATTACGATTGTGACTTTAGGATTATTCTTATTTGTCATTAATGCCCTCATGTTCTTATTTGTCGGCAAGTTATTAGGTGGTTTCCATGTCAGTGGCTTCTGGACGGCTTTATTTGGTTCAATTGTGTACTCCATTGTCTCTGGCTTCTTGTCTTCATTATTAATTCGTGCTAATGACAAATAACTCCAATCTTACTAACGATTCGACGCCAAGCACGCAAGCGCTTACAGGTATCGCCACACAGATACCTGTAAGTCTTGAGTTCTTTCCTCCACGGGATGCCGCCTCAAAAGAGCGTCTGAAGTCAAACGCGCAGGCCCTGGTACAAGCCTTAGATCCCCTCTGTATTAGTGTGACTTATGGGGCTGGGGGCTCAACCAGAGAGGGTACCGCCAGTACCGTAGACCTGGTACGTTCTGTGGGTTGTGCTGCAGTGCCGCATATCTCCTGCATAGGTAGTGAAGCCGAGGAACTCATAGAGATTCTCGATGGGTATAAGGCTAAGGGCATCAAACGGGTTGTCGCCCTAAGAGGTGATTTACCCTCTGGTATGGGGTTTAGTGATACCTCTTTACGCTATGCAAGTGATCTCGTAGCCCTTATACGTAAGCACTATGGGGATTGGTTTAGGATTACAGTGGCGGCCTACCCTGAGACCCATCCACAAGCAGAAAGCCCACAGCATGATTTGGATTACTTTATCCAAAAAGTTCAAGCAGGGGCTTCGGATGCGATTACTCAGTACTTCTTTAATGCTGATGCCTATTTTGAGTTTATCAACCGCTTACAACAAAAAGGCATCAATATCCCTGTCATTCCAGGGATCATGCCCATTACTAACTACACGCAATTGGCTCATTTTTCGCAAATGTGTGGTGCCGAGATTCCTCGTTGGATTCGTCTACGCTTGCAAACGTTCGCTAACGATAAACAAGCTATCAGGGAGTTTGGTCACGAAGTCATTGCTAATATGTTGGAGCGTTTGCTGAAAGGGGGCGTACCTTCCGTGCATTTTTATACCCTAAATTATAGCGAGCCTGTGATTGATTTATGGCGTCATATGCAATCCTTATAAATAGGACGGCATCACCCTAAAAGGTAGTTAAGCGTGCTTAACTACCTTTTTTAGTGGTTAAGATTAGTTATTAAGACGTTGTTGGCGTATTGTGATTTTCTGCGTCTTCAAAGCGTTGAACTTTGAGTAAAGAACTAAATTTCATAGCGGTGAAACCCACAATAAATAAGGTGCTAAGGGCGCCCACTACACCAGCATTCACCACCCCAAACCAAGCGGCTTGCGTACCCGCACGGAATTCACCCAATTCATTTGACGTGCTGGTAAAGAGCATATTCACGGCCGTGACGCGACCACGAATATAATCGGGCGTTGAGAATTGCAAAAGATTGGAGCGCACATAAACACTGGTCATATCCGCGGCACCGGCAATTACCAACATCGTGACACTGAGCCAAAATAGGGTCGAGATGGCAAAGACTAAATTGGCTAGGCCAAACACAGCGACAGCGATAAACATGATTAAACCCACATGATGGTTTAGCGGCCGCCGACTAAGGATAATGGCCATACTTATCTCACCGACGGCCATGGCACTGCGCAAAATACCTAAACCACTGGCATCAGTGTGCAATATGTCTTTGGCATACATGGGTAATAGAGCTACGACACCTCCGAGCAGTACCGCAAATAAATCTAAGCTCATACAGCCCAAGACAATGGGGTGATCTTTAATAAAAACTAGACCTTCTTTAAAACGTAACCAAATATTCTGAGTGTCTTGCGCGACTTTTTGCAAAGCGACTTGAACATGCACCTTGCAAAAACACAAGACTGAGGCGGCAAAGGCCACAAAACAAATTAAGTAGCTAATGCTACCACCCAATGTATATAAAACCCCGCCTAATGCCGGTCCCGCAATGGTAGCGATTTTGACTACCGCTGTGGTGCTGGAAATTGCTCTGGCTAGCTCACTTCTTTCAACAATTTGCGGCAATATACTCTTAAAAGTAGGAGTAAAGAAGGAGCGAGCGATTCCAAAAATCACTAACACTACATAAAACCACAGTACTGAAATCTCTGCTTGATGATCTGCGTGAATCAGTACTTCATAGGACAAGAACATTAATAAAAGACTACAAACGGCCGCTAAAGTCAAGCTGACCATAATAATGGTCTTGCGACTAAAACGATCGGCTACATCACCTGCAATCGGAATGCACAAGACAATCGGGATAAATTGTGCCAGGCCTACATAGGCTAAGGACATCGGTTCATTAGTCAAATCGTAAACCTGCCAAGCCACGATCACAGCCTGAATTTGCATGCCGAACATACAAAGCAAGCGGGCGATAACAAAAAATATAAAGCCATTTTGCTTAGGGGACGCAGCAGTAGGGACCGAAGATAATTGTGAAGACATTTTTGTAAGGGGCAGGGCAAATCTAAGTTAACTTAAGAAGTTTCTTATTTTACGCTGATTGCAGCCGTTATTAAGACCGCTTGACTGTCGCTTGGGGTCATTACTCAGAGTAGGGAGTTTGATAAAAATCTACTTTCAATGGTTTTTTAAGGGTTTGTATGTAAAAAGCCATTGTTTATAATAAAAATAATAATTAATATCATTATTATTTGTTACCTTTTGAAACTTCTTATTGTCATGAACAAGTCTCCCTTTGTACTCAAAACTCTACCTGCGATCTTGCTCCTAAGTGGCATGAGCGCCTATGCCTACGCAGAAACTGTACCGACACTGGCGCCAATTTATGGAACGGCCAATTATCGCGAAAGCGCAGAGGAAAAAGCCATTAACCTGACACCTAATGTTGATCGCTTTAGCCGAGAAAAACTCGAAGCGAACAATATCCAAAGTTGGCAAGATTT
>NZ_KK211205.1:286830-303444 GCF_000621025.1 Brackiella oedipodis DSM 13743
GATAGCATTAGTGTGACTGGGGCAGGTGCCTTTAGACTCGGTGACAAGACCCGTTTATTACTTGAATATGGTCACAAAAACGGTCACGAAGAAAAAAATGAGGGTGATGTTGGCGGTATTGGTCCTGAACGAACCAAGGTTAATCCACAGCGCTACCACCAAAACAACTTCATGGCACGTATTGAGCAAGACCTCGCCCAAGGTCATCGTCTCGATCTCGGCTATGAAATCCTAAAACGCAACAAAGCCATCGACGCCAAAAGCGATCAAGGCACAGAAAAATACAACGAAGGCAATAAACAAAACTTTAGTAGAGCCGAAAATCAGCGCGCTTGGTTAGGCTATCACTTCAAAGCGCTAGAGAATTTGGCCGCTGTTGATTCCTTAAGCCTCATCGGTTACTGGCAGCGCAGTAAACTGAACGAAGGTTATGACGCTTTTCGCAACAAGAATAATGATAAACGGGCTCGTTTGCCGCAACCGAATATTCGTCCAGATGGTACCTATAGCACGAATTTCAGAGACTTTAGGCGCCGTGATAATCCATTTGGCTATGGTTATCCTTACGGCGATATTGACCGCGATAACCAAATCGAAAATACCTCTTGGGGTATTAATTTTATGGCCGATGGCTATTTTGGAGACAGCGATTTTTATTCAAAATGGCAGGTAGGCTTTAATTGGAATCGTAAAAAGGACGAACAATTTGCCGGTGGTAACGATAATTGCCCCTATGTTCCTAATCTCAGAGGGGGATCTGGTCCTTATGGCCCGACCGCATGTAATGCTCTACATGCGGGGTTAGCAGATTCGCCAAAAATTCTGGGTGATGATATTAGTGCTTATTTAGATAATACCTTTGCTTGGCATGATGCCATGTTCCGTGTCACACCAGGGGTGCAGTTTGATTGGTACCGTCGTAAGCCAAGTGCCCAAAATGGTTTTGGCAGAAAAGCGGCTGACGGCAATATGGATGATCTCAGTAATGTGCATGATCAACGTTTTTCACCAAGAATTTTGTTGGAATTTAGTCCCACCTTGGATTGGAATATCTACGGTAAATATTCCTATGGCTATCGGGCACCACAAACCGAAGAAAGCTATTTGAAATTTGGTGCTATGGGTTCTTATATCAATAAAGGGAACCCAGATCTAGAGGCTGAAAGAAGTCGCGGATTTGATGTCGGTGTGGCCTACGATGATGGTGTTGGACGCGCCAAACTTAATTATTTCAATACCTTATATTCAAACTATATTGAATCACAAATGCCTTTCCCTGAAGGCTCTTACTATGATCTTTTACTCAAGAGTCCAGAGAATCCCTATCCATTCGGAGGCTCAACCTATGTGAACTTGGATAAAGTGCGCTTGTACGGTCTCGAGTTTTCTGCGGGCTATAACTTTACGCCAGAATGGAGTGTAGATACGGCCGTCGCGTGGACTGTGGGCAAAAACAAACAAGACAATACCTATTTGAATTCTGTCTCACCTGTACGTGGTACTGTCAACTTGGCCTATACCGACTATGCATGGGGTGCGAATGCCTTACTCGAATGGTCTGGCAAGCGCAGCAAGGTTCAAGATAAAAAAGGGGATTTCCGTGCCCCAGGCTATGCTATCTTGAATCTGGGCGCCTTTATTAGTCCACAAGAAGTCCTCAAAGGCCTAAAAATTCAAGCGAATGTGATGAATGTGTTTGATAAAAAATACTGGAAATACTCTGATATTCCTACCAGTGGCACGAGTACCCGAGACCTGGACTTGTACACCGCGCGAGGTCGTTATGCGCTCTTGAGTATTAGTTTTCAGTACTAAGGACTCGATGTATCTCAATCTAAACCTTGCGGCTCTTGCAGCAAAAACGGACTAAATGAATATTTTTGTGGCAGGCCGCAATGGTCTAATCAAAAGTTGTATTTTTGCACTTCCAATGATGAATATAGGCAAATACTCGCTGAAAGGGTCTAACATTTATTGACCTGAATGAAAATAATAATTAGTATCATTACTGATATTTCGCAACAATTTGATACTAATATGAATAAAACTTTTGCTTATAAGACTTTACCGGCGCTTGTTTTATCCTCTTTAGCGGTCGCGCAAGCCCATGCCGAAACAGTGACCACACTGGCGCCAATTTATGGAACGGCCAGTTATCGCGAGAGCGCAGAGGAAAAAGCCATTAACCTGACACCTAATGTTGATCGCTTTAGCCGAGAAAAACTCGAAGCGAACAATATCCAAAGTTGGCAAGATTTTGGTTCACGTCTCGATCCGAGTGTGACCTTTAATGAGTCGAATAAGAGTATTAACATCCGGGGGCTAGATGAGCATCGCGTCAAAGTTTTTAAAGACGGTGTGCCCATGCCTTACCTTAATGACGGTGCTCGCGGCACCACCGGTGGTGTAGAGCAAGTCAATTTTGATACTTTATCGAAGATTGATGTGGTCAAAGGACCAGGCCAAGGCGCTAGCGGCATCGGCGGTACGGTTGACTTATCCACCTTAAGTCCGAGTGATTTATTGAGAGCGGATAGAGATATTGGCTTTTTGGGTAAAACCTTATTTAGTGGTTATGACGATAGCATTAGTGTGACTGGGGCAGGTGCCTTTAGACTCGGTGACAAGACCCGTTTATTACTTGAATATGGTCACAAAAACGGTCACGAAGAAAAGAACGAAGGTGATATCGGTGGTCTCGGTCCTGAACGTACTAAAGTCAATCCAAAGCACTATCACCAAAATAACTTCATGGCACGTATTGAGCAAGATCTCGCCCAAGGTCATCGCTTGGACTTAGGTTATGAAATGCTCAAGCGTGACAGTTCTAGCGATGCTAAAAGTGAGCAAGGGACTAAGAACTATAACGAAGGCAATAAGCAGAATTTCTCTAAGGCAGAGAATCAACGTGCCTGGGGTGGCTATCACTTTAAGGCCCTAGAAAACTTCTCACCTGTCAGCTCTTTAAGCGTCGTGGGTTATTGGCAACGCACTAAATTAAACGAAGGTTATGATGCCTTCCGTAATAAAGCTAACGATAAACGTGAACGTATGCCGCAACCGAATATTCGTCCAGATGGTACCTATAGTATGAATTTCAGGGACTTTAGGCGTCGTGATAATCCATTTGGCTATGGTTATCCTTATGGTAATTTTGACCGCGACAATGAAACCAAAAACACCTCTTGGGGCGTGAATCTTAATGCCGATGGTTATTTTGGGGACAGCGATTTTTATTCTAAATGGCAGGCAGGCTTTAATTGGAATCGTAAAAAGGACGAACAATTTGCTGGTGGCGAAGATAACTGCCCACCCTTACCGAAATTACGGGGTGGATCAGGTCCGTTTGGTCCGGCGACTTGCAATATGTTGCACAAGGGGATCGCCGACTCACCTAAGGTCTTAGGGGATGATATTAGTGCCTATTTAGACAATACCTTTGCATGGAACAACGCTATGTTCCGTGTAACGCCCGGCGTGCAATTTGATTGGTACCGTCGTAAACCAAGTGCTCAAAACGGATTTGGTACGAATTCCACCGACGGTAGCCCAGACGATTTAACAAACGTCAGTGATCATCGTTTTTCACCACGGGTACTCCTAGAATTTAGTCCAACCCTGGATTGGAATATCTACGGTAAATATTCCTATGGTTATCGTGCGCCACAAACCGAAGAGAGCTACCTAAAATACGGTGCCATGGGTTCCTACATCAATAAAGGCAATCCTAACCTAGAAGCAGAAAGAAGTCGTGGCTTCGATGTCGGTGTGGCTTACGACAATGGCGTAGCGCGTGCTAAATTGAATTACTTTAATACCTTGTACTCAAATTACATTGAGTCACAAGTGCCCTTTCCAGAAGGCTCCTATTATGACTTATTAGTCAAGAGTCCAGAGAATCCTTATCCATTGGCGGCCACTACTTATGCCAATATAGACAAAGTGCGTCTCTATGGTCTTGAATTTTCTGCGGGCTATAACTTTACACCAGAATGGAGTGTAGATACGGCCGTCGCGTGGACTGTGGGCAAAAACAAAGAAGACAATACCTATTTGAATTCTGTGTCACCCGTGCGCGGTACAGTCAACTTAGCGTATACCACTAATACTTGGGGTGCGAATGCCTTACTCGAATGGTCTGCCAAGCGTAGTAAGGTACAAAACAAAGACGAGGATTTTCGCTCACCTGGCTATGCCATCTTGAATCTCGGTGCCTTTATTAGTCCACAAGAAGTCCTCAAAGGCCTAAAAATTCAAGCGAATGTGATGAATGTGTTTGATAAAAAATACTGGAAATACTCTGATATTCCTACCAGTGGCACCAGCATGCGCGATTTAGACCTCTTTACCGCGAGGGGTCGCCATGCCATGTTGTCAGTGAGTTACCAGTACTAATTTCATGCTACTATCTTAGCGTCCCAGGCTCTAAACCTATGTATATATGTTTAGAGCCTTTTGCTTTGATGCTGCAGCTTTTGTAATGCATTGAGGGGGGCCGCTTAACTCATAGTGTAATCACTAGGTGGCGGTCCGACACCAGACGTAAGGGCTACGCTGTATTACAATAAGGCGCAAGTGAACGCGTGTGCCGTGACAAGTAGGCACGTGAGTGCTGGCATTTAGTTTTAATCTCTTTATTTTTTTATTTCTATTTAATATTCCTATTTGTGAGAGTCAGGTGCCACATTTTGATCTCATCCAATTAGTCTTGCTCTGTGTAGCTGCTTTTTTTGTGGGCTTATCCAAAGGTGGCCTATCGACTGCAGCAGCGATCTCTGTCCCTTTACTCGCCATCTTTATGGATCCCATCCAAGCGGCGGCCTTACTATTGCCGGTTTATATCATCACCGATTGGATTGCTGTTTGGTTGTACCGACGGACCTTTTCGGCTCGCAACCTCAAAATCCTTCTGCCACCCATATTATTAGGCATTGTGTTAGCCATGTTTTTGGCACCCTATACACCCGAAAGCTTATTATTGATTGTTACGAGTCTTATTGGTCTGTGGTTTTGTTTAAAAACATGGTTAGGTAAAAAACAAAGCGAGGGCGTACCTGCTAAGGTGATACCAGGCGTTTTGTGGGGCACAATCGCGGGCATGACTACGTTTATTACCCATTCGGGCGGACCGCCGCTACAAGCTTTTCTACTACCGCAGCGCTTACCTAAATTAGTTTTTGCCGGTACGATTAGTTTTTGTTTTGCTGTGTGTAATTTAGCTAAGTTGCCAGCTTATGCCTGGTTAGGTAAATTAAACGATTTGAACTGGCAACTCACACTCATGCTCTTAGCGGTGGGCATTGTGGGTACACGTGTGGGGCGCCGCTTAGCCATTATTATGCCCGAGCATGTTTATCGTCGTTGCATTGAAATTATGTTGTTTACCTTATCTTGGGTGCTCATTGCCAAAGCGGTATTTATGATTTATGAGTCGTGACTTGTCTTGCATGAGACCCATATCAGCCTGCCCTTAAGCCTAGGGGCGGGCTTTTTAGTGCTGGTCAGACGGCTTTTGGTGGAAATGCCTAACCTGGGAAGTGAGACGCCAAACCTTAGCGCCTTGGATCATTATCCATACCTTAGTCCTCATTGAGCCAATTAGGACCATATTCTTTATCAGAGGGTGTTGTGTCAAAACCGTAAGAGCGAATAAAGTCAGCACCACACTGTTTTTTTAAATAGCGCAAGGCATAGGCGGGTATGTTAGCTAATGCTAGCCATTGCCATGCCGCTTCTTCATCACCTGCTTTATCGGCGTAATCTGATTCGACTAAATTGAGCGCTCTTTCAGACATACCACCAGCGAGTTGATACTGGCGTTCTTCTTCAGTCATATAGCTTTTGGGTTTAGTGTTCATGCTGGTCTCCTTTAATGAGGTAGTTTGACTTTTAAGTTTATCACTCTCTACGTTACCGATTTTTTCTCTGATGACTTTGCGCTCAACGGGGTAGCGGTTGGGCAGGTACTCGACAAAGAAGTCAGAGACTTACAGTTTAAATTCGAATAATGACAGTTTAATTTTTGTCTGTTCATCATTAAAAAAATAGAAGAGGACGAAATTATCAAGGCCATCGTCGGCTCAGCCAAACTTGAAGGTTTAACAGTAAAACAGCATGTGATTGATGATATGAAACGCATCAACTGAGGCGAGTTGACTGCTGAAAATGCGATCGATAGGATTTTACGTGAGTAAATATAGCGATCGAGCCGATGTCTGCACCGATTTAGAACCAGGTGCTTAAAAAACAAGCTCGGTATTAGTTGTGCAAATAAACTTTAAAAAGTCGAAACCGAGATGACAAGTTTTCGAGCGCACGACTTATCTAACAATCGAATGTTTTTTAATGGTTTTTTGAAGGGATTCGAAGACAATCGAAGGGATTTGAGGAGGGTCAAAAAGAAGAAATGGCGGAGCGGACGTGTGCCATTTAATTCGTTAACTGATTGTTTTCAATAAAAAACCAGTGTTTTAAAAAACAAAAATACCATCAGATTACACTTTTAGGATGTTGTTGGTATCCTACGACATTTTTACGAACGCGCTTCGATAATTTTATTCTTTATCCAATCATCGATTTCTGTTTTTACCCAAAAAGTGCGCGCGCCGATTTTAAAGGGTTTAGGAAAACTCGGATCGAACAGATTGGGATACTTTGGGTTTAGTTTGCAATAAATGCTGGAGTCGCTTTTAAGATGTAGGAGTTTTTTGACTTCTGACAGGCTGATAATTTCCATATCGGTTTGCATTGGTTTTTCCTTTATTTAAAAATCGCCGAGAATATCCCACGATTTTTTAGTACGGGTCGCTGGGGCGGCATGTGCTAATCCTTTTTCGCGCGCTGGCGCTTTGGCTTTGGCAACTTGTTTTTTAACTTTTACTTGGGCAACGCTCACAGGCATCGGCGCGTTGGGATCGACTTCGGGGATTTTTATTTGCTGCTCTGGATTATTGTCTTGGGCAGCGGTCAATACGCGCTGTACGTACGAGGTTTTGCCTTCTTTGGCAAAGCCGCGCTTAAAGTTGCCACTGTAGTAGCACGAAAAAGCTTTTTGTAGACGAGATTGTGATTGATCACCGGCTCTATTAAAGCAATCGGTCAAAATCGCTTGACTGGTTTTTAAATTCAAACACGGGTCAAAGACGGTTTCAAACGTCAGACCATATTTAGCTAAGTTGTAACGATTGATTTGAGCCAAGCCTAAACTGAAGTTTTTGCCCATTGCCTTAAGGACTTTGACCGTTTCAATCGCTTGCTCGAGCGAAGTGGGTTGCTCAACCACACCGTCTACGACGCCAATGGCAAAGGGGTTAAAACTACTTTCCGTTCTTACCAAGGCTTGTAGGGTGTTGGGATGCACCGAGGACGCGCAGCGTTGTGCCATTTCATTGAAATTAAATTCTTCAGCGTATGCAAGGTTGGGCGCTAGAAGGCCTAACCAAAAAAAAGGCGCTATTTTATAAGTAGCGCGATCAGTAAAAATAGGTTTAAGCATAATAGTCCTAGTGATATTGAATTTAACGTTTTCGCTTTGGTGGCGATTTTTTCAGACGACGCCACTGTCTGAGCGATTTCGGATGCGAAGGTATGAACATTCTTGCGATTGATGAGATCAAGCTCAATTAGTAGGTTTTCTTTAGTGTTCACTAAGGCATTAGCGATTTTTTCTAATTCATGTTTGCGCGTATCCAAGTCGGTTAACAGGGTTTGCCAATCGGATTTTTCGCTCTTTTGCTGGGCATCGATATAGTTTTTAATAGAAAGCAACAGCGTGACGGTCGGATCGTTTGGCGTGAGTTTTTCTTGGCTTAAACAAAACCAGTCATTAATAATTTGGTTTTTTGAATTCGTAACGCTATCAATTTCTTTGTCTGAGGATTCTTCACTCATGGTTTTTCCATAAAAAAACCGCCTAGGGTCGCTAGGCGGTAAAAGCTACGTTATTTACTTTTTAAAGTTCAAGGTCAGGATCATGGTTTTGATCGCGACCGGCTTCTGGATTGAGCTGCTCAATCATTTTGGTTTGCATTTGCGTATAGAGCTTAGCCGCTGTTTTTATATTTTCCTTTCTAGCCTCAAGCACGAGTTTTTCTTCGTTTGACAGGCGGCTTTTGGTAGAGTTGCGTAACCGTGTGAAGTGAGACGCCAAGCCTTGGCGCGCCGGATCATAGGGCAAACCCGCACGACGATGTTTGGGTAACTTTAAGGATTTATTAATGGCGGCATACTGGACTGGATCATTCACCATGTCGATATGTTCTTCCACCACAGAGAGCTCCTTGAGTGCAGTGGTTAGGCTTTGCTCCATATCTCTGCTATTGGTATAGCGTTCCAAGTCAAATTCAACGAACGACTTTTCTATATCAATTATAAGTTTAATATCGCCACTCTGACCTATAACTTCTACATTCCGACTCTGCTCAATACGTGCTTCTTTAAGGGATTGAGCAGAGTTGGCTTCTTGTTGTGATTTTACTAAACTTGCTTCTTGCAGCAAACCAAGCTTTATTGTTGATAAGGAAAACTTGTAATCCATACCTTAGGCCTCATCGAGCCAATTAGGACCATATTCTTTATCAGCGGGTGTTGTGTCAAAACCATAAGAGCGGATAAAGTCAGCACCATTTTCTTTTTTTAAATAGCGCAGAGCATAAGCGGGTAAATCAGCCAGTGCCAACCAGCGCCAGGCTGCTTCATTATCACTAGCTTTAGTTGCAAAACGAGATTCATTAACACACAGTACACTTTCAGTCACACCACTAGCGAGTAGACGCTGGCGTTCTTCTTCAGGCATGTAGCTTTTCGGTTTAGTATTCATGGTGGTCTCCTTTAATGAGGTTGTTCGATTTTTAAGTTTATCACTCTCTACTTTACCGATTTTTTTCTCTAATAACTTTTCGCTCCACGGGGTAGCGATTGGATCGCTCATTTTTCTGTTTTTCCTGCTGGGCTTTTTGGGCTTGTTCTTCGTTATATTGCGCGAGAGCTTGCTCGTAGTCTTGGGCAAGTACCCATTTGCCGCCTTTTTCAGGTTCACCCACGTATTTAATGTCTGAAGCAACGGTGTACTCATGGTTGTCATAGTCAACGCAGTAGGCGGGTTTTGATTTTAGGACGATTTTTTTAGCAGTCGTAATCTCTTGGTCTTTACCAAAACCACCGATATTGACGGTCTCTTTTACAAAGACGGTTTTCGTGTTGTGTGCGTTTAAAAACTCTGGCGTGCAGCGGCCGGCGCCTTGGGCAATCACATCCATTAAGGAATTCATTTGGATTTGCGTTTGAATAAAGTCAGGCAATTGCTCTGAACCACTTTGCCACGGGCATTGACCGAGAAATTTGCGGCGTGCCTTAACGGTTTCTGACCAGCGTTTAAAGCTAATTCCAAAGTAGTGCGAAAGCGCTGGGGCGCATTCACCCGGTCTAACCGAAGACGATAAGCAAAGTACAGCTTCACACGCGAGTTTTTGCGTGCCGTTTAGTTCCACGGCGGCATTGGCCGACTGGGCTAGACTGGCGAGCGCAAGCGCAGAGATAACTACGGCAGCCCGTGGGTTTTGTCTAAAGCATTTTGCGTTATTCGCTTTTGTCTGTGTTTTCTTCAATAGGTAACTCATGATTGGTTTCTCCAAGGACAGTATCGAGTTGAGTAAAAACGTCGTTTTGTACGCTCTTTAGGCGGTGGCGCGACATAATGTTGAACAGTGGATGGGTAGCGACTTCTTTGAACGTGAGGTTGTTTTGCGTCATAGTTCGCAGGTCTTGACCAAACGTATCGGGATTACGGTCAGGTAGATGGATGACCCCGAGAATTTTATTCTTGTATTGGTTAAGTAGCGTTTCAATATTAGTGGCCGATCCTTGAAAGTCGTTTTGCCAGAGGACAACTTGGGCGTCGAGATTTTCAAGAATCTCTTGGGCACTCTCTAAGGTGTCACTGGCGGCTTGGCCGCCGACAATCGGAATATGAATGAAGATTTTAAAGTGGTTCATTTTTAAGATTTCAAACACCGCTCCTTCCATTAAATAGAACATTAATGGTACGAAGGTGGCCGAACCGTTGTCGATGACAGCGTACTGCTGATCACCTTCAACAAGATAGGTGATGAGGCCATCAAAGACGGCGGTGTTGATTTTTTTATGCGCGTCTAAGATGTTAATAGTGTTGATGTCGAGCGCTCGGATTTTGGAGAAGGTCGAATTAACGGGGTCAGTGTCAAAACCGATGGTTTTGCCGTTGTTTTTCTCTTGTAGGTATTGGATTAACAGTAGGCTGATGAAACTTTTTCCAACACCGCCTTTACCTTGAAGAACAAAGTGAATTTCTTTCTCTTTCATTAACAAATTTCCATAAAAAAACCGCCAGGGCGAACCATTGGCGGTGAACAAAATAAAAAAACAAAGTGGATTAAAAAATCAATCACTTATTTTCGATGAACAGGGATGATTGGTTGATGCCCATTCGCTTCGCGTGGTGGGGTCATCGGTCTTGTCCTGATCTTGTAACCATTGCTCATAATCTTTCATATCAAAGTCAACGAGCGGCAGGTCGTAATCGAAATGCAAAGTCAGCGCGACGCCTTGTAATAAGCGTAGTTCGATCGGGTCACTGATAAACGCTAAATCATTTTGATCGAGATAAATGCGATAAACGTTGCTCGGTGAGATAGTTTTATCAATGAAGGGTTGAACGATGGCTTTACGACGCATTAATAGGTCATTGAATTTTTCTTGAACGTCTTGCGGTATTGATGGCCGCCCTGATTCCCAAAACACCCATGAACGTTTAGAGACGTCGCCAATGAGCTTGGCGGCTTCTTGTTGGGATAGGTTTAAAAGCGCTCGGGCTTTTTTTAATTCTTGACCATTCATTAAATTACGGGTTTTCGAGTGTGGCGACTGACCACCTCTGAAGACGGTCAGTCAAATAGCTCTATTCTACATTACATTGAATTCCCAACACGAGCATAAGCCGAAGGTAAATTCGCCCATTTCTTCATAACGATAGGCGACTTCTTTGCACGCTTGAGAAGCCACAACATCGTAATAGATGATTTCAGGTTCAAGGCCATCGAAGTTTTCATCATATTCTTCAATACCAAGGTCACGAACGTAGGTGAGATCGATGATCTCTCCGTCTTTGATGCACGCCAGTGCCCAGCCGCAACCTTTATAAGTCACTAGCTCTGGTTTTAATTTAAATACCTCTTTCATGGGGTTATCTCCTGAAGAAAAAATGCAACTGAGCGGTTCTCAATTGCGGTTAAAAAATTATCTTTCAAAAACAACCCGAACGAGTTGCTTTTGAAAGTCGCCTACGAAGGTAAGCGACAGTAATGTCGGTCTGCTCCCGATTGTCCGCATTGTTTAATGACGTTTCGCTCGTTGTTCCCTGGATACCAGGCCCAGCCATTTCGCCACGTGATTTTTCGCCATCACAGCAAGCGTATTTCGGCGAGGTGTTGTCAGCACCTAGGTCGAAGCGGAAATTAATCGGCTCTGCGCTTTCACCACGCACGGCTATTCTGTTTGGGGGCTGCCCGACCGTTGAACCCCATAAGTCTATTCCATTGGGAGTAGGTTTCTATCAGTTGACTGACTGACTATTCAGTTGATTGTTAAAGAGCAAGAAGTGATTCTATGGTTTGATTATTACTTATGCAATATTTATTGTCAATACTTTTGTAATGTTTTTTATTGGATTTTAACAACAAATTAATACGTTTGGATTTAGTGGGATTTGCTTAGATGATATTGAATAAAGTTTTCTATTTCTTCTTTAATTTGATCGGATAGAGAATCGTATTGTTGTTTGGTAATCGAGAAAAAAGGCCATAGGTTTTTATTCGACGTATCGCCATAATATAGCCACTCAACACTTACGTTTAATGCTTTTGCTATAGAGAAAATGTGCTTTGTATCTTTATTTCTACCATTTTCTATGTGCGCAATGGTGCCTTGGCTTATTCCAATTTTTTTAGCTAGGTCACTCTGACTGAGTTTTTTGCTTATTCGAGTCGTTTTTACACGCTCGCCTAAAGTTTGCTGAATGGTGATCATAGCTAATTTTTGCATATGAAATTAATACATTTGCATTGATTAATGTATTACTTATGTAATAGAATAAATGGGACTACTTATCACTTTTGCTATTTAGATTTTTATGACACCGCAAGAACAGATTAAGCATTTGATTCGAAAGGGATTTACACAACAAGAAATCGCTGATTTTACGGGGATTTCGCAGGGGGCAATTTCTCAGATTAAATCCGGGAAAGCCAAAAATATACGTGCGAATACCTTTTTAAAAATCAACGAGTTGTACATGATTGCGATTCAGCGGACCGTCTTAGAAAAAGAAAAAATGAGGAAAAACTTATGAAAAAACGAATTGCTCTTGCAAATGAAGTTAGTAAGGAAGAACGCCAGAGACAAATGGATAAATTTGAGCTAGGAGTGGTGAGTCGCTGTTTTGCGCAGATTTCCCTTCCGCATTCGAAGCCAGATAGCTATTTCTTTTCAAGATGTTGCGGGACTTTTAAGTTGAACGTGGTAGCCGATCCTAATATTGGTTTACCCTATGGCACTTATCCTAGGCTATTATTAGCTTGGATTTGTACAGAAGCAACTAAAACCAAAAGCACAAAGTTGGAGCTGGGAACCAACCAATCAGAGTTTTTACGAAAACTCGATATTTCGCGGCAAGGCTCCACCATTGCATCGCTTAAAGAACAAACAACACGTTTAGTCAATTCAACGTTTAGTGTGAATATTAAAGGTGAAAATTTTCGCTATCGGCGCAATTTAATCATTGCGGAATCGTCTTTTGAATTCTGGGAGACACACAACGGTGGTTGGGAGAGTCATTTAAATTTAAATCCCGTTTTTTTAGAGGAGTTGTTGGCTCATCCCGTGCCGATTGATTTACATGTTTTGAATGACATTCGAAAAAGCCCTTTACTTATGGATGCTTATACGTGGATTGCTTATCGAACGTATTTAGTTTATACGTCGGGTGGACGACCAGTTAAAATTAGGTGGGAGGACTTACAAACTCAATTCGCGTGTGGGTATGAACAAAAAAAACATTTTAAAACTAAGTTTTTAGCCGCTTTAAATAGACTTAGTGATTATTATCCAGAATTAACTGGTGCGATTTCATCGGATACAGATTTCTTGACTGTTGGTGGTGTTAAATTAATCCCTTACAAATAGATTTTTTTAATATATTTTTTAATTTTTTGAGCCTCTTGATGAATTTCAAGGGGCTTTTTTTTCGCCATTTTTTATCAGATTTTGATTAATTTTTGATCAATTATTACGCAAAAATTGATCAAAAACTTGCGTTGTAACGCTCCCGCTTTTGCGTTGTAACGGTGACCAGCTTGCGTTGTAACGGTGACCGGTTTGCGTTGTAACGGTGACCACTCGACCTGTGCATAACCATTATTTTATTTTTAAAATCAACCACTTAAAATGTAACAGCCCTCCGGCAAGACATTTGCAAGACATATATGCAAGACATAAACCCTTATCTTCAGGAAAGATATGAGTTTTATGAAAGATATAACAATAAAGGTATAAGGCAAAAGCATTTTTTTTTTTTTTTTTTTTTTTTTTTTTTTTTCTGAGCGTGCGATTTTTTTTTGGAACGCCCCTGCGAGGCCGCCGGAGGCATAGGAGAGCCTGGTCCAATTTTGGAAATGCGAAGCATTTGCAAAATTGGACAGGAAGCGCTTTGGCGCGTTGTTGAGAAGAGGTACGGTCTTTGCTTGGGGTGGGTTTTCGCTTTTCGCTTGGCCGCGTTTTTGAAAAAAAGAAAGGCTGTATGCAACCTGAGAAAAATTCAGGGTCGCGTTTTTTCTTTTTTTTCGGATTTCGTTTTTAAGACTTCTTTTAGGCTTGTGGTGCGTTTTTCTTCTTTTCCTAATACCTTTATTAGACTTGCCTGTGTTTTCGTTTTCTACATGCCTTAATCTTCGTTTAATCATTGTTCTGGGTGTGTTGGTTTTGCTCTTTTCGCATGGCCGCGTTTTTTGAAAAAAGAAAGGCTGTGCGCACTCTGAGAAAATTCAGCGTCGCGATTTTTTCGTTTAAACTATGCTTTAGCGGTGTGGGCTGTTGTTTTTGGCTTGGACACGTTTTTTGAAAAAAGAAGGCTGTGGGCAGCCTGAGAAAAATTCAAGCGGCTTTTTTATTTTTTAAAGGAGAAAATCATGGACGATCAAAAAATCAAACTACCGACACAAGACGAGATCGACAGCGCGCTTTTTGATTGCATATTTCAGGATGCGAGCGCTGATGAAATTTTAGAGGCGTTTGATCTAGTTGCGGAAGCGATGAGTAAGGCGCAAAAAACGCAAGATACGGATTTGCGTTGTAACGGTGACTCTTGATTTTATTGATGAGAGATATATCACATGACGCCGTCATGGCTGAAGCCTTCGGAGAAGTGCGACACGTTAAGCCATGCACAAAATCTGTGGATAACTAAGTTAAAACACTTATTTTTGATGTGGCAAGTATTTGATATTAAAGGTTTTTAGGTGGTGGTGGTTAAAGCGTGCTCATTCATAAATCGTTACTTTTTTAACCAATCAGGGCCATATTTTTCATCGGCTAGTTTTGTATTAAAACCGTAGCTTAAAATAAACTCAGTGCCAAACTCCTTTTTTAAGTAAGTAAGGCAATGGGCGGGTAATTCAGCTCGGGCAAGCCATTGCCAGGCTGTTTCGCCATCCCCGGCTTTCTCAGCATAGCTCGCTTCAATTAGAGGCAGTGCCTTTTTAGGCGTACCATCAGTGAGGCGGCGCTGGCGTTCTTCTTCAGGCATGTAGCTTTTGGGTTCAGTGTTCATGGTAGCTCCTTAATTAAGCGGTTTTTTACACTAGCACGATCAGTAATTTAAATTATAAATTAATTCAAAACTTTTAAATAAATTACGGAGACAATGAAAGCCATTACCTATACTGAAGCGCGGCGAAATCTAACGCAAAAAATGCAAGAGGTGGCCGACAATCGGGAAGCTTTATTAATCACTCGTGTCAGGGGTGAAAATTGCGTACTGTTATCTGAATCAGAATACAACGCTTTACAAGAAACAGCGTATCTGTTGCGCTCGCCGGCCAATGCCGCCCATTTATTAAAAGGGATGTCGGAAATGCAGGAAGGGCTTGGCGTCGGAAAAGGGTTGCTAGAGTAAAACTTAAAGATCGAACTCGATATCGTTTTTTATCTGTTTTTCAAAGTTTTCTAGAGTTAAATGCTGACAATGTTTTTCTAGACTTTTGAAATCATTGGAAAGTTTTTTTAAGAAGCGGGCATCACGCGTATTGTTATTCGGGTCGCTAACGACATTATATAAATTAATCGCTTTTTCAGTGAGCTCTTTTTGAAAGGCAGATTCACTAAGAATTTCGACTTGAATTGCAATGAGTTTTTTATATTTTTGGCTTGATATTTTGTTATAGTTCAGGAGCTTCACAAATCTATTATCTGGCACTGGAATCATATTATTGACATGGATAACACCAAGATTCTGCTCCTTTGAAAATAAGTGAAATGTGTTGTTAGAGCGGTTTTTTCTCATGTCCCTTGAAGACATTGGCGCAAAATAATTAAAAGCACCAACCTCAATTATTACCCCTACGTAGGGGCGGCTGCGCTCCTTAGATGCTTTGTTAAAAGCAACTTTATTTTCTTTTTTGGCCAAATATCCTATAAATTTGTTATCTATTGTATAAATATTCATAAACAATAAATACAGAACAATTAAGAATGAAAAAGGGTAATGGCGTACCATTACCCTTTTTTAATCGCCCATTAAGGCAGGACTCACCTATGAATTTAATCGCCCATTGAGGCAGGACTCACCTATGAATTTAATCGCCCATTAAGGCAGGACTCACCTATTTTTCAGGTTCAGTATAACAGTAACCTTTTGGAATTTCAATTTTAATCGCTTATTTTCTTAGCCATGGTGGTGGCATGGAATTTTCTCTATTCCTTTTATGAAGTTCAGCTAGTGCCTCGGCTTCTTCCTTTTGTTTTCTTTCCATGTATTCGGCGAAGTTTTCTTCTTTTTTAGGAGCGGGCTCGTTTTTGTCTTCTGGCGCGTTTTCTGGATTGTCAGGCGCTTTGTCTTTTTTTAAATGAACTCGAACGTATCGACAAAGAACTTGATAATTAATTGAGACATTTTCTTGCTTTAAATACTCATGTATTTGTTTTACTGTATAGCCATCATTAAAAAGAGATTCGATGTTTTCATGAAAAACTGACAGCTTGCTTTGCCCAGGTTTATTGTTTTGTTTAAATTTTTCTAATGTGTTCATTACATATCTCTTATTTTACGGAAGTGATTATTAACGACTTTAGTTAGTTCTTCTTTTGAAGCTGGTTTATAAATAAACGTTGAGTACAATTTTTATCAGTTATTTTATAATATACATATACTAAATGTATATAGATAGTACTTAAATTAAAAATATATGTATATAAAATAAACAATTACTTTACTATATTATATTTTACATCTACAAAAAGTATAAATTATATATAAATTAAAAGTGGTATCTACTTATAATCATTTATTTTTTATTAAATATACATAAA
>NZ_KK211205.1:304392-385195 GCF_000621025.1 Brackiella oedipodis DSM 13743
CATATTTTTCCCTGAAGATGAACGATGGGTGGTTATCAGTGGTTATATGTGTAAATTCTAGACTAAAAATATCTAAATGCAGGATAGGCTATCGCCGTTAATGTGGGGACACTTTAACATTAACCCTAAATGGGTTAAATTCCAATCTGCGATTGGAAACGCCGCACGCGGCTGAGTGGTGCTAACACACCTGTTCTTTTGCGTCTGACGACTTTTTGAATTTGCTAGAATTTAAAGACTGGTTATTAAGGGAGCGATAACGATGTGTGAAGACTCTGATGATCAATTATGGCGAGACATTGAAAAATGGGCTGAAGATAACAATGATGATTTTGCTCAGCCGCTATTAGATGCGGGGATCCCTGTTTGCTATATCGAGGATGATACGCCAGTGGGTTACGCGATTATGGAGTACCCTGATGGTAAGAAAGAACTAGTCGCTGAAGACGATAATGGCGATTTTGTTGTGGTTAAAACGTATGAGTAAGCGATACAAATTGTTGATTGTAGGAGGGCCAAATGGTGCTGGTAAGTCAACATTAGTCAAAAAGCTTAAGTTACGTAGCCGGATGCCACTTGTAAATCCCGATGATATTGCGGTTCAATTGGGTTGCAGTAATATAGCGGCCGGTAAAATCGCTTTAGAAAGACGAGAACATTTACTTAAGAAGAAAACTAGCTTTGCGATCGAGACGACGTTAACAGGGAATATTGAAAAACGTTTAGTCAAACAAGCGAAGTCACTGGGTTATCAAGTGGATCTCATTTATGTTGGTATCAATAGTCCTGCGGTCTCGAATAGAAGAGTTAAACAGCGCGTGCTATGTAAAGGTCACGATGTGCCTCAAGCGGATGTTTTCAGACGATACCATCGCAGCATGTTTCAATTAGAGGCGTATATCGCTGATTGCGATCGGGCGTTTATTTTTGATAACTCTGGCAGAAAACATAAATTAATAATTAGTATTAATAGAGGCAAAATTAAAGTCAGAAGAAATCAATTGCCTATCTGGAGTGTTAAATATGTCTTGACGGCGGGATTTCTCTAGTTGTTCCGCAGGTGTATGGCTATTTCAATTGAGTTGCTATTAATAATGGTAGGATATTGCTCAATTAAACAATTTTTATAAGAATAGCCATGGCCTTACTTGAATACGTTAGTGATGAAGAGCTTTTTAAGGAGGTTGAGTTCCTCCTAGGGAAAGCCAAAAAGAAACAAACTGAGGCAGAAAAAACGTTTTATCGAAACGTGATTGATCCCTTCGGCGCGTTGTTTGAATCACATGTGTTTTCAAGTCATGATCAATGGCGTAATTTTGAACTGGCTAGGCAGTATCAGAAGACAATCCAAAATCATGTGGGGACGTTTCATCAAAAGTTGCTAGGTCACGTTGGCGGCTGGCGCGATTGCGGCGTTGGTGGTGTGATAGACCTTATTAATGAAGAAAGAAAAATACTTGCGGAAATTAAAAATAAATATTCAACTGTGACTGGCGGTGATTTAGTCCATAAATACCACAACTTAGATAGACTTATTTCGCCAAAAACGAGTTTATATAAAGGCTATACCGCTTTTTTTGTGAACATCATTCCAAAAAAACCTCAAAGAATTGATAAACCGTTTACGCCATCGGACAAAGAACGTGGAGACCGGTGTCCAGAGAACGAAAAAATCCGAATTATTGATGGTGCTAGTTTTTATCACATAGTCACGGGTAGAGAATACGCACTAAAAGAGTTGCATTCAGTGTTACCTACGGTGATAGAGAACGTTTTGAGGGAACGCTTTGGGATTGCAGAATTTACTATTAAAGAAAAAGAAAGTTATATGCGATATTTTTCGCTTGCTTATGGATAATAACCATAAGTAATGTTTGACATTGCAAAAACAAATTATTAATATAGTAACCATGTATAACGTTTACATGGTTATCATTGATGAAAGACCAATTATCTTTAGCTGAAGTCGCCGATATTTTAGGAATGTCCAAAGGGACACTGCGCCGTTGGGACAACGACGGTAAATTTATTTCACATAGGAATAAATCTAATAATTATCGCTATTATAAAAAAGAACAACTCAAGCAATTTGAACAAGCCCAATTTCTATTTGAAGACTCATGGGTTGAAGGCGATTATGTCCATAGTAAAAAATATACTGTCCTAGAACTATTCGCTGGGGCGGGGGGTATGGCACTTGGCCTTGAAAAAGCAGGGCTAGACGCCGTCATGCTAAACGAAATTGATCATCACGCGTGCAACACTTTGAGAAGAAATAGGCCCCAATGGAATGTCGTGGAAAATGATATTTCAAAAGTAGACTTTTCTGAGTATAAAGATGCCGTTGATGTGTTAGCCGGTGGTTTTCCTTGTCAGGCGTTTTCGTATGCTGGAAAGAAATTAGGTTTTGAAGACACTAGAGGCACGTTATTTTTTGAATTTGCAAGAGCGGTCAAGGAGATCAATCCGCGGGTGATTTTGGCTGAAAATGTCCGGGGGCTTTTAAACCATGATAATGGTAGAACTCTAGAGACGATCAGAAATGTCATCAAAGATCTTGGCTATCATTTATATGAACCAAAAGTATTAAAAGCCATGTTTTATAAAGTGCCGCAGAAAAGGGAGAGATTGATTCTTATTGCGGTAAGGAATGATATTTCAGAAGGTATTGATTTTAAATGGCCAGCCACTTATCACAGGGTGCTCACCTTAAAAGATGCTTTAAAAAAAGGCGAACTTTATGATTGCGATGTGCCGTCGTCTGAAGGACAAGAATATCCAAAGAGAAAAAAAGAAATTTTAAGTATGGTTCCTGCCGGGGGATATTGGCGTGATTTGCCAGTAGATATTCAAAAAGAATATATGCTTAAAAGCTATTATTTGGGAGGTGGAAAAACAGGAATGGCGCGGCGGTTATCTTGGGATGAACCCAGTTTAACGCTCACTTGTGCACCTGCACAAAAACAGACAGAACGGTGTCATCCTGAAGAGACGAGGCCTTTGACTGTTAGGGAATATGCAAGAATTCAAACCTTTCCTGATGAATGGGTCTTTGAAGGGTCTACAACGGCGCAATATAAGCAAATCGGTAACGCTGTACCTGTGAATTTAGCTCAGGCGATAGGTTGTTCTGTGATTCAATTGCTTGAACATCTCGATGACCTTGAAGATTTGTGTCTGGCCGAACAACGGTTATCCGATGTTCGTTGTGGTAAGTCAGACACTGTGTGTATTGACGAATTGATAAGACAAACGGGCTGAAATCACAGCCAAACAAAAAGCCCCTAGAACGCTTTTATACGCTCTAGGGGCTTTTTATTGAACTTATAAAAATTAAACTGTCATTAATCGAATTTAAATTGTAAGTTTTTGGCTTCTTTGTCGAGCACTAGGATGGCGCTAAAGGGTTTGCCTGCTTTTGATTTAAAGGTGGTGATTTTAGGCGATTTTCCCTTTTCAATAATGGCTTTAACCTCCTTGTCGGTGAGTTGATGATGGGCGATTTCCTTGTTAATTTTAAAACCACAGTCACACATAAAACTAAATTTACGATTGACCATGTCTTGTTGGGCGCAAACAGGACATTTTCCTAGCGTCGCTGTCTTTTGTGGCACTTGACGGGGCTTGGCTTGAATTAATCTTATAAGATCAAAGACGTATTGCTCGATTTCACGCATGTAGTCAGCGCGCGATTTTTCGCCTTTTTCAACACGGCTTAATTCGTATTCTAAATGACCTGTCATTTCAGGCGAGATAAAGTCTGGTGCCGCCCCTTGCAGATAGTCGATTAGTGCAATGCCGCGTTCGGTGGGGATGAGCGCTTTTTTTTGTAGCGTCATATACGCCTGTGGATGTTTGCCTTTATCTTTGAGCTTTTCAATGATCGCCGCGCGCGTGGCGGGCGTGCCTAAACCCTTGCCTTTGAGTTGCTCAGCGAGTTCTTCATTTTCAATGTCTTTACCGGCATTTTCCATCGCTTTAAGGAGCGTTGCCTCGGTATAAAGAGCGGGTGGCTTTGACTGACCTTTAGACAGACTAAGAGCTTCTAGGCTTGGCTGAGGATTATCTAAGGGTGCTAATGAATTGGTTTTTTTCTCACTATCTTCCTTATCGTCTTCTTCGTCGACACCATTGTAGACTTGCAACCAGCCCGGTTGCTCGAGCGTTTTGCCCGTTGACTTAAACAGATACTCAGCACTGATTTGCGTCCATCTTGTGGTTTTAACATAGTGCGCTTCTGGATAAAAGGCGGCAATAAAGCGCAGACTGATCGCTTCATAAATGTTTTTTTCTTCAGAAGTGAGATCCTTGGGCGGCTCTGCCGTGGGGATGATGGCAAAGTGATCGGTGATTTTTTTATCATTAAAGACGCGTTTGTTACTGACACTAACCAGATTTAGCTCGATGTCTTTGGCTGATGGATAATTCGCGCTGAGGGATTCGAGTGTGGTTTTTACTTTTTCCACGTAGTCCGTGGGCAGCGCGGTGGCGTCAGTGCGCGGGTAGGTGACGGCGCGATGTTTTTCATAAAGGGCTTGGGTCAGTTGCAGGGTTTTGGCCGCGCTGTAACCAAATTTTTTATTAGCGTACTGTTGCAAGGCTGTTAGCGAAAATAAAGGGCGTGGATATTTTTTTTCTAATTCGATCGCATCCATGGCGGTTTCAACAGTGCGCGGGATTTGATCTAGGACGGCTTGCGCTTGATGCTGCGAGTTAAATTTTCTTTCTTTGCGATCTTCGCTTGAAGTCACTAACTTGCCTTCATATAGGCCGTGTGAGGTTTTAAATTGCCCAACAATTTCCCAGAACGGCACAGATGTAAAGTTTTTATTGTCTTGATAGCGGCGCACGACCATCGCTAAGGTCGGGGTCATCACGCGGCCGATGGCGCTTTTTACAGCGCGCGAACCATTAATTCCAAAGAGCCAGTCAGCTTCGGTGCGGCTTCTAGCGGCATCGCTTAAATTATCGTAGGCGCTGGCGTCTTTTAATTGGTTAAACGCGTCTTTAATGGCATCAGGGGTCATGGACTGTAACCAAAGGCGTTTTGTGGGTTTAGTGCATTGGGCTTTTTCGTAGACCAAGCGGAAAATTAATTCACCTTCACGCCCGGCATCGCACGCGTTGATGATCAGATCAATGTCTTTACGATTGAACAGGGCTTTTAATTTTTTAAATTGCTCTTTGGTGCGTTCAAGAACGGTTAGCTCAAAGGCTTTAGGGATGATGGGCAGCGTTTGATTTGGTTCAGTTGGGTAACTGACTTGTACTAAGTGACCAATGCAGTTGTCAAAAAGAAGCTCGGGATGGTCTTTAGAAAGGACTTTTGCTAAGTCTCTAGCAACACTGGGTTTTTCGGCGATGATTAATGTGCTCATAGGAATGCTCTTTGGGTTGGTGGTTTAAATAAAAAAAACCGCCTAGCACGCTAGGCGGGATTGGGTTTTGTTGGCGTTAATCTATAACGTGCGCTCTTCTTGTCTTGGCTCTCTTTGGCGCGTTTGTTTATCAAACTGCGCTTGGGCTTGAGTGATAGGTGGTTTGTTTTTCATTTCTTTGGCCATTTTGCTGAGGATTCGGGCTTCAGTTTTCATATTTTCTTGATACAACAGACGCGCTAAGGTTTTGTATTCAGAGACCACAAAATTGCGACTTTGCAGTTGCTCTTTTAAAAACGGATGAACCGGGCGCTTATTGTTTTTTAAGGCGTCTTTTAAATTTTCAAAGCGCGCTTTTTCAATATACGAATGGCTTTGGCGATTTTTTAAGTGCCAAAGTTCGGATTTTTCGCTCTTTGTAAACTGCGCACGATGCACGCGCTTGGTTGCGGCGCATTCGACGCCTTGATCGCGCATTTTCTCGGCAAATAGTAAACGCCATTGATACAGATCGTTCTTGCGTGGATTTAAGCGTTCACCACGCTCGTTTTGCATCGTAACGGCAATATGCACGTGTGGATGATCGGTGTCGGTGTGAAGCGCAAAGACGTATTCGTGCCCTTTAAATAAGGTTTGAGCAAAGTCTCGGGCGGCGTCTCGAACTTTTTCAGGATCCACTTGCGCGGGCATAGACAGAACTAGGTTTAACGCTTCGCGTTTGGTCGATTGCGTGTGAATCATGCCCGCTTTGGTCCAATTGCTAGCGATCGCTTTAACCTCTTTGCCGCTAATTTTTAAGCCATGGTTATCCTCGAGCTCGATTTTGCCATTGCGACTAATGTAGTCAATGTGTGAGGCAACGCCTTTTACCCCTTTACTGTTGGCCGATTTGCGGCGGCCAATTTTTACCATGACTTCGGGGCTTTTTTTAGCCGCTGAAACGATATTTACCAGGGCGGTATTCTTTTTTAAAGGCGGGTTAGGACGAGTGAGAATCGTGCCCTGAGTGCGGTTCGGTGCGCTGGAGGCGTTGGCCGATGTGCTTGTGCGACCGGTGCGCTTAGACAAGACCGCGCGGCCATGTTTGGGTTTTATGCGACGCTCTTTACCGAGTAAGAAATCTTCGGCGCGTTTAGTAGCCATAGACATAAATTTTCTCTATTTTTAAAGACGATCGTAATTTTGATCTATTAAAGTGTGCACTTCATTGAGGTGTTGATCGATGTGCTGGTTAAGTGTTTTAATTTGCGTCGTAGTGAGTGACGACGATTGCCCTTGGTTTAAAGCTTTGGCAATTTGATTGAGGTTATGGCCGATTTTAAATAACTGATAATTCGACTCTCGAAGGGTGGCGACTTCTTTTCTGGTGAGGATCGTGTTGCTGGCGGCATACCTAGTGAGAACAAACGTAATAAATTGATTGACCGTCATATCGCTTTGCTGAGCGTCTTGGGTGAGTTTTTTTAAAAGTTCTTGGCTAATACGCACTTCCACGCGCGCGGTTTGACGTTTAGGTGCGGTGATGGGGGTTTTTTCGTGCTCTGGAGCTATCTGGGCGATTAAAAGTTGCTTGGTAAAGTTCGAGAGGCTCGTTTTGCCTGTCTTTTCCAGGGCGAGTTTTTTTAATTTCTCTTTGGTTTGCGCACTTAATCCGTAGACTTTCATTGTTTTTTCCCAATAAAAAACCCCTTGTGGTGAACAAGGGGTTGCGTGATTAGATTAAAAAGTAGTTGTTAGTGAAGTTCAACGCTCATTTTTTGTGCTTTTAAAATTTTAGCGGCCTCTGTATCTGCAATTATTTTCATTTTTCTAAGCCTGCCCAACCTTTGGCGATGACTTCGTTCATTTCCTCAACACTTATCTCTGTGTCCTGTAATTTTTCATTTAGTAAGCCAAAGATCGCGTTGATTGGTTGCGTTTTTGGCTGTTTTCTAAGTGTTAACTCGCCATTAGCCATTTTAATGATTTGGTATCTTTTCAATGATTGCTCATCAATTGCTTTAAGGGTTTTCAAGAAGTCAACCTCACACTCATCGAGTTTAGCGTCGAGTTGGTCGTCGGGAAGATCACTATCTAGCGTTTTTTCAATACATACGTCGGTGGTACCTTCGGTGGCCTTTTCTGCTTTTTTTAAATCGGCGGTCGATTTATCGCTCATTTTTTTATAGTTTTCGGGCTCTTTTTTCCTCCAAGCCGCCGCGGCTTGCTCTAGTGCTTCTTCTTCTGTCTTGCACGCACCTAGTTGACCTTTGGCCTTTGCATCCACTTTACAATCATAGGCTGTATCAAGCGCGGCGTTGAATTTTTCCTGTTCTTCACTGGCAAAACTTGATTGAGAGTGCACGAATAAGGATAGTGCGAGGGCGGAGTAAATGGTTTGGCGTAACATGATTTTTCCTTTTATTTAAAAAATGGGGGTTAAATAATTAATAACTTATTTACTTGATATGCTGTTTTTACTAAAGTTTTTATATTTTTCTTTGGCATAGTTGTAGGCTTTAAAAGGTAAAGTCGCGCCTGAAGAAACGGCAGCGGCGCCCATTGAAGCCATTGAACGAATCCCTCGAGCGTGCGAATCGACAGAGGCGCCACCCGTTAAAGCCGACACAATGCCAGGAATTGAGAGCATTAAGGGAATACATATAATAGTTATGACAACGAAGGATCCTGTCATTTCCCAAATAACCGCGCTCGAAAAATCGTTTAAATTTATTTTTTCTAAAGTTTTAGATATATATCCTAGTTGAAGTTGGGAAATTCCCATATATAGCATGACGGTCAGAATATAGTTTAGACATTGGCCTATCCAGTTCATGCCGTATTGTCGGGTGGAGGGGAACAACATGGCGCCAATAAAAATCGGGCCGACTACCAGGGTTAAGGCTAAGCTGAATTTGGCTATCATATAGAAGACCCAAATAAATAAAATGCTGAGGTAGCCAAGTAAAAATAACACAATAGAACCTATTGCGAGGGAAAATTTTTCAAAAATTTTCCATGTACTTAATTTTTTAGCGAATTCATACATTTTAAAGATGGATTTATCGACGTTATTTAGTTGATGATCGACAAACTTATTGTCCATTTTATTATCCGTAACCCAGCTCGCGACCGTTTCGGGGGCATCATAGACCGATTTGGCCACTTTTTGGTAGTTTCCGGCATTCAGGCCAATGGCGATAATCATCATCCAGCCTAAGATTCGCTTGGTGAGATCCACCATTGTCTCATCAAATCCCGATCGGTAGTAACCCCACATGACGAGAATAATATAAATGCCAAAACCGATTTCAAAAATCGGTAAGGCTTGATCAATGATGTTTTTGGCTTGGTTGAATAAATCCGTCTCGATCGCCTTGGTTAAGGCCTCGGAGACGTCTGCAAACATAGTCATGATGCTCCCTTAGAATTGTTTTAATTACTCGCATTGGCTTTTATCAGTACCATAGGCCCAAGCGCGAAGATAACAATTATCCCTTGCGGTTTGGCGTTCGGCGATGACTTGTTCATTAATCTCAAAGGCTCGGTATGCTTGATCAAGATTGGATTGATTTAGCGTTAAAGCCGCTTGTTGCGCGGAGATGCGACTTTGCAAGTCAGCGGCCGCTTTAATGTCTTTAGTGTTATTAATTTCAGCCATTAAGGATTCAATGTCTGAAGTGATTTGCTGAGATTTTACGAGCGAATCTTGGGTCAGTTGATAAATTGCCGTCAAGTTGTTTTCCGCCGCTTTCGGGTCATACTTCTTCGGATCTTGGATATCGGCAATGCCAACACCGACTTGATCATAGAGCATTTTCCAATCATCAGGGATTGCTTCGTGCACGCTATTTTTTAATAGATTGCCCATATTGCGCGTGCCCGTCAAGGCCACTACCTGATTTTTTAACTCGGTGATTTGTTGGATTTGGTTCTCAATTTGTTTTTTCATCTGAGCGATTTGCTCAGTATATTTCAAGACTGCAGTGGCGTCGAAGGTGGGAATACCCTGAGCATGAACTGACGGTTGCAGGCTCGTAAATGCGATCGCGCTAACGATTAAGGTTTTTACAAGGGTGGTTTTCATGATGTTGGCTCCATAAAAAAAGCCCTGGGATGGGGCTTAGATAAGATTGAGATGACTGTTAAAACGTTTATTAGGCAGGTTGTCGCAATGATTGAATGCGAGGCTGTTTATGCTGCATCGCTCGCCATAAGTCATATTTAGTTTGTAGATCTAACCATAAGTTGGCCGAGGCGATACCTGACTGCTCAAGACGAATCGCTAGGTTTGGGCTGATCGCCGCTTTACCGTTGATGACTCGTGATAAAGCTACACGTGACATGGCTAGCCGCGCGGCGGCTTGTTTTACTGATAAACCGAGTGCATCGAGTACTTCGTCTTTAAGAATTTCGCCTGGGTGTGGTGGGTTGTGCATCATCGTTTATTCCTTTCAGTGATCTTTACAACAGCCGTTTACTTTGTTTATGTTCATTAAGACGGTCTTTAAACATCGGGTACCACGTATCGACCGAGGCCGATGGATTTTCTTGCAGGACTTCATTGAGGATTTCAATGTTGCTGCTCGAGCCCGATAGTACGGCGATTTCATTGCTAAAGCCGGCTAAATTTAATTTAGCAAAAGCGCTCTGGCGCGATTGCTTTACTAAAAAGGTGCGGCTCTCTAAGCTCAGTTTAATCAATTCATCGTACTCTTTTCTGGTCATGCCACACAGCTCATAGCTGTTTTCATATTTGGCATCCGGGTTAGGCAAGAAAATCTTAGTTGGCGTTTGCTGCACAATGGCCGCAAAGATCGGACTATTAATAGCATCTTCAGGGGATTGACTGGTGAGCACAATCCAGCCGCCGCGCTTCCTGTCGGTTTTGAGAATTTTTAAAATAAATTCTTGCGTGGCTTCAAAGCGTGTCGGCCACCAGAATTCTTCGACAATCGTACACAAAATGCCATTGGCCGCGGCAACGTTATCCATCATTAGATCGCGTAAGTAAAACATATAGGCCAGAATCGGCTCGGTTGGCGGATAATTGTCTTTTAGCACGTCCGTCATATCAAAACCAACTTTATAAAAGTCGTTCGGATCGAATTTATTGACGGGATTATCCAAACACCAGGCAAAGCGCCCGTTCTCTGAGCGACACCAACGCGCTAGACGCTGGCGCAAGCTATCTTCCTTGGTCGAATACGGAATATTTTGCAGGAGCACTGAAAAGTTTCGGTGCTCAAAATCGACTTGGTTAAGTAAGGTATCGACCGCGGTTTTAATTTGCTTTTCTTCATCAGCAGAGATTTTTCCCTGAAGATTTTGGCCACAAATGCCCACGAGCGTATATAAAAATTCGCGGGTAGTGGGGGTATCGGGCAATTGAAAAGGATTTAGCCCCGTGGGTTCGCCAGCGCTTAAGGTGTAATAAGACCCACCGAGCGCGGTGATAAAGATTTTCATGCCGGCATCTAAGTCCAGCACAAACAAATAAGGATTAAAGCGATTGGTAAAGGCAATTAAAGACGTCTCAAGCGTGGTTTTACCAGTACCTGTCGCCCCTAAAATCAAGGTGTGGCCAGCCACTTTATCGCCAATATTATTCTCCTTGGGTGATGTGAAATGAAAATTAAAGTCAAACAAGGTGTTCGATACCGTTTGCAGCGGCATGATGGCCGTGCCATCCCCCAAGGGGTTGCCGAGCGCTTTGCCTTGCGAATAATTGTGCATGCCAAAGGTGCAGGCAAGATTATCGGTGGTTTTAGGTGAGGCGCGTGGCTTTTTGCGTGAGGCGGGCACTTGACTGAAATACGTAAAAGGCGCAGAGACTTGCGCTTTTTTAAAATTAAATCCCCCTTGGTTTAAGAATCTGGCGGTCACCATATTACCGTTATTGGCCGCTTCTTGAGGTGTATCACCGTAGACAATCAGCGCGGAGTGATAGTCACCGAACATTAAGTCACCGGCGGCTAATTTGCCCTTGCCATAAAGCAGCTCTTCTTGTTGCTCAATGGCTTCATCGCCAACGCTAATCATATTGTTCAATTGCCGATTAATGCGTTGATTCATATCGGCCGTTTTAATAAACACAAAGCTTTGGGTATGGGTAAATTCACAGTCGATATCTAAAATGCCTGTGAGGATTTTAGGTTTAGCCACCCCAAAATCTTTTAAATCAAAGCAGACGGCGTATTTCGTGCTGTTTTGTGCACGAATTTCACATAGATCGGATCCAAAGTGTAAATCAGAGTCACCCAAAATAGCGCTCGCATCCGTAGCCGATAAGGGCACGGGCTTGTATTCGTAGTTAATGAGCGTGCCTAAAAACTCATAGACTTCAGAAAATAAAATGCCGGTGCTATTTTGATAGCTACTTAAAACGTGGGGACTGTAAATGGCCAGGTTCGTCGTGAGTTGACCGATTAAGTCGTTAGCTTCTTTTAAGCCGTCTTTAAAGTCCTCATACTTTAAGACGACAGTGATATAAAAGTAGTTGTTGTAGAATTTTTGGCGATTAAATTTCTCTAAGTATTTTGCCGCAAACTCTTGGCAGAAAATATTCTCAAAGTCGTATTTTCTCTCAAACAGGCGTTGTTTGCGCTGCAGGGTTGTCCATAGCGCTAAGCGATTGCTGTAGTTTTTACCGACCGAGGCGAAGGTCTTGGCTAAGTTATTAAATTGCGTTTCGATGTGTCGATCGTCTTCAGATTCAAAGGGAATGCCTTCGAATTGAAGGGTAAACAGAAAATAACCACTGTGTAAGTGCACGATATTTTTTGTGACGTGCTGGCTGATTTTGGGTAAGAAATCAGCGTGTGAAGGCTGATTAGCGAGTTTTTTTAGAATATTTTTCAAAAAGTCGGAAGTAATCATTTTTGTTTCTGCCTAGACTTGTACCAATAATCGTGGTGGTTTTATTAAAGATTTGCGGGTTGCGGCGATTAAAAAAGATTAAAAGCTCGAGGCTGACAATTTCGAGCGCTTTATCGTCATTGGCCGTGAGGGTTTTCATGGCTAAGAAAACGGGGATGGGAAGCGCTAAAAAAAGTAAGGCGCCGGCGCCTAAAAATTGCATGGCTATCAGTGTGATCAGGGTTGAACCCACTAGCAAAAAGGCTAGTGGGACAAGGGGTACACCCATAAAGGTGACTGATCGCGCGAGCCCGCCAAAGGTTGGAAAACCTTCTTCTGGAATCATCGCGGGCTCCTTGATTAAAAGCTGATTTTTTTACCAGCATCAAAGACCCAAGTGGCAAGAGCTCCGGCGGCGGCTGCACCGATAATCCAAGCGCATTGCGTAAAGACATCAGCCCACGTTTTGCGTCCCATAAAGCCTTCGACAAAGGTCCAGATCAGGGCGATCGTCGCGACGACAGCGATAATTGAGAGTAGTCCGGTTTTGATGTTTTCCATCATCGATTTCACTTCAGAGGCAAAGCCGCCACCTCCTGCGGCAAAGGCCAGATCTGGGGTGAGATATAGCGCCAGACCCATCGAGAGCACGAGCGCGGTGAGGATTGAATTTTCAAGGGTGTTACGAGATACATATTTTTTAATAGCCATTTGGCAACTCCATAAAAAAACCGCCTAAAGTAGGCGGTGAACAAATAAAACAAATAAAGTTAATTAAGAAATAAAAAAATCAATAATGACATTTATTGAAACTATAGCAATTTATCCCTCTCGTATACTTCTTGCATAGACACGGGCGGGCTCGTTTTTTGATGTAGCCACGAGACAATTAAGTAGTGATATGAGTTTTTGACCTTCCGCTGAGTTTTTAAAAGCTTCATCCGAGAGTTTTTTTACAAAATCACAACTATCGCGAATGCCACACTCAAAGCACAAGTCAATAAACTCATGGTTGGTGCCTGGAATATAGATCATCGTGGCTCTCCTTTAAGAATCTTTCTTTTTTGTTAAAAGTGCAAAAATGCGATCAGGGTCGTTAATTAACTTGTTGAGATAATGCATAATTTCAATGTAGTACATTGAGTTTTTAAAGTCATCGGTTTGGCACAATTGTAAAAATTGCTCCACATTGTCAATATCCGCGGCGATAAAGCGGCCTTGAAGGTCTCTATTTAGAGGCTTATAGTATTCATAATCTTCAGTTTCTTCACTCATGCTAACTCCTTTTGGGGTTGGGTTATTCAAGATCTAAATCTAAATCAGCTTGGCGCTCAAAGCTTTGCGTATGGTCTTTAATTAAATTATTCTCTCTAAATGAGAATACATCACTACCAACAATGAAATGATCCATACATGGACTGGTCTCTTTAAAGTGCTTAACCATCTTTTGAGTGGTGTCAAGATCTTTGTCGCTGGGTAAATTAATTCCACTGGGATGATTGTGAATACATATAAAGGCCTCGGCTTGGCGCTCTTGAACGATGGTCTGCATTTTGTCAAAGGGCATACTTGTCGAGCGAACATCGCCTTTTGCAAGTTGGGTAAAGCTGTTGATTTCCCCGCGCTTGGTTAGGGTAATGATTTCGCTTGTTTCATACGGTTGGGTTTTATAGGCACCCAACAGTATTTTTTCAATCTTAGCACTATCTTTTTCAATGTGAAGTCCCATAATTTTTTGTTCGGCCAGATAGTGTTTAAAGTCATGATACCCGTCTAGGTAATTTAAGTCCCTATTAAATATACTTGTATCAATACCGGATGTGGCTGATAAGTCGACGACAAAATAGTCAAATCGTTGACTGGCTTTGGTCTCGCCATCTATTACTGTGATCTTTTGATCTGTGGGACTGGCTGACTCTATTTCGTGACATATTAAGTTAGTTTTTCTCCTTATTTCCGTAAAAAAGGTTGGAAATTTTTTAATGTTTGGTAGTTTGGTGGCCTTTTCTGGGACGTTTAGCATCACCTTGCTTGCATACGGTGTATTGTTAATTTGCTCAACAACGCGTTTATTAAGCCAAGCATTTTTCAGAATGTCTAATTCAATGTGTTTAATGGGCTGAAACCTTTCATTCATAAGAATAATAGACGGTTTTTCAGATTGATCTAAGCCATTATTTAACAAAAAAGATGATGAGAGTTTTCGACTGTCGAGTTCTTTTTGATTCGTTAGATGGTCATAGTATGATTCAATATTTTTATCATAGTCCCTATATTTAGCCGCGAGCTCATAGTCTTTCGACAGCTTTTGATAGAGCTCTTTATTGCTCGAGCAATTAAACTCTTTTAGAAAAGGATTCATTTTGAATTTCCATAAAAAAACCGCCTAAAGTAGGCGGTTGGCAATAAATAAATGACAATTAGTCGAATGATTTTCTATTCTTAGTCGGTAACGCTTTGCTCCATTTGCCGACGTTTAGCTCTGCGGTCTGCTTTAAGTTTTGCATATTGCTCTGGATTCGTCTCGCTAAATGGTTTAAATCTAAGTCTTTGACCATCACCTGGTATCATCAGAAGGTTTAAGCACTCTTTAAGTTGTATGCCATCTGCTGTTTGACTAAATTCTTTGTCTAACAATAGTTCGATGAGCTCGATACTGGTCTCAATCATATTAGCTGAGCAAAGTTCAACTAGTTTTTTATCAGTACTTGACATCAATTGATTGATTGTAACGATTATTTCTGCATACGCTAGCGTTTTTCTAAACTCATCATCTTGGACTTTTTTGAGTAATTCATCGATATCTTCGATGCGAGCCTCAAAACAAAGATTTTTTAGACGTTGAGTTAACTGATTCAAAAGGGTGCTCATTTTTTGCTCCTATCCTAGATGTTTACTCTATCTCTATGTCACGACTGGGATCTTTAAATAAGGGAAGGTGATCTATTAAATTTTCACGCCTAAAAGATAAGACGTTATCCTTACCTACAATAAAATGTTCAATACACGGTCTGTTTATATCTTTACTCATATTAACTATCTTGGCCGTTATTTTTATATCATCTGGACTGGGTTGAGTCCACCCATCAGGATGATTATGAACTAAAACAAAAGCACTTATATTATCGCGTAGGGCTTTTTTAATAATTAAATTATCATTAGAAGGCGTTTTGATAACATCACCCTTTGTACAGCGTTCTAGATTTTTGACTCTACCCGTTTTGTCTAAAAGCATGACGTTCATTGTCTCAAACGGTTGAGTTTGGTAGGCGTCAACTAGTATTTTTTCAATCTTAGCACTATCTTTTTCAATGTGAAGCCCCACAATTTTTTGTTCGGCCAGATAGTGTTTGAAGTCATGATACCCGTCTAGATAAGGAACTGAAGCCTTAAACACTTCAGGCTCGAGATACTGCTTAGGTAAGGTCATTTCATTAGGCGAGTCGATCATCAACTTGTCGTCAGGTTGAACATAAATGCGGTTTTGTTTATCGCTTGAATATGAACCTAAAAAATTAAAATCTTCGTAAGCGGCGGTAAATTCATCATGAATAGTTGTAAATGTCTCTAAATAAAAACCTTCTGGAATATGTTGCTCGCTAACATGGACGGCGGCTCTATATATGAAGGGCGTATTGGTAATTTTCTCCTTGACCTCATTTGATAACCACCCCTCTTGAGACTTTACTAAATCTATCTTAGCAACTGGTTTATAGAGAGCGTTCATTAATAATAAACAAGGTTGTTTCAGATCCTTAAAATTATGTTTTCTAAGCCAATGCCCTATTTTTAAATCACCATCGAGCTTGTCTTGATTAAGAATCGATTTATAAAAATTTTCGAAACTGTGATCATAATGCTTATACCGTACTAACACGTCTCTATCCTGATTTAGGCGTTTATACAGTTCTTCGTTTGATGAACAATTAAACACCTCCAAAAAAGAAGGATTCATTTTGAATTTCCATAAAAAAACCGCCTAAAGTAGGCGGTTGGTGGTTAATAATCTTATGAGAAAAGCTCCGGGTCAAATACCTCGACCCACTTCTAGGACGGCTTGATCGTAATACTGTCGAATGTAGTTGGAATACCAATCCATCATTTTGATTCGGTCAGGCAAGTATTCGGTGCGATGATAAGCACGGCGCACGGCATTGCGTTCAACGTGTCCCATTTGGCGCTCGATTACATCAAAATTAAAGTCACTTTTTTCATTCAGAATATCCGTCGCTAGCGAACGAAAACCGTGAGGGGTGGCGATGCCTTTATAACCCATTCGAGCCATCAGGTAAGAAAGGGCATTTTCACTCATGATTTTGCGCGTGTCATGATGATTGTGAAATATATATCCGGGTCCTTGAGGACATTCTTTAAACAGCGCGATGACCCAATCGGATAAGGGTACGTGCAGGGAAATTCGCGAAGCTTTAAATTTTTCTTTAGGAATAATCCAAAGCTTGTTTTCAAGATCGATATCTTGCCACTCGAGTCGCCTTAATGAGCCAAGGCGCACGAAGGTGAGCACCGTGATCAGTAAGGCAATTTTTGTATTTCTTAGGGCAGGGGCTTGTATTAAACGCTTAAAAAACTCCGTGAGTTCTTGTTCAGGCAGCGCTAATTGATGCTGTACGGGTGGTACGTGCACGATGCCTTTGAGCGCCAGCACGGGATTGAAGGGCAACGCCCCGACCTGCACGGCGTAGTTCATTATTGCATTAATACGCTGTAAGGTTTTGCGGGTGGTATCGCCCAAGCCTTGGTTGGTCAATTCCATAACTAACTCATTGACGATCGGGGCGTTGACTTCAGTGATCGGCATTGCGCCTAGCTTTGGCATAACCAGGCGATTTAACTGATGCGCGATTTCTTGCGCGTATTCAGGTTTCCAGCGTTTTTTTTGCAACTCATGCCACTCAAGAAAGTATTTTTCAAACGTATCTTTCAAACGCGTTTTTCTGCTGTTTTTGGCTTGTTGCTTTTTGGCGGCTGGATCGATGCCTTCAAAAATATCTTTTTGCGCTTGAATATGAAGGATTCGCGCTTCTCTCAGAGAGACGATTGGAAAGCGGCCAATAGTCAGTAGTTTTTGCTTATCGTCAAAACGATACGAAAAGCGCCAAGAGCCCGTCCCTTGAACACTGATATGCAAATGCAAGCCATTGCCGTCATAGAGTTTTTCGGGTTTGGTTCGCTTTTTGCTCAGCGCGCTTTTAATGCTTTTATCGGTGAGTTTACCCATGATGGTATTTTTAAAAACGTGGTGGTATTTTGATTTCAGGATACCATCAACTAGCTATAAATACCATTGAAGACCATAAAAGTTTATTGATCTTAAAAAAAGTGTTTTTTAGTGGCTAAGTGATTGTTTTTTAATGGTTTTTTGAAGGGATTCGAAGACAATCGAAGAGATTTGAGGAGGATCAAAAAGAAGAAATGGCGGAGCGGACGGGACTCGAACCCGCGACCCCCGGCGTGACAGGCCGGTATTCTAACCAACTGAACTACCGCTCCGCAGCGATAGATTAAATAAGCAACCAAAAAATTTGGCGTCCCCAAGGGGGTTCGAACCCCTGTTGCCGCCGTGAAAGGGCGGAGTCCTAGGCCACTAGACGATGGGGACCTAAGCTTTATAACAACTTATCAAAAATTGTTAAGAACATAATTCTAAACTAGTTTTTTGAAAAGTGCAAGAAGTTTTTTTAAGAATTTAAAATTTGGTGGAGATAAGCGGGATCGAACCGCTGACCTCTTGCATGCCATGCAAGCGCTCTCCCAGCTGAGCTATACCCCCAAAATATTCTTTTGAGAAACTTCTTTTTGCTAGCAAAGCTAGCAAGATGTCTATATTACGCATGTTTTTTAGTGGCGTCAAGTATAGTTTGAGAAAACTATCAGAAAATAGAAGAAAAAAGGCTTTTTTGCCACACATTGAAGATCAGCTCTTAATTTCTGACAGGTTTAGACAGGCTTTGCCCTATGAGGCTTTATGATCCGGGATATGAAAATGGCTATTTGCTCTTAGAAACCAAAACAGAATAACAAATACAGCGCATAACAAGAGGATAGGAATATTGCCAATGCGTGAATACCAAGTATTGCCTGTCATGCCCTGTACTTGAACGTCCAACACACCCGCGCTGGCAGCGGGTAACTGTGCCACGATACGCCCGTTGGCGTTGATATACGCCGTAATGCCAGTATTAGTGGCGCGAAGCATAGGACGTGCAGCCTCGAGCGTACGCATCCGCGATTGCTGTAATTGTTGGTATAAAGCAATGCTATCGCCAAACCAGGCCAAGTTACTCACATTAAACATAATGGTAGCGCCTGGATGATTATTACCACGACTGTAGAGAGCATCGATGAGCTCTTCACCAAAAATATCCTCGTAGCAAATATTCGGTGCCAATACTTGATCGTCAATCATAAAATTATTTTGGTTCATATGGCCACGATTAAAATCGCCAAGAGGAATGTTCATCAACTCTACAAACCAACGAAAACCAAACGGTATAAACTCACCAAACGGCACTAAATGGCGTTTCTCGTAACGATTGAGATTATTACCTTCGTAAATATTGGTTAGGCTTGTGTTGCGATTAATCATCAAAATACTGTTGGTCAGACGGGTGCGACTATTTGCGGAACCTGTCGCCAACGGAGCCCCCAGTAAGTAGGTGGCATTGGTTTCGGCACTGCTTTGCAAAATCGTCTGCCAAACTCGGGGATTAAGTTGATTCTGGAAGACCGGCAGTATAGTTTCCGGAAAGATGACGAGTTTGGGCGGGTTTTGTGGATTAGTTGGCGCCTTGGCTGCTAGATAAAGTTGATCTAAAACGGTCTGAATCCCAGTATCTAAGCGAAACTTCAGGGCTTGATCGACATTACCTTGCACTAAGCGCACTGATAGAGGCTTACCAATGGGACTGGCCCAAGGAATCACTTTTAGGGCCATACAGGCCATTAATACCAAGGCCAAAGTGGCGGGTAAGTGCAAATTTCTTTTTTTGTTGTTGGCCAGAATAAACAGTGCTGTCGTACCGGCACAAAAAACCGCCACAAATGTAATGCTATAGGCACCGCCTATGGGGGCTAAAGCGCTCAAGGGGCTATCGACATAGGCATAGGCGATGCCATTCCATGGAAAGCCAGTAAAGAAGTAGCCACGGGCCAATTCACTCAAGGTCACTAAAGAGGCCCATAATAAGGGTAATAAATAAAAGGCTTGCTGCGGTGAGTGTGTGAGGCTGCGCTTTTTGAGCTTATGAAAAATGGCGGCGGCAGCCGTCAGATAAAGACTTAAATAAAAACCAAAGAGCAATACCACTAGCACCGCCAGGACACTCGGTAGTCCACCATAGGTATGCATACTGGTGTAGAGCCAATACAGACCAATACTAAAACTGGCTGTACCAAATAAAGTCACTTCGAGCAGCAACGCTTTGCCGCGGCGACTGGTAAAGACTAATAAGGTTAAGCCCGAAAACGTCAACCACTGAATGATAGTGGCGACACCATCAGGAATGTACCCTGCAAAGAAACTTAAGGAATGAACAACGCCGAGGGCGATGGGTAATAAGACACTATTAGGATTGAGGAGTTTCTTCATCGTGGCTGCTGCTACTGACTTTTATTCTTCTGACATGAACCCACAGGGCGCGACGCTCTTCGGCACGCAACACATAAAAACGTAAGTCTTCGAATAAATAAGTATCACCACGTCGGGGAATGTGATCGAGTTCGTCAGCCAGCCAGCCGCCCATCGTATCGTGTTCATCGGTAGGGATATGGCTATCGAGGACTTTATTGAATTCTTCTATGGGAGTGCTGGCCATAAAACGCCAAGCATTGTCGGACTCTGGGAAAATCGTTTGCTGCTCGTCCTCGTCGTATTCGTCTTCAATGTGACCGACGACTTGCTCCAGCACATCCTCCATGGTGACTAAACCGGTAAGACTGCCATGCTCATCGATCACCAGTGCTAAGTGATTGCGGGTCTCTCTAAACTCTTTTAGGAGATGATCTAGACTTTTGGATTCTGGTACATAAAGCGGGGGGCGCAACAATTCTCGTAGGGGAGTATGCTCCTCACCGAGATAACGCAATAAGTCTTTAGCTAACAGCACACCAATGATATTGTCACGCTCGTCATCAAATACCGGAAAACGCGAATGTGCAGCGTCGATCACAAACGAAATAATTTCTTGGATGGGTTGATTAATATCGATCAGATCCATCTTGGAGCGTGGAATGAGAATATCATCGGCTCTTTTTTCGGTGAGCGACAAGGCGCCAAGGATCATAGAGTAGGAATCATCGTCGAGGATTTTTTTGTCGTGGGCGGCATTAAGCACATCGTTGATGTCTTGACGATCCTCTGGATCATTACGATTCATGCCACTAAGGCGACGAAAAATACCGGTTAAACCTGAAAATTTCTTGTCCTTGTCACTTTCGGACTCATGATGGCTGTCTGTAGACATTGCTAATGAAAAGAGTTTAAAAGTAAAGAATACTCTAAATTGCTACTTTTAGCATGAAAACCGCTTAGAAACTTAAAGATAAGGATTCTCAATCTTATAGGCGTGCAAGATTGAGATTTCCAATTCTTCCATCACTTCAGCATCTTCGCGATCTTCGTGATCAAAGCCCATAGCATGCAAAATCCCATGTACTAAAAGATGGCAAGCGTGATGTTTGACTGTTTTGTGTTGTTCTATGGCTTGCTGCTTTAATACCGGCCAACAGAGCACCAAATCTGCTCTGAGCGTATGCATCTCATCGATACCATATTCGAATGTTAGGATATTGGTGGCGTAGTCTTTGTGACGATAGGTATGGTTGTAATAGCGACCTAATTCAGAAGCCACAATATTGAGACTGATTTCGGCCGTACTGAAATCCTGTTCATAGTATTGCATGGCTAACTGTATGGTTTTGAGCGCCCAAGCACGCCATTGTTGGCGACTTATATGATCCTCTGCCGTGATATTAAGATGCTCATCTTCTTGGATGACATTAAAACGCAAGTCCGAGGAGCTAAATGTTGGGGCAGGGGTTTGAGAGGGCGTCATGACTAGAGATTCCTAAAATTTATACTAGGAAAACGATTCTGAATCAGCTTTTGTTTGGGTTCTTTTTGGTGGGATTCAGCCTTGTCGTAAGCATCAATAATCCGTGAAACCAAAGGATGGCGCACGACATCGCGGCTAGAAAACTCAGTAATGGCGACCCCTTCGACTTTTTTCAGAATCGAAAGCGCGTGTTTAAGACCGCTATGCTGTCCTTTAGGTAAATCAATTTGTGAGGGATCCCCGGTAATCACAGCTTTGCTATTAAAGCCCAAACGCGTCAGAAACATTTTCATTTGTTCTTTGCTGGTGTTTTGGGCTTCATCTAGAATCACAAACGCGTTGTTAAGGGTGCGGCCACGCATGTAGGCGAGCGGGGCAATCTCTATAACTTGACGCTCAAATAATTTTTGGACTTTTTCGTAGCCCATTAAATCGTAGAGTGCATCGTAGAGAGGGCGTAAATAGGGATCGACTTTTTGCGCTAAATCGCCTGGCAAAAAACCTAGACGCTCACCGGCTTCAACTGCCGGACGCGTTAGCACCAAACGCTGGACATTGTCGCGTTCTAGAGCATCGACGGCACAAGCGACAGCCAGCCAAGTTTTACCGGTGCCAGCCGGGCCGGCCCCAAACGTCACATCATGGGTTTGAATTTGACAAATATATTGGCGCTGGCTCGGTGTGCGCGGACGCAGATCCGGGCGTCGAGTTCGCAAGGCAATCTCGTGTACCTGCTCGCCAATTTTTGGGATTTCAGCAATCACTTGGCTCTCGACGGCCTCATCCGTGGGTTCGCCCATCTTAGGCTCACTCGCCGCAGCATTAGGGTCGGCTAAGCCCGTGCTACTGAGTTCAATCAGGCCGAGTTGAATGTCTTCCGGACCTAGCACTTTGTGTAGAGCGCGACGATGAAAGATCTCAATCATGTCGCGCACATTTTGGGCATTTTCGCTCTCTATGGTGAAGCGGTTGCCATGGCGACCGATGACGCTATTGGTGCGGTCTGCAATAATCTGCAGATTCTCATCTAGTGGACCACAAAGATTGGCAAGTTGCATATTGTCGCCGTCTAGATGTAAGACCAATGGGCGTAATCGTTTAGCCATTCGCTACCTTTTCTGTCGTTACAATGTCACCACGCAAAGAGTTAGTGTATACATGGGTGATACGAACATCAATGATCTGCCCCATGAGGCGATCGGATCCTGCAAAATTAACAATGCGGTTATTTTCAGTGCGTCCAGTCATCTCGGATTTATCACGACGAGAATGGCCGTCAACTAAGACTTTTTGGACTGTGCCAAGCATGGCATCACTAATTGTACGTGCTTGTTTGTTAATGAGGGCTTGCAATTCTTGTAAGCGTTTGAGCTTGACGCTGTAAGGCGTATTATCTTGCAAGTCAGCGGCGGGTGTGCCCGGGCGTCTTGAATAAATAAAAGAAAACGACATATCGAAGTTAATGTCTTCAATCAGTTTCAGCGTCTTGGCGTGGTCTTCATCAGTTTCGCCCGGAAAACCGACAATAAAGTCAGAAGATAGGGTTAAACCAGGACGCGCTTTATAGAGTTTACGCGCGATGGATTTAAATTCCAAGGTCGTATATCCACGCTTCATGGCCGCTAATACTCTATCTGAACCTGTTTGAATAGGTAAATGCAAGAATGGCACTAATTTGTCGAGTTTACCATGTGCTTCAATCAGACGCGTGGTCATTTCTTTAGGATGCGAGGTGGTATAGCGGATTCGCTCAATGCCAGGAATATCGTTAATGTATTCGAGAAGCATTGCAAAATCTGCTAATTCACCCGTATCGCCTAAGGCACCCCGGTAGGCATTGACGTTTTGGCCCAAGAGATTGACTTCTTTGACGCCTTGGTCAGCAAGGTCTGCAACTTCTAGGAGCACATCGTCAAAGGGCCGAGAAATCTCTTCACCGCGTGTATAAGGCACGACGCAATAGCTGCAATATTTACTGCAGCCTTCCATAATGGACACAAAGGCAGAAGGGCCTTTGACACTGGCAGGCGGTAGGGCATCGAATTTTTCGATTTCTGGAAAGCTAATATCGACTTGTGAAACGCCTGTTTGGCGGCGTTGATTGAGTAGCTCTGGTAGGCGATGTAAGGTTTGTGGACCAAAGACCACGTCCACATAGGGTGCGCGTCGAATAATGGTAGAGCCTTCTTGGCTGGCCACGCAGCCGCCTACTCCAATCAGGAGATTTGGGTTTTTCTTTTTGAGCAAATTAGCGCGACCCAGATCAGAAAAGACCTTTTCTTGGGCTTTTTCGCGGATAGAACAGGTATTAAAGAGGATGACATCCGCGTCTTCTGGATTATCGGTCAGTTGCATCCCTTGGTTAGCTTTGAGTACATCGGCCATTTTGTCGGAGTCGTACTCATTCATTTGACAGCCAAAGGTTTTGATATAGAGCTTTTTGGGACCTTTAGGATTTTGGTTAGGCTGATTTTTGATTTTTTGTAAAGAGGCCTGAATAGTGCTCTCTAGATCGTGATCAACAGAGGTGTTGGCTTTGGCGCCAGGGCGCTGAATAGAAATTTCTTGCATAAATAAGAGACCGTAGCGGGTTTATATCCCGAGGGTGATAGAAAAGAAAAGGAGTATTGTACTCTGATTTAAGTACGAGACGTTCTATTGTAACAACTAGGCACTGGGCTTGCTTTGTTTTAGAGCATTTTCTTTATATAAATCAAGTGATTAAGCGCCATATTCCTAGCCAACCACAGAGGTTTCTTAGCGCTTCAAGACTCGCCTTAATTAAATTTTGCGTGATTAACTAAACGCTTAGTGGCAGTTGTAAAGAAACAACTAAATTCTTGGACAAGGTGGTTTGCAAAAATAGGATTTGTACGATTGCTCAAATTAAGAAGATTGACATACCTTAAATTCCAGACTGATGGTTGCTAATCTATTGGCTTCAATAATGATGATTAGACGATGAAATCTCTACACTATGCTTTAGAGGCGCTTTGTTGTGCCATCTGCCGGCGCTGAGCTCTGCGTTCTGCTTTCAATTTCGCATGTTGCTCTGGATGCGTCTCGCTAAATGGTTTAAATCTAAGCCTTTGACCATCACCTGGTATCATCAACAGGTTTAAGCACTCTTTAAGTTGTATGCCGTCTGCCGTTTGACTAAATTCCTTGTCTAGCAATAGATTGATGAGCTCGATACTAGTCTCAATCATATTAGCTGAGCAAAGTTCACCTAATTTTTCATCAGTTCTTGACATCAATTGATTTATTGTAACGATGATTTCTGCATACGCTAGTGTTTTTCTAAACGCATCTTCTTGGACTTTTTTCAGTAATTCATCGATATCCTCGATGTAAGCCTCAAAACAAATATTTTTTAGACGTTGAGTTAACTGATGACGGGTGGTATTCATTTTTGGATCTTTAACTAGACGGTTTATTCTATTTCTCTCACGACTCTTTGCTTTAAAAAGGTGCGATTACTTAATTTTCACGTTTGGGTATCCTGATTGCTAGAAACCCCATCAGTAGCCCCTCCGGTTATTCTTAAAAAAGCGCTTACTAATACTGTACGAGAGACATCCACCATGTTTCAGGAACTGTACTGGATTAAAAAGCATAAAAGGCAAGGCGTGAGTTTGCAGCGCGTTATTAAACAATTATGCGGGTAGATTGATCTCAGGATACCATCAATTAGCTATAAATACCATTGAGGATCAACAAAGCTGATGGATCTCAGAAAAAAGGCGCCGTTATACGGTCTATACGGTAAGTGCTTGTTTAGTAAGTGTTTGTTTATTATAGATTTTGAAAAGGATTTTGAAGAAATTCAGAGTCAATCAGAGGGGATTTATGAAGATCTAACGGGATCAATGAGGGCAGTGGTGCCCGGGGCCGGAATCGAACCGGCACGCCTTGCGGCGGGGGATTTTGAGTCCCCTGCGTCTACCAATTTCACCACCCGGGCTCTGGGAAATGAAAGATTACCATTATATACTAGAAATCTTATTTTATCTAGAATTTTTTGAAAATTTTCTATTTAAAGAAAAGCGCTCAAGCACTAAAACAGACCGCTAGGGCTGTGCTTAGACGGCGGGTCCGAAAGTATTTAATCTAGGGTTAAGCATGGGTTTTTTATGACAACTGCTTACAATAAGCAGCGCAATTGTAAATAAGAATTATAATCAATAAGAAATTTTATTCGACTTGAGGTTGTCATGGATATCGAAGATTTACAAATAAAATCTGAAGTTTTACTCAGTAAAGAGCCAAAATTAAGAGTCCTTAATGTGGCTGACAAATTAGGGGTCAAAGAGCGTGATTTAGTGCAAGCGGATTGCTGCGGTATTGAATCCACTTATTTAGGGGATGATTTTCGTGCGGTGTATAGACGCTTACCTGAATTAGGCAAGATCCTTTCCCTGACGCGTAATCCTTGGTGCGTGCATGAGCGCAAAGGCGCCTATGAAACCCTGAAAGTAGGTAAGGCAGGACCAGTGGCCATTGCGCTAGGCAAAGACATCGATTTACGGATTTTCTTTAAAAACTGGTCAACAGTTTGGTATGTCGAACAAAATGGGCGTCGTAGCATCCAGTTTTTTGATAAGGCAGGCGTCGCGATCCAAAAAATCTATGCGCTTGAAGAAAGCAATACAGAGGCGCTGCAGGCGATTGTTGACGAATTCAAACAAGATAAAAGCCAAGTTCCAGCACTAGAGCCAATCGCTAAGGAAGTACATGATTCTGATCTTCCTGCGCAATTGCGCGAGGAATGGCTGGCCATGAAAGATACCCATGACTTTGGCCCATTACTCAAAAAATGGAATGTGCCGCGCCTGAGCATATACGAAGCCGCAGGCAGCGATTTGGCGCAGCAAATTAGTGTCGACAATATTGAACAAATGTTGAATCAAGTCGTGCAACAGCAAATTCCTTTAATGGTGTTTGTGGGCAATAGTGGTCTGGTGCAGATTCATAGTGGTGTGATTCATAAACTGATGCGCACCGGCTCTTGGTTTAATATTCTCGATCCAGACTTTAATTTACACCTGAATACAGAGGCTATTAGCCAAGTATGGGTAGTCAATAAACCCACCGAGGATGGTTGGGTGACCTCCATGGAAGCCTATGCCAAAAATGGTGAACTGATTGCGCAATTCTTTGGTGTGCGTAAACCAGGCGTGCCAGAGCTTAGCGCATGGCGTAACTTGTTATGTTCGTATGTCAAAGAGCCTTTAGCGGCTTAGGTCTGCTTGCATTCAGTTGCATGTGTACAGGCGCTTAAGCGAATGCGGCTAGCATGAGTAACGTTCGCGCCTGTGCTTTAGTTTTAAAAGAGCAAATGTCTATCATGTACAAAATCTTTATGCGCTTAGGCGCTGCGGTCTTTTTATCTATTTTATCCTTGTCAGTACTGGCTCAAGAGCGAGTGATTTCGCTGGGAGGGGGGGTGACAGAATTGGTGTACGCTTTGGGTCAAGAAGGGCTGTTGGTCGGTGATGATATTACTAGTCTATACCCCGAGGCTGCCCAAAAATTACCCTCAGTCGGTTACTTTAGACAGACGCCAGTAGAGGGTGTGATTGCGCTTAAGCCCAGCTTACTATTGGCTTCTGAACAAGCAGGCCCAAAGGACTCTCTCAAAAAAATTGCTGAGCTTGGCGTAGAGGTTCAAACCGTCTCCGATCGACCGGAAATTGACTCTTTGTATCAACGTATTCAACAAATCGCTGAGGTGCTGAATGTCAGTGACAAAGGCCAAGCCTTGATGAGTGATATTAAGCAACAATTAGCTCAGGTAGAGCAATTACCTGCTAAGACCTATAAAACCGCATTTATTTTGAATTTTGGTGCAGGCCTCATGGCAGGCGGGCAACATACGGCGGCCAATACCTTGATGCAAATGGCTGGTCTCAAAAATATTTATAGCGCCCAAAAAGGCTTTAAACCGATTTCCGCTGAAAGTATGTTGCAACTTGATCCAGAGGTGATTGTGACAACTGAGATGACCATTAAGAATTCAGGTGGTCTTGAAAAATTTAAAGCGCTCCCGGCTTTTGCTTCCACAAAAGCTGTCAAAGAAAACCGTGTAATTGTCATGGAGGAGCTATTGGCCTTAGGGATCGGTCCACGGGTCGCTCAAGCGCTCAAAATTCTTAAACAAATTCCATAGGGTCGCTGGTGGTGTCACGCACTTTTTGGCCCAAAATTGCTTTGCTGATTTTGGGTATTTTGACTTTATTAAGCATGGTGTTGGCAAGCAAAATGGGAGCGGTGCCTATTACCTGGAGTGAATGGTGGCAAGTCGTTAGCCATACCAAGGCTCCCCCCGAGCAAGCTATTATGCATTCCTTAATGTGGAACATTCGTATTCCCAGAGTTGTCTTGGCGGTATTAGCAGGCGCGGTGTTGGCCACAACAGGCGCCGCCATGCAAGCGCTTTTTCGTAATCCGCTCGCTGAGCCTGGTTTAATCGGTGTATCGGCAGGCGCCTCTTTGGGCGCGATCTTGAGTATTGTCTTGATTAGCGCGGCTTTTGTTTGGGTCGCTAGTTTGGCTTTTGTAGGTAGTTTAATTAGCACCTTGCTCGCTTATTTGATTGGACGTCGCTATGGTGGTGTTGCCGGCTTATTATTAGCAGGCGTGGCCATTAATGCCCTTGTGGGGAGTGCGATTGGTCTACTCACTTATATGGCGAGCGATACACAGCTGCGAGACCTGACTTTCTGGAGTATGGGGAGTTTGGCAATTGCGAATTGGCAAATCATTGGTTTTATTGTGCCTTGGTCATTGTTGTTACTGGTGATTTTATGTACGCAATGGCGTGCCCTCAATGTTTTACTCCTAGGGGAGCGAGAGGTAGAACACCTAGGGTTTTCTATCAAAACCATCCGTCGCACCTTGGTGACCCTGGTGGCCTTATTGGTGGGCCCTTTAGTGGCGGTTACTGGGGGTATCGGCTTTGTCGGTTTGATTGTGCCGCATATCATGCGTTTGACCTTAAGCGCTAACCATAAGTTTTTATTACCGGCTTCTATTTTGGGGGGCGCCTTGTTGATGATCTGGGCTGATTGTATTGCCCGCTCCATTATTAGCCCCGCTGAATTGCCAATTGGTTTAGTGACGAGTCTGATTGGTGGTCCCTTCTTCCTTTGGCTTTTACTTAATATGAAACAAAGATAAACAATGGGTTCTTTACAGGTTTACGAACTGCATGTTGCCCGTGGGCGCAACCAACACATTCTCAACGGTATTAGTCTCACTATTCAAGAAGGGGAAGTGGTAGCCTTATTAGGAGCCAATGGCGCGGGCAAATCAACCCTGCTAAACGCCATTGCTGGTGAGCGGGAGCATATGCATGTGCAAGAAGCACAGCCCGTACAGCTCAACCAACAAGCGGTCAGCAGTATGGACGGCCGTGAGATTGCACGCCGACGGGCGGTACTGCCTCAGCATACCTTATTAAGCTTTGACCTTAAGGTCTACGACATCATAGAGATGGGCTTGTATCCTTTTCCTGAATTAACACCACAGCAAGTTCAGGCCGTCATTGAGCAGGCTTGCCAGTGGGCTGACGTGAATGAGTTTTTAGAGCGCTCGTATCAGCGTTTGTCAGGGGGTGAAAAACAGCGTGTACAATTTGCCCGTGTGGTCGCGCAATTATTAGGCTGTCGTGCAGAAGATCCACAAACACGTTTTTTCTTATTAGATGAACCGACCTCGAGTCTGGATCCCAAATACCAGCAGTTTATTTTGGAACGCACCGAACAACTCGCTAAACAGCAGCGCATAGGGGTGCTGATTATTTTGCATGATCTTAATTTGGCAGCGGCTTACTGTGACCGTTTAGCACTTATGGCCGATGGCCAATTACTTGCATTAGGTCAGCCCAAAGAAGTCCTCACTGAAGCCAATTTACATCGGCTCTATGGTGTGCGAGCCATCACCATTGACCATCCGCTCAAAAAGGACAAACTGCTGGTGGTCTGGGCTTGAAAAAGCAGTAAGCGAACCCATTATCAGACATAACATTCGTTTAAAAAATGCGTTTTAAAGGTAAATATATGTCTGAACATAAGACTCCAGAAGCTCAGACGATGGGCTTTCAAGCAGAAGTCAAACAACTGCTGCATTTAATGATTCACTCTTTGTACTCTAACAAAGAGATTTTTTTGCGTGAGTTAGTCTCTAACGCTGCAGACGCTTGCGATAAATTACGCTTTTTGGCCATCAAAAACCCCGAGCTTATGGCCAGCGATAATGATTTGCTTATTCGTGTCAGCTTTGACGCCCAGGCGCGTACGATTACGATCGATGATAATGGCATTGGTATGACTTACCAAGAAGTCATTGACAATATTGGCACCATCGCTAAATCTGGCACCAAAGAGTTCTTCTCTAAACTCAGTGGTGATCAGCAAAAAGACGCCCAATTAATCGGTCAGTTCGGGGTTGGCTTTTATTCTTCATTTATTGTGGCCGATAACGTCGTTGTACAAACGCGTCACGCCAGTGCTGCACAAGACGAGGGCGTCGAATGGCAGTCAGCAGGCGAGGGTGAATTTAGTATCCGTCCAATTAATAAAGCGCAACGTGGCACCACGATTATTTTGCACTTGCGAGAGGGTGAGGATGAGTTACTGAACGATTGGCGCTTGCGCTCGATTCTGCGTCGTTACTCTGACCATATCTCTTTGCCTGTACAAATGCCTAAGGTGACCGAAACGTCCGATGGCGAAGAACAAGACGTCAAAGACGTGACACCTGAATGGGAGACTATTAACCAAGCCAGCGCTTTATGGACGCGCAATAAGGCCGATATCAGTGACGAACAGTATATAGAATTCTATAAACATATCAGTCACGATTATGAGGATCCTTTATGCTGGACTCATAACCGAGTCGAGGGTACGAGCGAGTACACGCAATTACTCTTTATTCCTAAGCATCCACCATTTGATATGTACGATGCGCATGCTAAGCATGGTGTTCAGCTCTACGTCAAACGCGTCTTTATTATGGATGATGCTGAGCAACTTATGCCGAATTACCTGCGTTTTGTCAAAGGTGTGATTGATTCTGCAGATCTACCGCTTAACGTGTCGCGTGAGATCCTACAAGAAAGTCGTGATGTTCGTAACATCAAAGAAGGCAGTACTAAACGCGTCTTAAGCATGCTCGAGGACTTAGCCAACAATAAACCTGAGGACTATAAAGTATTCTGGACGCAATTTGGTCAAGTGTTTAAAGAAGGATTAGGCGAAGACCAAAGAAATCAACAACGGGTCGCCAAATTAGCACGCTTTGCTTCTACGCATAATGACACGGCCCAACAAGAAGTCAGTCTCGAGGATTATGTGTCTCGCATGAAAGAAGGCCAAGACAAGATTTATTATGTGGCGGCTGACTCCTTTGGTGCTGCGCAAAGTAGTCCACATCTAGAAATCTTCCGCAAAAAAGGCATCGAGGTGCTCTTGCTATCTGATCGTGTTGACGAATGGGCGCTCGCCTATTGGCAGGAGTTTGATGGTAAACCTTTAGTATCAATTTCCAAAGGCGCTCTCGACTTAGATCAACTCGCCGATGCCCAAGAAAAAGAGCAGCAAGAGAAAATCAGCGAAGAGGCTAAACCTTTGCTTGAGCGTTTGCAAAAACAACTGGCGGATAAAGTAAAAGAGGTTCGTGTCACCTTGCGATTAGTCGATTCTCCAGCCTGCGTTGTTGTGGGTGAGCATGAATTAAGTCCGCATTTATTGCGTATGTTAAAGGCTGCCGGTCAAGAAACCCCTGAACTTAAACCGGTGTTGGAAATCAATCCAGAGCATGCCATCATCAAGCAAATGCAAGCAAGCTCAGATGAGGATTTTGCAGACTGGGCCGAGGTTATTTTGGACCAAGCCTTATTGGCCGAAGGCGCCAATTTAGAAAATCCAGCCGAGTTCGTCAAAAAAATGAATCGTTTATTGTTAAATAGCCACAAATAAACCTCATTTCAAGGTCACAAAAAACCCCAAGCATGAACAACGCTTGGGGTTTTTTTGTGCGCTGCATCGCAGACACGCTTACATAGTGAAATTATCACCCAAATAAACTTGTCGTACTCTGTCATTATTAATAATTTCTGAGGGTAGACCATTGGCGATGACCTTACCCTCACCAATAATGTAGGCATGATCACAAATCCCCAAGGTCTCTCGTACATTGTGATCGGTAATCAACACCCCAATTTGACGTTCCTTGAGAAAGGTAATAATCCGTTGAATCTCAATCACGGCGATGGGATCGACCCCCGCAAAAGGCTCATCAAGCAGAATAAAGCGCGGGGAAGTCGCTAAGGCGCGCGCAATTTCGACGCGGCGACGCTCACCACCAGATAATGAAAGAGCAGGATTCTTGCGGATATGTTGGATTTGTAAATCATCCAATAAGCGCTCAAGACGCTCATGAATATCGGCCTTGCTGATGGGTTTACCCGTGTTGCGATGCACCTGCAACTCGAGCACAGCCTGGATATTTTCTTCAACAGTGAGACGGCGAAAGACAGAAGCGTCTTGTGGAAGATAAGAAAGACCGATGCGAGCTCTTTTGTGGATGGGTAAGCCAGCGATATCTTGTCCATCGATTTCAATCCGTCCAAAATCAGCAGGCACCAAGCCAACAATCATATAGAAACTTGTGGTTTTGCCAGCACCATTGGGACCCAATAAACCGACGACTTCTCCACTTCTGACGGTGAGAGAGACATCATGCACGACCGTGCGTTTACCGTAGGTTTTTTGTAAACCCGTCACCTCCAGGACGCCCTGCTTTGGATTCGTATTCAAAACTGTATTTTGCTGGTAACGATTCATAATTATTGCTGTGTTTGGATGGTGGTCGGCATTGGTTTATTGTGATATTTGCGACGACATTCTTCGGTTAATTGCTTGATACGATCATTTGGTAGCACCAAAGAACGGACACGTTGGCCCGCCTGTTTGCTGTCTGCTACGGCGCGATAGGTGCCCTTGTCGCTGTTGTAGATGACTTCGTGGCCTCGTACATTATCGACGGCCCGTCCACATACAAAACGTGTAACCACGGCTTGATCTCTAAGCCTAAACACCTCACCCTCACCTTCGTAGAGGCCGACCTTGCCTTGACCCTTAATGGTCGTATATTTCTCAGGTTGCTCTTGTAGAATATGGATAAAGTCTGAGCCCTTGTTCATGGTGGCTTTGCCGTGTTTGGTGCCTTGTTTGTCCTCGCTGACTTCTAACTTATCGGCATTTAAGCGCATCAAGCCACGGGTCAAAATCACATTGCCACTAAAGACGCTGGTCTTGCTATTGTCATCGTAATCTAACGTATCTGATAACACTAAGGTTTCGTTAGCGGCGTCGGCATCGGCGCTAGCTTTTTGGGGGGCTGGGGTGGCGCTTTGACTTTGTGCGGCACAAAGGCTGCTAACACCCATACCAAGGACGATAACGCTTAGCGCGCTGACTAAAGAGCTGGATTTCATGATAGTGCTTTCTCTGACGTAGTGAGTGTTCTAGAAGTATAGCCTACTAAAGCAATAGAGCGTTGCCAGCGAGCTCCACCTGCATGACTAAGCGTTCTGGTGGCTTTAGAGGGGGCTGTGTTTTTTGGACCCTGATTAAATGATTGAGGGGCAGCCGAGGGAGTGACAGGCGAGCCATCCAATTTACGAGGCACACGTGTGTCGGATGGATTGGCAGGCTTATTCTTTTGCTTGTCATGACCGCGATTGAGGTCGTCATCATTTAAGTTCACATTGGAATTGTTGATGACTTTAAGCTTACGGGTTTGATTATTGTAGATAATGCCATTGCCCTTTAGGGTGGACTTATCCTGCACCACCGTCGTAGGAATATTGCTTTTGACAATATCATCGTGCGGATAAATGAATAGCTCTTCGCTATAAATATCCAATTGTTTGTCCTTGCCATAGGGAAATCGCTTAAGGTGGGCGTTACCTACTAATTGGATCGTATTACCATCATCGAGCATTTTGGCAAAATCCGCCGTACCCGTCATCCTTGGTTGATTGGTTTTTTGGCTGACGCTTTTTGCGTTATCAATTTCGTAAGTGTTGTCATCGGTGTAATACCGAAAACGTTCACCGTCCAAGCGATTTTCTGGGATACCTTTATCGTCTGAGGTGACCATCACAAACGGCCCCGAAACCGAAGAAGGTTTATGTTCTTTGCTGGCTTGCGGATCCGTAGGAATGGCGTTCTCGGCATAATCAGCCGCCCATTTGGTGGTGATAACAAGCACCACCAAGATAAAAATCGCGACGAATGCGGGGATACGGTCTTTCATGCTTATTGGATAGCGTGTTGGGTCGGCAGTTGATGTTTTTGCGTCAGGACTGCACCGAGCAAGCCTTTAGCGGCCAAAACCATGTCACAAAATTCACGTACCGCACCATTACCACCAGATTGCTGTGTGACCCAGTGGGCGGCTTGTTGAATATAGTTAGGCGCGTTGGGTACTGCAATGGCCAGTCCCGCCGTTTGCATGGCGCTTAGATCAATAATATCGTCACCCATAAAAGCAATATGGGCTAAGTCGATATTGAGCTCGTCTGCAAGTTCAAGCAGCGCTTGTTTTTTGTTGTTGCAGCCCTGTTTGACAATGGCGATACCTAGTTCGGCGGCCCGTCGTGTCAAGATTGCGCTTGAGCGGCCGGTAATAAAGGCAACTTTAACGCCATGCGTTTCGAGTAGACGTAAACCGTGACCATCTAGGACATTAAAACGTTTGAGATGCTCGCCATTTTCGGTGAACCAAAGACCACCATCCGTGAGAATACCATCGACATCAAACACGGCGAGTTGCACGACTTTACTCAGGTCGATGACTTTTTCAGGGACTTTGGCCAGAATCATTGATTCGGCGGGGTGGGGAATATGAAAAGTTGGCATGATGGTTAGATTACTTTTGCGGCCATTAAATCGTGCATATGAAGCGCACCGACTAAATGTTGTTGTTGATCAATGACTAATAAATTACTGAGCTTATGGCGTTCCATGACGCCAGCCGCTTCTATGGCCAAGGCATCGGCTCGAATGGTGCGTGGTTGACTGGTCATCACATCGGCGACTTGGTAGTGACGGATATCGCCTTTTTTTTCTATGAGGCGACGTAAGTCACCATCCGTAAACACACCAGCGAGTTCTTGGGACGGACCCAACACTGCCGTCATGCCCATACCCTTGCTAGAGATCTCATTGAGGACTTCGGGCATGTAGGCTTGTGTACTCACCTTAGGAATCGCCTCGTTGACGCGCATAATATCTTTAACATAGGTGAGTAGGCGTCGACCCAGCGCTCCGCCTGGATGTGAGCGGGCAAAATCATTGGCCGTGAAATTACGGGCTTGCAAACAAGCAATGGCCAAGGCATCGCCGAGAGCTAACGCCACTGTAGTGCTAGTTGTTGGCGCTAAATTCAGCGGACAAGCTTCGTGTTCTATTGAGCCGTCCAAAAACACATCGGCGAGTTGCGCTAGATCCGAATGGGCGTTGCCACACAGGGCGATAATGGGCGCACCTAAGCGCCGTACTACGGGAAGGACCACGGCTAATTCATTACTTTGGCCCGAATACGAAATCGCTAAGACCACATCTTTGGCGGTAATCATGCCCAAATCACCATGGACGGCTTCGGCCGAGTGAATAAAAACTGCCGGTGTACCAGTGGAAGCCAGGGTAGCGGCAATCTTGCGGCCTATATGACCAGATTTACCGAGTCCCGTCACCACCACACGACCTTGACACGCCAATAAAAGCTGGACTGTCTTGACAAAAGACTGATCCAGATGTTTGGCCGTGCGCATGAGTGCCTGCGCTTCCTGCTGCAGGGTAGCACGGGCACTGGCGAGCACCTGGGCAGCGTCAAGCTCTCCATCGGTGGCGTTGGACAACTGCTCGGGGCTCAAAGAAGGCGTTGGCTCTGAATTTTTCATGTCGTAATTATACTGTACTACTTGAGCAATAAGGCGCGCTTTCTATGCGTTCACTAAATAGCTGTACTATTTTATAGGGCTTTTGTGGCGATTTCATTTAGCTTACATTTTTTATCTATACAATAGGCGCTGCAGATAAAAAGCCACAAGCAGTGTTACAAATCCCAGGAAAGTTACCGATGGCTTTTATCATCAATTTCATAGGGTTAAAATAAGGTTTTATAGGAATCATATGGATAAGCAATGCGATAATTTCACGGATCCTCTAGCGCGTGTGGTCAACGCCATCCGTAGTGTGCCAGACTGGCCTGAGCCTGGGGTGACCTTTAGAGACATCACGCCCGTGCTTCAAGATCCAGTGACCTTTCGATCACTGATCGATATTATGGTGTATCGCTATATGCGGCGCCGCATCGACTTGATCGCGGGCATTGATGCGCGTGGCTTTATTGTGGGTAGTGTCTTGGCGTATGAGCTTAATTTAGGCTTTGTCCCTGTACGCAAAAAGGGTAAATTGCCTTATGCCACCGTGAGCGAAGAATATACCCTCGAATACGGCCATTCAGAGGTCGAGATGCACGTCGATGCCGTCAGACCTGGTCAGCGCGTGTTGCTCATCGATGATTTAATCGCCACCGGCGGTACCATGTCTGCCGCGAACCGCCTTTTACAACGATTAGGGGCCAATGTGGTTGAAGCCGCCTGTATTATTGATCTGGTCGATCTTGGCGGCTCCAAACTACTACGTGACCAAGACGTCAATGTTTTTTCTGTGTGCCAATACTAAAAACGAAAACGCTAAAAACGAGTACTTAGCTGCTGAGGCCATGGTCGCTATATAGTCTCTATAGCGCCCCTATGTCGTCCTTATGTTGGTCTGAGGGGCACCTTAAGGACGTAAGTCTTGCAGGGCTTGCGTTTTTTGACCTCGTTCCTTTAGGCGCGTTGTTTGTGAGTACCGTTAATCTAAAAACCAGCGATAAGCAGGGTTGCCTGTTTCTTCTTGGTGCGGATAGCCGATTTTGTTGAGAAAGTCATCAAATAAGGCATTATCAGTGCTTGGTACCTGTATACCCACGAGGACGCGGCCGAAGTCACCACCACTATTACGATAATGGAAAAGACTGATATTCCAGCCGGGGCTCATCTGATTTAAGAAATTCGAAAGGGCACCGGGTTTTTCAGGAAAAACAAAACTCAATAAGCGCTCGTCTTGGGCAATTTCGCAGTGGCCGCCGACCATATAACGTAAATGCGTTTTGGCAAGATCATTGTCACTTAGATCATGCACGGTAAATTTGTGTTTTTCGATATTGGCAATGAGTTTTTGGATTTCTGTGGTTTCTTTGATTTGCACACCCACAAAAATATGCGCGATATCGGGTTCACTCATGCGGTAATTAAATTCTGTAACCTGACGCTTACCGAGAGCTTGACAGAGTTTTTTGAAAGAACCCTTACGCTCGGGCATGCTAACCGCAAAAATCGCTTCTTTTTCTTCGCCGACATCGGCCCTTTCTGCCACAAAGCGTAAGCGATCAAAATTCATATTGGCGCCGCTGGCAATGGCGACCACGGTTTTGTTTTTGGCTTGGTGAGTTTGCAAATACTTTTTGCTGCCCGCTATGGCTAAGGCGCCCGAAGGTTCAAGCACACTACGAGTGTCTTGGAACACATCCTTGATAGCGGCACAGATCTCATCGGTATTAACCGTAACGTAATCATCGACGTATTGCTTGGCAAGCCGTAGCGTTTCTTTACCGACTTGCTTGACCGCCGTACCATCAGAAAATAATCCCACATGGCTAAGATTGAGTCGCTTGCCCTTCTGAATACTCTGGATCATGGCACAGGAGTCTTCGGATTGCACACCAATGATTTTTATTTCGGGGCGAAGCGCTTTGACATAGGCGGCGACGCCTGCAATCAAACCACCGCCGCCAATCGGTACAAAAATCGCGTCTAAGTCATCGGCTTGTTCGCTAAGGATCTCCATACCCACAGTGCCCTGACCTGCGATAACATCCGGGTCATCGAAGGGGTGCACAAAGGTGAGACCTTGTGCTTTTTGTAATTCCAGCGAATGTTCGTACGCATCGCTATAGCTTTCGCCAAATAACACCGCTTCACCACCTAGGCGCTTAACGGCATTGACTTTGACCTCTGGGGTCGAAATAGGCATTACAATGACGGCGCGGCATTGCAATTGTCGAGCAGAGTAGGCAACACCTTGTGCATGATTACCCGCCGAAGCACAGATGACGCCGCGCTGTCTGGCCGCCTTAGAGAGTTGCGCCATTTTGTTGTAGGCACCGCGGATTTTGAAACTAAACACATCTTGCTCATCTTCGCGCTTAATCAAAATCGTGTTTTGTAGGCGAGCAGACAAGAGACTCGCTTTAATGAGCGGCGTTTTGTGAGCCACGTCGTAAACACGCGAAGTTAAGATGCGTTTGAGATAATCCACGGACATAGAATTAACCTTTTGAGTGAGTATTACAGAAGACTAGCTAAAAAGATTATCACAACTGCCCGTGATTACAAGTGTTGGGACGACCTGTGAATCACAAAAACGAGAAACTATGAATTAGTCCTCGGTTTTTTTGAGCGCTTTATGGGTGTTAGGAAAGATCAGGCTAAACGTACTGCCTTTGTTGACTTCACTTTCGATTTTGAGCTCAATATTATGGCGTAAGGCAATGTACTTGGTAATCGCCAAGCCCAAACCCGTACCACCTGTGGCTCGTGAGCGACTGCGATCGACCCGATAAAAACGCTCGGTGAGGTGGCTGATATGCTTGGCTTTGATACCAATGCCGGTGTCTGTAACACTAAAAACAGGGTGTTTGCCTTTTTTGTAGAGCTTGACCGTAATCGTGCCGCCTTCAGGGGTGTAGTGCACAGCGTTATTGAGTAAGTTACTCATTGCCGAGGCCAATTCAGTAGCTTTGCCGAAGGCGACAATATTGGGTTCGGCCTTGACAATAAAATGGTGTTTGTCCTTAGAAAGTGCTTGAGCCTGATGTAAGGACTTACATAAGATATCGTTGAGACTTACGCCTTTGCCACCCGTCATGGTAGTGGCCTCTAGGGTTGAGAGCGTCAGCAGGTCAGTCACGATCGCCAACATTTGCTGGGCTTGCTCGAGCATGTTTTCTTGGTATTGTTGACGTTTTTCGAGTGAAAGAGACTCTGGCGGCAAGGACTGCAAGGTCTCTAAAAAGCCAATCAGTACCGTCAATGGTGTGCGCAACTCATGAGAGACATTCGCCACAAAATCTTGTTGAATCTTGCGTAGTTTTTCTAGTTGTGTGATGTCGGAGATAAATAGCACAAAACCCGTATTGGCGTAGGGTGTCACTTCAAGTTGCAAGGTACGGTTTTTTTGATTTTCGTAATCAAAGATCAGCGGTTTACTAAAGTTATGGGCGCTAACATACTCAATCACTTCAGGAACACGGATGACATTAAATAAATTATTATCTTTGTCGCTGTCGCTTTGTAAACCCAAAAAATTATAAGCGGCACGGTTGCACCACATGAGGCGATACTCTTCATCTAGGATGATCACGGCTGCTGGCAGCGTATAAGCAGCTCGCATGGAAGTTTTGTTGATATGAATTTGATCCTCGAGTTCCCATGTGCGACGGCGCAGTGCTTTGTAGAGCGGCGTAATAATCAATTCATTTTGACCACAGTCGATGGGCGGAATGTTTTCGGGGTTATGGGTCCAATCCAGCGTCGCCTGAAATTTTTTGCGTTCAATATAGATATACACACAGACACTAATAATAATTAAGCCATACACAACGTAAGCGGGAATCACGTGCTGCAACGCTAATCCCGCTAAACAAATAATTACGACTAATGCCAAAAGGGTAGTACTCTTCATACCTTAAGTAGTTGCTGATTGGTTAAAACGATATCCGGACCCACGCACGGTTTCGAGTAAAACATCATGGCCTGAAACCTTGAGGGCTTTACGTAGACGTCTGATATGAACATCGATAGTGCGTTCTTCGATAAATACATGATCGCCCCAAATTTGGTCCAGTAATTGGCTACGGCTATATACTCGATCTGGATGCGTCATGAAAAAATGCAGTAAACGATATTCTGTAGGACCCAAGGTGATGGCTTCGTCATGACCACTCACTTTGTGCTGTTTGGGATCCAATAATAAACCATTAATATTGATGCTATCGTCTGTCAGTTGCGGCGCCAAGCGTCGCAGTAAGGCCTTAATACGCATCTGTAATTCTTTGATGGAAAAAGGCTTGGTGAGGTAATCATCGGCACCGCTTTCAAAACCATCTACTTTGTCTTCTTCAGTGCTCTTAGCTGTGAGCATAATTATGGGGATATGGCGTGTGCGCGAATCATTTCGCAATTGGCGCGCAAAACTGACACCAGACATGCCAGGTAGCATCCAATCGAGTAATACTAAATCGGGTAATTGATGATTAATGAGTTTCTTGGCTTGAGAAGCATTATAGGCTTGTAGAACCTGATGACCACTATGCTCCAAATTGACTTTGATGAGTTCTTGGATTGCGGGTTCATCTTCTACAATAAGGATTGTACTAGACATAAATAGAGTAAAATAAATTAATTATGAATATGCTTAGCTAGATAAGCTTGGCATGAAGCAATGAAGCAATCCTGTAAGACAATTCAAGTCTACAGATTATAAATTAGCCTGATGTCAGTTATATGACAACCACGGATCGACTTATGGACGTACACGACAAAAATACCTCAGCTACCTCTTCAGAGACTTCTTCTCAACATTCTACTACAGCCAACGACCATTCCAGCACCACTCATTTCGGTTTTAGTACAGTCGCTGAGTCCGAAAAAGCCAATAAAGTCGCAGGCGTATTTCACTCCGTAGCGGCTAATTACGACATCATGAATGATTTAATGTCAGGTGGTCTACACCGTCTCTGGAAGGTCTTTACCATCAATAAGGCGCGACTTAAACCTGGCCAAAAAGTTCTCGATATTGCCAGTGGTACGGGCGACCTCATTATTCCTATGTCCAAAAAAGTCGGCCCTTCCGGCGAAGTCTGGCACACGGATATTAATTCATCCATGTTAAGCGTAGGCAGAGATCGCTTGTTGAATCAAGGCATTTTTGTTCCTTCTGTGGTCTGTGATGCCGAGCACTTGCCTTTTCCCGATGATTACTTCAATTTAGTCACGGTGGCGTTTGGACTGCGCAATATGACGCACAAAGACGCCGCCATTGCTGAAATGTATCGGGTTTTGAAGCCCGGCGGTCGACTCTTGATTCTCGAATTCTCCAAAGTCTATAAACCGTTGAGCAAGTTATACGATATTTACTCCTTTAATGTACTGCCATTTTTGGGTAAACACGTCGCCAAAGATGCCGAGAGTTATCAATATCTCGCCGAATCTATTCGTATGCACCCCGACCAAGAAACCTTGGCCAATATGATGCGTCAAGTCGGTTTTGACCGTGTCAATTACCATAATCTTACGGCGGGCATTGTGGCACTGCACGAAGGCCTCAAAGCATAAGGTAAGCGTGTTATGTTTTCTGCTTTTTTACCGAGTCCCAAACAGCTCGCGGTAGCCGCCTTTAATCGTCTCATACAACAAGAGCCATGGGCGCAGCAACGTATTGCACAACAAGCGCACAAAACCGTGAAGTTTGTGGTGGCCGATAAGTCCCTCTGTTTTAAACTCACCCCAGAAGGCCGCTTGCACTATCTAGACAAGCCCGCAGAGTCACCTACTGCAGCGGTCAATGGCCTGACGCCACAGGCGAATGTGACGGTGACGGTAGCTCGCGAGGATATTCCTAAGTTAGTGCAAAGTTTAAGTCAAGGACCTCAAGGCATGCAAAATGCGGCCGATGTCTTGCATATATCGGGTGAAGCGGGATTGGCGCGCCTAGTTTCTGATTTGGCCACTCATTTAAGACTAGACAAAGAAGTTTTCTTAAGTCAATTTTTGGGGCCTCTACTCACTAAAATCCTGATGGCCAGCACTCACAAAGTCCAACAAACAGGACTTGAGGGAGCTCAACACTTAGCGAGTCACTTAAGTCAAGAGGATCAATGCCTAGTAGACCAGGCCGCGTTTCAGGATTTCAAACAAGACTTGCACACTTTGCAAGACTCCCTCAAACCGCTCGAAGCACAGATCAGAAGGCTTGAGAGACAAGGGTAAGGTATGGTTTTTTTTAGATTTTTTCGGATTGTCTGGGTTTGTCTGCGTTATGGTCTTGATGAGATGCTCATTAGCAGTATTCAGCGCCCGATCACTAAATCCATCCTCAAATTCATCCATAAATTTAGAACCTTTGAGGCGCCGCGGGGTCAGCGTCTACGCCTAGCCCTAGAGAATCTAGGGCCTATTTATATTAAATTTGGGCAGGTCTTATCTACTCGACCCGATATTGTGCCCGAGGATATCTGTCGTGAGCTAACCGCCTTACAGGATCGGGTGCCTCCGTTTGATCCAGCAGTGGCCATAGGCATTGTCGAAAAGGAATTCGGCCGTCCCATTGGGCAACTCTACAAAGAATTTATTCCCCAGCCTGTGGCTTCCGCCTCGGTGGCACAGGTTCATCAAGCTTATTTGCATGACGGTCGCAAGGTGGCCGTCAAAATTCTTCGACCACGACTCATTAAAACCATTGAAAGTGATTTGGCCTTAATGCGTACCTGGGCCTCATTGGTGCATTGGCTTTTACCAGATGGCAAGCGTTTGCGCCCCAAAGAAGTGGTGGCTGAATTCGATAAGTATTTGCATGATGAATTAGATCTACAAATCGAAGCTGCCAATTGCAGTCAGCTACGTCGCAATTTTGACACCAAAGAGCGACGTCACCTCATCAAAGTTCCTGAGGCACACTGGGAATTGACCTCCAAAAATGTCTTCACCATGGAATGGTTAGAGGGGGTGCAGAGTAGTCATGTCGCCGAACTCCGGGCCAAGGGAGTGGATTTGAGTCTGCTAGCGCAGCGGGGGGTCGAAATCTTCTTTACTCAGGTCTTCGAAGACGGTTTCTTCCATGCTGACATGCATCCAGGTAATATTTGGGTGTCCACAGAGCCGGGTAGTGTAGGCCGCTATATCGCTTTAGATTTTGGGATTGTCGGTTCCTTGTCGGAATTTGACAAAAACTACCTGGCTCAAAACTTTTTAGCTTTCTTCCGTCGCGATTATCACCGCGTCGCACAATTGCATATTGAGTCGGGTTGGGTGCCCCCTAACACCCGCGAGGAAGAGCTTGAAGCCGCTGTACGCGCCGTTTGTGAACCTTGTTTTGATCGACCGCTCTCAGAAATTTCTTTGGGCCAAGTGCTAATGCGCTTATTCCAAACGTCGCGCCGTTTTAACGTAGAGATTCAACCACAACTCGTCTTACTGCAAAAGACCTTGCTCAATATTGAGGGTATGGGGCGTGAGCTCGACCCTGAGCTCGATTTGTGGAGCACGGCCAAACCTTTTCTAGAACGCTGGATGTGGCAACGGATTGGCCCGCAAGGTTTTGTTGATAAGGTTCGCAAAGAGGCTATTCATTGGTCACAATGGTTACCCGAATTGCCGCGCCTGACTCATGAAGCCCTTAGTCACCAGGAAAATCTAGTGCAAATTAAGGAGCAATTGCAGCAACTTAACAAAAACCACAAAAAACAGCGTCGCTGGTTGGCACTATTAGCTATTGCCAATATTGGCTTATTAGCTACGCTATGGTATTTATACAAACACTTTCTAGGGTAGGGCTTCCGGTATGGCCAAGATTCTTTTTGAACAAAAAATCAAAACGCCTGAGCAATGCCTGCAGATGATTGCTAAGCAGCAATTACCTAGACCAGTCGTTTTTACCAATGGGGTGTTTGATATTTTGCATAGAGGCCATGTGAGCTATTTAGATCAAGCATCACAGCTGGGCGCTTGTTTAATTGTGGCGGTCAATAGCGATGACTCAGTGCGTCGATTGGGCAAAGGTCCAGATCGTCCGCTCAACTGTTTGGCAGATCGCATGGCACTCTTGGCAGCGCTAGCCTCGGTCACTGCAGTAACTAGGTTTGCAGAGGATACACCGTTGGCATTGATCGAGTACCTTAAGCCTGATATTTTGGTGAAAGGCGGTGATTATGATATGCGCAAACTACCAGAAACGGCCGCTATAGAAAGTTGGGGCGGCAGGGCCGTCGCTATCGATTTTGAATTCCAACGCTCGACTACCGCCCTCGTTAAAAAAATCAGATCATAAAAAAACCAGTGCTTAATGCACTGGTTTTTTGTGAGGCTAGAACTTAAAGTGAGAAATGGACTCGCCTTTAAGGAAAGGAATATCCGTCTCAAAAAAGCTTTCGACATCAAATTGTGCGGGTGATTTACGAGTGATGCGATAGAGCGTCATCAGTTGTGGTTCACCAACAATAATTAACATACGACCGCCTTCGGCCAATTGGTATTTAAGGGAGTCTGGAATGCTTTTGACAGCGCCGGTGACGGCGATGGCGTCGTATTCAGCGTTGCCCCAGCCAGCGTGACCATCACCAATCTCAATTTTGACGTTATTAATACCTGCCTGTGCCAAATTGGCTTTGGCTTGCGCAGCAATCGCAGAATTGATTTCGACAGAGGTGACGTGATCGGCTAAACGACTCAGCACGGCCGCCTGAAAGCCACTGCCGGTACCAATTTCAAGCACGCTATCGCTCGGTTTGAGTTGTAATTTCTCGGCGATATGAGCTTCTAGAATAGGGCTCAGCATAGTTTCGGTGGTTTTTTGGTCTTTGACAACAATAGGGAGAGTCATGTCAGAGTAGGCTAAGTTTTTGTACTCTGGCGCTACAAATAAATCACGCTCTAGGGTGTGAAACGTCTCGACCACTCGGTCGTTGAGGACACCGCTAGGACGCAAAGATTGCTCCACCATATTGAAACGAAACTGCTCAAGCGTCATTTCATTGGCTGAAAGTGGACGACCGGTAAATTGGGGTGCTGTATTCATAAGAAACCTTGTGAGTTTAGCTAGCGTGCACCTTGCGCTGGCAAGCTAAGCGAGTGCTCAGCCCGATAATGCGCTCTTGTAATTAACGTTTAGTTAAGTAAGTGCCGCTCAAAAATAGAGATGTCCAATATTTTACTATTTTTTGGGCGCTTGATGTCATGAAAGGGACTACCACCACTGCCAGAAGTGCTGCAATGGGCCGTGACCGTGACCGACTTGCAGGCGATCAGCCTGAGTAATCGCCTCATGGACATAATGTTTGGCTTTCTGGACCGCCTCTGGTACAGTAGCGGCGCGAGGCAGTAAAGCGCATATAGCAGATGAATACGTGCATCCCGTGCCATGCGTGTTTTTGGTGTGTAGCCGCTGGCCTGGATATTCAAGCATTTGATCACCATTAAACAGTAAATCCATCGTTTCATTACCACTTAGGTGGCCCCCTTTGAGTAGCACCCAACGTTCATCGGTCTGCTTAAAAAGCTTATGCAATTTTTCGGCGCAAACGTACATCTCTTTGATGTTGTCGGGCGCGCGTTGCTTTAGTAATTGACCCGCTTCAGGCAGATTAGGGGTGATCATTAAGCTGAGTGGCAACAAGGCTTCTTTGAGGGTGTGTACGGCCACTTGTTCGAGTAACGAGTCGCCGCTCTTGGCCACCATGACTGGATCCAAAATGATATTGCGTGTTTGTCTTTGATGAAGAACCTGCGCGACGACCTCGATGACCTTGGCTTGTCCCAACATGCCTATTTTGGTGGCATCAATGCGGACATCATCAAATAAAGTCTTTAATTGTTGCTCTACAAAGGAGGGATCAACGGGCAGAACTTGTGTCACACTTTGGGTGTTTTGCGCCGTCAATCCAGCGACAACGGCGCAAGCATAAGCCCCGAGTGCGCTCATGGTCTTGACGTCTGCCAAAATACCCGCGCCGCCAGAGGGATCGACGCCGGCTATGCTTAGGGTATTGGGAATGTAGTCAGACTTTGCTTGACTGGTGGCAGGGTTTTGCATAAGGTCTCCCTATAGGACAAATCAGTAACATGAATAATTTTAAGTTTACCTGAAAAGCTTTGTAGGACAATCGAGTGAGTCCTTAAATTAGCGATATCCCCTGCTGTACAGTGGTTTTTGCTGAATAAAAAAATGCTTTAACGGTTATTCACGCTGTCAAAAAATTTCACATAGGTCTAGTAATAATCAAAAATGCTTATGCTAGAATTTTAGGAGAGACTTGCTTAGTTTTGAGGTCTTAGTCTTATTTTAGAGATCACAAAATTGCGCTGGAGCCCCTCACTGACCCCTTTATTCACCGCCAGTAGAACATCATGTCAGAAGAACTACTCAACTACAATTCCACCGAAGAAATCATTCAAATTATCTGTAATATTTTTGATGAAATTCCCGATATCCAAACGCGCGAGCGAATTTTACACGAGGTGCTTAGCAATCTAACCGTCTCAGAAAGAAGTGGTGTCTATAAGCGCCTCAAAAATGAATACACGGCTTTGGATATGAGTGCTGCCTACACGGCTGAGCAAGAGGGGGCGATTCGTGACGACTGGCGAGAGTCGGGTAAGTATCCTTATCGATACAAAATGTCCACCAAAGTCTACGAGCAACAGAAATTTGCCCTACAAGTGGAGTTACTCAAGCTACAAGCTTGGGTTCGTGAAAAGGGTAAACGCGTGGTGGTGCTTTTTGAGGGGCGAGATGCCGCCGGTAAGGGCGGTACGATTAAGCGTTTTATGGAGCATTTAAACCCCCGTAGTGCGCGCGTGGTGGCCCTCGAGAAACCGACTGAAGCAGAGGCGGGCCAATGGTATTTTCAACGTTACATCGAGCACTTGCCGACAGCGGGAGAGATTGTGTTGTTTGACCGTTCCTGGTACAACCGAGCAGGTGTCGAGCGCGTCATGGGTTTTTGTACCGATGCCCAATACGAAGAATTTATGTATCAGGTGCCTGAATTTGAACGTATGCTGGTGCGCGATGGCATTACCTTGATTAAATTTTGGTTCTCAGTCAGTCGTGAGGAGCAGGACAAACGTTTTAAATCCCGCGAAAACCATCCCCTCAAACGTTGGAAACTCTCACCTATCGACAAAGAATCCCAAAATAAATGGGACGAATATACCGAAGCCAAAGAAGCCATGTTTTATCGTACTGATACCGCTGATTCTCCTTGGATTGTGGTCAAATCCGATGACAAAAAACGCGCACGGCTCAATGCTATTCGTTATGTGCTTTTCAATGTCGATTATGATAATCGTGACACTAAGGCCATTGGTAAACTTGATCCTCTTATTATTGGTCGCTCCAATCTCGTGTATGAGCATAGTGAGCGCGCCAAAAAATCCTAAGCTTTATGAGTCTTCTGGACTTTCTGATTTTATAAGCACTTGAATTTGCAAAAGTTTGCATTATCTGTAAGATAAAAACTAAAAAGGATGGTAGCCTCGGAACGGCTAGTATGGCGCCGAGGCCTCATCCCTTACACACTCAACACAAAGGTAAAACGATGCAATTTGACTATGATTTAATCGTAATTGGTGCGGGTAGTGGTGGTGTACGCACTGCTCGCTTAGCCGCGCAAAGTGGTGCTAAGGTCGCCCTTATTGAAGGCTCCGATATTGGCGGTACGTGCGTAAATGTCGGTTGCGTACCCAAAAAACTGTATAGCTATGCGTCCTATTACGGCGAGTATATTCAAGAAGCCAAGGGCTACGGTTGGTCCATACCAGAGGCGAGCTTTGATTTTGAGGTACTCAAACAACGACGCGCCCAGGAAATCAAGCGTCTAAATGGAATTTATGCTTCTCAACAGCAAAAAGCTGGCACCCATATGATTGAAGGTTGGGGCAAGGTGATCGACAAGCATACCGTACAGGTCAACGACGCTGATAAGATCACCGCCAAAAATATAGTGATTGCCGTTGGCGGCTGGCCTTTCGTGCCAGATATCGAGGGCAAAGAACACGCCATCACCTCGAATGAGATTTTTGACATTCCTTTCCCTAAACGTCTAGTTATTGTTGGTGGTGGCTATATCGCGGCTGAATTCGCCAGTATTTTCAATAGCCTGGGTAGCGATGTCAAATTGGTTTATCGCGGCCAAAAAATACTTAGAGGCTTTGATGAGGATTTACGCAGCTTTGTCAGCGAAGAAATGCAAAAATCCGGCGTTGATTTTCTCTGCGGGAATAATGTCAAAAAAATCACTAAGCAGGGTGATGAATTTATCGCTCACCTGGAAAGCGGCGATAGCATTGTATGTGACCAGGTCTTTTTTGCGACGGGACGTAAACCGCGCACCCAGAATTTAGGTCTAGAAAATGCCGGTGTAGAGTTGGATAAAAACGGCTCTGTAGTGGTTGATCAGAACTTCCAGAGTAATGTGGACTCTATTTATGCCTTGGGTGATGTCATCTCTCGGGTACAACTGACGCCTGTGGCCATTAACGAAGGGGTGGTCTTACATAACCACTTATTTGGTGATAAGTCTCGCCAAATGTCTTATGAGTACATCCCCACCGCTGTCTTTACCCATCCAGAATTGGGGACAGTTGGTTACACTGAAGAACAAGCCCGTGAAAAGTTTAAAGATATCGATGTTTATAAGTCTAACTTTAAACCCATGAAGCACACCTTAAGTGGTCATGATGTTCGTAGCCTGATGAAAATTATCGTCGATAAGGCCAGCGATCGAGTGGTGGGCTTGCATTTAGGCGGTGCCGATTCTGCTGAAATGCTACAAGGCTTTGCGGTCGCGATCAAGCACGGGGCTACGAAGGCTGACTTTGATAGCACTATTGGTATCCACCCAAGTAGCGCCGAAGAACTAGTTACTATGAGAACTCCTGAATGAAAAACGTTGTCGAAGCCAATCTAGACAAGCAAGGCGATATCCTACAAGACTTCATCTTAGACATTATGAGTAGTCTAGGACTGGGGCATTCAACTACCATCGCCAACACCATCATTCTGATTCTGGTATTTGCTGCCAGCTATGCCTTGTATTATTTATTGATTCTTTTTGGCATCAGTTGGATTCGCAAAGGCTTACGCTCCTCCAAAAAAGCACTCTTGTTTGAACTCGGGCAACGCGAGGTGCTCAGATATATGGTCATGGTGGCGATTATGGTGACCATGCAAATGATGGTGAAATCTTGGATGTTGCCGAGCCCAGGGCGCGATGCCATTATGGCCTGCCTTAAGGTGGTGGGGCTGATCTTTACCGGGCTGACGATTAATGAATTTGTGACCTTGATCGCGCATTTAGCCGCGAGGCACAAAAAATTCCAAAAATTTCCGATTCGAGGTATTGAGCAAACCATCAAGCTAGTCGTAGCGATTGCTATAGCACTGCTGATTATTTCCGTTTTGATCGGTAAGTCACCCTTGATACTGCTCAGTGGTTTAGGTGCTATGACCGCCGTCTTAATGTTGGTCTTTAAAGATCCACTCATGGGGCTGGTGTCTGGTATTCAGTTATCTGCCAACGATATGCTAGCGGTGGATGATTGGCTCACCATGCCGTCGATTGGTGTGGATGGGACTGTCTTGGATATTGGGCTGACCACCGTTAAGGTAGAGAACTTCGATAACTCCTTTAGCTATGTCCCAACCTCATTTTTAATCAGTACCGCCTTTGTGAATATGCGCGGTATGTCGCAATCAGGTGGGCGCCGCATTAGTCGAGCCATCAATATTGATATGAATAGCGTGCGCTTTCTCAAAGAAGAAGACATCGCGGAGTTCAAGCATAGCCACTTGCTAGAACAGTACCTTGATCATAAGACGAAAGAGATTAAGCAATTCAATGAATCACGACGCAGTGACCTGAGCTATAACTTCAATGGTCGCCGTCTCACCAATTTGGGGACGTTTAGAGCCTACGTCTTGCAATATTTGAAGAGCCATCCTTCGGTCAATAAGGGCATGAGCATTATGGTGCGCCTAATGGATCCTACCCCCAACGGCATTCCATTGCAGGTATATTGTTTTACCAATACTACCGTGTGGGCGGAATACGAAGCCATCCAGTCAGATATTTTTGATCATTTATTGGCCGTGTTGCCAATGTTCGATCTGAGTATCTACCAAAATCTGGGCGGTAAAGATGTCTCTCAAGCACTTATTAAGGGCTTGCAGAATCAATCTGCGGCTCAGGGTATGAGTGCGGCCAATATCATTCAATAAATTCAGCATTATTTCTATTTATAAAAAAGCCACCTCGAGTGTTCGTCGGGGTGGCTTTTTTGTTCATAATCCGTTAAGCAGGCAGAAACTTAATAATGCTCATAGCGTACGAAATCAAAATCTAAGCCATTTTCGGAATGAGGCTCACGGCTTGCCTCTTGCCAGCTTTCGGGGTTTAAGACGGGGAAATGCGTGTCTGTATCAAAGTTAGCGTGGATTTCGGTGGCATATACAGTTTGCGCCAGCTCCAGGGCTTGCTTAAAAATTTGTGCCCCACCAATCACAAAAATACTCGGCGCATCCTGAGTATTGGCGAGCTCAATGGCTTGTGGCAGGCTGTTGACCACACTGACACCCTCGATCTTAAGATCTGTTTGATAGCTGACGACTATATTTAGGCGACCAGGAAGAGGGCGACCAATCGTTTCATAGGTTTTTCGACCCATAATAATTGGGCAAGCCATGGTGGTTTTTTTGAAAAAAGCAAGGTCGCTCGGCAAATGCCAGGGCATGGCATTATCTTTGCCAATACCGTAATCATTATCATAAGCGACGATAAGCTTAATAGGACGAGAAGACATAGGCATAAAAATCCAAGAACACATCAAACCGCTACAGGCGCTTTAATGTGAGGGTGGTGTTGATAATTGATAATTTCGAAGTCATCGAAATCATATTCAAAAATAGAAGCAGGCCTACGCTTGATGCGTAACTGAGGGAATGCATAAGGCTGGCGGCTGAGTTGCTCCTTGGCTTGCGTCATGTGATTGCTATACAAGTGGCAGTCACCCCCCGTCCATATAAAATCACCCACGTCTAAGTCGCACTGTTGGGCAATCATATGGGTCAAGAGGGCATAACTCGCAATATTAAAAGGCACTCCCAAAAAGATATCGGCACTGCGTTGATACAATTGGCATGAGAGTTTGCCGTCGGCCACATAAAATTGAAACAATAGATGACAAGGCGGCAATTGCATTTGCTCGATCAAGGCAACATTCCAGGCGCTCACAATCAGGCGACGCGAATCAGGATTCTGTTTGATTTGGTCAATGACTTGAGTGATCTGATCGATCGATTGGCCATCAGTGCTGGGCCAGCTGCGCCATTGCACGCCATATACAGGGCCTAACTCACCCTCAGCATCGGCCCATTCATCCCAAATAGTTACACCATGTTCTTGCAGCCATTGCACATTAGAGTCACCTCGTAAGAACCACAATAATTCGTAAATCACACTTTTGAGGTGAATTTTCTTGGTGGTGATAAGAGGAAAGCCTTGGCGCAGATCAAAACGCATCTGATGTCCAAAAATCGAACGCGTACCTGTGCCCGTTCTATCCGTTTTGAGATGGCCTTGCTCGTAGACTAAGCGCATTAAGTCTTCGTAAGCCGTATTTATTACTAAATCAGTCATATTAGTCGTTAGCGGTGTCATGGATGGCAATACTATGGGTCACCTCAGCACTTTGGCTCAGGATGGCAATCGCTGAGCAATATTTGTCGAGACTAAGATGCACAGCACGTTCAACAGTGGCCGTTTTGAGGTCGCGGCCACTAATAATAAATTCAAAATGAATTTTTGAAAATATGCGCGGATGCTCATCACGGCGTTCGGCGCTGACATTGACTTGGCAGCGTTGGATATTTTCGCGACTGCGTTTAAGAATGCTAATAATATCAAAGGAGGAGCACCCACTGGCGCCGCTCAAGAGCAATTCCATCGGGCTCGCAGCGAGATTATTACCGCCGCTTTCGAGAGAGCCATCCATGGCCACTACATGACCTGTGCCAGTCTTGCTGACCATTAACATGCCGTCAGGACCATGCCATTCTGTTGTACATTTCATAGAGATACTTACACCCAAAAGTGATATGACAAATTTTTGAAATTAGGGGATTTGTTGCAAAAATAATACAGAAAATATCCCTTAATCATAAAAAAACCTGTTTACATTGTACTCTGACACAGCCCTTGAATGTAGATAAAACTTTTAAACACGGCGTGACAAAAAGTGGGCGCCTTTGCTGCAATGGCGACTTCACTAAACCTAGGGATAGCCCTGATTTAAGGGCAATTTGGGGCATGGGCTCAATTTGTCATATGACTATTAAGTCAGCTTATCATCACAAATTAATGTGAATTTGCAAGCTTTTTGGAACCGAATGAAGTCCTGATAAAGACCTGATAAAGACCTGTGTGTAGGCGTTTTGGGGGCGTGATAATGTTGCATTGCTTAGATAGGTTTGCTAGAATTCAAATTAATGAATGACGTAGCAATTGCTGCATATTGTTGGCTAACCAATCATTGATCTCTCAGAGAATCTTGATATTTTTGTTGGCTACTATTGTTGGCTTTTAATGTTGGCCAATATTAATCTCCTTAGTTTGTTAATGTGCTTGTTTTGCTCCGTAATTGATTTAGGTGATTGCAATTGCTGTAATCCCTAGTTGTATTAACAACTCGTATCAACGACTCAATTGCTAGGTCATCAAAGTTGTCTCCTCCACCCTCCTCCTTTGGTGGATTTTACCCAGAGCCTTTGGCTCTGGGTTTTTTTTGCATTTTTATCGGAATGGGGCAAAAACCACCTACAATCTCCAAGTGCTATACTAAGCATGCTATAACAGGTAGTATCTCGCAATAGGCATTTACGAGTACTTACAAACCTACACTGCATTTCTTGCTAGAATGCAGTTCTTTGAATCCCAAATTTGTTTCTGAGGCAGATTTTATTGTGTCTGGCAGCTGGCAATATTTATATATTAGTATAGTGGCCTTTATGGTGGGCGGTCTGATTGTATTTTCAGAGCGCTGGCATGGTCGTTACACAGGCGACTATGATCTCAACAAACCTCAAGCCTCGCATGTGCGCTCCACGCCTAGGATTGGTGGTTTAGCCGTCTTTGCAGGAACTTTGGCGGGTTTGTTGGTCATGGGACACCCTGGCAACACCACCCTTAACTGGCTGTGGCCCGCGCTGTTTGTGGCGGCGATGCCAGTATTTGTGGCCGGTATTCTCGAAGATATCACTAAGGATGTTGGAGCAGGGCAGCGTTTATTAGCGGCGTTTGCCTCGGCGGCGATCGCTTGCTGGTTCTTTGGTGGAGTCAATCGCGTCGGTATCGACTTCATCGATAATTATATTCTGGGTTACTGGATTATTTCCTTTCTGTTTACCATTACTGCTGTGGCAGGCTGTACGCATGCCCTTAATTTAATCGATGGCATGAATGGCCTAGCCGGTATGGCCGCTTGCTTAATGTCTATCTCGGTGGCTCTGGTGGCTTATCAAGTCAACGACATCGCGATTTTCACGATAGCCATTTCACTGGCCTCGAGTATTATCGGCTTTTTTGTCTGGAATTTCCCCTACGGTCGCGTATTTTTAGGCGATGGTGGCGCTTATTTTATTGGCTTTTTGCTGGCCGAATTAGCCGTCTTACTGGTGGTTCGTAATCCATCTGTTTCACCTTTTTATGCCTTAGCCGTATTATTCTATCCGGTATTCGAAACCTTATTTTCGATTTGGCGCCGTCGATTTATTCGCAACGTACCCGTGGATCAACCGGATGCCTTGCACTTACACCAATTAGTCTTTAGACGTTTAGTTCGTGTCACGTTTAGCCGTGACTCCGATGGCAAAGTACCCGCTTTTTGTAATGCCTTGACCTCACCCTATTTGTGGGTCTTATGCTTGATCGGCTTGGTGCCTGCCACGCTATTCTGGAATAACGCATGGTTGCTAATTGGCTCCATGTTGATGTTCTCAGCCCTATATATTTGGTTGTACCGTCGCCTTGTCAAATGGCGTTGTCCGCGTTGGCTGTTATTGCCTCAAGCTTTTCGTAAACGTTAAGCAATCAAGCGGCATTTTTTACATATGCTTAGGAATAAGTTACTCACAGGAGTTTTATTTTGACTACTAAAAACATTCAAGATATCAAATTAGCGATTGTTGGACTGGGTTATGTGGGTCTGCCACTAGCCGTTGAGTTTGGCAAAAAAAGGCAGGTACTTGGTTTCGATATCAACGCCAAACGTGTTAAAGAATTACAAAGCGGAGTCGATCACACGCTAGAAGTAGATGCCGAAGAGCTCGCCAGCGCTAAACATTTGACTTATAGCGCCGATGCGCAAGACTTGGCGCAGGCTAATACTTACATTGTGACCGTACCAACGCCCATCGATGAATACAAACAGCCGGATCTCACTCCTTTAGTCAAAGCTAGCCAAACGATTGGTAAGGTTCTCAAAAAAGGCGATATCGTTATTTACGAATCAACAGTTTATCCAGGAGCCACCGAAGAAGTATGTGTGCCTGAGCTCGAAAAACAATCAGGACTTCGTTTTAATGAGGATTTCTTTGCGGGTTATAGTCCCGAGCGTATTAATCCAGGCGACAAAGAGCACCGTGTGTCTACCATCAAAAAAGTGACTTCAGGTTCGACGGCAGAGATCGCTGACTTAGTCGATGCCTTGTATGCAGAAATCATTACGGCAGGCACTCATAAAGCCGCTAGCATTAAAGTGGCTGAAGCGGCCAAAGTCATTGAAAATACGCAACGTGATGTCAATATTGCCTTAATGAACGAATTGGCTTTAATTTTTAGTAAGTTAGGCATTGACACCGAAGACGTCCTTAAAGCCGCGGGTACCAAATGGAACTTCTTGCCATTCCGCCCAGGCTTGGTGGGTGGTCATTGTATTGGCGTTGACCCATACTACTTGACTCATAAAGCGCAATCCATTGGCTATCACCCAGAGATTATCCTCGCCGGTCGTCGTTTAAATGACACCATGGGCAGTTATGTGGTTTCTCAATTGGTCAAAGCCATGACTAAACGTAAAATTCAGGTAGAAAACTGCCGTGTGCTCTTGATGGGATTAACCTTCAAAGAAAACTGCCCAGATTTACGGAACACTAAAGTGGTCGATATTGTACGTGAGTTAGGTGAATACAATATCCAAGTGGACGTTTATGATCCATGGGTTGAAGCCGCTGAAGCTCAACACGAATATGGTATTACGCCAATTCAAGAACCCAAAAAAGGTCATTATGACGCCATTGTCGTCGCAGTAGCGCATCGTCAATTCGTACAAATGGGTGCCGAGAAAATCCGTGAGTTTGGTAAGCCAGAGCATGTTCTTTATGATCTCAAATACATCTTACCTAAAGACAAAGTCGATATTCGTCTGTAATTTTCGTAATTATTTACTGTGTAATTAATCACTAAGCTTTCAACATGACAAGTAAATTTCAAGAAGTTGTAGAGCAACTGCAACAACATCCTAAACATTGGTTAGTCACGGGTTGTGCCGGCTTTATTGGCTCGAACTTACTCGAGACTCTACTCAAGTTAGATCAAAAAGTGACAGGGCTCGATAATTTTTCTACTGGTTTTCAGCATAATCTTGATGAAGTGCAAGCCTCTGTGATGCCTGAGCAATGGCAACGCTTTAAATTTATTGAAGGTGATATTCGCAACAGTGAGGATTGCCAAGCCGCTGTAGAGGGCGTCGATTATGTCTTGCATCAAGCCGCGCTGGGATCAGTGCCGCGCTCTGTCGATGATCCTATCACCACAGATTCGGTCAATATTGGCGGTTTCCTGAAGATGTTAGTCGCTGCGCGTGATGCCAAGGTGAGTTCTTTTGTATTTGCCGCTTCCAGCTCGACTTACGGTGATCACCCTGATCTCCCAAAACAAGAAGACAAAATCGGCAATCCATTATCGCCGTATGCCGTCACTAAGTATGTGGATGAGTTGTACGCACGTGTGTTTGCCAGTACCTATGGCTTCAAGTCCATTGGCTTGCGTTACTTTAATGTTTTTGGTAAACGACAAACGCCAAATGGCGCATATGCCGCCGTTATTCCTAAATGGACGGGCGCAATGATCCACAATGAGGACGTCTTGATCAATGGTGATGGCGAAACTAGCCGTGATTTTTGTTATATCAAAAACACCGTGCAAGCGAATCTTTTGAGTGCTGTACAGATGCCTGAGTCTGGTTTTGAGGTGTATAACGTTGCGCTTAATGACCGCACGTCTTTAAATCAATTATTTGTCGCCCTCCAAAAAAACCTAGCGGCAAATGGTGTCAACTATACCAAAGACGCGATTTACCGCGATTTCCGCCGCGGCGATGTGCGTCATTCTCAAGCCGATATCAGCAAAATCCAAAGTCAATTGGGATATGCTCCCGAATATAATGTGCAGCAAGGCTTAGCAGAAGCGATGCCTTGGTATATTCAATTCCTCAAATAAAAGACTTGTGTTAAAACGCCTCAAAGCTTTAGATTCAGATCATGCCCGCATTGCCAAAGGTGCCATGCGGGTGGCTTTTTTCTTATTGATTGGTAAATTGGCTGGCGCCCTCAAAGAGATGGCGGTCGCTAATCGCTACGGTGTCTCGGACGTTGTGGATGCCTACCAATTCACCATGACCATGAGTAATTGGTTACCCGTGACTTTGGTAGGTGTGCTATCGGTCGTGCTAGTGCCAACACTTGTGAAATTACGCTATGCCGAACCTCAAGAACAAAAGCAATTCTTGTCTCAGTTGCAAGGTGGGGTACTCTTGGTTGGCGCCATTATTGGCATTCTGACGTGGGCCCTGTGGCCTTGGGTCATACAGTATTTAGCTACCGAGTTTAATGAACATGCCAAGCAAGCCAGCCAAGAATTAATCCTAGGCTTTGCGCCCGTGGCCATGATGACAGTTGTGATTGGGGTTAGCATGGCTCGTTTGCGAGCGCGCGAGCGGCATATCAATACTCTCCTTGAAAGTATGCCGGCCATCTTGATTTTGCTGTGTATATTTGCCTTACCCGGCAATACTTCAACGCTACCGCTGTTACTCGGTACTCTCATCGGCACCTTACTGCAAGCCGTCATTCTGTATTATTTATCCAGCCGGGCAGATCAGCACTATGCTTTGCCGGCCTTCTCGCTATCTTCACCTTATTGGAGTCTACTGCTCAAAGCGGCCGGGATTATGCTGATTGGGCAAATCGCAAGTAGTTTTGTGGCGCCCTTAGATCAAATGGCGGCTGCGAAACTCGGCTCGAATGCCAATGCCACCATGGGCTACGCGACCCGTCTGTTATCTCTGATTATCGGCATTGGCGCTGCTTCGGTAGGGCGTGCGGCGTTGCCGGTCTTGTCCGATATTGAAGCTCGGGGTGAGGTCGCCAGAGCACGCACTATTGCCCTCAAGTGGAGCTTGCTGATGGTCTTGGCGGGGGTAGTCGTCGTGGCGCTGTTGTGGTGGTTGAGTCCTTGGATGGTGCATATTCTTTTTGAGCGTGGGGCCTTTAGTAGCAAAAATACCACCATTGTCAGTGAAGTCCTACGTTATGGTTTATTGCAGTTGCCGTTTTATTTCGGTGTTTTAATCCTAGTACAATTGATGGCAAGCCAAAACCGTTATAGTTTGATGGCTGCCATTGCTGTGGCTAACTTTGCGCTCAAAGCCGTGATGAATTATTACTTAGCGCCAACCTGGGGCGTGCAAGGCATCATGCTAGCCACGGCACTGATGTATTTACTATCGTTTTGTTGTTATTTTGTGGCGGTCAGCTGCCTGAAACCTAAGAAGCAGACCACGCCATCTTAAGCTAAATTAGAACTAACATGAATCCAACTGTTACCCCCTATCATATCCTGATATTTATCGCGAGTTTGCGTGGCGGTGGCGCCGAGAGGGTTGCAGCTGATTTGAGTAGTCGTTGGGTGCAAATAGGGCATCGGGTGACCTTAATTACCGAAAGCACTCCGGAATCGGATGTTTACACCCTCCATCCAGAGGTACAACGGATTAGTCTGCAAACCCTCGGGCGCAAGGGGATCTTGGGTCACAGCAAACGCTTATTTTTACTGCGTCGACAGCTCAAGCGCTTGCGTCCAGATATCGTGATTGGCTTTATGACTAATGCCTCGATTTTGAGTGTCTTAGCAGCCCACAAATTACCTTGTCATGTAATTGCTACCGAGCATGCGTACCCGCCTTCGCAAAAACTTTCTAAATTTTGGCAATGGCTACGTCGTCGCACGTACCCAAAAGCGGCTGCCGTGGTGACACTCGCACAAGGCTCTGCTGATTATCTCAAACAGCATATTGCAGCTCATTATGTGGTGATCCCTAATGCCATTCACTGGCCTATCAGCGATGCCGAACCCGTCCTCAAAACGCAAAAACAAGTCGGCAAAAAATGGCTTTTAGCGGTTGGACGCCTGCATCACGAAAAAGGTTTTGATCGCCTGATTGATGCCTTTGCCAAAGTGGCGCCGCAATATCCTGATTGGCGTTTAATTATTTTGGGTGAGGGTCCACAACGCAAAAATCTGCAAGCGCAGATCGATCAACTTGGTTTGTCATCACAAATTGACCTACTCGGACGCGTGGGAAATATGACCTGGTGGTATCGACATGCTGATATGTACGTACTGAGCTCGCGCGCCGAAGGGTTGTCTAATACCTTGCAAGAAGCCATGGCGGCAGGTTTACCGGTGCTGGCTGTGGATTGTCCAGTGGGGCCCCAAGAAATTATTCGAGATGGGATTGATGGCAAGTTAGTGAGTAACGACAACGCCACAGACTCGCTCGCCAAGGGCTTAGAACAAATGCTTAGCCAGCCGGAGTTGCGCTATCAATTGTCGCAACGAGCACCCGACGTTAAAGATCGTTTTAGTATGCGTTTGGTCGGCAGTAAATGGCAGGCGCTTTTTGATTCCCTTATGAACTAAGAGTAAAAAAACTATGTGTGGATTATTAGGTTGCTGGGGCGGCTCCGAAGACAAAACTGCATACCTACAAAAGGGCTGTGAATGCTTGCGCCATCGCGGTCCAGATAGTCATGGCGTATGGCAAAATCAAGCCCAACAAATCGCCTTAGCTCACGTACGTTTGGCGATTCAAGATCTATCACCGAGTGGCCATCAACCTATGTTGTCTGCATCACAACGCTATGTCGTGGCCTTTAATGGTGAAATTTATAATCACCTACAACTGCGCCAACGCATGGGTGAGCAAGCGCCGCAATGGCGCGGCCACTCGGATACAGAAACGCTCTTAGCGGGTTTCGAATTATGGGGGATAGAAGCGACCATCCAACAATCCGTTGGTATGTTTGCGATCGCCATCTGGGACCAAAAAGAGCAGACGCTCAGTCTTGTGCGTGACCGTTTTGGTGAAAAGCCTCTATATTATGGCTACGGTCAGCAAGGGCTTATGTTTGCGTCTGAGCTTAAAGCCTTGCACGCGCTGCCTGGCTTTAAGCCCATCATTAATCGTGATGCGGTGGCTTTGTTAATGCGCCATAATTACATTCCTGCCCCTTATAGTATTTATAAAGGTATTTATAAATTACCGCCCGCCAGTATTCTCACCCTCAAACACAGTGATATCAGCGCCGCACTATTGCCGATGCCTAAACCTTACTGGTCAGCCTATGAGCTTGCGCGCCAAAGCAAACAGTCAGCGCTTAGTCCAGATCAAGCCGTACAACAATTTGAAGACAAACTACGTCAGTCCATCCAAGGTCAAATGCTGGCCGATGTTAAATTAGGCGCGCTCCTATCGTCAGGCACCGATTCTGCTCTGGTCGTAGCCTTAATGCAGCAATTAAGTGAGCAGAAAGTACAAACCTTTACTGTTGGTTTTGAGGAAAAAGCCTTTGATGAAGCACCTGCCGCGCAGGCGATTGCCGAGCATTTAGGCACGCAACACGAGACCATGTATATTCGCCCACAGCAAGGCTTAGACATTATTGCTGATCTGCCTAAAATTTATGACGAACCGTTTGCTGATTCTTCACAAATTCCGACAACCCTCGTGATGGGGCTAGCCAAACAAGTCGTAACAGTCGTCTTGTCTGGCGATGCTGGTGATGAGCTCATGGGAGGGTATAACAGGTACGCGCGTATTGCCAAATGGTGGCATAGTCTGAGTCGCGTCCCCGGTCCTCTGCGCCAAAGCTTGGTGCCTGTCATTGAGACCATGGCGGGCTTAGCGCCGTCGGCCAAAAAGGACAAATTACATAAATTAGCGCGGCGCTTATCACTCACCGAGTTGCCCACCTTTTATAGAGATGCCGTGTCTTATTGGAGTGATCCGAGTCAATTGGTACTCGGTAGTCAAGAGCTAGAGACAGCGTTTGATCATTATGGTGCGCTACCGCATGATATTGAAACCATGATGGCGCTCGACACCTTAAGCTACTTACCGGACGATATCTTGGTAAAAGTGGACCGTGCTGCTATGCATTATTCCCTAGAAGCCCGAGTCCCGATGCTTGATCATCGCTTATATGAATATGTGTGGAGCTTGCCTTTTGCTTACAAGCAGCGTGAGCAGCAAGCCAAATGGTTGAGTAAACAAGTTTTGTATCAATATGTTCCTGAAGCTTTACTCAATCGCCCCAAAAAAGGTTTTTCAGTGCCACTAGGGCATTGGTTACGCCATGAACTCAAAGACTGGGCTCAAGGTTTACTCGAACCACAACGATTGGAACAACAAGGCTTATTCAACAGCGCCGCTGTGCAACGTCTCTGGCAATTACATCTGCAAGGCCAGGCCGATCACAGCACGCATTTATGGGGTATTTTAATGTTACAAAGTTGGTTGGATTATTACCCTTATAGCGTCGAGTAAAGGCCCATGATCATGACCAAGATGTTAAGCTAATTTGCTATGAAAATACTATTTTTAGTCAGCTCTATGAATGCCGGTGGCGCCGAGCGGGTGGCGGCGACCTTATGCAATGCCTGGGCTGACCAAGGTCATGATGTCACCTTAATGGCATGTGCCTCGCAGACTCAGCACAAAAGCTTTTATGATTTGCAAGCGCAAGTCAAGTTGCAGTGGTTAGCCGATGCATTACCCAAAAATAGGGTTTTGTCGCGCCTCTTAAAGCCTTATTATTTGCGCCAAGTGGTCCAAAAAATACAGCCCGAGGTCGTGATTTCATTTCTTACCAATGTCAATATCACGGCGCTGCTGGCCCTTAAGAGTTGTCCGCGGGGTACGGGACCGAAGTTGATTGTATGCGAACGCACTAACCCTATGGCTGGGCAAAATATCTCTGCTGTACTAAAGTGGTTGCGGCGCACGCTTTATCCACGGGCAGACGCCGTCATGCTCCAAACGCAAGCGGCCGCTCAGCAGTTTGAAGCGCACATGCCTGCCTTACGCAAGGTGGCCGTGATTGCTAATCCTTTACCGGCGGAATTTATGCCGCCTGAGCAGGTCGAGCAAGCCGAAAAGGTCGAGGCTGACCCAACAGGATCCAACAGCCATGAACAACCCAAGGTGCTGTTAGCGATGGGGCGCTTAAATCGCATCAAACGCTTTGATTTTTTGCTGGAATGCTTTGCACAAGTCCGACAGGCATGCCCCGATTGGCAATTGCATATTTATGGGCAAGGTCCTGAGCATGATACGCTGCAACAACAAATTGACCACTTGCAATTACAAGATCGCGCCTTTCTTAAGGGCAAAACCGATCAAGTACGAACCACTATGTTGCAAGCTCAAGCCTTCGCCTTGACCTCAAGGCTGGAGGGGTTCCCTAACGTATTGCTTGAAGCGATGGCCTGTGGTTTACCTGCAATTACGGTTGATTGTCCTAGTGGGCCGGCTGAATTAAGTCAACATGGCCAATTAGCGCTGCTAGTAGGCATGCACGATAAAGCTGCCTTTGTGGCACAGCTCCAAAAATTGCTCAGCGATGCTTCGTTGCGTGCCGAACTAGGGCAAAAAGCCCAAAGCAGTGTCTTGGCAAATTACAGTCTAGAAGCCGTACTTGAGGATTGGCGTAAATTATTTGCAGACTTAGAGTTGGTGACCTCATGCAAAAAAAACTAAAAGTTGTTCATCTGATTAGTGGCTTAGGACAAGGTGGCGCCGAAAACGTACTCATGCGACTGGTGCTAAATGCCCCGCAGCAGCAACATGTGGTGATCTCTATGACGGATGCTGGCAGTTATGGCAAGATCCTAGAAGAACACGGTGTCCCAGTGCATTGTTTGGGCTTACCGAATGGTAAATTCAATCTTGAGAGCTTACAGCGCTTAATGCGAGCACTCAAACAACAGGCCCCAGATGTGTTGCAGACATGGATGTATCACGCCGATTTTATTGGTGGCATGGCCGCACGTTTAGTCGGCATAAAAAACATCGTTTGGGGTATTCGTAACTCTGGTGCTAATCTCGAAAAAAGCAGCCGTTCATCCTATTTTTTAGCCCGCTATTTTGGCTGGACATCTTATTTTATTCCCAAAAAAATCATTTGCTGTGCTCACCAAGCCAAACGTAGACACGCGCTCTGGCACTATCAAAAAAATAAAATGCAGGTGATTCCGAATGGCTATGACATGAGCCGTTGGCATAGTGACGAACAGGCCAGACAGGATGGGCGTTATCAGCTCGGTATCCAAAAAGATGAGCCCGTACTTGGCTTTGTGGCGCGTTGGAATCCGCTAAAGGACCATGCCAATTTAATCAAGGCACTAGCCTTGTGTGCACAACAAAAATACGACTTTAAATGCTTATTAATTGGTAAAGATATGAGTACGGACAATGCGGAATTGATTCGGCTTTTGTCTGAGCATAATGTTTTGGGACAAGTCATCTTACTTGGTAGTCGTAGTGATGTGCCGGAACTTATGAATGTTATGGACATCCATGTCCTCTCTAGTATGGCGGAGGGCTTTCCCAATGTCGTGGCCGAAGCCATGGCTTGTGGCACCCCTTGTGTGGTGACGGATGTCGGAGACGCCGCTGAAATTGTCGCCGATACGGGTTGGGTGGTTCCACCCTCGGATCCCAAAGCCATGGCCAAGGCGATTCAAGAGGCGCTAGACAGTTTGCAAACGCCAGAGCGTCAAGCTCGATCAACTGCCGCCAGAGAGCACATCTTACAAAACTTTAGTTTGCAAGCCATGGTGAGCCGCTACGAAGCCGTTTGGAAAGAAGTTTATGAGCACTAAAAAAATTCTAATGGTGGTTAACAATCCCGCCTTTTTCTTGTCACACCGACTCAATATTGCCCAGGCGGCGCAGGCTCAAGGTTATCAGGTGGTGATAGCCACTATGGCCGGTCAGAGTGTACAAAAAATTAAGGATTTAGGGTTTGAACATTTTGTCATACCTATGTCTCGCAGTGGTATGAATCCCAAACAAGAACTGCACACGATTTATGCCCTCTATCAGCTATTTAAAAAAGTGCAGCCAGACCTGGTGCATTTAGTCACCATTAAAGCTGTGCTCTACGGGGGCATTGCCGCACGCATGGCCAAGGTTCCGGCAGTCGTGTTTGCGATTTCAGGCTTGGGTTATCTGTTTACACGCCAGCAGGGATTCCATCCAGCACAATGGATTACTCGCCATTTATATCGTCTCGCCTTGGCGCACAAGCATGCGCGTATCATTGTGCAAAACCAAAACGACGCTGCCACACTTAAACAGTTAGCGACGCTGGATGAGCAACAAATTGTTTTGATCAAAGGCTCAGGGGTTGATCTCGATCTCTTTAAAGCGACCCCCGAACCAGCGTTGCCACCGCTTAAAGTAGTCATGGCTGCGCGTTTACTCAAAGACAAAGGTGTGCAAGAGTATGTGCAGGCGGCGCAGTTGAGCGCTCAGCAAGAGCCTGCGCTTGAATGGCAATTAGCAGGGGCCTTAGATCCAGGCAATCCAAGCGCGGTCACGGCACAAGAATTGGCTAACTATCAGCAGCATATTCATTATTTAGGTGAGGTTAAGGATATGGCGGCGCTCTATCAGAATTGTCATATTGCGGTCTTGCCATCCTATCGTGAGGGGCTGCCTAAGTCACTCATAGAAGCGGGTGCTTGCGCGCGTGCTATTGTGACCACTGATGTGCCAGGTTGTCGCGATGCGATTATCGCCGAGCAAACGGGTTTATTAGTACCCGCCAAAAATGCCACTGCCTTGTTTCAAGCGGTGCAACGTCTAGCCAATGATCATGAACTCAGACAACGCTTTGGGAAAGCAGGACGTCAGCTGGCGGAAACTGTTTTTGATGAACAAAAAATTGTGTCTCGGCAAATAGAAATTTACCGAGACTTGTTAACTTCCTAGTTCTTACTCACAGGTAAAACGTTAGAAAGGTAATTTGGCGTCGGGCAACAGCTGCTCGATGGCGGCTTTGAATTCTGCTTGGATACGCTGCAAAGCCTCTTTTGATTGAGCCTCAAAACGCAAGACAATCACCGGCGTCGTGTTGGAGGCGCGAGCTAACCCAAAACCATCTTCATATTCAGCGCGGACACCGTCGATTTTGACTAAGGATTTGGCGCTCGGGAACTGACCCTCGGCTTGTAGGCGTGCAATTAATGGGTGCGCTTGCCCCTCTTGTAGTTGTAGTTTGAGTTCAGGTGTTGATAAGTCTTGCGGAATGGCTTCGAGCACCTCACTCGGGTTGCCGTGTTTGGACAGAATCTCGAGTAAGCGTGTGCCGCTATATAAACCGTCATCAAAACCATACCATCGTTCTTTAAAGAAGGTGTGACCACTCATTTCGCCAGCTAAAGGGGCGCCTGTCTCTGCCAGTTTGGATTTGACAAGCGAGTGACCTGTCTTCCACATTAAAGGTTGACCACCCGCTTTCTCGACTTCTAGGGCAACGTGGCGACTGCATTTCACGTCATAGATCACGGTCGCCCCTGCATGGCGTTGCAAAATATCTTGGGCAAACAAAATGAGTTGCCGATCGGGCCAAATGATTTGGCCGCTTTTGGTCACGACGCCTAAGCGATCGGCGTCACCATCAAAAGCTAAACCTAGTTCACAATCCGTCGTGCGGACGTGATGAATTAAATCTTCGAGGTTATGAGGATCGGCTGGATCGGGGTGGTGGTTAGGAAAATCACCATCAACATCACAATAAAGCTCATCGACCTGGCAGCCCAGGGCTTTAAAGAGTTGTGGTGCAACAGCCGCTCCAACGCCATTACCACAGTCGATAGCAATATGCATAGGGCGCGCTAATTTTACATCGCTAACAATGCGTTGAACATAATCATCGATAATAGTCACTTGCTGACATTGACCAACGCTTTGCGCCGATGTTTCTTGACCTTGCAAGGATTGCATGAGCTCTCGGAGCGCCGTTACTTGCTCGCCATAAATGGCTTTGCCTTGCATCATCATCTTAAAGCCATTGTATTGTGGGGGGTTGTGGCTCCCCGTAATCGCCACCGCCACGCCGATATTTTTGGAGTAAGCCATAAAATACACTAAAGGCGTTGGCACTTGACCCAAGAGCACTACATTTAGACCCTCAGCATTCATACCTTGGATTAAATGACTAGAGAGTTCTGGGCTACTATGCCGGCCATCATAGCCGACCACGGCCTGTTCAATACCATGTTGACGTGCTTGGACAGCAAGGGCACGACCCAATAGATAAGCAAATGGGGGATTTAACTGATCGGGTACGATGCCACGAATATCATAGGCTTTAAAAACATTGCTAGGTAGCGCCAAGCCTGTCGCTTGATGAGAAGTAGACTGGGTCATAATAGTCAGCAAAATAGTGATAAAAAATTGATTATAGCAACTATCGGCTCAGGCATGAAAGCTACCAGTAGGCAGACACGGACCGTTTGGCTTACCTCTAAAAAGACCGTAAGTGCTGCATGGATGGTGTGATATTGTGCAACGCCTTTGGGCCAAAATCATTTTTTTCACCTTATAATGAAAGATTATGGTTTGCCCAATTAATTACTAATACAGAGTCCAAGATGAGCTTGTTGCACGAATTAGAATCCATTGTCGGTCCAGAGCATGTATTGCAGGGTGAGAGCGCAGAGCCGTATCTTACTGATTGGCGCCATCGTTACAGCGGCAAATGTCTCGCTGTGGTGCGTCCCGCCAATAGTCAAGAAATCGCCGAGGTTGTCAGCGCTTGCTTTAATTATCAAATTCCGATCGTGCCTCAAGGTGGTAATACCGGTCTGTGCGGTGGTGCCACACCTTCCAACAAGGGCGATGCCGTAGTGCTTTCCACAATGCGGCTTAATCAAATCCTCAATATCGATACCGACAACAACACCATAACGGTGCAAGCGGGTTGTATTTTGCAAACCATCCAAGAAGCCGCTCGACAAGCGGGGCGTTTGTTTCCCTTGAGTTTAGCGGCACAGGGCAGTTGCAGCATTGGTGGTAACTTGGCCACTAATGCGGGCGGCACTCAAGTGCTTCGCTATGGCAATACCCGAGAATTGACGTTAGGTCTCGAGGTTGTGACTGCCGAAGGAGACATCTGGAACGGCCTACGCAGCTTACGCAAAGATAATACCGGCTACGATTTACGCGATTTATATATTGGTTCTGAAGGAACCTTAGGCATTATTACAGCAGCTACGCTTAAGCTATATCCCTTGCCTGCGGGCACGTGCACAGCCTTATTAGCCTTTGAATCGATTGATGCCGCCGTCCAAGTGTTGAATCGTGCCAGCTACGGATTTGGTGCTAGTTTGACAGCGTTTGAATTGATGTCAGATTATTGTTTACAACGTGTAGTCGATTGCTTTGGCTTGCCCGTGCCCTTCGCTTTACAAAGTCCTTGGTATGCTTTGCTCGAAATTTCTGATGCCGAGAGTGAGCAACATGCTCGTGAACTTTTTGAAAAAGTGGTGGGTCAGGCTATGGAAGACGGCTTAGTCATCGACGCGGCCATTGCTGAGTCTTTACAGCAAAGTCATGATTTATGGCATTTGCGAGAAAGTATTCCATTGGCCGAAGCCAAAACGGGTCAAGGCATCAAAAACGATATTTCTATCCCGATTTCAGAGATTGCGCGCTTTGTTAAAGACACCAATGCCTTATTGCAACAACATTTTCCTGGTGTGCGGCACATTGTGTTTGGACATTTGGGGGATGGTAATCTTCACTACAATATCGGCGCCCCTATTGGCCAAGAGCAGGGCTTTCTCGAGAATCAAAAAGCCGCTTTTAAAGTTGTTTATGATCAGGTAGCGGCTTTTAATGGTTCTATTAGTGCCGAGCATGGCATTGGTCAACTCAAAAAAAGCATTTTGCCTGATTATAAAGACGAGGTCGAAATTGCCTTAATGCGCCGTATCAAACGCGCGCTTGACCCTTATGGTTTGATGAACCCAGGCAAAGTCATCAGCAGTGTTGATTTTGAGTACTAAATGGCTAGGACGGTGTTGTGTCGTGCAATGTCACAAGCACCGCTAGCAGTGCGTTCGGTTTTAGTGTTGGCACGCACTGCAATAATACGTGGCTCGTTGATTTTGTATGATTTTTTTGATGGGTTTGGCGCAACGCTTACACGCTAAGCCCTCACGATTGTAGACCAGGGCATGTATCTCAAAATAAGCGCCTGGCTGGCCATCAGGACTGATAAAGTCGCGCATCGTACTGCCACCACTTTCGAGCGCCTTTGTGAGGGTCTCGAGAATCGCTTGGTGTAATTTATAGCAGCGAGCCAGACTGATACGATGAGCTCGGGTTTTAGGATGGATGCCCGCCAAAAATAAACTTTCTGAACAATAAATATTGCCCACCCCGACCACGATCTGACCGTTGAGTAAGGCCTGCTTAATACTCACTTGCTTGCGTCGCAAGGCCTGGTGCAAGTACTCTGGCGTAAAGTGGCTATCAAAAGGTTCAATGCCCAAATGCCTCAACAAGGGATGAGTGTTGACGTCGCCTTGACTATAGGGGTGCCAGAGCACCGAGCCAAAACGGCGTGGGTCGTTTAAGCGGATACAACAGGTTTCAAAGTGCCATTCAATATGGTCATGTTTGCGCAGCAATTCGTTACACGGGCATAGTCGTAAAGAACCAGACATGCCCAAATGTACGAGTAGTACGCCGTGCTCAAAATACCACAATAAATATTTGCCGCGGCGCTCACAGCGTAACAGCCGTTGCCCCACTAAGCGATCAGCTAAGTCGCTTTGTACTGGCCAACGCAGTTGGCCATTATGAATAATCAAGCCCCGTAATCGCTGTCCGGTCATATAGGGCGCAAGGGCACGTCTTGTGGTTTCAACTTCGGGTAATTCAGGCATTTTTGTTAATATTCAAAAACAGATGATCGTGGTACTATGGTAGGTTATCAAATCTATTGTAATCCCTTTGATTGCCTACACTATGCTAAGTTCTGTGACTGTGCTCGCTCAGATGCTGGGTTTAATGCTGGCGCTGTGCTGTGGCAAAGATCCCCAAGCCTCATCTCAAGCAGATTTGCCCTCCGCAGCAGCGCCTCAAGCAAGCGCGTTTGCCACGCAACAGGAGTTGGCCCCCGTTGAGCTGAAGGATTACACCAACCCCGAGGATATTTATCAGGTCACGGTGTTCCAATTAGCGCTCATGGAACAAAACTTCAAAGTGGCGGCGCCGATTGCCCTGAGTCTGGCACAAGCCAAACATTCTATCTATATGGCTCGGCAGGCGAGTTTTTTGTATACCTTGCTAGATGATCGACGTAATGCTCTTAAGGCAGCAAGTTTATGGCAAAGTCTGGATGCAGATAGTGAGCAAGCCCAATTTAACTATTTGTTTTTGGCAGCGCGAGCAGGGCACTACGAAGGGCTTATCAAAAAACTTCAAAATCACATCAAACAGGGGCAACTCACCAAATCTCTATATGAGGTCGCCACCTTCATTAGTCAACTCAGAGATCCCTCACTGTCCCTTAATATATATAATGCAGTGATTAAAGATTTACCACCGGACCCGCTCTTGTTCTTAGTGCAACATGATTTTGCCATGCGTGCCAATGATTTTGATTTGGCAAGAGATGCCTCCCAAAAAGCACTCACGGGGCCCACTGCCACCACCGCTATGTTGCAATTGCTGGAATTGAGTCGAGACAGGCCAGATCGTTTCCAAGTGCTGTCACGTTTCCAGGCAGTGATTGCTAAGCAACCAGAAATCATAGAAACGCGTTATGCCTACATAGAAGAATTGCTTTACGACAAGCATTACAATTCTGCTGTCAAAGAAATGCAGGAACTGGTGCGCCTGAATCCAGACAACTACAATCTCAAAACCGTCATGGCTTTTGTGTATGCTGAGGCTGGGCAATATGATCAGGCCGTCGCGCAGCTTAATGACTTCCAAAAAGACGTTAAGCAATTAGCGCAAGAGCAGCCTGATTCAGAAGAGGTACAACTGGATGCCCAACACCAGTTGGATATGGCTAATTTGCAGTTAGGGCAGGTGTATCTCAACTCGGGAGAGTATGCCAAAGGTATCCAAGTGCTCAATAAAGTCGTGGACTTTAATAAGCGCAATGGCGTCAGAATTTTACAGGCGCAGCTCTATTCTAAGCTTAAGGCCTATGCTAAAGCCTTTGAATTGCTGTCTAATATCCAAGCGGATGACCCGGAGTATGTGCGAGCCTTGTTGCTCAGTGCACAGTTACACCAAGAGCTACAGCAGTGGCCACAATCGCTTAAGGTGCTAGAGCGGGCCCAAAAAGCCGATCGCAACAATGTATTTGTCAAATATTTTTTGGCGCTTAACTACGAAAAACTCGGCCAATTAGACAAGTCAGAAGCCATGGTTTTGGACTTGATTCAAGAGCATCCTGACGCCTCAGAAGGCTATAACGCCCTGGGTTATACCTTGACCAATCACTCCACTAAATTAAGTTTTAGTAATGAATTATTAAAGCGAGCTTTAGCCATCGAGCCGCAGAGCGCCTATATCCAAGATAGTTATGGCTGGTTGCAATTCAAAATGGGCAATCCACAGCTAGCTCTACACTATATGCAATTGGCCTGGCAACAGGAACCCCTGGCAGAAGTGGCCGCACATATGGCGGAAGTGTTGTTCGCCATTGGTCGCAAAAAAGAGGCCAGGGATTATCTGCACCAAGGCTATCAATTGGATCGTTCGGATCCAACATTACTGGATACTGCCAAACGCTTGCATATCAAACTCGCAAAGTAAAATTGATCAAAGATTAACCAGCTGTAGTGATTTTTTCTAAAAATCAATCACATAAACTATCTATACGCTGCCTATTCACTGAGTTATGCACAGAAACTGTGAATAATTCACCTAACGGTTTATTCAGTAACTCCTTGAGCTGGAGGGCAGGGGTAAAAGCTGGCAGACGATCTTTATAGTTGACGGCTAGGTAAGGCAAAAAAGCCATATGATTTAAGCGCTTAAAGTATGATAGTGGTCACTACTAAATTTACCAAAAGGAAATTATGTTAAAGAAATTCGTGCAGCTTAGCCTTTTGAGTGGCGTACTCACGCTCAGCGCGTGTGTCTCTTCACCTAAAGTGGATTCCAATGCGCCAGAACAGCAGCGTAGCGGACGTTTTGCCGTCTTAGTTAAGGATCAAGCCAATGATCGTAACAAGGATTCAGTGCAAGGCGGTTTTATATGGCTCGATCAACATGATCGCTTACAGTTAGATCTGACCAGTCCTATGGGGTCGACCATTGCCCGGGTGCAAGCGCGACTGGGATCGGCCACCCTCACCGATTCCAGCGGTCAAACCCTAGAAGCCAACAATATCGATGATTTAGTGCAGCAAGCCCTCAATGGCAGTCCATTGCCTGTCAGTGGCTTGCGTTACTGGGTGCTTGGTCAACTTATGCCAAGTCCTGCCGCCAGCAATGTCCAAAAAGACGCGCAAGGGCGCTTGCAATCGTTCAAGCAAAACGGTTGGGCGGTCAAGGTCAATAATTACGATGCACAAGGTCCTAAGCATCTCAACTTAGAAAGTCAAAAAGGCACGCTTAAATACAAAGTGCAAATTAATGTTGACTAGAGTACTGGCGAATGACGAAAACACTTGAACGACTGGCCCCCGCTAAACTCAATCTTTTTTTGCATGTGACGGGGCGCAGAGCTGACGGTTATCATGAATTGCAGAGTCTATTTGTACCGATAGATCTATGCGATAGACTGCGTTTTACCAGGCGCGATGATGCTCAAATTGAGCGCTTAGGTAGCACGGCTCATGCCCGCTTTGAAGATGACTTAATTATTCGTGCGGCGCGGCTTATGCAGGCCTATAAGCCCGAAGCCGGGGTGAGTATTGAGGTGCAAAAGCAGATTCCTTCAGGGGCGGGTTTGGGCGGTGGCTCATCTGACGCGGCTTGTGCTTTGGCCGCGCTCAATCAACTGTGGCAAATCAATCTAAGTGTCGCGCAGTTGCAGCGATTAGGTTTACAGTTGGGAGCCGATGTACCATTTTTTATGCAACAACAAGCGGCCATTGTCGAAGGTATTGGCGAAATAGTCCATGCCGTGGCGCTGGATGTACCGCCTGCTTATGTGCTGATCAGCCCGAATTTAAGCATTGCGACGCCAGCGATTTTTAAGCACCCGACGTTGCAACGCAATACCCCAACACTTGATCTAGACAGCCTGCAGCAACAGTTTCAAGACTGTGCTCAGCGGAGTGTGTCGGCCTATTTGGAACATTTTAGAAATGATTTACAAGCAGTCGCCTGCCAACTCCATCCAGCACTACAAAGCATGTTGCAAACGCTAGAGACGATGGGTTTGCAGGCACAAATGACGGGGTCGGGCTCTAATTTTTATATTCCGGTGGCGGATCTAGCGCAGGCTCAGCAGCTGGTCAAAGATTTAAGCCGTGTTTTTTCGGAGCAGGGTAGCGCTAAGCAGCCGCCAGCCGCGTGGCAATCGCTAATGCCTTTTAAATTTACCGCGGCCTCTCTTTATTTGCCCGCATAATTTTAGAAATTGCTAAAATAACCATTCCTGAATGTAAAGGTTCACTTTTTGTACCGTTAGATTCATAAGTTCCTTATTGCAGAGGCCTAACTCTGACAAATATAGACAGGGCAGATAGGGAGCATCAGCTCATATCAGCTCAACGTAGCTCAGTAATCATCGCTATATTTAGCCACAGATAATCTGCATGATTGCCGTCACTGTGGGTCGCTTATGTGGCTACGATGTTTAAGTCGGATTTGTTGTTTATTTGTTGCTTTTTTGGTCAGGTTTAAATTTTTTAAATTTTTTGCAAAAAGGACTTTACAGTACTAAAAAAAGTGTCTATAATTATATTCTTTCATTCGTTGGGATGTCGCCAAGCTGGTTAAGGCACCGGATTTTGATTCCGGCATGCGAAGGTTCGAATCCTTCCATCCCAGCCAAAGAATTAAATGTGAACCGTACAAAACTCATGAGTATGTCTTAGTATGCTGTAGGAGTTGTCGTACGGTTTTTTTGTTTATACGGCTAAACCATGATCCACGAAAATCTCCCCTTTATGATCTTTACGGGCACGGCGAATGTACGCTTGGCCACAGACGTAGTTAATCACTTAGATATGTCTCTCGGTAAAATGACAGTGGGGCGATTCTCAGATGGTGAGGTCATGGTAGAGATCAACGAGAATGTTCGTGGGCGAGATGTCTTTGTCTTGCAACCCACCTGTGCACCCACCAACGATAATTTGATGGAAATTATGACCATGGTCGATGCACTGCGCCGTGCTTCAGCAGGTCGTATTACGGCAGCGATTCCGTATTTTGGATATGCTCGCCAAGACCGTCGTCCGCGTTCTGCACGGGTTGCCATCTCTGCCAAAGTCGTCGCCAATATGCTGCAAAGTGTGGGGGTTGATCGTGTCCTCACTATGGATTTGCATGCTGATCAGATTCAGGGCTTCTTTGATATTCCTGTCGACAATATTTACGCCGCACCGGTATTGCTGAACGATATCGCCAAACGCGACTTTAAAGACTTAGTCGTGGTATCGCCAGATATTGGTGGTGTGGTTCGCGCACGTGCACTTGCTAAGCAACTCGAGGTGGATTTGGCCATCATCGACAAACGCCGTCCACGCGCCAATGTCTCAGAGGTGATGAATATCATCGGTGACGTAAATGGCCGTACCTGCATTATTATGGATGATATGGTCGACACCGCAGGCACCTTGTGCAAAGCAGCCGCGGCCCTCAAAGAACGCGGTGCAACGGCTGTTTATGCGTATTGCACGCATCCCGTGTTATCCGGTCAAGCGGTCGAGCGCATCAGTGGCTCTGCCTTAGATGAATTAGTCGTTACCGACACGATTCCATTGCGTCAAGAGGCTGCTGAATGCACTAAGATTCGTCAGCTTTCTACTGCAGCCTTGCTTGGCGAGACGATTTCTCGGATTGCTTTTGCGGGATCCGTCAGCTCATTATTTGACGATCAATAAGTCGCCCGTGTTGGGCACGGGACTGAGTCCCTAGAATTCTTATCGTTTGCACTTTGAGCAAGCGGTAATAATACGGCAGATTTGCTGGTCGCGGCAAATCTGCTAGTTTCTGTCTAGAAACACTTTTTTATCAATCAACGATTGATTTTATTTATTTGGAGTATTACATGAAAGTAACAGCAACTAAACGTAGCGTTCAGGGTTCGAGTGCGAGCCGCCGCCTGCGCCGCGAAGGTCGTGTCCCAGCGATTGTTTACGGTGGCGACAAAGAGCCAGTCAATATCGAGTTAGATCACAACGAGATTTTCCATTCTTTACGCAAAGAATCTTTCCGTTCATCATTGCTAGATTTGCAAATTGATGGTGAAAGCGAAAAAGTCCTCTTGCGTGCCGTGCAATGGCATGCCTACAAACCAAAAGTTCTTCACGTTGACTTCCAACGTGTCCGTGCAGGCGAAGAAATCTCTACGGTCGTACCTCTTAACTTCTTTGGTGAGGAAGAATCTCCAGCCGTCAAAGAAGAAGATGCATCTATTTCTTACGTTATGTACGAAATCAGCATCACTTGCTTGCCACGTAACCTCCCTCAACACATCGAAGTTGATGTGAGCGGTATGCACGATGGTGACGTGATCACAGTTGCCGATCTCAAAGCCCCAGAAGGCGTTACCTTCCAAATCAGCGAAGAAGAAACAGTGGCGACAGCCGCTAAAATCACTGAAGATCCAAGCTTGGATGAAGACGTGGATGCCGACGCTGAAGGCGAAGAGGCAGAAGAGTCTGCTGATAACGATCAAGCAGATGATAACGCTGAAGGTCAAGAGTAAGCATAAATGGCTGCAACAGCAACAATGTGTTTTTAGCGCTTAGCAGTTGTGTATAATGCACAGAGTAGTTGCAGCAAACCCTTGCATGATTCATGCAAGGGTTTTTTTGTTTAGTTTTTAGGTAGAGTACAAGATGGCGCAGCAGGCAAGTGCAATTCGTTTGATTGTGGGGTTAGGCAATCCAGGGGCTGAGTATGAACTCACGCGCCACAACGCAGGTTTTTGGATGGCCGATCATATTGCTCAAGGTTTTAATAGTGCATTTAAACTAGAATCGAGTTTTTTTGGTGAAATAGCCAAGGCGCGTTATCTTGGTCAGCCCGTTTATATACTCAAACCGGCGACGTTTATGAATCGCTCAGGTCAGTCCGTACAAGCTGTAGCTAAATTTTTTAAGATCGCGCCGGAAGAGATTTTGATCATACACGATGAAATGGACTTATTGCCAGGCCAAGTCAAACTCAAGAAGGGGGGTGGCCATGCTGGCCATAACGGTCTACGTGATATTGACAAAGCCTTAGGTACGCCAAATTACTGGCGTTTACGGCTCGGGATTGGGCACCCTCGCAGTCTCAATTTACAGCAACCCGTCGTACAATTTGTTTTGCATCGCCCTAGTCAGACCGAGATGAATGCTATTGAACCTGTCTTGCTGTCATGCCAAACGGTGATTACACCCTTATTAGAAGGTGACATAGATAAAGCCAATCGTCAATTAGCCAGTATTTGCAAAAAGGAAGCCTAATGTCTGCAACGCCAAGACCAGTGACGTTTTCCATGCTCTGGAAGGATTTTATTGCTTTTGTCAAAAAACCTACCCTCAAGCATGGTCAGGGAGCACATGCCCTTTTGGAGGGGACCGCGCACAGTTGGCAGCGTGACTGGAATCGAATCCTACCACTGGGGGTTTTTATCAAGTGGCTGTGCTTGGCCTGGGTCGTCAATCTATTTTTGCTGGCGCCATTGACTTTTGTGGTCTCGCAAAAAGTCGGTGCTGTCAATAAAATTACTTTTACGGGATGGGACATTGTACTGCTGGCAGTGCTATGGGCTCCACTGATTGAAGAAACCGTTTTTCGCTTTATTTTGCGCCGTCCTTCCGCTTGGACCTTTTTGATTCCCCTAAGTATTGTATTACTGCTAGCCGGCGCGCATTGGTATAACCTCTTGCTTTTAGCGCTGTTATTGTCTGCAGTAATTGTTTATATCCCAAAAAAGCACGAACACTACTTTGTCGCGTTGTCGTTTAAGCAGCAGCGTCGTTATGTCTGCGCTTTTCCGTACATATTGTATGGTATGGTTTTGCTATTTGCCTTTATGCATACCTTTAATTATGAAAGTGAGCATATCCCTCTATGGGCTATGCCTTTTTTGGTATTGCCCCAAATGTCCACAGGCATGATTCTGGCTTGGCTACGTGTGCGTTTTGGGATTTTACAAAGTATGTTATTTCATGCGGCCTTCAATGGTGGCCCCGTCTTACTCATGGTGCTCTTGTACGCTGTTGACCCAGAATTAGTGAACTAACTCAAGCATTTTTAGGACAATTTTCTTCGCTTCAGCGCATGTAGTTAGCGCAATAGGGTAACGGTTTTTTTTAAATTTCAAGGGATCTTAAGGTTAAAATAGACCCTTTAGCATAAATTAGTTAAGGATTATTATGGCTCTTCAATGTGGCATTGTCGGACTTCCAAATGTCGGTAAATCAACGTTATTTAATGCGCTTACTAAAGCCGGTATCGCCGCTGAAAACTATCCGTTTTGTACCATTGAACCGAATGTTGGTATTGTTGAAGTGCCCGATTCACGGCTTGACGAACTCTCAAAAATCGTCAAGCCACAGCGCGTCGTCCCTGCGACAGTAGAATTTGTCGATATTGCTGGACTGGTGGCGGGCGCCTCCAAAGGCGAGGGCTTAGGCAACCAATTCCTGGCAAATATCCGAGAGACCGATGCCATTGTGCATGTGGTTCGCTGTTTCCAAGATGATAACGTGGTACACGTTGCCGGTAAGGTTGACCCTATCGCCGACATTGAAGTCATCAACACAGAACTGGCCTTAGCGGATTTAGCCTCTGCCGAAAAGGCCTTACTTAAAGCCCAAAAAACCGCCAGAGCTGGCGATAAAGAAGCGCAGAAATTTGCCGCCTTACTCGAAAAAATCATTGCGGTACTCGATCAATCCAAATCCATCCGCTCCATGGATTTGTCTGCTGACGATAAGGCGTTGCTCAAACCGTATGGCTTTATTACAGCCAAGCCGATAATGTATGTGGCTAATGTCCAAGAAGACGGCTTTAAAGATAATCCTTTACTCCAACAGGTCGAAGACTACGCTGCCCAAGAAAACGCCCCCGTCGTGGCGGTTTGTGCCACCATCGAGGCCGAAATTGTCGACCTTGACGAAGATGATAAGCAAGTCTTCCTCGAAGATATGGGCATGCAGGAACCAGGGCTAAACCGGGTTATCCGTGCAGGTTTCAAATTACTAGGCTTACAAACTTATTTCACGGCGGGTGTCAAAGAGGTTCGTGCCTGGACCATTCGCATTGGAGATACAGCGCCACGTGCGGCGGCGGCCATTCACACTGATTTTGAGCGCGGGTTTATTCGTGCACAGACCATCGCTTTCGCTGATTTCATCCAATACAAAGGTGAGGCCGGTGCAAAAGAAGCTGGTAAAATGCGGGCAGAAGGTAAAGATTACATTGTTAAAGATGGCGATGTGCTAAATTTCTTGTTTAATGTTTAAGGCAATTATTGTCTTTTGCGCCTAAACACGAGGCATTCATTCATGAAAAGTTTCCTGAAAAAAGGTCTATTGGGTCTAGTCGCCTTATTGATTATTGCATTTATTGGTGGCGCTATCTTTCTCTTGACGTTTGACCCCAATGTCTACAAACAAAAGCTCGTGACCGCGGTTAAACAGCGTTACGACCGAGAACTTAGCATTAATGGTGACTTTAAATTGTCATTGTTTCCGCGCATTGGCCTTAACGCTGATGATATTCGCCTAAGTGAGCCTCATAGCCAAGAGCAATTTGCTCATATCGATCATGCGCGTTTTGCTGTAGCCCTCTGGCCCTTATTGTTTGATCGTTTCTTGATCGATCATATCGATGTTAAAGGCTTTGATGTCAATATATTGCATCAGGCTGATGGTAACTTTAATTTTGATGATTTCTTCAAAGAGGCCAAAGCGAATCTGAGTGCCGAAGATGACCATGAACAGGATTCTTTTGCGCTTGACTCCGATGATTTTGTTGTCGACGTGGCGGGCTTAGAGCTGCAAGATGGCCAACTACGCTATCACGATCTCAAACGCCACCAGAACATCGAGCTACACAATCTTAATGTGCATACGGGACGTATTTCACCCAACCAAGCCTTTGATGCGACGCTCAGCGCGAACTTGCAAAGTGATACCCCTGACGTAGAAGGTAAATTAAATATCAATGGCTTATTGCAATTCGATCCGGTCTTGGGCTTATACAGTGCCAAAAATTTAAATCTGGGTCTAAATGGTAGCGATGCCCACTTTGGTCAAAGCCAAGCAGGGGTCAAAGGCAACTTTGATATTGACACTAAAAACGGTATGCTCAAAGGCCGTGGCGTAGCGCTCAGTCTCAATACTAAGGGTGAAGAGCATACCGATCTCGAGGATCTTGACTTCAGTATGGCAGCGCCAACGCTGAATTTTGATATCTCACAGACCACATTGGTGCTTAAGGATTTAGCGATCAATGCCAATGCCCAAACCAAGCAACAGCAAAATTATAGTTTGGAACTGAAATCACCGGACTTGAATATTTCACCCAGCAAGGCTCAAGGTCAACCATTGACGGGGGTATTGCATTTTGAAGGTCAAGAAAAAGCGGATTTGAATTTAAGCTTTAAGGATATTAGTGGGACTGCCGGGCATATTCAAATTGGTAAGGTGACGGTCAATGGCATTTATGCGCCTAGCGAAGCGCGTAATTTGCAATTTGATTTCGATGCTGCCGGGCATATTCGCGATTTGGGTCAGCAGTTCTCTTTGGATGGGATCAACGGTAAGCTTAAACTCAAAGACTATGACAACCCACAACAAGAAATGCTGTTGATCGGCAAAATCAAGGGAGATTTGCCACAACGCCAACTCAGCATGCAGATGGATGCCTTGTTTGATAACGAGAAGCTATCACTTAAGGGTGAGCTACATAATTTTAGTGATCCACGCGTAAATGTGGATCTACAAGCGGACAAAATCGTCTTAGATCGTTTAATTGATTCCAACGATCCCAAACAAGCTGAAGAGGCCGAGCAGCAAGAATCTGCGAAAGCTGATGAGACGGCTCAAGAAACCTCGTCAGCACCAGAACAAACCCAAGCAAATGATAAGGACGATACAAACGCTACCAACGTCGCTGCTAAGCCAAGTAATGGCTTGAGCTTTAAACAAGATTTATTAAGTCGTCTAAGTGGTGTGGGTACCTTTAATATTGCTTCCTTGGTGTATCACGATACGGAATTCAAAGACCTAGGCGCAACCTTATTATTTGATGCCTCCAGTACCATGTCTATCAAATCCCTCAAAGCCAAGGTCTTTGAGGGCCAGCTCAGCCTTAATAGTGATTTTGATTTGCATGGTGATCGTTTCCGCGTCGACGGTGATTTGCGTCAAGTCCAATTGCGTCAACTCTGGCCACTCTTTAAGCAATTGCCCTTAATTGAGGGACAGGCCGATTTGGTGTTTGATGTACAAGGGACGAGTCTCGCAGATCAAGACATTGCACAAAGTTTATCTGGTAAATTAAACCTTAAAGTCAACGATGGTAAGCTCAACGGGGTCGATTTTTTGCAATGGCTCGAGGCGGCCAAAGCAGATCCGCAAGAGCATCCAAGCTTTGAGTTTTATCAGAATGCAAGCACAGCGTTTCAGCAGTTGCAAGCACAGGCGGCACTTGATCATGGCATTCTTACCTTTAAACATTTGCAGTGGTTATCTCCACAAATCGACCTTGAGCGTAACGCGTTTGCCTATGCCGATATGGCCAAGCAATCTCTCTATCTACCTTTAATGGTCCACCTCAAAAACGGTGTCGCCGATGTCGCCATGGGCGGCGTCCGTATCAATGTGCGTAATCTTAAGCTGCCTTTGACTCTAGAGGGTACCTATCCAGAATTACAGGCTTCGCTTAAAAAAGACCTAGCGACACAACTAGAAGAAGCCAAAGAGCAGCAGACGCATGTCAAACAATTGCTGCAAGAAAAAGCACAGGCTGAGAAGGCAAATTCTCAGGACGCCGAGCCAAGTAAATCACAACCCAGCAAATAGCCTCTTCTAGTTAGGCTATCAAATACAAAAAAGCTGCCAACTCTGAATGATTGGCAGCTTTTTTGTGAGTGCATCAATGGGACTTGTTATAAACAACGCAAGCGTGTGACGTTTAACGCTCAACCACTAACCCTATCCGAATGATTACGATAATACCTCTTGGGGATCAGTCTCCGTTTCGCTTTGACCAGTGAGTTCTTTGAATTTTTGCATGAGCTGGGCTTCAGACTCTACAAATTCTGGATTGACGGCAATACAGTCGACTGGACACACCACCATGCATTGGGGTTCCTCGTGGTGACCAACACATTCAGTGCATTTAGCTGGGTCAATTACATAGTATTCTGGCCCCATAAAGATAGCCTCATTGGGGCATTGTGGTTCACATACATCACAATTGATGCATTCGTCATCAATCTTAAGTGCCATAATTATTACCTACGGTCCCAAAACACTGCCCAAAGAGCGGCGTAATGTGCTGACCTTAACATTATTTATTTTGTAGTGCTTGCTGGCTAGCGAGTTTGGCTTGACGTTGTTTGGCCTTTTCGTTGAGCCAACGTTCTACAGAAGGGAAGACAAAATTACTGACATCACCGCCCATCAGACCGATTTCGCGCACGAAGGTCCCTGAAATAAACTGGTATTGGTCGGCAGGCGTTAAGAAAATGGTTTCGACATTGGGTAGCAAGTAGCGATTCATGCCGGCCATTTGGAACTCATACTCAAAGTCGGAGACCGCACGCAATCCACGAATAATGACCTGAGCATTCTCTTGGCAGACAAAATCACGTAATAAACCACTAAAGCCCTTGATGGTGACGTTATCATAGTGATCCAAGACCTCGTGGGCAATGGTTAAACGCTCCTCTAGGGTAAAACAGGGGTTCTTGCCGGCACTAGCAGCCACGGCAACAATGACCTGGTCAAATAGGGTTGAAGCCCGTCTTACTAAATCTTCGTGGCCTCGAGTCAGGGGATCAAACGTCCCCGGATAAACGGCAATGCGCATAACAAACTGTATAAAAATTAAAGAGATACCTTAATTATAAGATATTTCGATTGATAATTAAAAATTGCTAGGAATGGAGTTGGAATAATTGATAATACACCTGGCCTGCTTTACCGTGACGTAATAATTCGAAAGGTTCATGCCACTCCTGAAAGGCTTCGGATTCGGTATAGATTAAGGCGCCCGGTTTACAGATTTGGGGTAGATAGCTTTTGACTTGTTGCAAATAGCCTTGTCTAAAAGGTGGGTCCAAGAGAATTAAATCAAAACGTGAGGCATCCATACGCGAAAGCACCAACATGGCATCGCCACTATGAATTCTAATTTGCTGCAATTGATGCTGATCGCGAAACGTTCGTAGTGCCGCTCGTGCTTGTGCATTGGGCTCGACCATCTGCACGTATTGAGCACCTCTTGAGACCGCCTCAAAACCCAAGGCACCCGTGCCCGCAAAAAGGTCTAGCACCGCCTTGTCACTGTATTGGCGTTGCCACAGGTGATCAATCCAATTGAAAAGACTCTCACGCACGCGATCAGGCGTAGGCCGTAATCCTTCAAGATTGGCGACGGGCAATAAAGAGCGCTTGAGAGAACCACCAATAATACGAATTTTGTGGGAGCTTTTGTTCTGTTGAGTCATAGGGTATAAAAGCCATCTCTACATTTGAAAGGCTTTATAATTTTGTTATATTGCCGCTCATTGTAGTATATCTCGAGTTATCACTAAGCATAGGGAGTGAAATGTTCAGTTTTTTCCGCAAAAAGAATAAAAAACAAGACACAGAAAAAGACCTTAATGACCCCAGCCAACCTAGCACGTCGCCGTCAACGCCTCCCGTTGCTACCGAGGTTGTGCAAGAAAACGAAACAGTAAAAAACACTGAGCCTGTACAAAGAACGGAACCCGTGCAAAGAACGGAGCCCGTGCAAAGAACCGAGCCTGTACAAAGAACCGAACCTGTACAAAGAACCGA
>NZ_KK211205.1:385520-703863 GCF_000621025.1 Brackiella oedipodis DSM 13743
GTACAAAGAACGGAACCGGTACAAAGAACAGAACCTGTACAAAGAACGGAAGCCATCTCAAGGGCGGCTTCTCATCCTGCGACAGAGCTTGATCAGACCAAGCAAGCCGCACCTCAGCCGTTGACAGCCAAACCAGGCCAAGCCGAATCCTTACAAGAGTCACGTCAATCGTGGTTTGCACGTTTACGTCAGGGCTTATCACGCACTGGCTCCAGTATTGGTGCTTTATTTGTGGGCGCCAAAATCGATGAAGATTTATTTGAGGAACTCGAGACGGCTTTATTAATGGCCGATGCAGGTATAGAAGCGACCACACAAATTCTCAAAAACCTGCGCAATAAAGTCAAAAAAGACCGCTTAAAAGAGGCTATGCAGGTTAAAGAAGCGCTGCGTGAGGTCTTGACTGAACATCTCAAACCTCTTGAAAAAACCTTTATGTTGCCAGAGGATGGTACTTCGGTAGTGATGATTGCCGGTGTCAATGGTGCGGGTAAAACCACTACGATTGGTAAGCTCGCTAATCATTTTCAAAGTGGCGGAGCCAAGGTACTTTTAGCTGCGGGTGACACTTTTAGGGCGGCAGCGCGTGAACAACTCGTAGAGTGGGGCGCACGTAACAATGTGGCGGTGATTGCACAAAATGGTGGCGATCCGGCCGCTGTGGCGTTTGATGCCGTCAATGCCGGCAAAGCACGTGCCTGTAATGTGGTGATGGTCGATACGGCTGGCCGTTTACCGACGCAATTGCATCTGATGGATGAACTCAAAAAGATCAAGCGAGTAGTCACCAAAGCGGATGCTGAAGCGCCCCACGAAGTGCTGCTCGTGGTAGATGGGAATACCGGACAAAATGTCATTAGCCAAATTCGTGCCTTCGATGCGGCACTGGGCTTAACTGGCCTAATTGTCACCAAACTCGATGGTACGGCCAAAGGTGGAACCTTAGCGGCGGTGGCAGCAGGGTGTCAGGGTGTGCGTCCCATCCCGGTCTATTGGATTGGTGTGGGTGAGTCGCTATATGATTTACAAACCTTTAATGCCGCTGAATTTGCCTCAGCTTTGCTAGGTGAGTAGGTATTGACGTTCGCGGATTTAAGATATAAAAAAGGCTGTCTCTCATAACCGAGACAGCCTTTTTTATTAATTCAGCCTTAAGCTTGCGCCGCCAAAATATCTAAAAACAAAGCTTGCAAGGGACTGTCTTCTAATTGCACCAGCTGTACAGACGGCGCACAAGCATCGGCTTGTAAACAATTTAGTATGGTCTGTACTTGTTGTGCTTTAGCCTGTGTGTCCGGGTTGAGATCAGTCTCCGAAGTCAATCTGTCCAATAAATGCTGCAAACTTGCGGTGGCCTGCTGCCACATCGGCTCTATAAAACTCGCCTGTGGATAATTATCGAGCAGCTCTGCGACCATCACCAGCTGTGTGCAGCAGGTGTTGATAAGTTGACTGAAATGATCGTTCGCCGTCGCTGACGAGGGGACTTGCCAAAATTCCTCGCAGTTGTAAATCGTATGGACGGTATGTTTGGCTGCAAAGCTAGCGAGCTCGTGACCCCGATGTGCCTTACTTCTGAGATCGAGCAATAGCTCATGGCGTTGCGCCCATTCTTGGCTGATTTTATACAGCGATTGCATGGCGCCGTCGAGCAACTCAAACTCTACTTCGCAAACAGCCAAGTGGGTGTCTGCAGCTTTGATTTCACCCTGATCAAAGGCAATTTCTATAGTGGCGTCAGGCAGCTTATGCAGATATTTGCAGCGTTGTACATCCGTTTCATAGACCACCTGCAAGGCTTCGCTGTCTATGGTTTGCAGCGCGCGCACCACCTCGTCTTGCTCATACACGCTTAGATCTACACTTGGCTCTGGACGGCGATGGTTTAGCTCAAGGCGACTGAAGTCATGTTGACTGGGCATTTTTAGGGTTTGCATCCAGCCCTCAGGTTCTAGACGAAGACGGATGGCGATTTTTTGTTGAGCGAGCTGAGCATCACGGGTATCAAAATACAAAGCCCTCAGCGGCACAGTCTGTGCAGAAGGAGACGCCAAAATATGTTCATTAATCGCTTGCATCGCCGCATGTGGGCAATAAAACTTGATTTCGTGTTCAAACATCAGTGTTGAATTCCCTAAAAAATAGCCGTCTCATTATTTAAAAAACGCCCATGTTGATTATACGGGCGTTAAGTTTAGAGCGTATTGTTTGGGGCAGAAAGATGTATTATTCGTGCAGCGCCTGCTGTTGCATGATGGTTTGCTTAATAGCTGCACTGACCTCCGAGAGGGCTTCAAAGCTTTTCTTGTGAAAGGGCGGTTGCACCTGCTCAAATAATTCATCAACCCAACGACAATAGCTATTGTACATATCGTCGAATAGTTGCTGACCGGCTTGTGTCAGCTTTAGATAGCTACTGCGGCGGTCTTTGGCGTTAGTAAACTTGATAATGAGATTTTCTTTTTCGAGTTGATTAGCAATGACAGTGATATTGCCATTACTGACCATGAGGCGATGCGATAATACACCCATCTTCAGTCCCTCGGGATTCCGAGATAACTGCGCCAAGAAATAAAAACGCGGCAAAGTGCTGTTGTAATGAGTACGAAAGCGATTGCGTAGCTCATGCTCCACTAAATTCGTGCAGGAATAAAGACGCAACCATAGTTTGTGAGCGGGAGAAGGTGCAGCTTTTATTCTGACCTCATATTCACTAAACATGTTTGGGTATCCTTTTTATTGTTGTTACAATTTCAGAATACAGCGCATAGTTGCAAATTCATATCAATGTAAAAAAGCGTATGAGCACTCGGATCCATTGGTTCAATGAGTGCTTCCATTAGTGCTAATCACTTTATTCTTATAACTTTGGGATGTTTTTTTATACCTAAAACTTATATAGAGTAACATAAATATTAGTAAAACTAATATTTAATGCCTATTATGAACTATTATACTAAATTCGCTTTTCATAATGTATCTATACTTTTAGTACGTACACTGAAGTTGGCTTTTATCAATTTTATTGTTGTAAAAAAGAAAGTAGATAAATCGTTATAACCTCGAGTTTGGTTTGCGTCTGCACAGACTTTATAGTGATGAAGGGCTTTTTGTAGAAGTTAATTGAGCAAGCGCGCAACTGTCATGTCAGGTAAAATAGATCAATTAAGGTGTTTACACGATTAGTGTAGATTAACTTAAAGTTTTAGTCTTAAGAGGTCTTTTTATGTCACATCATCAACCCCCCGCCTGTGAGTCATCCGAATTTGGTCAGATTGCATCGGTGCCCGAAATTATTGCCGAACTCAAGGCAGGCAGAATGGTGATTTTGGTCGACGAAGAGGATCGCGAGAACGAGGGCGATCTATTGATGGCGGCAGATTTTGTGACGCCCGAAGCCATTAACTTTATGGTGACACATGCGCGTGGCCTAGTGTGCTTAACCCTTACCCAAGAGCGCTGCCAACAACTCGGGTTAGACTTAATGACGACCCAAAATCAAAGTGGTTTTGGTACCAATTTTACAGTGTCCATAGAGGCCGCCAAGGGGGTCACAACGGGTATCTCGGCCGCTGACCGCGCGGCTACTGTACAGGCGGCCGTGGCGCCTAATGCGCAACCACAAGATGTGGTCACGCCTGGTCATATTTTTCCGGTACGCGCCGAGTTAGGGGGCGTTTTAGTCCGCGCGGGTCACACTGAAGCTGGGTGTGATCTCACAGCCATGGCTGGGCTCACCCCCGCTGCCGTGATTTGCGAGGTGCTCAAACCCGATGGTTCGATGGCGCGTCTGCCAGACTTACTCGAATTTGCCAAAGAGCATCACCTCAAAATCGGTACGATTGCAGATTTGATTCAATACCGCAGCCAAACCGAATCTATGATCGAACGCCTTGGCCACAAAATCTTAAGTACGGCTTGGGGCCAATTTAAGGCCGTAACCTATCAAGACAAAACCTCTAATGCCATTCATATCGCCTTGGTCAAAGGTGATATTCAGGCCGACCAAGAAACCTTAGTGCGCGTGCATGAACCGACCTCGATCATCGATGTTCTAGATTTGGATGATGACAGTCATAGTTGGTCTATCGCCAAAGCGCTCCAAAAAATCCAGGCCTACGAGCACGGAGCCGTGATGCTGATGATGAACTGTAATCAGACCACCGCGGCGCTTAAGCAACAAGTCCTCTCTTGGGACGCGCAAGCACAAAACCAACAAGATCATTTTGATGTGCACAGTCTGCGCACCTACGGGGTGGGTGCCCAAATTCTTAAAGATCTCGGTGTTAGTCAAATGCGGGTCTTATCACAACCACGCAAGATGCCAAATATGGCAGGTTTTAATTTAACTGTGACAGCTTACGAGACACACTAATTTAACTGTACATAGGTTAAAATAGCCTGAGCTTGCAATGCTTATGTAGCGATAGTGTATTGCATCTTTTTTGGGCTTTTTAGAGGACTGTTCTATGAAACCATATACTTTGACCCCTGATTTGCGCGGCGAAGAGCTGCATATTGGCATTGTTTGTGCCCGTTTCAACGAAGAAGTCATGTATGCAGAGCTAGAAGCCTGCCTACAACAACTTGCCGATTTAGGCGTCGATGAGAGCAACATTATGGTGGTCACAGTACCAGGTGCTCTAGAATGTGGTCTTGCTCTTTATCAATTGGCCGATACCTGCGAATTTGACGCCCTCATCGCTTTAGGCGCCGTGATTCGTGGTGAGACTTACCACTTTGAAATCGTCTCCAACGAGAGCGCGGCAGCCATTACACGGATTGGTCTAGAAGCCAATATTCCAATTGCTAATGGTATTTTAACCACCGAGACCACCGAGCAAGCACAAGAAAGAGCCGAACAAAAAGGTCAAGATTGCGCTATTTGTGCCGTCGAAATGGCCAATTTACAATATGCGTTAGTCCCAGAGCCCGATGAAGATGCCGATGATGCCGATCTCGACGAAGAAGATGACATCGACGACGAAGATTTCGACGATGATGAGCAGTAGTCTTTAGTCTCTGCCATACTGCGCATCTCTAAGCAGAGTTAAGCGCCTCATTACCTAACACCGGTCAGAGTCATGCTCAGATCGGTGTTCTTTCATAATAAAAAAGGTTTTCAACGTGAGTATCAAAAAAAGCGCTCGTAGACTATCCAGAGAATTTGCCCTCAAAGGTCTTTATGGTTGGTTACTGAGCAAACATCAATCTGAAATTGGCCTATTAGAGGCGAATTTACGCAATCAACCCACCTTTCAAAATGCTGATGCTGAGTGGTTCAAAACGATTTATCACGGTGTTATCAAACATTTCGATGAACTCAAAGGCCTCATAGAGCCCGCCTTGGATCGTAGTAGTGATGAACTCTCACCGGTAGAATTTGCGGTGTTATTAATTGGTTCCTTTGAACTTAAGCACGCCCCTGATATTCCTTATCGTGTCGTCATCAATGAAGCCGTTGAAATCGCCAAAGAATTTGGTGCTACGGACGGCTACAAGTTCATTAATGGTGTGCTCGATAAAATCGCGCCACAGGTTCGGCCACTAGAGGCTGCCCTCAAATCCTAATTGTCCTCCGCTACTTATGGGCGAGTTTGATCTAATTAAACAATATTTCACCAGTCAGGCGCCGCAGCAGGATCTCGGTCCTGGTGATGACTGCGCCCTGATACATGTCGGCACAGAGCGCTTGGCCGTTACGAAAGACTTATTGTTAGAAGGGCGTCATTTTTTTGCCGATGTCGATCCTTATCGCTTAGGTCACAAAGCCCTAGCTGTCAATTTATCAGACTTGGCGGCCATGTCGGCTCAGCCAACGGCTTGTTTCTTGGGACTGGCCATCGCGCAAGCGCAACCTCGCTGGTTACAGGCCTTTAGCCAAGGTTTTATGGACTTGGCAAGGCAGTTTAATTGCCCTTTGCAAGGTGGCGATACCTGTGCCAGTCAGCAAGGTGTGATCATTAGCGTCACTTGTATGGGTACTTTACCTTTAACGGTGACAGCTCCCTTGCGTAGCGGGGCTCAGGTCGGTGATGATATTTGGCTCAGTGGTCAATTAGGTGGGGCGCATTTAGCCCTGACCTTACTCCAAAAAGCTCAGCAAGCGCCGTTGAGTGACCGCGACAAGCAGACCTTACAGGCCTGTCGCGATGCCCTCGAATTGCCGCAGCCCCAAGTGGCACTTGGTTTGCAACTCAGAAATATTGCCCACGCCATGATTGATATATCGGATGGCTTATTACAGGATCTCAATCATATTTTGCAAGCCAGTCATGTGGGGGCACGGCTTTTTGAAGCGAAGTTACCTGTCATCCCTGAGTTGCAAACGGCAGAGACGGCATTTAGGCGGCAAGCGGTTTTTAATGGTGGCGATGTGTATCAGCTATGTTTTACCGCCGCTGCCCATGATCGACCTAAGCTAGAGGCGCTGGCACAGGCTAATCAGCTTCATTTGAGCCGTATTGGTAGTATCATGACGAGTAGTGGCATAGAATTAATAGATCAGCACGGTCAAGCTTTCGAGTTGGCAGTGAGTGGTTTCAATCACTTTAAGTAGTATTGTTTCGCCTATGAAAGAAAATCATCAAGCCGAAAATTTCATTCATCGCGGTCATCCCCAATCTCATCAATTGGCGTTCAAGCCAGATCTTAAATGGGTTTATAGTCGTTTTAATTTTGCAGTGGCTTTTGGTTTCGGTGCAGGCTTGATTAAGCCTGGGCCGGGTACGTGGGGCAGTATTCTTGCCTTTTTATTGTGGTTGCCGCTCAAGCATATCCTTGATAATGAATGGCTGATCGTAGCATTTTTAACCTTGGGTTTTGTGTTTGGTTGTTATGCTTGCCACAAAACCGGTAAATATCTGCGGGTGCACGATTATGGTGGCATTGTTTGGGATGAAATGATTGCGCTTTGGTTGGTGTTGTTTGTGATCACACCAGTGCAGCATAATCTACTCTGGAGTGTGTTGGCGCTGCTTATCTTTAGGATTTATGACATCTTTAAACCTTGGCCCATCAAGACCCTAGATTGTTCTCTCAAAAATGGCCTGGGGGTGATGCTAGACGATATTCTAGCCGCCTTATATACCTTATTTACCTTGGCCATTTTAATGCGTCTAGGTGGTATATTTATGAATTAAGCTTATTCAATTCTGATCAAGACCAGTTATCATAATAACTGGTCTTTTTTTTGTTTTAAACATGATGACGAGATGTGAAATCAGCAACGAAGCTATTTATGAATTGGCGCAAAACCTGGGTCAGCAGCTGCAAGCTAATGCGGCCATGCTAGGCACGGCGGAGTCCTGCACAGGGGGATTATGTGCAGCGGCCATGACCATGGTGCCGGGTTCCAGTGCTTGGTTTGATCGTGGTTTAGTAACCTACACCAACCAGGCCAAAATCGATTTATTGGGGGTACAAGCGCAGACGCTAGCACAATACGGCGCCGTCAGCGAAGCCGTCGCCACAGAGATGGCTACAGGTGGCCTACGTCATTCGCCAGAGAGCCAATATTTTGTGAGTACGACGGGGATCGCCGGACCTGGCGGTGGCACGGCCCAAAAACCAGTGGGCATGGTGTGTTTTGCGGTGGCACAGCGCGCCTCCACAGGCACCCAGGCACAAGCGTATACGCAATTTTTTGAAGGTGATCGTCACCAGGTCAGACATCAAGCTGTTTATTTTATTCTTGAGCAACTCTATAAGACCCTAAGCAAGGCTTAGGACGTTGATTGGCTCACATCAGTAGCTAATTGTAATGGCTAACATTAGCCAACGCTTAGCGAAGCGCTCACTTACCGCTTAGCAAGAGCCTGCTTGATGCTGTCACGGGTTTGCTGGGCGACTCGAGCCGCGGCTGCCTGCCATTGCTCACCAGCATCGGCATACAAAATTGCTCTAGAAGAGTTGAGCATAATGCCATTGCCTTGACGATTACAGCCTGCTTTGACCGTTAGCTCGATATCACCCCCTTGAGCACCAATGCCAGGAATCAAAAAGGGCACATCGTCGCCTACGCACTGGCGCACTTGCGCGAGATCCTCAGGATAGGTCGCGCCGACGACCAGTGCGCACTGTTGATTTTGGTTCCATTTTTCGGCCACGGTCTGAGCGACTTTAAGGTACAGAGGCTGACCATCTGCAGTCTCTATGGTTTGAAATTCCGAACTACCAGGATTGGAGGTGCGGCACAGCACTATAACCCCTTTGTTATGCCAGCACAAATAAGGTTCGACGGAGTCAAAACCCATATAGGGGTTGACTGTCACGGCATCGGCACAGTAGCGCTCAAACGCTTCCTTAGCGTAATGTTCCGCGGTAGTACCGATATCGCCACGCTTGGAGTCCAAGATGATGGGTAAATGCGGATATTCGTCACGAATGTAATGGCATAAACGCTGCAATTCTGTCTCGGCTTCTTGTGAGGCAAAATAAGCGATTTGCGGCTTGAAGGCACAGGCATATTCTGCAGTGGCGTCAATAATGCCTTTACAAAAATCGAAAATCGGCTTTTTTTGATTGCGGAAGGTCAATGGTAAACGGTTAAGATCAGGATCTAAACCAATGACCAACATAGAATCTTGCTGTTGCCAGGCGTTTTGTAATTTTTCAGAAAAAGAAAGCATATTAACTCAGATTTACAACAATAATAGTTAACCAAATGACGGCGCAAAGCGCTAAAGACAAAAACACGGCAGCACTCCCCATATCCTTAGTCTTACCCACCAGTGGATTAAACTCTGTGGTGATAAGATCAGCGAGCGTTTCTATACAGGAGTTGAGCAGTTCTGTGATGAGAATAATGATGAGGGAGGTAAATAGAATCAACCATTGCAGAATGTTATGAGCCACAAAAAAGGACAACACAAATAGCACTAAACTCAAGGTTAATTCTTGTCTAAAGGCATGTTCAGTTTTAAAGACGGCTCGAAAGCCCTGCATAGAATACTGACCGGCCTTGAAAATGCGCTTGATGCCCGCTTTGCTCTTGAAACTATTGGAATTAGGAGTGTGAGTCATGAGCGTATTTTATTCCAAAATCAGTACGCACAAAGCCAAAGCTAGCACGACACAAAAAAAAGCACTGCGCCATAGTGACGCAGTGCTTGGAGATTAAGCGTTAGCGAAATTCGCTAAATTGGCTCGGATGGCGAGGGGATTAGAAGCCGCCCATACCACCCATGCCGCCCATACCACCCATATCAGGCATACCACCTTGGGCTGGTTTTTCTTCTGGGATTTCGCAAACAGCTGCTTCGGAAGTGAGCAATAAGCTAGCCACAGAAGCGGCGTTTTGAAGTGCTGTACGAGTCACTTTAGTTGGATCAAGTACACCTTGTTCAACTAGATCACCGTATTCACCCGTGGCCGCATTGTAACCATAGTTACCTTTGCCGTTGCTAACTTCATTGACAATCACGCTTGGCTCTTCGCCCGCATTGGCGACGATCGTGCGTAAAGGTGCTTCGATGGCACGCAAGACTAAACGAATACCCGCTTCTTGGTCAGCATTGTCAGCCGTTAGATCAGCGACAGAGCTTTTAGCGCGGATGAGCGCGACGCCACCACCAGGAACAATACCTTCTTCGACAGCAGCACGAGTGGCATGTAGAGCATCTTCAACGCGCGCTTTTTTCTCTTTCATTTCGACTTCAGTCGCTGCGCCTACACGGATCACAGCCACACCACCGGCTAGTTTGGCTACGCGTTCTTGGAGTTTTTCGCGATCGTAGTCAGAAGTGGCATGCTCGATTTGGGCACGAATTTGTTTGACGCGTGCTTCGATGTCGGCGCTATTACCTGCGCCATCGATAATGGTAGAGTTTTCTTTGGCGACTTCGATGCGTTTAGCTTGACCTAATTGTTCAAGCGTAGCAGCTTCTAGAGATAAGCCAGTTTCTTCGGAAATAACAGTACCACCCGTAAGAATAGCAATATCTTCGAGCATGGCTTTGCGACGATCACCAAAACCAGGGGCTTTGACAGCGATGGTTTTGAGGATACCACGCATATTGTTGACCACTAGGGTCGCCAATGCTTCGCCTTCGACATCTTCCGCAATGATCATTAGTGGACGAGAGGTTTTGGCCACTTGTTCTAGAATTGGCAATAAGTCACGGATATTGCTGATTTTTTTGTCGAAAATTAAGATGTACGGATCATCGAATTCAGCAACTTGTTTCTCGGTATTGTTGATGAAGTACGGAGACAAGTAACCGCGGTCAAATTGCATACCTTCGACCACGTCTAATTCGTTATTGAGAGATTTACCGTCCTCTACAGTGATCACGCCTTCTTGGCCGACCTTTTCCATGGCGCTAGCAATGATTTCACCGATAGAGCTATCGCTATTGGCAGAAATAGAGCCGACTTGTGCGATGGCGCGGTTGTTTTCGCAAGGTTTAGAAAGGCTTTGTAATTCTTTGACGACGGCAGCGACCGCTTTGTCGATACCACGTTTGAGGTCCATTGGGTTAATACCCGCAGCCACGTATTTGATACCTTCTTCGACGATGGCTTGGGCGAGTACAGTAGCCGTAGTGGTACCATCACCCGCATTGTCGGAGGTTTTAGAGGCTACTTCTTTGACAAGTTGCGCACCGATATTTTCGAAGCGATCTTTGAGTTCGATTTCTTTGGCGACAGAGACACCGTCTTTAGTGACGGTAGGTGCACCAAAAGAGCGTTCTAGGACAACATTGCGGCCTTTTGGACCGAGGGTAGTTTTGACCGCATTTGCTAAGGTGTTAACACCACGAACGATACGAACGCGTGCATCATCACCAAAATATACTTGTTTTGAAGCCATAATTATAGTTTCCTTTTTCCTTGATTTTGTATGTTCAGTAAGAAGTTTACAGTGACATAGCTGTAGTCAGTTAGCCCAATTTAGCTAGGGTATTAGGCAAAAACAGCTAGGATTTCTTCTTCGCGGATTACAAGCAATTCTTCGCCATCAACTTTTACAGCTTGACCAGCATATTTGCCAAAGAGAACTTTGTCGCCAACTTTGACTTCTGGGGCAACTGTTTGGCCTTCTGGGGTTTTGCGACCCGGACCCACAGCGACGACTTCGCCTTGATCAGGCTTTTCGGCGGCGCTATCTGGAATCACGATGCCAGAAGAGGTTTTACGTTCGTTGTCTAAACGTTTGATGATTACGCGATCTTGTAAAGGGCGCAATGACATAGAAAACTCCTTTAAATTAAAAATAATAAAACAGGAAAAACTGTATTAGTAATTAAACCTGGATGTCACAGAGATAGGGTCATAATTCAGAGTTTCAAGGGCTAAAACAAAAAAAATCACAAAATATTTCTCTGTCAAGCTAGCTAGCGTGCTTGTACTATTGGCCATCGCTGAAATTTACGGCTAAAAAAAATCCATGCCTCGCGGTCTTGGCATGGATTTTTGGGCGCTGATTAGGTCTTAGTGATAAGGGAATAAATATTGCCAAATCATGAGAACAGCACTCAGACTAAAGAAAGACAGCATGGTGCAGACTAAAAGATTACTGGAGGAGTCTTTGCCTTCGCCATATTGATGACTGATAAGCGCGTACATAGTAGCCATTGGGGTAGAAGCCATTAGGAAGCCTGACATCAGTACCTCATTAGGGACGTTCGGAATCAGTGCGAAAAAGGCGAGCACCAATAATGGCAAGGCCAAGAGTTTGGCCAGAGTGAGCCAAATCGCTTCTTTGAGATTAGAGCGAATTTTGACGCCGTACAAGCCTCCGCCAATCACGAAGATACCGACAGGCGCGGCCGAAATCATTAGCATATCGATGACGCGATTGGCAATGGTAGGCAAGGGAATATGTGCCAGTGAAAAAAACATGCCCAAGAAAATCGCGATAATCAGTGGTGTTTGTAAGAGCTTTTTGATGGCTCCCCAAATCAAGTGCAAAGCGCGTTTGGATTGACCGTGTGATTCGGCAATAACAATCATCGGCAATAGGGAGATGAGGTTTTCGATGAAAAGATTCATGGCGAGAAACACGGCGGCATCGTGTTGGCCTACGACCAATGATAAGACGGGAAAACCAATAAAGCCGGAGTTGGAGTAAGTGACGCCCATGGCATTGAGCGCTGCATGCTTACCACCGTTTTTTTTGAATTTGAGAGTGAGCAAATAGGTGGCGATAAAAAGCAGAATCGTAGCGCTGCCGTAGGCAAGCATGTATGAGGGCACAAACAGCGCAGTGACAGGCTTACTCGCAAAGGCATGAAAGATCACGGCGGGATAGGCAAAGACCACGACAAAACGCCCTAGTCCAGTGATTTGTACGGGATTGATAATATCAAAACGTACCGCCGCATACCCCAAAGCAATCATAATGAAAATGGGGAGGGTGATATTAATAATGGACAACATAAGAAGACTAACGCGTTTGTAATAATTAGAGGATGCATACCAGTATACTGCTAATTATCCTCTAACAAAACAATTGCCTAGTATTATTGTCGGGCTAAACGCTGCTCTGCACCGAGTATAGTGCTGTAATTTTTGGCAAAGCTCTCGCTGCTCGCGCGCCAAGGATTAATATCTAAGCCGCCACGCCGTGTATAGCGAGCATAGACCAACAATTCTTGAGCGCCACTCAGCATCTGCAAATCACAGTAGATTTGTTCAACACAAGCTTCATGAAAGCCAGTATGTTCTCTATAAGAAATAATGTATTGCAGCAAGCTGCCATGATCGATGGCCGGACCTTGGTACGCAATCAAAAGGCTGGCCCAGTCCGGCTGTCCTGTGACCGGACAATTGGATTTAAGAAGATTGGAAAAAACGACTTCTTGGGTTTGACGGTGCGGCGTCTGCAAACGTAATAGGCGAGGATCGTAGTGATAAATAGTGGTACTGATATCGAGTTCATCGAGCGCCACAATGGGGCAAGCCAAGCTGTCTTTGTTCCACGCGCTCAATTGCAGTTGTGCAAAGTGATCGGTGCTAAATAGCTGCAGGCTCACTTGGCCTTGAACGACGGCACTTAGATCTTTTTGCATCAGGGCTAGCATTGTTTCGGAGTTGTCAAAAACCGTCTGATTGAAAGAATTCAAATACAACTTAAAGGACTTGGACTCTACCAAGTAGGGATTATTGGGGTCAAAACTAGCGCTCACGATAGCCACCTGCGGCTTACCTTTAGGATTGAGCCATGAAACCTCAAAAGCCGTCCAAATATCGGCGCCAATCCACGTCTGCGGAGCCGCGCTGTTGAGCGCTTGACGACCGAGTTGACGCGGGACTGCATATAAAAGGCTCTGGTCATAAGCGCTAGGGTATTGGGTCTCTTTACCGAGGCCGCTTAGTTGCAAAGATGACTCGCTCGCATTATTTGTCATGGTGATTATCGCCCTTATAAGTGTTGGATGTTAATGTATTTTTTGGGTGCTTTGTCAGTCTCGGTAGGGCCATTAGAGCTCTGCTGGGCTTGGTATTCCTCATAGGACGCTAACTCAAGATCCTCTTGGAGATCGTCAAATTGTTCGCTATCAAAGGCGATGTCGCCTTCTGGATTGCTCAATCCTGTAGGTTGCAGCCCCACAAAATCAAATAATTGCTTATCCATTAAGTGTGAAGGCACGGTATTGGCCAAAGATTTAAAAATATTCCACACTTTTTTGGGACTTTGACGCTCCCAATCGCGAATCATTTGATTGATTTCGGCACGTTTGAGATTTTCTTGAGAGCCGCACAGATTGCAAGGGATGATAGGGAATTCTTTGAAGCGTGCAAATTTAATAATGTCACTCTCGGCGACATAGGCTAAGGGCCGGATCACGGTATGTTTGCCGTTATCAGAGACGAGCTTAGGTGGCATGGCCTTGAGCCTGGCCGCGTAAAACAAATTCAAGAAGAAAGTGGCAATAATATCGTCCCGATGATGACCCAGAGCGATTTTGTTAGCGCCCAGTTCCTCGGCGACGCGATACAGAATGCCGCGGCGCAAGCGTGAACATAGGGAACAGGTAGTTTTACCTTCTGGTATGACCCGTTTGACAATCGAATATGTGTCTTGGTTTTCAATATGAAAAGGAACCTGGAGACTACTCAGGTATTCTGGCAAGACATGCGCTGGAAAGCCCGGTTGTTTTTGATCCAAGTTAACGGCGACCAACTCAAAACGAATCGGCGCGCGGCTCTGTAACGTCATCAGGACATCTAAGAGCGTATAAGAATCCTTGCCCCCCGATAAACACACCATCACTTTATCGCCGTCCTCGATCATGTTGTAGTCGAGAATCGCCTTAGAGGTTTCGCGAATGATTTTTTTGCTGAGCTTATTTTGGTTCTGGCGTTTGCGTTGCGATTGCTCGCTGCGTTGCTTTAGGTCGAGTGTATCGGAATTGGGCTGAGGATCTTGAGGTGCAGATAACATAGTGATGTGGATAGGAGAAATGGGGACAAAATTAGGCGGAATGGCGATGTTCAATGCATTCGATCCCTACGGCTTCACAATCACCAAAGGCTTCAGGTTTGCTAATACGTAAGCGGACTGTACTGACTTCTGCAAAATCGCGAATTAATCGTTGCGCAATTTGCGTGCCAAGGACTTCAATCAAATGCACATGTTTTTGGTGGCATTCTTCGATGATGGCATTACGAATAAAGCGATAATCCAAGACACTGGCGATATCCGTGTCATTAATGGTGTCGTCCGATAGGGTAATATCGAGACTCACATCAATCAATACCCGTTGGTATTTGTTGATTTCGTGATTTAAGACACCCACACTGGTGTTGACTGATAATTGCTTGAAAAAAATTTGCGTAATTGCCATGAGAATTGCCATATCATTTGTAAACTATTATTTTAAATAGTTTAAGACGAGCCTTGCCTAATGCAAGCGAGTTCTTCACAAAAATTCCATGGGTTCGCGCAGCAGCGCCAAAGAGCATGGGCATGGATCATTAATGAGGCAAAAGCATGGACTATGAAGTCATCATTATTGGCGCTGGTGCAGCGGGTGTGTCTTGCGCTCTCTGGCTCAAGCAGCTAGGGGTATCGGCATTGTTGCTGGAGGTGAATGCAGAGGTAGGCGGGATTTGTGCACAAAACCCTTTTATTGATAGTTGGAATGCACTGCAAAGCGATATGACAGGTCTCGAAACCGCAAAGCGCCTGCAGGCCACCGTTGAGCAGTGGCAATTACCTCTGCAAACGCACAGTCGCGTGCTACGACTGGATCAGCAAGCCAATCAAGCAGGTTTTAGAGTGCAATGTCAGTCACATATTTTCAGTGCTAAGTTTGTCGTGTTAGCCAGTGGCGTGCACTTTAAGAGGGCTGAGTCCGTGCAACAGTTGGCGCCTGATTCACCCGTCCGCCAGGCCATTATTGTCGGTGCAAGTCCCGCACTCAATAAGTATGACTTCAGGGGCAAAAAAGTAGCGGTTCTCGGGGGCGGCGATAACGCCTTTGAAAACGCCATCCGCTTGCTACAACAAGGTCACCTTGAAAGCCTGCAGATTTTTGCGCGTCATGTGCGAGCTAGGCAGCGCTTTGTCGCTCAAATTCCCAACACGATGGTACAGGTCGGAGCTTATGATTTTGATGCTGAGCACTTACGGGTCAATCAGCAGGCGTTTGATGTGGTGTTGGTGTTTTATGGCTATGAGCCCACGCTAGCCTATGCACAGCATTTGCCCTTAAAACGCGATGCCAAGGGTTACCTCATTCCAGATTTTTCGAGCTGCGAAATGAATATCCCCAATCTATATGCGATTGGGGAGTTAAGTCAGCGGCAACACCCAAGTGTGGTGACGGCTATGGCTGATGGTGTGTGTGCGGCCGTGGCGATTGCACGCCAAGCTGAAAACCTCAAACACTAGCCACGATCGCGACCATTAATTAATTAGCTTTTTGCCATTCTTGGCTGCGGCCCAGCAAAGAAACACCCAAGAACCCCCTGACCTTAAGGGCCATGCCGCCCTTGGTGATTTCTGCTTTCATGCTGTAGGTTTTGTCGTTGACAGGGTCATAGATATGGCCGTCAGAATATTTGCCCGGACCATTTGCCTTTAGGCCTTTGGCAATGACAGCGCCTTGCAGAGATTTCTTGTGGTATTTACCTTTGCATTCTTCGCAAACCCCAGTGGGCTCTTCTTTGAGGACTTTTGTGACGATGCCATTGTAGGTGCCGTCACCTTGTTTTTTGAAGGTGATGACAGACTCAGCTTGATGGGTGTCCTCGTTGATGGTGCGCCAGCTCGTACCATCGAGTTCATCGGCGGCATGTGCCGAAAAAGCCAAGCTGCTGGCGATCAGTGTGCTACTTGCTAAACCGAGAAGTTTTTTGGAAAAAATAAATGGGCTAGTCATCATGCATTCTCCTTATAAGCGACAAGTTCTATCTTTTGTTATAGAGCGACTGGCCCCAAAAGTAAAGCTAGGTAAATTCCTAGGCCAGCCATCCTGCTTAGCCGCGTTGCAGCGTGCTTGAGGGTTTATTTAAAAAATAGTTTATATTTGAAATATTTATATAATTAAAAAATGCAATCAATTAATTAAATAGTAGATCAAAATAATTTACAATTATCAATTTTTAAAAAAACAAAATACAGTAAAATTACAGTTCGGCATTCTGACGATTCAGCAAAGGCCTTTGCAAATCTTTAGGGCTAGGCTCTGTAAAGACAAAATAAAAATGAACAACAGTTGAACTGCAGCAGTGAGGTTTAGCATCTCAGTAACCTTACGTGGCTGGCAGTAAGGAGTTGGCATTGCCAAACAATCAATCAAAAATAATATCTACTTCGGTTAGGAGGCAGGCGTTAGCAGATTTTCTACGCAATGCCAGAGCAAGAATCACGCCAGCCATGGCTGGACTGCCCGCCATCGGTCGGCGTCGCACCCCAGGTCTACGCCGAGAAGAGGCGGCGCAGTTATGTGGCATTAGTGTCACCTGGTATACCTGGATCGAACAAGGACGGGACGTCAAGGTCTCTAGTAGTGTTTGGTCTAGTTTGGCCGATACCCTCCATCTCAACCCTACAGAGCGGGCTTATTTATTCGAATTAGCGGGTATCTCTGATCCTGACCAGGGCAAGGTCGAGCTCGCCAGTCTACCCGCAGAGCTCGAACTTTGTGTAAAAAAAATCACCGATCCCGCTTATATCCTAGACAGATACTGGAATATTCTGTATTTCAATAAACCCTTTGAAGAGTTATTTTTTGGTTGGCCCAAAGAGGGCAAAAATAACTCTTTATTGGATTTCATCTTTTTGAATCCAAAAGCGCGTGTATTTGTAGACCGATGGGAGCAACGGGCCAAACGTTCGGTATCGGAATTTCGAGCTGACGTCAGTGCCTATCTAGAAGATAATAAGGTCTTAGCAGAGATTGAGCGTTTGCGCCAACAAAGTGATGTCTTCAATTATTGGTGGGAGCGCCAAGTAGTCGAAGGTCGTGAGGGTGGCGTAAGAGGCTTTAATCATCCTGACAGAGGGTATGTTGAGTACCAGCAATTGACCTATCGCTTGGCGACGCATCTGGATTTTAAACTAGTGATGTTGCTAGACGCTAAGGCTTAACGCGTGCCCCTAAGGGCTTTAGCGCAGTCAAGACAGCAGCAAATTCAGTTAAGATTAAGATTTATGAATCGCAAAGGAGAGACTCATGCAAGGTTTATTACGTATCACCGGGACCAGCCTCTTAGTGCTTGCGCTGGCAGCCTGCGCCAGTTCTGAATCTACCGGCCCAGTAAGCCCATCGATGCCAGACCCACAAAATGACAACGTCACCCATGCGCGTGGCTTTGGGGTAGGGATTGGTACCGTGACGGGCCATATCCAACGCTACAATTGGAATCCAGCGATCAATATCATCGATAACGCGAGTACGCGTCGTCTGGGGGTCACGACGGTCCGTCAGGATGATGGTACGCTACGCATTAATATTCCAGAGAGTGCCGCTTTTGATAGCTCTCAATATGATCTCAAAGCGAGCATCTTCCCTGTCTTAGATCGTATTGCCATGGCCACTAACCAGCATCCCGAAGTTCGGATAAAAGTCGTTGGCCACGCCGATAGCAGTGGTAATAACGGCATTAACCAACCCCTCTCCGAAAATCGTGCCATGGCGGTCGCCAATTACCTCACGCAACGTCGCGGTATTGTGCCCACGCGTGTGAGCACAGAAGGCCGTGCCGCCCAAGACCCGATCGCCGACAACAAAACGCCAGAAGGGCGTCGTCTCAATCGTCGTGTTGAGGTTTTTTTATACACCATTAGTACGCGCTAGTCGCCAGCGTGCTTAGCGTTCCATTCGCAAAGAATCGCCCTAAGTTAGTCGGCGCTCTAAGCTCTCAACCCCTTCACACCTCAACCTCATAGCTTCATAGCCCCTTAGCCGATGGCGAGGGGCTTTTATTTAACGTGCTCGCTGGTGAACCCTAGGATTTGCATAACGGGAGGGAAGAGGTAAATAAAAAAACGCCCGCACAGTGGCGGACGTTGGGGCTGTCAAATCGAAGCAATCGATCACTGATTAAGACGCTGTTTTGCTTTTGCTTTGCAAGATGCGGTAGATTTCGTCTTTAAGTGCTAGTTTTTCTTTTTTTAGGGTTTCGATTTGTTCTGGTTCTGCAGTGGCGGCGACTGGATCGTTACTGAGACGTTTGATATCGTCATCCAGTTTGTTGTGCTTATCAAATAAAGCCGCAAAATGGTTGTCGTTTTGGCGTAGCTCGGCGATTAAATCACGGAATTCGTGGAACATGCTGAACCTCCTATGGAGAAAATTAAATTTTGTAAATCAACCTATGTTAAGACTAGCATAGGTTGGCGTTACAAAGATTGTATTCGAGAAAAAACCAGTCGCGTTACTTATGATTTAAGGTGAGCGCTGACAAGTTTAGTCATTTCAAACATATTAACTTGGTCTTTACCAAAGATTGGGCGTAATTTGTCGTCAGCGTTGATGTTACGGCGGTTAGCTGGGTCTTGTAAGTTATTGCTCTTGATATAGTCCCAAAGTTTTTTGGTCACTTCGGTGCGTGGTAATGGTTCAGAGCCAACTACTTTTGCTAATTCGGCGCTTGGCGTAACGGGTTTCATGAAAGCGTTGTTAGGTGCTTTTTTGCTTGCAGATTTTTTAGAAGGCATAAATGCTCCTTGTTAATGGGTTTCATAAGGGTGCCGACAGCACCATTAGGATTTGTATTGTAAGCTAAATTTTCCAGAAAAATAAACTACTTCCTATAAGGCGTTAAAATAAAGCCGATTATTTTTTGATTTAAAAAGGCTTGTACCTCCATGACAACACAACAAATTAGCATTATCAAACCCGATGATTGGCATTTACATCTGCGTGATGGCCAAGCCTTACAAGCGGTGGTGGCTGACACCTGTCGACAGTTCGCGCGGGCCATCATCATGCCTAATTTGCAACCCCCTGTCACCACAGTGGCCTTAGCGGAGCAGTATCGTCAGCGGATTTTGCAAGCGATGGCTCATAATGGTATTGCGGCCGATAGTTTCGAGCCGCTCATGACCTTATATTTAACCGACAATACCCCCGCTGCCGAAATCAAAGCTGCGGCCGCTAGTGGTTTCATCAAGGCGGTTAAGCTCTATCCTGCCGGTGCGACCACCAATTCTGACGAGGGCGTGACCGATCTTCTCAAGTATTGTCGTCAGGTTCTTGAGGCGCTACAGGCGGCGGATATGCCCTTGCTCGTGCATGGTGAGGTCAATGATCCTAATATCGATATCTTTGACCGCGAAGCCGTCTTTATTGACAGAGTGATGACGCCGTTACGCCGCGACTTCCCAGCGCTCAAAGTGGTGTTTGAGCATATTACTACCGCCGATGCCGCCGACTATGTGCGCGAGGCTGAAGGGCCTGTGGCAGCGACCATCACTCCTCAGCATTTGCTTTTTAATCGCAATGCCATCTTTAATAAAGGTTTGCAACCGCATTTTTATTGCTTACCGGTCTTGAAACGCGAAAAACATCGGCAGGCTTTAGTACGCGCGGCCACGAGTGGCAACCCGCGCTTCTTTTTGGGGACCGATAGTGCACCGCATGCCCAAAACCAAAAAGAGAAAGCCTGTGGTTGTGCGGGTTGTTACAGTGCACACCACGCTTTAGCCCTCTATTTACAGGTCTTTGAACAAGAAAATAGCCTGCAACATTTCGAAGCCTTCGCAAGTCTCAATGGTCCTAAATTTTATGGTTTACCGACGAATACCGAGACCATTACCTTAGTGCGCCAAGACATGCAAATTCCCGAACGGCTCCCTTACGTTGAAGGACAATCATTAATTCCATTAGCCGCCAAACAAACCCTGAATTGGTCACTCCAGGGATAATCAACAAAGGAGTCTGTATGCAAAGTCAAGCGCATTCAAAATCAGCCGGTGTGATTCAAGAGGAACTTACGGCTGAGGTTGATGATTATTTTGAGGACTTATTTATTGACGAGGACAGTCTGCCACAGCAATTACTCAAGCGTTGTGCCCATGCCGAGATTCCTAATATTCAAGTCTCACCAAATCAAGGTAAATTACTGGCTTTTTTAGTGCGCATCAGTGGTGCTAAGCGTGTGCTCGAAGTCGGCACGCTTGCTGGTTATAGTACGGCCTGGATGGCGACGGCCTTGCCCAACGATGGCAAAATCATCACGCTGGAAATGAAAGCCGAGTACGCGCAATTAGCCGAAGAGAATTTTACAGTCTTGGGCTTATCGCCTAAAATCCAGCTCATTCAAGGCGCCGCCCAAGAGAGCCTCAAAACGCTGGTGCAACAAGCGCCGGATCCTTTTGATTTTGTGTTCTTGGATGCTGATAAAGCCAGCAATAGTACGTATTTAGAGTATGTGTTGCAAATGTCGCGCCCGGGCACGATTATTTTTGCCGACAATATGGTGCGTCGTGGCAAAATCGTCAAACAAAGCAATCAAGCCGCCAATATAGTGGGTACGCGCGATTATTTACAACGTATCAGCCGTTCGCCGCTATTGGATAGTCTGGCTTTGCAACTGGTTGGCCGCAAGACCTGGGATGGTTTTGCCCTGAGTATTGTCAAGTAGTCATACCAGTCATATCTTCAATCAGCTCAGCCCTAAAAAAAGGCAAGTGCTCAGTGTTGAGCACTTGCCTTTTTTGCAGAGCAAATCTATAAGCTGGATTCTGTAAATCAATAAATTGATCGGCAATCATTCCTCTAGATCTATAGTTACCCATAGACTCAAGCCATCTACCCGCATACCCAAGCGGACCACCTGATATGTATGCCTATTTGATGTTGCTCCAGGTAGAGGTTACCGCGTTTCACTCTAACATGCTATTTAGAAAACTAAATGCCATACGGGTCGGCGAACCTAAGCCGTATCAGTGTATAGCGAACTATACCCACATGTTAGCCTCGTCTCTGTGGCCCTATTCCTCATATGAAAACATATGGACGGCTGTTAGCCGCTACCTTGTCCTGTGGAGTCCAGACTTTCCTCGTACGTGTGCACGCGATTGCCCGATTTGCTCTGTGCCTCAATTGTAGCGATTATAGAGGCTAACTGCTTAATTTCATGGCTTTTTTATAAATATAAAAGGGCTCAGTAAGCGCATAGGCAAAAAGTCGAGCGCGGTGCTGGCTTTATGAAGGCCATTTTTAAGTATGGGATAATGTACTATTTAGCGATTATCTTGGTGCATTCATTGTTATGGCAGCAGAAACCTTAATTACCTTGACGAATGCGAGTTTGGCATTTGGTCATCACGCTTTATTAGATCAGGTTAATTTTACTATTCAACAAGGCGAGCGCATTGGCCTTATTGGTCGCAATGGAGCAGGTAAGTCTTCTTTACTTAAGGTGCTTGACGGACGGGTGCAGGCCGATGATGGTGAAGTCTCTGTCCAGAACGGTGTACGCGTACTGACGGTAGAGCAAGAGCCAGAGCTCGATGCGCAAAGTACGGTATATCAAAGTATTCTAGGCGATCATCAAGATCAAGAAGATTGGTCTCGACCCGCGCGCGTGAGTAGTTTAATTAGCCAACTAAATCTAAATCCAGAGGCCTTGATTGAGGGCTTATCAGGAGGTACCCGCAAACGTATCGCTTTAGCGCGAGCACTGGTCGAAGCACCGGATTTATTACTTCTAGACGAGCCGACAAACCATTTGGATTTTGAAGGGATACAGTGGTTGACGCAGATGCTCAACAAAATGTCTGGGGCTTGTTTAATTATTACGCATGATAGGTGCTTTTTGGATGATGTGACGCAACGCATTGTCGAGCTTGATCGCGGTCAGTTATTCTCGTTCCCTGGTAACTTTAGTCAATGGCAAGTCAAAAAGGCCGAATGGCTCGCAGCTCAAGCACAACAAAATGCGCGCTTCGATAAATTTTTAGCCCAAGAAGAAGTCTGGATTCGCAAAGGTATTGAAGCTAGACGCACGCGCAATGAAGGGCGTGTCAGACGCCTTGAGCAATTGCGTCGTGAGCGGGCGGCTCGACGAGAAAGTATGGGCAATGTCAGTTTTGCCCTCGATAAAGGGCAGAACTCCGGCAAAATCGTCGCGGAACTTGAACATATTAGCCATGCCTTTGGCTCCAAAACCGTGATTAAGGATTACTCGACCACCATCTTACGAGGCGATCGGATTGGTTTAATCGGACCCAATGGCGCAGGTAAAACCACGCTCCTAAAAATTATCCTTGGTCTTTTACAGCCAGACAGCGGCCGGGTCAAGGTCGGTACCAATCTGCAAATTGCCTATTTTGATCAGATGCGAGACCAACTCGATGAAGAGGCCAGTCTCATGGAGGTGATCAATCCGGGCAGTGAATGGATAGAAATCGGTGGCCAACGCAAACACGTGATGAGTTATTTAGGTGATTTTTTGTTTTCACCGGCTCGTGCGCAGTCACCCGTCAGTAGTTTATCAGGGGGTGAGAGGGCGCGCTTGCTGATGGCGCGTTTATTTGCGCGCCCTGCCAATGTTCTAGTCATGGACGAGCCGACCAATGATTTAGATATTGAAACCTTGGAGTTATTGGAGCAGTTATTACAAGAGTTTGATGGCACGGTACTGTTGGTCAGTCATGATCGAGCCTTTTTGGATAATGTCATTACCCAAACAATTGCTTACGAGGGTGACGGCCGGTGGCACGATTATGTTGGTGGTTATCAGGACTGGCTGCAACAACGTCAAGATCAGGCACCCACTCAGTCTAGCAAAAGCCAATCGAATTCCACTCCGAAAGCCGCGGCGCCGAAAGCAAAAGGAGATAAACCCAAACGAGCCAGCAAATTGAGTCCTTGGGAAGCTGAGGAATTACAGCAAATCCCTGAAAAGATAGCGGCCATCGAGCAAGAGCAAGAACGCTTAGGACAAGCGCTGAGTGATCCTGATCTGTACAATGAGGGTCCCGACAAAGCGCAAGCACTGCAGGCACAATTACAAGCACTAGAAGAACAAATGACGCAATTATTTGCGCGTTGGGAAGCCCTAGAAAGCAAAGAAAAATAAATTCCCACCCACACTCCAAAACTAAACTTCAACCGCAGGGTCATGACCATAGGTCAGCACCTGCGGTTTTGTTTTTGGAACGCTGCAAGTTGTTGAAAAATAGCAAATTTTTTTCTAAGAAACACAATATTACCTTGCTATAAAAATGAAAATGTCTTAAAGTGGGAGAAAGTGCAAGAAAGTGGTACAAAGTGGGATAAAAAGTGATTTTCCAGGGAAGCCATTCATTAACGTTAGATGCCAAGGGCCGTATGACTATACCGGCTCGGTATCGTGACGGCCTTCTCGAGGAGGCCCATGGGGGTCTGACGCTCACTTTGAATTTTGAAAATAGCTTGTTGGTGTATCCCCGTTTCGAATGGGAAAAACTGCGCGAGCGCTTGATCCAATTGCCTGCTTCGCACGCGAGAGTGCAACGGGTATTACTCGGTAATGCCTTTGATGTAGATATTGACAAAGCGGGTCGAGTGTTAGTGCCACCACAATTGCGTGCCAAAACGCAAATTGACAAAGACGTGGTCCTTGTGGGTATGGGTAATCGGTTCGATCTTTGGGATGCCGAGCAATACGAGGCTGTACTGGCTCGAGATTTGGCAGCAGGACTTCCCGAAGATTTATCAGATTTCTCTCTCTAAATCATGACAACAAAGTTTAGTCACAGCTCAGTTTTGTTACATGCGGCTGTCAATGGCCTAGTGGATGAGCAATTTAATCCCAAAGCCAAACATGTGCACGATGCCTTAGCGCCGCAGCATCTGAGTGGTGTCTTTGTCGATGGCACTTTTGGTCGCGGCGGTCATAGTCGCTATTTATTGAGCCACCTAAGCCCAGAGGCGCGCTTGTTTGTGTTTGATAAGGATCCCCAAGCGATTGCTGTCGCTCAGGAGCTGGCCGCACAAGACTCAAGAGTGACCGTGGTCCACGAAGGTTTTGCACAGATGCCGCAAGTCCTGGCCGACAATGGGATTGGCCACGTCCGCGGCATTATGTTGGATTTAGGCGTGTCATCGCCGCAAATCGATGACGCTACCAGAGGATTTTCGTTCATGCGGGATGGTCCGCTGGACATGAGGATGGATACAAGTCGTGGGATGACTGCGGCAGAGTGGTTGGCTCAGGCCAGCATTGATGACATGAAAGGAGTGATAAAAGATTATGGCGAAGAACGGTATGCTTTCCAGATTGCAAAGGCGATTGCAAATCGCCGCCAATCCCAACCGTTGCGCACTACGCTCGAACTTGCCGAGCTCGTCGCAAATACGGTCAGGCAGCGTGAAAAAGGGCAACATCCGGCTACAAGGACCTTTCAAGCTATACGGATTTACCTCAACCAAGAACTATCGCAACTCGCTAGCACCCTCTCGTCTGTACTAGGCTTATTGCAAGCGGGTGGTCGATTATCGGTGATTAGTTTTCACTCCCTCGAGGATCGTATGGTTAAGCAAGCCATTGCTGCGGCTTCTAAGCTAGATGCGGAGTTGGCGCGTTTGCCCCTAAGGCAGGATCAATTGCCGCCGCCGCAGCTGCTTAATTTAGGCAAGCTCAAGGCCTCTGCCCAAGAGGTCAGCGATAATCCACGCGCCCGTTCAGCCACCCTCAGGGTGGCGCAACGCACCACGGCGGAGGTCAGCCAATGAGCAAGCTCGTTTTATTTAGTCTAATCGCCTTGTTCTTATACAGTGCAGTCACACTCGTTACGGTGCGTTATGAGCAGCGCCAGCTCTATATCGATATTGAGCGTGAGGCCAAAAGTACCAAGAAATTACAAACGGATTGGCGTTTTTTGGAATTACAACGCGCCAATCTGACCAATACGATGAGCGTCAATAAGGTCGTCACCGAAAAACTCGATATGCAAGCGCCTTCGGTGAACGACATTTTGTATTTACCCGAATCTGAATTAGCACCCGTCGAACATCTCAAACCACAGGTCAAGGGAAACTAACATGGATAACAAAAAATCTTTCAAACATCGACCTGTCGGTAAGTCCCGCAATTCCTATACGCGCAATTCTCGACCCTCACCACGTGCCATCCATCACTCCCCAAATAATCGTTACAGCACGCCTGTGTTATCGCAAGAGTACTTTGCTGAGCGCAGCAAATGGGTCTTTGCCATCTTAATCCTCGCGATTATTGTCTTGGTAGGGGTCGCTGCTTTTCAACAGTTTTCACAAAGTGGTTTTTACCGCGCCGAGGGCGAAAAACGTTACGAACGTGAAATCACTTTGCCACCGGTTCGTGGCCGTATAGAGGATCGAAATGGTCAATTCTTAGCCACTAGTATTCCTGTATCAGGGGTTTGGATGATTCCAGACGAGGTGGCTCAGGCGTCTATGTCGCAGCTTAAAACCTTGTCTCAGCAAACGGGTCTCAAGGCTGTGGACATCCAAAAAAGCGTGACCAAAAATCAAGGCAAGACCTTTGTGTATCTCAAACGCCAAGTGCCTATGGCTAATGTAGAGATTCTTAAAGCCGCCAAAATCCCTGGTATTTATTTTTCACCCGAGGTCAAACGCATCTACCCACAAGGGCCGTTAATGTCGCACATCGTCGGCTTTACCAATATTGAAAACCTCGGTATTGAGGGCCTCGAAAAACAACTCAATGGCAGTCTCAATGGTACGCCGGGTAAACGTGTGGTCTTGCGAGACCGCCTCGGTCGTGTGGTACAAGATGTGTTTAATGCTGAACCGGCCAAGGATGGTGAAAATGTCAAACTTACTATCGATAGCCAATTACAGTTGATCGCCTACAAGGCTGTTGAGAAAGCCGTCAAAGAACACCAAGCAGAATCCGGTGGCGCCGTGGTGATTGATACGACCACTGGTGAGATCCTGAGTATGGTGAGCTATCCCTCTTATGATCCGAACGATCCCTTTGCGCGCAAAGGTAAGGCACTGCGCAATACCGTCATTACAGATACTTTTGAGCCAGGCTCGATTATTAAACCATTAGTGGCGGCGTTAGCATTGGATTCAGGGGCGATTACCCGCACCCAAAAATTCGCTACTGGTAATGGCCGCTACCAATACCAAGGTCATACGATTACTGACGTGAGTCGTTGGAACGGTACGCTAGATGTCGCCGGGATTTTGCGTCGTTCTTCTAATATCGGTATGACCATGATTTCTGAGCGTTTGAACTCCAGACAAATGTGGACAGTCTTTCAGGCACTTGGTTTTGGTCAACGTCCAGATATTGGTTTCCCTGGCGCGGCGCCTGGCCGTTTACGTCCTTGGGAGCGCTGGAAACTCATCGAAAAAGCGACCATGTCCTATGGTTATGGCGTCTCAGTGTCCTTGTTGCAAATTGCCCATGCATACACCGCTTTGGCGCGCGATGGCGATATGATTTCGCTTAGCCTCATCAAAAATAAACAACGACCAACAAGTGTACAAGTCTATAGCCCTAGTGTCGCCATCGATGTACGTAATATGCTTGAAGCGGCGGCAGGAGCTACCGGTACCAAAATTCAAGCCAAAGTAGAAGGCTATCGTATTGGCGGCAAGAGTGGTACGGCTAGACAGATTGTGAATGGTGCCTATAGCCATAGTGCTTTCCGCGGCTCCTTTGTGGGCCTAGCCCCTATCTCTAAACCACGAATTGTCGTGGCTGCCACTATCAATCGTCCAACCAAAGCCGGTTACTATGGTAGTTTGGTGGCCGGTCCGATTGTGGCAGAAATCATTGAATCTTCACTCAAACATCTTGGTATCGTCCCTGATGCTAAAACTGTCCCAGTGCTAGAAGCCAGTAATCCTCCAACAAAAGGTAATCGAGGATGAGTTCCACAGATATCATCACATGGCTACAACAGCAAGGTTGTAGCCATGCTCATTTAAGACTTGACTCCAGAGACATCCAAGCCAGCGATGTCTTTGTTGCTTGTAAGGGCTTGCAACAGCATGGCATCGCCTACTGCGAACAGGCGCTAGCCAACGGTTGTAAAGCCGTTCTAATAGAAGCCGACAGCCATGCGCAGGCCGTATTCACACAGGCACAAGCCAAGCTCGAGGCTCACAAGGTTCCGTACTTATTCGTTGAGAACTTACATGCAAAACTGGCCCAATTAGCCGATGACTGGTATCAAGCCCCATCTGAGTCTGTCAAAGTGATTGCTGTCACGGGTACCAATGGCAAAACCTCATGCGCCAATTGGATTGCCAGTGGCCTGAATTTATTGGGTCACAGCTGTGCGGTGATGGGGACATTAGGGACTTTTTTACCCGATGGGACTCGGATCAATAGTAGTCTCACGACCCCGGATATTCTGACCGTCCAAAGCGTGCTCGCACAACTACGCCAACAACAAATCTCTTACTTAGTTCTCGAAGCCTCTTCTATCGGCATAGAACAAGGCCGTCTGCAGGAGGTTCGCATTCATACCGCTGCCTTTACCAATCTTAGTCAAGATCACTTGGACTATCATGGCACCATGGCGAATTATGAAAATGCCAAGGCCTTATTGTTTCAGTGGCCACAATTACAAAATGCCATCATTAATCTTGATGATGCGGCCGGTCAACGAATATATGCAAATTGCCAAGCCCAGCACAAAATTAGCTATAGTGCAACGGCTTTAGACGCTAGCGTTCATGCGAGTGATTATCAAGTAACCCATGAGGGGATGGCGTTTACGATTACAGCAGCCGACCATCAATGTCGTGTGCGGACGCCTATTTTGGGTTGCCATAATCTTAGCAATTTATTACTGGTCTATGCCGTACTACAACAATGTTGTCCAGAGCAGGCGCTCGATGCAGTAATGTCACAGTTAGTGCCTGTTGAAGGGCGGATGCAACACATTCATTTGCCAAGCACAAGGACTAGTCAAGCCGCCATGCCATTAGTGATGGTGGATTATGCTCATACACCTGATGCCTTGCAGCGCGTTTTAGAGGCGTTACGGCCCATCGCCCAAGAGCGTGGCGGTCAGATTCATTGTGTCTTTGGGTGTGGGGGTAATCGTGATCGCAGCAAGCGTCCGCTAATGGGGCAGATTGTCGCGCAAGCCGCTGACATGGCCTATGTCACGAGTGACAATCCGCGCTTTGAAGAACCCGCCGCCATTATTCAAGATATTCTGCAAGGTGCTCCTACGCAGCTACAACATGCCGATGTTGAGCGCCCTTACAGTATTTTGCTAGCTACCCTCAAGGCTCAAGCCCAAGATATTGTGTTAATCGCGGGTAAAGGTCATGAGACTTATCAAGAGATTAAGGGGCAACGGCGTTTTTCTGATGATCGTGAATGGGCACGCTTAGGCCTGTTATTACGGACGGCGCCAAGCATCGCGACAGACACACGCAAGCTACAAAACAATGAGTTATTCATTGCACTCAAGGGTGAAAATTTTGATGCTCATCGTTTCTTGGCACAAGTCCAAGAAAAACAAGCCTTGGCGGCGGTAGTACAAACCGTCAATGAAGAGCTTGATTTGCCGCAAATTAAAGTCGCGGATACCTTATATGCCTTGCAAGTGATGGCCAGAGCTTGGCGTCAATGCTTTACTATTCCAATCATAGCTGTGACGGGCAGCAATGGTAAAACCACGACCAAAGAGATGATTGCCTCGATCCTTAAGCAAACCTATGGTGAGCCGCATTATTTAGCCACGGCAGGCAATCTCAATAATCACATTGGCGTCCCTTTGACCTTATTACGTTTGCGCCCGTCGCACAAAGCAGCGGTCATTGAGTTGGGTATGAATCATCCTAATGAGATTGCGGTGTTAGCTCATATGGTTCAGCCAAGTGTGGCTTTAGTGACGAATGCTCAGCGCGAGCATCAGGAATTTATGCAAAGCGTTGAGGCAGTTGCCCTCGAAAACGGCTCGGTATTTCATTATCTCAGAGATCAAGGTACGGCGATTTATCCTGATGACGAAACCTATAGTGATTGTTGGCGTCGTATCGTTGAGCAACACCCTGGTCTTAACACACATACGTTTGGGCTGCTACCTTCGGCGCAAAGTTATGCAACGCAGATTCATAGGCTCGCGACAGGGATGAATTTTGAGTGGCATTGTCAAGGCCAGCAGCAAGCGGTGCAATTACAAGTACAGGGTCTGCATAATGTCCGCAATGCGTTGGCTGCTGCCAGTGCCTGCGCCGCGGCGGGTATAGACAAAAATCATATTGAGTGTGGTTTGCAGCAGTTTGCCGCTGTCCAAGGCCGCATGCAAACGCATGTTTGGCAAGCGCACAAAATTCTAATTGACGATAGTTACAACGCCAACCCTGATTCAGTGCGTGCTGCCATCGATGTCTTGGCAACCTTGCCGCATCCACAGGCCTTAGTGTTGGGTTCTATGGCTGAGGTTGGTGAGAATGGACCTGCTATGCATGCCGAAGTGGGCGCCTATGCAAAACATCAGGGCATTGATTTTGTATTTTGTTTTGGCCAAGCCACCCAAGAAACTGTAAATGCCTTCGGTCAAGGGGCGTATTATTGTGACAAGATTGATAAAATCACGGCTTTAATGACCAAACATCAGATCCAAAGCGCCTTAGTCAAAGGCTCCCGTTCCATGCATATGGAACGGATCGTGCATCAATTGTTAGAAGTATAAATCGGGGTTACTAAAATGCTCTATGAGCTGTTTAATGCATTAAGTAAAGATTACAGTTTTTTTGCTGTATTTCAGTACATCACCATGCGCGCCATTATGACCTTTGGCACCGCTTTATTTATTGGCCTATTATCGGGGCCTTGGGTGATCCGCAAACTGGCTGAACTCAAAATTGGTCAGGCCGTCAGAACCTATGGGCTTGAAACCCATCTCAAAAAAGAAGGCACTCCAACCATGGGTGGAGTCTTAATTTTAATCGGTATCGGTGTCTCAGCGTTATTGTGGGCGGACTTAAGTAATCGTTTTATTTGGGTCGTATTATTAGTGACCTTTGGTTTTGGGGCCATTGGTTGGGTCGATGACTATCGCAAGGTTGTACATCGTAATCCCGAAGGTATGTCTTCGCGCGAGAAGTTTTTTTGGCAAATGTCCATTGGTTTGGTAGCCGCTATTTATCTCGCCTTTGCCGTTTCCGCGCCCGAAAATGGCGATGTCTGGTTGTTATTCAAGCACTGGGTCTTAAGTGGCTTTGATATGCCTTTGCCGGATCGCTCCCATCTGATCGTGCCTTTTTTCAAAAGCATAAGTTATCCACTGGGCGTCTTTGGCTTTGTCTTCTTGACCTGGATGGTAATTGTCGGTTCCAGTAATGCCGTCAATCTTACCGACGGTCTCGATGGCCTCGCGATTATGCCGACGGTGATGGTTGGTGGCGGCTTAGGTATTTTTGCCTATGTGGTCGGTCGCGTAGATTACTCCAGCTACTTATACTTTCCGTATATTCCAGGTGCCGGTGAGATGTTAATTCTCTGTTGTGCGCTTGGCGGGGCAGGTCTTGCTTTCTTATGGTTTAACACCCATCCCGCTCAAGTGTTTATGGGGGATGTGGGCGCTTTGGCACTAGGCGGTATGTTAGGTTGTATTGCTGTCATCGTACGTCAAGAAATCGTACTCTTTATTATGGGGGGTGTCTTTGTTGTCGAGACCTTATCCGTGATGTTGCAAGTGTCTTGGTATAAATACACCAAAAAACGTTATGGTGAAGGCCGTCGCATTTTTTTAATGGCTCCTTTACATCATCACTACGAAAAACTCGGTTGGAAAGAAACTCAAGTGGTGGTGCGCTTTTGGATTATCACCATTATGTTGGTGTTAATTGGTTTATCTACTCTTAAATTGCGGTAATTTTCATGTCTTATCAATTCTTGGTGCCCGCCCATGTATTGGTGTTGGGTCTAGGCGAAACTGGTTTAGCAAGTGCCTTGTGGTGTCTCAAAAATAACGCCCGAGTGACCCTGGTGGACACCCGAGAAAATCCCGCGGCCTGGCAAAAACTGCACGCTGGCTATGCCAATGTAAGCCATTATTTCGGTGAGCACGCCCTACAAACAGTCCCCCTAGAAGATGTGGATGCGATTGTACTCAGTCCAGGTTTGTCCCCTAACCAAGCCGAGATTAAACACTTTTTACAAAAAGCTAAGCAGCACAAGATTGAAATCATCGGTGAAGTTGAGTTATTTGCTCGCGCCTTAAAGCAATTAGCCCAAGCACAGAATTACGATTATCAGGTTCTGGCGGTGACGGGTACCAACGGCAAAACCACGGTGACTAGTATGGTGGCCAGTATGCTAGCGGCGGCTGGCTTTACTGTGCAAGCGGCGGGTAATATCAGTCCCTCAGTCTTGACGGCCCTCATGGCGGCGCTGGAGCAAGAGCAATTGCCACAGGTATGGGTCTTGGAATTGTCTAGTTTTCAAATGCATACGACGCATTCACTGCACCCTCAGGCCTCCGTCGTCATGAATGTGACGCAAGACCACTTGGATTGGCATGTGGACATGGCGGATTATGCTGCGCACAAAGCGGCGTTATTGCAATCTAGTCAGATCAAAATCATCAACCGTGATGACGCCATGGTAAGCGCTATGGTGGCTGATATAAGAGCGCCTGAAGTTCGCAGTTTTGGTTTGCAAGCACCGACTTGGGCGGGTGACTTTGGATTGGAACAAAATGCCGACGTGCTGTGGCTAAGTTTGGCGCAAAGTGACACCCAAGAGGAGACTATTTCTAGCAAGAAAAAAACAGTCGTTCCTGCGTTACGTGGCCAAGGCGCTAGCAAGCGTCTGATGCCGATTGATGCGATGGCTGTCAAAGGGCTGCACAATGCCTTGAATGCCATGGCGGCTTTAGCTTTATGTCAAAGCATTAAGATCCCCTTAGCGCCTTTGCTCAATGCCTTACGGGTGTATCAAGCACAACCCCATCGCATGAATTTTGTGCGCAGTGTGCAAGGGGTAGAATTTATCAATGACAGTAAGGGGACCAATGTGGGCGCAACGCAAGCGGGCCTAGAAGGCTTATCGCAGCCCATTATTCTGATTGCCGGCGGCTTGGGTAAAGGTCAGGATTTCACGCCGCTCGTCCCCGCCCTAAAACAAAAAGTCAAAGCCTTATTATTAATCGGTAGAGATGCGCACATCATTGCCGAACAAGTCGCTGCCGCACAAGTACAGACGCAATTTTGTGACAGTTTAGAAGAAGCAGTACAAGCCTCTATGCAGTTGGCTCAAAGTGGTGATGTGGTGTTGTTTTCACCCGCATGCGCCAGCATGGATATGTTCCGCAATTATGGTCATCGCGGCGAGGTTTTTGTGGAAGCGGTGAGAGACGTTGCGCTCGATCACGGAGAAATTGCATGAATACAAGCAAGTCTTTGTTTGGGATTAACGCTATCCGACCGACGCGCAAACACATGCGCGACTATGATTTGTTATTAGTGGCGGTGATTGGTGCCTTGTTAATGACCAGCATTGTGATGGTGTATTCCGCCTCGATTGCGCTTTCTGATAACAATAACGCCCTGCAACATCAGTATCAATACCTGTTTCGTCAACTCATCTATGTGGGGGTTGGCTTGGCCGTGGCCTGGTTTGTGTGCCATATTCAAATGGACATCTGGGAGCGCTATAGCAAGCATGTATTTTTGGCGGCACTGTTGTTCTTGGTACTCGTCTTGGTGCCTTTTGTGGGCCGTCAAATCAATGGCGCTTATCGGTGGATCCCATTGGGCTTTTTTAATTTTCAGCCATCGGAATTCATGAAATTTGCGATCGTCTTGTACACCTCAAATTACGTCGTTCGCAAAACCAAAGAACAAAAGCTCACGACCTTCAAAGAGGGGCTACTTCCCATTTTGATCATTCTCGCTGTGGTCGCAGGCTTAATCGTCAAAGAACCAGACTTGGGGGCAACGGCGGTGATTTGCACCGTGAGTCTTTGCATTTTGTTCTTAGGGGGTATCCAGAAAAAAATTCTTGCAGGGTTAGGCGGTCTGTTTATTGTTTTACTTGCTGTGACTATTTGGTTGACGCCATGGCGTATGCGCCGTTTTTTATCTTATTTGGATCCCTTTAGTGAAGAGTACGCGCAGTCGACAGGTTATCAATTGATTCACTCACTGATTGCCATAGGTCGCGGCGGTTGGACGGGCGTCGGTCTTGGCTCGAGTATCGAGAAATTGCACTATCTGCCAGAAGCCCATACCGACTTTATTATGGCCGTGATTGGCGAAGAGCTGGGCTATGTGGGGATGGTGGCCGTCATGGCGTGTTTTTTGATTGTGGTTTATCGTGGCTACAAAATCGGACGTCATGCCATGATTATTGATCGTCATTTTTCGGGGTACGTCGCCCAAGGCATTGCCGTCTGGATAGGGGTACAATCATTGATTAATTTTTGCGTCTGCATTGGGGTGCTGCCCACCAAAGGTCTCACGCTCCCTTTAGTGAGCTTTGGGGGCTCTGCCATGGTGATGAATTTAGCCATGATTGCCTTACTTTTGCGCGTCGATCACGAAAATCGCAAATTGTCTCGAGGTCAAGTCGATAGAAGAAATCATCGTTGAGACGAATACAATTATGAAAACTCCAACACTAATGATTATGGCGGGTGGCACAGGTGGCCATATTATGCCGGGTTTAGCCGTTGCCGAAGTATTAAGTCAAAAAGGTTGGCGCATTGTCTGGTTAGGTAATCCAGAGCGCATGGAAGGGCGTTTGGTGCCTGAGCATGGCATTGAATTGCAAGCCTTACATTTCTCGGGGCTACGTGGTAAAGGCATGAAGGCTTTGTTAAAATTGCCGCTTAATTTATGGCGGGCCTGCAAAGAAGCCAATCAAGCCTTTAAAAAAACTCAGCCCGATGTGGTATTGGGTATGGGAGGATACGTCAGTGTGCCAGGAGGCATTGTGGCGCGACTCAAAGGCAAACCCATGTTGATTCACGAGCAAAATGCGGTAGCGGGTACGGCCAATAAGTTTTTGGCTAAACTCGCTAAGCAAAGCTTGTGCGGGTTTCCTAATGCCCTTAAAGGCGCGCAACTTGTTGGTAATCCGGTGCGCCAGGCTTTTTTGCAGCAAGCGAGTACAGAACAACGTCTCAGTAGCAGAACCGGCCCTTTACGTGTCATGGTCGTTGGTGGTAGTTTAGGCGCTAAAGCCCTTAACGATGTGATGCCGCAAGCCATGGCAGCGCTGGCACCAGAGCAGCGACCGTTGTTGACCCATCAAGCAGGTGAGCAGCATATTGACAATCTCAAACAAAGCTATCAAGTGCGAGGGGTCGAAGCCAATTGCATGGCATTTATCAAAGACATGGCGCAGGCCATGGCACAAGTTGACTTAATCATTTGCCGAGCAGGTGCCATGACGGTTGCTGAAGTGGCCGCACTGGGTGTGCCTGCTTTGTTTGTGCCACTGCCAGGTGCGATTGATGATCACCAAACAGCCAATGCTCGTTGGCTCGCCGATGCCGGTGCCGCCAAAATCCTTAAACAATCAGAATTTACGCCCACAAACGTCAGTCGATTTTTACAAGAATGCAATCGTCAAACACTGATAGCCATGGGCACGAAAGCGCGACAAATGGCCGTATTAAATGCGGCAGAGAGCATCGCGGCTCGTTGCGCTGACTATCTTGGAAGTACGCATGAAACATAGAGTCAAACATATACATTTTGTTGGTATCGGTGGGTCAGGAATGAGTGGCATCGCCGAAATTTTATTGAATTTGGGCTACAAAATTACCGGTTCAGACCTGAATGACTCAGCTGTGACTCGCCGTTTAGAGCAGCTCGGCGCCACGGTTTATCATAGCCATGAAGGCGCCAATGTAGGTGCCGCCGACGCGGTGGTGGTTTCGACCGCGATTACGGGCAACAATCCTGAAGTTCTATATGCTCGCGCGCATGGCATTGCGGTAGTGCCACGAGCGATGATGCTGGCCGAGTTGATGCGCCTAAAACAAGGCATAGCGGTGGCCGGGACGCATGGCAAAACCACGACCACTAGCTTGACCGCTAGTATTTTGGCGGCGGCAGATCTGGATCCCACTTTTGTCATCGGCGGTAAGCTCAATTCCGCAGGGGCCAATGCTTACTTGGGTAAAGGCGATTTTATCGTGGTTGAAGCCGATGAGTCTGACGCTTCCTTTCTCAATTTATTACCCGTCATTGCAGTCGTGACCAATATCGATATGGATCATATGGATACTTATGGTCACGAAGAAGCTCGCTTGCGTTCAGCCTTTGTGCAGTTCGTCCAGCGTCTACCGTTTTATGGTAGCGCTATCTTGTGTTCTGATTGCCCGAATGTCTCGACCATTATTCCATTTATCTCACGGCCAGTCCTGACATACGGCTTCAAAGACAGCGATAATATTCAAGCGATCAACATCAAAAATAACGGCACGCGCATGCATTTTGATGTCAAACGCAATCTTGGTCATCGCAAAGACTGCAGCACGCTATCGATTACCTTGAATATGCCAGGGCGACACAATGTGCTCAATGCCTTAGCGGCGATTGCCGTGGCCACCGAATTGGACGTCAGCGATCAAGCGATTATTTCTGCCCTTGAAAAATTCAATGGTGTGGGTCGACGCTTTAGCTACGTGGGTGATTTTGAGGTGCCCGCTAAACAGCAAGGTGGCAAATTCACCGTGATCGATGATTATGGCCATCATCCCGTCGAAATGGCGGCTACCATTGCAGCCGCTCGTGGCGCTTGGCCAGATCGTCGTTTGGTACTGGCCTTTCAACCGCATCGCTACACGCGCACTCGCGATTGCTTTGTGAGTTTTGTCAATGTCCTAAGTAGTGTCGATGAAGTCCTACTAACCGATGTTTATAGCGCCGGTGAGGCGCCGATTAGCGGTGCGACAGGTGCTGATTTATGTCAAGCCCTACAAGAACATGGCAAATTGACCCCTGTTTTTACCCCCAAAATCGATGATTTGCCCAACACTATTTTAAATTTTGTCAAAGACGGAGATGTCGTGCTGGTGATGGGGGCGGGTTCCATCAGCAAAGTACCAGCAAAAATTCAGGAGATGGCATGAGCGTAAATAGCAAGGATTTTGGTAAGGTCGGTGTACTGTATGGCGGCTTTTCTTCCGAGCGCAGTGTCTCCGAGAGCTCTGGCAAAAATGTGTATGAGGCGCTGAAGTCGGCGGGTGTTGACGCCCATTTATTTGATCTGGGTAAACAAGATCTGAATGATTTAAGTGCGCAGCAATTTGAGCGAGTCATCAATGTACTCCATGGTGTCTTGGGTGAAGACGGCAGTGTCCAAGGCGCGCTAGAGGTCATGCGCCTGCCTTATACGGGCAGTGGGGTTATGGCATCGGCCATCGCTATGGACAAAATCATGACCAAGCGCATCATGCAAGAACAAGGGATCCCGACCCCTAAGTTTCATATTGTCAAAACCGCAGCCGATTTGCAGCAAGCCGCCGATAGCCTCGGTTACCCCATGATTCTGAAACCGCCTCACGAAGGCTCGACCTTAGGCCTAACCAAAATCCACAACGCTGATGAGTTGGCCGAGGCTTTACAAACGGCCAAAGCCTTTGAAAGCACTTTGTTAGCAGAAGAATGTATTATCGGACGTGAACTGACGGTAGCGGTGTTAGGCAAAGACGAGCAAGCCAAGGCCTTGCCAGTGATAGAAATTATTGCGCCAGAGGGTAATTACGACTTTGCCAATAAATACATATCTAACGATACGCAATATATTTGTCCTGCTGAAATTAGTGAGGATTTGCGCCAAACCTTACAAGACTATAGCGAACGCCTCTACAAAAGCATTGGTTGCGAAGGCTGGGGGCGTGTCGATGTGATGTTAGATCAAAAGCAACAGCCTTATGTGCTAGAAATCAATACCAATCCAGGGATGACGGGGCACTCCTTGGTACCCATGGCCGCTAAAGCCGCGGGCATGAGTTATGTTGATCTTTGTTTAAAAATATTATCGCAGGCGTCGTGTAAAATAAATATCACGATACCCAAAGGATAGATCTTGAAAGGTTTAAGTTATACACTGGCACGGCAAATCGCCTTAATTACGGGGCCTATGTTAATCATGGCCTTATTGTTTTGTCTTGCCATTTTGCTTAACTACGTCATCCATCTGCCGTATTTCAATATTACTGGTGTCGCTATACAGCCCAAACAAGGCGATAAATTAAGCTATGTCTCACCAGCTACCATTCATGCCACCTTGTCGGGTCGCATTAATGGCAATTTTTTTACGCTGGATCTGCCAGAGGTGCAACAATTACTGCAAACGTCACCTTGGGTTCGTAAAGCCGACATTACCCGTTTATGGCCCAATAGTCTTTTAATCAAAATTGAAGAGCATGAACCTTTTGCCTTATGGAACGATAATGCCATGATCAATACGTGGGGCGAAGTCTTTGTGGCTAATCGTGGTCAATATGAGGCCGAGGATCAACTTCCTCAGTTTTATGGCCCCGAAGGTTCCGAGCATTTAGTGGTTCAGCGTTATGCTGAGCTGGTTCGCTGGTTAGCTCCACTTAAACTCAGTATCAAGAGCCTCTCGCTGAATGAACGCTATGCCTGGAGCATAGAACTGAGCAATGACACACGCTTAATTCTCGGCCGCGACCCTGGCGCGGAGACGGCTAATCCCTACGACAGTATGGGGGCGGGCACCTTTGCTTCTACGATTGAACGCTTTGTTCGCTCTTGGCCAGCTTTATTAAAAAGAGTACAAGGAAAGCATATAAAACAAGTAGACCTTCGTTATACTAAAGGTTTTGCTATAACTTTAGCTACTTCGGATAGTGAGAAAAAATGAGTCGAGACTTTGTTAAAAAAATTATTGTTGGTTTAGATATTGGCAGCAGTAAAGTTGCTGCTATCGTTGCTGAAAGTTTGCCCGAAGAGGATCAGTTTGAGGTTATAGGTTACGGCTGCGTGCCGTCCAATGGGATTCGCAGAGGAGTTGTCGTCAATATTGATCACACGGTCGAATCTATCCAAAATGCCTTGCACGAAGCCGAGCTTTTTGCCAGTTGTAATATTCGCGAAGTTTTTACCGGTATTGGTGGCGCTCATATCAGTAGCTTTAACTCCAGTGGCGTAGCAGCGGTTGCCGACAGAAAAGAAGTCTGCGAAGCGGATATTGAGCGCGTGCGCACGACGGCACAAACTGTGCACACCCCCGCTGAGCACGATATTTTGCACGTCATTACCCAACATTACACCCTCGACAACCAAGAAGGCATTATCCAGCCTAAGGGCATGGCCGGTACACGTCTGGAGGTGCAGGTGCATATTGTCACAGGCTCTCATAGTGCCGTCCAAAACATCATCAAATGTGTTCGTCGTTGCGGTCTCGAAGTCTCAGAGTTGATCTTACAACCCTTGGCTGACAGTCAAGTCTGCTTAACCCCAGAAGAGAAAGAACTAGGGGTGTGCTTAATTGATATTGGCAGTGGCACGACAGGGATGGCTATTTATGATGGCGGTACCGTACGCTATACCTCAATTATGGAAATGGGGGGGCAACAACTGACTTCAGATATTGCCAGTATGCTAAGAGTGCCTACCAACGTGGCCGAAGATATTAAGTTGCAGTATGGTGCGGCTTTTTGCGAATTAGTCGATGGCGAAGAAACCTTCGAAATTCCTGGTTTGAGTGAAAGAGGGCCACGTATCATGAAACGTGGTGAGTTAGCCGATATCATCCAAAAAGGTGTCGAAGAAATCCTGATTGAGGTCAATAACCATTTAATCCAGTCTGGCTATCGTGACAAAATCAAATCTATTGTCATTACGGGCGGCAGTGCTTTATTGCCAGGCATTGTGGAATTGGCTGAAGCATGCTTTCGTACCCCCACCCGAATTGGACGTCCAATCTATCATGGTGCCTTATCAGATTTAGTCACAGATCCGAAATTTTCTACCGCCATGGGCTTAGTTCGCGAAGCGCGTTTGCAACTCAATATCCAAGATTCAGGTAGGGTTAAGCAAGGTATATTTGGCTACCTTAAGAACCTATTTCAATCATTGTTTTAAGAATCAAGATAGCTACACCTTAAACTTAAAGTAATTTCTTAAGAGTGACTATAAAATAGATTATCTTTATATTCTAAATGATTGATTTTTTTAATGAAATTATTTGTAAATTGGCTTGTAAGTTGCGACGGTTTTAAGGCATAATACGTACAACGAACTAGGATTTTTTATTGAGAGTCAATTCAAACACAAAGACGAGTTTTACGCTGGCTTTATGTTTGAGTTGTATTCTCAAAAATAGCTATTTTTCATTTTTGGGGCAAAAGGAGTCAGAGCATGGTAGCAGAATTAGGTTTTAATGTAGAAGATGATTTAGGTTTTAATGTGGAAGAAAATGCATCCCGCAAAGCCGTCATCAAAGTGATTGGTGTTGGCGGCGCTGGGGGCAATGCCGTTAACCACATGATCAACAGAAACATTAAAGGGGTAGAGTGTATTAGTGCCAATACCGATGCACAAGCCTTAGAAAACTCCTCTGCTCACTTCAAAATCAGACTTGGCGAATCAGGCTTAGGTGCGGGCACCAAACCTGAAAAAGGTCGTGAAGCCGCCGAAGCTTCTCGCGAACAAATTCGCGCCGCCCTCAATGGTGCTGACATGCTCTTTATTACTGCTGGTATGGGCGGTGGTACCGGTACTGGTGCGAGCCCTATCGTGGCTGAAGTCGCGCGTGAATTAGGCATTCTTACCGTGGGCGTGGTAACCAAACCATTTAGCTACGAAGTAGGTCGCCACAAACGCAATGCCGAAGAAGGCATCGCTGAATTGTCCAAACATGTAAATGCCTTGATTGTTATCCTTAACGATAACATCGCCGAACTTGTTGGCGAAGATGCTACGCAACTCCAATGTTTAGCGGCAGCCGATGAGGTTCTCTATAATGCTTGTGCAGGTATCTCAGAAATCGTAAACGTCGCGGGTCTAATTAACGTCGACTTTGAAGATGTACGCACCATTATGAGCTTCAAAGGTCAGGCGCTTATGGGTACGGCGACCGTTTCTGGCGAAAATCGTGCCGAAAAAGTCGCAGAACAAGCCATTGCTTGCCCATTACTAGAAGGTGTCAACCTCAGCGCTGCAGGTGGTTTATTGGTCAACATTACCGGTCACCCTGATAATCTTTCTAATAAAGAAATTAGAACCATTATCAACATTATCAGTAGTCAGGCTCAAGTCAGCTCAGATGCCGAAGCCTTTGTACATGGTGTGGTTCTTGATGAATCAATGGGTGATGCTATTCGTGTGACGGTATTGGCCAGCGGTTTAAGTGCGGCTCGTCCAGAAGTGGTTGTTGATAATACCCGTCAAGAACAATTAGCAACGGGTACTGATCATGTCAGTTCTGGCCCATTCCGTTCTGAAGCTGCTCGTCAAGCATTCAATCCATTCTCTTCGCCACGTTCAGGGGCAAGCCGCCTCAATACGGGTTACGGTATGAGAGCGCCTGCACCACGTAATAATTTTACGAGCTCATCTTTTGGTGCTACGTCATCCTCAGCTTCAGAGTCGAGCGATGTTGATGTGCCAGCGTTTTTACAGCGTCAAGCCAACTAATTATCTAGGATCACATCCTTAATTAGCTTGTGTGACTGCAAGCATGCGCTTAATCCTTAGCACTTATTGAATAGTGCTAAGGATTTTGCTGTATCAAGTTGCAGAATAACGGTTGAATTACGGTGTTGGACGTCGATGCGTTGTAAAGTAGTTGTATGAATCAACGACCCAACAATATGAAAAATTGTCATACAAACCATAAAATCGACTTGTGGAAATGATGACTCACGTATAATAGCAATAGTTGACGTAGGGAATAATAATGTTAAAACAACGCACTATTAAACAAATCGTAAAGACTACGGGCGTCGGCTTGCACTCCGGCAAGCGTGTTGAGATTACCTTCCGGCCCGCAGAAGCCAATACGGGTATTATTTTTCATCGCACCGACACTCCAGAAACCATTAGCTTTCCAGCCCTAGCTGACAAGGTAGGTAATACTCAGCTAGCGTCAGTGCTTGTCAATGGTTCACATCGTGTATCCACAGTTGAGCATATTATGTCGGCGTTAGCTGGTTTGGGTATCGATAATTTACATATTGATCTTACGGCCGAAGAAGTGCCTATCATGGATGGTAGCGCAGGTACCTTTATTTACTTATTGCGCTCTGCCGGCATTGTCGAACTCAAAGCCCCTAAGTATTTCATTGAAGTCACCAAACCGGTTGAAGTTAAACTCGGTGAGGGTCCCCAAGCCAAATGGGCTCGCCTCGAACCTTACAAGGGATTTGCCTTGGCATTTTCAATTGATTTCCAGCATCCCGCGATTAATTCGACCGCTAATTTTGCCGAAATCGATTTTGGTAAGGATTCATACATTAAGGACATTGCCCGGGCCCGTACCTTTGGCTTTGCTTCTGATGTAGAGGCTTTACGTTCTATCGGTCTAGCCCGTGGTGGTAGTCTAGACAACTCTATCGTGCTAGACGAATATCGCATTCTTAACGCCGAGGGTCTGCGCTATGATGATGAGTTTGTCAAACACAAGATCCTAGATGCGATTGGTGATTTGTATTTGGCAGGCAAGCCCTTATTGGCTCGTTATGTGGCGTGCAGGTCTGGTCACGATCTTAATAACCGCTTGGTGCGTGAATTATATGCGCAACCCGATGCATGGCGCATTGTCACTTTCGAAAATGAACAAACCCACGCTCAGGGCGCAGAGGGGTTTAGTGTAGACTGGCGTCTTGCCTAGTTGGCATCAGACTATTGTTATAGCTATATTTTGGTAGCTTAGCCGATGTCGTTTTAATGTCGTTTTAAATTGTGCATTTTATTGGGCTGGACTAACAATTAATTCTAAAGTGTATAGTCCAGCTTCGATTTGTTTAGCGTGTTGCGCGTTTCATCGCGCTGACCTATAAGTGGCCACATGAGTCACTCAACCTTGTTATTTACGGTTGTTTATTCTAGTACTCATCTTTGAGTATCTTCATTCTTCTCTACTGCCAACGTTCAAGCAAACGAGCGATATGATCCGCAAGTGGACCGGGCTTTAGTTGTTTTTGTAAGGCTTCACAGGCGGCTTTGGCGCCCCCTGAAGGGGCTGACTGACTCAGCCTTTTAGTTGAAGAGGCGGCAACAGCCGAATCGGGTGTTAGCTTTTTGTCTGCATGACGACTTAGCGAATCGTTTTCTTGTTTTAATACTTTAACCTGTATGTTCGTGATGCTGTGTTGCTTGTCTTGATAGTGACGCAATAGCGACGGCAGCAGGTGCTGTATTTTGGCGGCACAGGCTTGAGAGCTTGTGGCCACATAAAGTGTTTGTTGTTCGACTTTTAGGATTTGGCATTGCTTGGCAAGACGAGCGCCTAGGACCGCTTCAAGGTCTTTACTGAGGGCTATATTTTGTTGGACTTGCTGGAGCAAATGGGCCTGTTTGGGGTGTTGTCCCAACCATTCAGTCACCGTCCTAAAAGACGATTGTTTTTGGTCTGAATTAAACATAAAAAGAGGATGTATGTTGCCAAAAAATAAGGTGCCTGATGCGCAACATCGCACCAAAACTCATAAAATTTGGCGTTTTAATTTGGTGATTTTGAGTCTAGGTTTGGCAGTGCTAGGCGGCATGTTGCTTGAACGCTATTGGGGTGCTAGCAGCACCGTAAAACTGCAAGAACACGCGGATACTCATAGTGTATTACAAAACCAAAACGAGCAGGAACTCATCAGCCAACATTTAACTGAGTTATCGCGTCGCACGGCCGAACTGAACGTGCAAGCCCAAAAATTAGAACGTCTGAGCACACTCATGGCTGATAAATTGCCCATGATTCATGAGGAACTCAGTAAGGCGCAATTGCTCCCTTCAGAGATTACTGATAATGAGCAAAAACCCGATGAAGAGGGCTTTGAGAACGCTAATGACGAGACTAAAGACGCGGACTCGGCCGAAAAAATTGGCCATGATTTAGATGTACTTAAGAACAAGCTGTCTTTACAACAGGATCGTTTCAATATTCTTGAAGTCATCATTAATAATAGCGATGTGAATATGCAGCGCTTGCCAACCGCATATCCTGTCAGTATGTTGCAAGCTCGAGTCTCTTCGCCGTTTGGTTATCGTTATCACCCCATCTTAGGCACTTATAAATTGCATACGGGCGTAGATTTGGCCTTGAGCTATGGTAGTCCCGTGCAGGCCTCTAGTGGTGGACTTGTGGTGTTTGCGGGGACCAAAACTGGTTATGGGCGTGTCATCGATATCGATCATGGCAATCAGATTGTGACGCGCTACGCCCATTTGTCCAAGATCACCGTCAAAGAGGGAGATATTGTTAGCAAACAACAATTGATTGGCAATGTCGGCACGTCTGGTTATGCCACAGGACCGCATTTGCATTATGAAATCCGTATCAATGACGTGCCGGTGAATCCTTTTTTGGTCATGGGCAAGGATTATCGCCAATATGTGGCTAGTCATTTACCGATGCTGGAGCGCATCAAGGCCTTGACGAATTCGAACAAGAATCAGATCAATTAGACGTTAAATAAGCCAAAGCGCGTATTGATAGGTTAAAATCAAAAATTAACTTGCAATGGTTGTCACAACAAGTTTTATTGACGAATCCAGACATAAGTAAGACATGAAATCTATTTTAAAAAAAATAATTGGTAGCCGTAACGATCGTTTACTAAAGCAATACCGAAGAATTGTTAACAAAATCAATAAGCTCGAGCCTGAGATGCAAGCGTTAAACGATGCAGACTTACGCTCAAAAACCGCAGAATTTAAGGATCGCATCGAAAAAGGTGAAAGCCTAGATAATTTATTGCCAGAAGCCTTTGCTGTGGTGCGAGAAGCGGCTCAACGTGTCTTGGGGATGCGCCATTTTGATGTGCAATTAATTGGTGGTATTGTCTTACATTGTGGCAAAATTGCCGAAATGCGCACGGGTGAGGGTAAGACACTCATGAGTACCTTACCGGTTTACCTAAATGCCTTATCCGGCAAGGGTGTGCATGTGGTCACGGTCAACGAATACTTAGCCGCACGCGATGCTCGCAATAACGGTCGACTCTATGAGTTTTTGGGCTTAACCACGGGGGTTGTGAACTCCAATCAATCCAATCCCGAAAAAATCCAAGCCTATCAAGCCGATATTACATACGGGACGAATAATGAATTCGGCTTTGATTATTTGCGCGATAATATGGAGTTTAGAGTCGAGGATCGCCGCCAACGAGGCCTCAATTACGCCATTGTGGACGAAGTTGACTCTATTTTGATTGACGAAGCACGCACACCACTGATTATTTCTGGTCAAGCCGAAGACAACACCGATTTATATCGTGTGATGAATCAAGTGCCACCTTTACTCACCAAAATGGCGGGTGAACCACGCCAAGGCGAACCAGAACCTGAAGGTGATTTCTGGCTCGACGAAAAAGCCCAACAAGTGTATTTGTCAGAGGCAGGACATGAACATGCCGAAGAGATTTTGCGTAAATTACAGATTCTCCCCGAAGATCAATCACTTTACGATCCTCGTAATATCTCCTTGATGCATCATCTTATCGTGGCCTTGCGTGCCCACAATTTGTTCCACAAAGATCAGCATTATGTGATCCAGAACAATGAAGTCGTGATCGTCGATGAATTCACGGGTCGATTTATGGTGGGTCGACGTTGGTCAGATGGTTTGCATCAAGCCGTCGAGGCCAAAGAAGGGGTACCTATCCAAAACGAAAATCAAACCTTGGCCTCTATTACGTTCCAGAACTACTTCCGGATGTATGACAAACTGGCAGGTATGACAGGTACAGCCGATACCGAGGCGTACGAGTTCCAGGATATTTATGGCCTTGAAACCGTGATTATCCCGACCAATCTACCTATGATTCGTCTCGATCAAAACGATCAGATCTTTAAGGATGATGAGCAAAAATACGCAGCCATTGTCAAAGATATTCGTGATTGTTACGAGCGTGGTCAGCCTGTGCTTGTGGGTACCACTAGCATTGAAAACTCAGAGGTGCTTTCCGCCTTACTCAAAAAAGAAAAACTACCGCACGATGTACTGAATGCTAAGCAACACGAACGCGAGGCTCAAATCGTTGCCGAAACCGGTAAACCTGGCAAAATCACTATCGCTACCAATATGGCGGGCCGGGGTACGGATATCGTATTAGGCGGTAGCATAGAAAAACCAATTAACGAGGTGTATGCCGATCCTAATCTAAGTAACGAAGAGCGCCAACAAAAAATTGCCGCTATCCGCGAGGCCTGGAAACCTATCAATCAACAAGTCAAAGACGTGGGTGGTTTGCGGATTATTGGTACAGAGCGTCATGAATCTCGTCGTATCGATAATCAGCTACGAGGTCGTGCCGGACGTCAAGGGGACCCTGGTTCTTCACGTTTTTATTTAAGCTTAGATGACTCGCTCATGCGAATTTTTGCGGGCGATCGTATTCGTACGATTATGGACCGTTTAGGTGCGGATGGCGAACCGATTGAGGCTCGTCTCGTCTCACGCTCGATTGAATCTGCACAACGCAAGGTAGAAAGTCGCAACTTTGATATTCGTAAGCAATTGCTCGAGTACGACAATGTCGCGAATGATCAACGCAAAGTGCTCTATAGCATGCGTAATGAAGTACTCGAAGAGGCTTCTATCAGCGATATGGTCAAGGGCTTGCGTTACGATAGTCTCACCGTCTTTGTTCGGCAATATGTTCCCGCTGACTCTATGGAAGAGCAATGGCAATTAGAGTCTCTCGAAAATGCCCTTAAGAGTGAATTTAATCTCAGCATTGATTTACGCCAAAAAGTCGCCGCCAACGATGAAATGGATGATGAAGACATTCTCAAAGAGGTGTTGCAAGTCGCCGAGGATACGATCCGCGACAAAATCCATTTAGTGGGTAAAGACAGCTGGAATCAGTTCGAGCGTTCGGTCGTTCTGGATCGGATTGACCGTTGTTGGCGTGAACATTTAGCCAGCCTCGATCATTTACGTCAAGGTATTCACTTGCGTGGCTATGCCCAAAAAGATCCAAAACAAGAGTACAAAAAAGAAGCGTTTTATTTGTTTTCCCATATGTTGGATCGGATTCGCGATGAAGTGGTCAAAATCCTGCTAACCGTTCAAGTGCAAAGTGCCGAACAAGTAGAAGAGGCCGCCGAAGCCACTAATCAAGCCAATTCGACCGATGCGAATTTAGACAATATGCAATTGCATCATTCCGAGGGCTATGAAGAAGCACTGGCCTCCGCTGATATCCACGAGAATGGCGATGTCTCCGCTGGTGGTATAACGGTTAAGAATATGATGCGTCATGTCGGCCGTAATGATCCTTGCCCTTGCGGTAGCGGCAAAAAATACAAGCATTGCCATGGTAAATTAAGCTAAAGCCGCCTTCCTCGTCACAAAAAAGCCCAATATCTCGTGTTGATATTGGGCTTTTTGCTTAAGGTATACAGTGCCTAGTTAGGCGATAGGCAGCTAACTGAGCCAGACTACAATAAAAATACTTGGGCTAGCCCCAAGAAAATAAAGAAGCCTAATGAATCTGTGACAAAAGTGAGCATCACGGAGGAACCGAGGGCAGGGTCTTTGTCAAATTTCGCTCTGACGACAGGAATAATCACACCAATCGTGGCGCCAATAAGCATGTTCATGACCATGGCGACGGCCATAACGAGGGCGATTTTGAGGGAATGCGATATATACCATGCAAACCCCGCAGCAATTAAGCTACCGCCGATGCCCACTAAGATGGTGACAATAAATTCACGCGTTAAAATGGCTTTGGCGTTATGCGTATTGACCCGTCCTACGGCAATGGCACGAATTACCATGGTCATGGTTTGATTGCCAGAGTTGCCTCCAATCCCGGCCACAATCGACATTAAGAAGGCGAGAATAACGATTTTTTCTACAGTACCTTCAAATTGTGAAGCAATCAGAGAGGCCGTAGACGCCGTAATTAAGTTGACAATCAACCAAGGTGCTCGGTTGCGAATAGCCTTGCTAACTGGCAAGAACACGTCATCTTCTTGCAAACCCGCACGGGATAAATCACGTTCACGCGAGTCCTCGTGAATAACGTCCACGATATCGTCAATCGTGACGCGACCGATCAAGCGACTTTGTTGATCAATCACGGGTGCTGATACCAAGTCATAGCGCTCGAACGCCGAAGCGGCTTCGGCATCATCGTCTTCGGCATCTAGACACAAATAATTGGTCTCCATGACGTCTTTGACCATGGTTTCTTCATCGTTGACTAGAATCGTCGAGAGCGCTAAGGTGCCTCGCAAAATGTCCTGACGATCCACCACAAACAGTTGGTCGGTATGCGCTGGCAGTTCTTCAAGACGGCGCAAATAACGGGCCACCACCTCGAGCGTGATATCTTCGCGGACACGCACCATCTCGAAGTCCATGATCGAGCCCACAGTACCTTCTGGGTAGCCCATGGCGGCCAAGAGTTGATTGCGCTCTTCATCACTTAAGCCTTTTTGTACCTCGGCCACAATTTCTGGTGGTAAATCCGGGGCCAAATCGGCTAATTCGTCGGCGTCGAGATCTTCGGTAGCCGCCAAGAGATCATCGAAGTTCATCGAAGCAATCAGCTCTTCACGGACCCAATCTTCGACTTCTAGGAGAATATCACCATCGTATTGGGCATTGACTAAATTCCAAATACGATGCCGGTTTTCTGAGCGCAGGGATTCCAGAATAAACGCAATATCGGCTGGATGCAGGCCTTCAAGAACATTGCTGAGTTCTAAATTATATTGCTGTGTCAGCGCTAAACGCTTCGCTTTGCTAAGCGAGCCATGCTTATTTTCTAGGCGCTCTTCTTTGTTCTCTTGACGCCTGAGAATATTCTCGATCTTTTCTAAGGCATGTTGGGCGTCTTCGGGATCCAAGCGCTTAGGCATGGAGCGCGCATCTACTTTCGTCTTGGTGTTGTTGTTTTCAGTAGAATCATTCATAGTCTTTACCAGTTTGTGTTTAATCAACCCGATGGTAAATCAGGACCAGCGCATATTGTGAGCGATATGCTTAAGACAAGCGGGTGAATTCGTAACTAGCCGCTATTATACATGGTGATAGTTGTTTTTATATGACAGTTTTAATACGGATTGTCTATTGACAGCAAAAGCCTGTGCGGCTGGCTTACGAAAGCAAAACAAAGGTATAGAATAGGGGCATGTTAAGCCCCCTTATTGCCCAAAATATAGACTCTGCCATTTGTTTGAATACTACACTGGTCATCCGCCAAGTGCAGTTCCAATCGTGTCGGCAATTGCTATGCCAAGCTCTAGAGGCGTATAGCCAGAGCGCCGCCAGCAAAACAGCCCATAATATTCTGATTGAAAGTGATGCGGGTCTGCTGCTATTACCTATACTTTTGCAATGGCATGAACAACAGGTAAAGGCCCAGGATCTTCATATTATGTTGGCGCTCGAACAAGCGCCCGGCAATGAGTTTTGGCAGCCATTCTGTGAGTTTTTAAGTCAGACCTGCCCGTCACTATTACCTGTGGGATGTGAATTGCAACGTCGCTGGGCCTTAGCCTTGCCTGGTGTACAGCGTTTAGATCGTCTGTGTCAGCCTAATCATGCGCTGGGTACAGCACGTCGACAAAGTATTACCGTGGCCTATGTCGAGCCTCAAAGCATGCAAAAGCAGTGGTTGGCTAATGTCGATGTCTATGTGCGTTGGCAATGGCAGGCCGAGACTGCCATTGTGCCGCTCTACCTCAAAAAAGCACGGCAACAAAGCGCATTAATTTCTAACATAGACGCTGATGGTCAAGCGCTAGCGCTGTTGCAAAGTTCAGGACTGAAGCGACGTCAGCACCTGCGGTTTGAGTCCGGCGATTGGCAAGTGCATTGCCAACTTTTATACAGTTATCGACCGCCATTGTGTTTTAACAGTCAAGCGCAACATAAACAAATGGCCATTGTGGGTGGCGGCTTGGCCGCCGCAGGCATTGCCGATGCCATGGCCGAGCGAGGTTGGTCAGTGACTATTTATGATCCTGCTTATGCTGCCAATCCCGCTGCCATGCACGCCGGTCATACGGCTGCCGCCATGACACCTTTTATCAGTGCCGATGATGATCTGAAATCACGCTTGAGTCGCGCCGGCATAATGCGCGCGCATGCCTGCTGGAGTGAGTTGCCCGCCAGTATTATCAAACAAACGGGTACGCTTGAAATTAATCGACAACAGGGCTATGGCTTAGCACTGACGCAGATTATTCAGGACTCAAGTTTTCCTAAAGAATGGGTCAGGGTGCTCTCGAATACCGAGGCGCAAGCCCTATGTGGTATCGACTTACAACAAGCGGCAGTATATTGGCCCTATGCATGGCAAATCAACCCACAAGCGCTTATTAGCTATTTAACACAGCAGCCCGGTATACAGCGTTGTGCAGCCAAGGTGCTCAAGCTTTGTTTAAATCCGGATCAAAGCGTGCAGTTACAAAGTTCTGAAGGCTGCCGTACTTATGCTCAGGTGGTGCTTGCCGCTGCGCATCAAAGCCTGACGCTATTGCGTCATAGTGGTTTAGATCAAAACACAGCACAGCATAAAAAACGCCCTAATGCTAGCCAAGGCCAGAGCTTATTACCCAAAATCGCCGCTAGCCTGCATGTAGTGGGTGGCCAAATTATGTACGTACCCAAAGATGAGTGCTACACACAACTCAATATGAATATAGGCGCTGAGGGATATGTTTTACCGACAGATGCGCATTATGTGATTGGCAGTACATACGAGCGTGATCAACCCCAGGCACCGATTAGTGAGCAAGCGCAAGCCCTTTTACTGAAAAAAATGCCTCTGCTTAGATTCAAAACAACGCCGGTTTTGCCCTATCAGGGGTGGTCAGGTAGTCGCGCGATTGTGTGCGATCGCTTACCGGTGATTGCTCAAGTGTGTCAAGGGCTATGGATGGCCTCGGCTTATGGCTCTCATGGCTTGACCTGGAGTCGCTTGGCTGGCGACTTGCTGGCATCAGCCCTTGAGGATGAGCCTATCCCCTTAGAGCGGGATTTATGGCAGGCGATTGGCCTCAGGTAATTTAAACGTCGCCTCGGTGGCATCTTGAAGCAGGATATAGGCGTTTTTTGAGTGATTCTTAGGGCCTTATTTGCGCTATATCGAAAGATTTGTATAAAGCCCTAGATGGGCTTTATATTTTATATAAAATCAGTCAAAATAATAGCTTATAGCCGCTGGAAAGTCCTTGAGCGGCTCAGAGATATGTTTTATATAAGCCGCATTGCGCGGATGACAAGAACAAAGCCATTATGATTTTATTTGAGCAACTCCGAAGCCTTTCAAATCAATCTAATTTCATTGAGTTTCACACCAACCATCCAGATTATATTTTTAAGGTAGAAGCGAGTGCCCCTGGGGTGTTTCGATTACGTTGTGGTCTTAGCAAACACTTTGAGACACCCAGCTCACGTCAGAAATTATTGCAAGAGTTATTTTTGGCGCGTCCCGAAGCCATTGGAGAGTTACAACTCACCGAGCTTGAGCAGGCCTGGCAGATCGAGCAAGGCGAGTGTTGTCTACAAATTTCCAAAGATAACTTCGAGTTACGATTTCTCCTCAAAAATCGTCTAGTGCTCAGCACAGCCACACATTACGACAGTGCTTTTGCCTTTGATCAGGATCACTGGGCTTTGTTATTTAATCTGCAACCCCAAGAGCCTGTCTATGGCTTAGGGGCGACGGCACAGAATTTTAATCGCCGCACAGAGCAAATCGTCTCTGATGAGGCTCAATTTGAATATTTACCCTTGGCCTGGAGTCCACAGGGGTGGGGCGTATTTGTAAATAGCGCGGGTCGTAGCATCCATAGTGTGGGCACTCAAGAGGACACTAATAGCTATCAAATTCAGCTGCAAGATCAACAGCTAGACCTTTTTGTATTCGTCGGTGACGTTGCTGAGGTTTTTAATCAGTTCACGGCTTTAACGGGGCGCAGCGGTCAGCCAAGCTTTGCGGCCATGGGATTAGGTCTCAAACAGCTGCCACAACAAGAAGAATTTGAATTTATTGATTTAGCTGAGCAATGTCGTCAGCAAGGAATCCCTTTAGACACATTAGAGTTTGCCAACCCTTCACTCATCACTTTCCAAGCGGATCGCCTCCAATTGGAGTTTGATAGCAATCGCCTTGAAGATAACCCACGGCATTATTTTGATGACCTCAAGAATCAAGATTGGCACTGCGTCATTCCGACTTTTCCTGGTGTGTTGGCCGATACGCGATTATTCGAGGAACTCGAAGACCGTGCTTGGTTATTATTGGGACCCGACGGTTTAGCTTATCAATTTCCAGGTACGGCCGCTTCCGGCGGCAAGCCCTTTGGTTTACTTGATCTCACTTACAAAGATGCTCTGCAATTTTGGCGCGAACGCCATGAACAGTTATTTGAACAAGGTCAGAGTTGCCAGCTAAGTTTTGCGGATGTGCATATTCCCGACGAGGTTGAGAACCGTCAAGGGGAGAGTGGGGCGGTACTAAGAACCTTATATCCAATGCTCTTGGAGCAATCTTTATATCAGGCCCTCAGCGCCAAATCGACGCCGCCAGAGGCCTTGGTAAACCGCGATTTTGTCGCACCCATGACGCAGCGCACACCCTGGATTCAGCGTCCGCTCGCCAGTAATGATTGGCAAGGAATTAAGCAACTTTATCGTCAATTGCTTAGTCTCCAAGCCAGTGCTACTACGTGTGTCGTGCATGAGTTCGGCCATCTCCAAGGTGGCGCCTTTGCGTCAAAAACCTACTTACGTTTTCTGGCCTTTTCGGTGTTTAGCAGTAATTTTACGTTTATGGCCAAAGCTGAGCTCTTGCCTTTGCAACTTGATGAACAAAGCAGGGCATGTGCGCAAATGTGGTTGGCCTTGCGTTATCGCCTGATGCCTTATATTTTGGGGATTATCGAAGATAGCGTTCGTACCGGGTTACCTGTACAACGCATTATGGCGCTGGCCTTCCCAGAAGATGCTCAAGCAGCCGAGTTTGATGAGCAATATATGTTTGGTCCTGCCTTACTCGTCGCGCCCATTCTCGACGACTCAGACCAAAAGACTTTATATTTACCTGCTGGTTATGCGTGGTGGGATTTGAATACGGGTGAACGCTATGAGGGTGGCCAAGTTATCACTTATGAGTGCGATACCCAGACCCTACCCGTGTTTGGTCTTGAAGGGCATATGCTTAGTATTGGTCCTGATCTTAAGCATTTAGGCGAGTTCAATACCGCAAGGATGCTAGACGAAATATGGATGTTTGGCCGACCAAAACATAATCCAGCAGTGATGCGTAATAAGATCCGAGTCATGCAAATGCAAGGTTCGAGCTATATCAAAGGCCTAGAAGGCCTCAAAATCCTGACATCTGAGGGCTTAGAAGTCAAACGGCGCGGCGCCGAGGTTAGGATCTCACCAGAACGTTAGCCCTGTAGCTAACGGTAAGGAATATCATGAGCCAGATCGTCCCCGTTGTCATGTTTCATCATGTCAGTCCTGCAGGTGGCATGATTAATACCTCTCCACAGCATTTTGAGTCCCAACTAAAGGCGCTACAGCACGCGGGTTACCACACCTTAACGGGTCAGCAGTTTGCTGCTTTTTTAGCAGGCCAACCCGTGCCAGAGAAGTCGGTCTTGCTGACTTTTGATGATGGTTATCTGAATAATTGGGTGTATGCGCATCCTATATTACAAAAATACGGCATGCATGCCTTGCTGTTTTTGATTACTGATTTGATCGGTTCCGGAGAAGCACGACCCCATGCGGGGATGGCTAATGCCGTGCTGCCTCAAGCTTACGATCACAAAAGAAGTCAGCAGCTAATTCAAGATCATCAGGCTGATAAAGTCATGCTGCGTTGGTCCGAAGTTAAGGCCATGCAAGCCGCAGGCACGTTTGAGTTTCATAGCCATACCCATACTCATACACGTTGGGATAAACAGTTACCTGCTACCGAAAAGAACCAAAAAATGCAGTATGAATTGGCACAGTCACGTCAGTCTTTGCTACAGCATTTAGGGACCTGTAGTAATCAATTATGCTGGCCACAGGGTTACTTTGATGATGACTATGTGCAAATCGCTCAAGCGCATGGTTTTGAAATTCTGTATACAACGCAAGCCTTTGGTTTTAATAAGGCTTATATGGATCCGCGCTATATTTATCGTATTAGTGATAGGGATCGCCCTGGCTCATGGTTAATCAAGCGTTTATGGCTGGCACGGCAACCACTGATGGGTGGGCTTTATCATCGTTTCAAAGCGTTCAAAAAAAGCAAACGTAAAGCCCTGCGTCAATGGTTAAAACGTTCCTGAATTTTTATTGAATGAGGCTCTAAAAATGAAAAAAATAGTTGGACTCATTGCACTCACGGCTATATTGAGTGCATGTGGTAGTGAAGTTAATTGGAAATCCGTCGATGCAGACGGTCAAACCGATAGCTATATTGCGAATGTTGAGTATGACAAAGAGGGTAGCAGTGTCACTTTTGATCTGTTGACGGATTTTAAAGGTTCAGCACAAACGGTTAATGCTAAAGCTGGATCAGCTATTGCTAATATTACGCTCAATTGCCAAACCCAAATGGCCGTCACTCATCGCATCGATTTTTATAGTGAACATATGGGGCAGGGACGCATCACTAACAGCCGTGTAGGTTCGGCCAAGCAGGCCCAAAAACTAGATTTAAGTGATCCGAGTAATACCAACGCAAAACGCTTGTGTGATCGCCTCTAATCCCAAATAGCCGCCTCAGGGCGGCTTTTATTATGAGCTTTTTTCGGGAATCGTTATCGCCTCATCGGCTAAGCGCACATAGCGCTTAAAGTCAGCAGTGGCTTCTTCTTTAGTGGGCTGGCAACTACCAAAACCTGCACAATCTGGGTAAAAATCAATCCGATAGGAACCATCGGATTGGGCTTTTTTAGTGATTTTAACGGCGATGGCGGTTGAGTAAAAGGCAGGCGTAAAGGTCCTGATTTCATTATCGCTGACCGACTGTACTTTATAGGGCGAGTGCTTGGAGATCCACTGCTGAGCTCGCGACCAGTAACGCGTACATTGATAGTTTGAGTGGCAAACTAAGGGCTCAGTATCGGTGACGACTGTTTCCTTGTTTGGCGTATGTGAAGTGCAGGCACTCAACAGAGCCACCAGGGAACCAGCCAGTACTGGCGTGAAACTTGACTTGAATCGAGTCGCGGCAAAACGACAAGTAGAGGCCAATGCAGACATAGTTTTTCCTTAGGGTATGTAAAACACTGGTTTATTGTATGTCATGGCATCGCCTTCGTGGCGCTTGTCTAAGCGGCCATGATATTTTGTGAGTCCATTTAATCACATAGCCGTGCCAAAGGTAGCCAATCCCCATCTACTTTACGTCGTTAAGAGGTAGACACGATACAAAGAGTTCAAACGTCCCAAAAAGCTAGGGATGACGAGATGGGATCGCTCTAAGGGGCTTAGTGACCAGCACAGGCGCAGTCCACTAAATACTTTGCAGAGAAATATCCAAAATATTTAAATAAAAAGTGGAATTAAGAATAAGACAATAGAAGAATGAGGGAAAGTTAAGGGGAGAAGAAAAAGGATAGAGATATAAGAAGAAGTGTAAGAACTAGAGGCGGCTACAACCAGATAGGTCATAGACAAGGGGAAAAAAATGGTGGGCTGGCCGAGACTCGAACTCGGGACCAACGGATTAAAAGTCCGCTGCTCTACCAACTGAGCTACCAGCCCCCCGTAGAAAGATATAATTATGCAGCTTTTTTGAGACCTTGTCAACACCTTTTTTCAAATTAATTTAAAAAATATGCATGAATGTAAATAAGCAACGCTTGGATCACTGAGCCGTTGCCAAATTGATCGACGCAAAATTGCCGCCAAAAAACAGAGCATTTTTTTGGTGATCTACAACTTTTTTAAAAAATCAAGACCATGAATTTAGACGAATTTTTAGTGTATAAAATTTATCCAGTAGTAATTAAATCTAGGGAATATCAATAGCTTAGGGGCTTGATTACTGTTCTATGCACAAAGTTATTCACAGAAATTGTGCGTAACAAAGCTTGTGGATAAGTTCGTTAAGTCTTTAATAAACCCTTATAAAACAATAACTTATAATAATCTATAAATTTTTTTAAAATTATTTTTAGTTTAAAAAAGAATATTCAATAAAAGATACGCACAAAACCTGTGCAAAATTGTCAGAAGTCGCGCCAGACAGTGCTTTTGCCAGAAATTACTCACTTCTAATATTCTTTTAGCGATGAGCGCTGACATAAAAAACGTTGAGCTCAAGCCAGTTCAATTTCTCAAAAATTGCATTTTTAACCGCATAATCTGATAAATTTTGTAAAATTTTTGTTTACAAATTATTGCAAATTAAGGATCCTGGATCAGGACACTAAGACAGCATTTGCAGCATTGATACCACACCATAATAAGCTACAAGATTACAATGATGACCCGCCTAGGTCTGGGTGTCTGCCATGCTAAGTAGGGATGAGAAATGAGGAACAATTATTTTTTAGTAGGAATACGTAGTGCCATTCCAATCGTATTAGGGTATTTGCCGGTCGCTTTAACCTTTGGCATTAGTGGTGCGGGCTTAGGGATTAGCTTGCCTGAATTAAGTCTTATCTCATTGATAGTCTATTCGGGGGCGGGTCAATTTATGATCCTAAAAATGTATGGTGCCTTAAGTTCAATGGTGCTGCTAGTGACGCTATTGAATGCAAGACATTTATTCTACGGCCCTATATTGAGTCATGTGTTACCACCATCCACTAAACAACGCTTACTCATGGCGTTCTTTCTGACAGATGAAGTCTTTGCCACGGCTTTCTTAAAACTCAAAGAAGTGCCGCCTGCAGGCCGTTTTGCATGGTATATGGGTGTTGGTGTGACTGCTTGGTTAAGTTGGCAAATAGGGACCGTGACAGGCGTAGTATTGGGTGATCAATTACTGCAGCATTTCCCCCTTCTCAAAAACGTCTTAGTGTTTGCATTACCGTCTTTATTCGTGACCTTAACCGTCTTGTGTATTAATAAGTCTATGGCCTTAGCCTTAATCATTAGCAGTGTGGTTTGCCTCGTGGTCTTTTTCTATAGCCAACAATCGAGTTATGCGATTTTTGCTGGGGCGTTAAGCGCGCTATTGTGCTATAGACCCGCGCCGCAACCGGCCGCTGTGACGCTCCAGGATGAGGCGAGCGCACTACAAGGAGACGAGCGATGAATGGTTTTTTCTGGGCGATTCTTGCTTTAGCGATATTTACTTGGTTAATGCGCGCCGTACCTTTTATTATTTTGCATTTGACGGGCAAACAAATAAATTTTGCACAAGGCCGTCTGGCGGTGATGGGACCGGCTATCTTATTGTCCACGACGCTAGTGGTGATTTTTGATGATGTTAGTCATGCGCCTGATAATGCTAATGCCATCGCTTATTTGCTGACGGTCGCTCTGGTCATTGCCTGCGCTAAATGGTCCAAAAACATTGGTTTGAGCGTTTTAATCGGCTTAGTGTTTTATGGCATTTTACAGTTCTTTCTGAACTAAAAAAAGCGCCTTAGCCAGCGTACTCAAGGGGCTCGCTAAGGCGCTGTTGCTCAGGCAACACTTGTGCTTAGAGCATAAATGGGCGACCCGTCACTTGTGTGCTCGGCACGGCCATTTCTTGTTGGGCCATAACGCCCGAATGATAGGCTAGACGGCCAGCTTGAATCGCCAACTTAAAGGCTTCGGCCATGCGCACTGGATCATGCGACTGCGCCACGGCCGAATTCAAAAGCACCGCATCAAAGCCCATCTGCATGGCCAAGACCGCATGCATAGGGCTGCCAATCCCGGCATCAACCACTAAAGGAACCTCAGGTAAACGCGCCCGAAGGGTTTTGAGCGCATAGGTGTTGATCAAGCCTTGACCAGAGCCAATCGGTGCGCCCCAAGGCATTAAGATTTGGCAGCCAACGTCCAAGAGCCGATTACACGTGACTAAATCATCAGTGCAATACGGAAACACAAAAAAGCCTTGTTGGATCAATTCTCTAGCGGCTTCGACGAGCGCGAAGGGATCGGGTTGCAAAGTGTAATCATCACCGATGACCTCCAGCTTAATCCAATGGGTACCAAAAATTTCTCGCGCCATATTGGCTAGGGTGATGGCTTCGGTCGCGGTTTTACAACCAGCGGTATTGGGTAGGAGCTGGCGACCACTGGCTTTGAGCATGGCAAAAAATTGATTGTCCACGCCGTCAGTCGTGCTTTGGGTTAGGGGATTGGCCGAGCCTGGGAGAAACCGTTTGAGGCCTACGGTCACCACATCTGCCTGGGCAGCGTCGATGGCCTCTTGTAAAACCTTGGGAGAGGGATAAGTAGCGGTGCCCAAAAAGAAACGACTCTGAAGGGTTTTACCATCGATTTGTAATGTATCGGTCATGCTTAGCCCCCAGTAATGGGTGAAAAGATGGCGATGCGATCTTCGGGCTTGAGCGTGTGTTGAGCCCGTTGTGTTTTAGGGATAAAAATCTCATTAACCGCCGTCGCTGTCATTTCGGTATCGTGCTCTTTGGATAACTCACTGAGTAAATCTTGGAGAGACGAGCCTTCGGTGACTTGTTGCTGCAGACCATTGATATAGACATTAATAAACATGAATACTTCCTTTTAGAGTGGCAATAGGGCCTGGTCAGGCCAGATTGCCTGGAGTGCTTGCTCAATAAGCGCCGGAGAGATCAACCAACCGTGCCTAAATAAGCCATTGATGCGCGTGAGTCCAGTTTCGTTTTCGATGCGGGGTAGATTATCAACCAGGGCAGGGCGTAGATTGGTTTCGGTGTGAATAATACGTGCTTCGGCAATGCCCGGTAAAACGCTATGTGCCGCGGTCAGTAATTCGACACATGTTCTGACCGAAATGGGTGAGCGGTCTTCGCTTTCGAGTTCACTGGCCCCCACCACTAAGAGATCGGGGGCACGGTGCACGATATACACTCGGTAACGAGGGTGTAGTAAACGAATTGGGCGTTGCAATTTGACTTCTGATGTTTGCAACCACAGCACTTCACCACGAACACCACGGACATTTTGGCAAGATAAGCTATGCGGATTAGCGGATTTAAAGCGTCTGGCTCCCACGCCGCGACAATCAAAGACCCAGTCAAATTCATGCTCGCTATTATCATCCAAGCGAATTCGGTGCGGTTTGAGCTGCGTGACTGTTTGCCCCCAATGCCAATGGACATTAGACGCTTGTCGTTGCAGTACGCTCATGGCACGCACGGTATTGATTTGCCCCTCTTTTTGGAGTAACCAGGCATGCGCAGGACCGTGAATATCGGCTTCAAGCTGTTTGAGTTGTTCGATGGTAATCGGTGTCGGAAGATCGTCTTTAGGGGCTTTGTGACTGAGCAAAGAGATCAAACGATCCGCGGCACCTTCGTCGCCACGATGAGCTACCATCAGGCTGCCGTTAAGTTTGAGTTCTAGATTGTTGCTATCGTCCAATTGTTGTTGGTTTTGTTGCAACAAAAACGCCTGTAATTGCGACCATAATTGTATCGATCGTTGCCCTAGTCGATAGACATCTAAGTTACTGCTCTCAAGTTCAGCTAGAGGGCTGAGCATACCGGCGGCCGTCCAACCGGCGGCTAAATGTTGTTGACTATCGGTGGCGGGATCAAACACCGATACTTCATGCTGATGGCTTAAAATAAAGGCTAATAATCGACCTGATAAACCTGCCCCAGCGATCGCAATTTTCATGGTTATGTTACACCTCCTGACTAAAGTACTATTTATTATAAGACAATGCGTTAAAATTCATAAACCCATGAATAATTATAAACAGCCTGCCACCCATCTTGCCCTAGAAACCCTACAACAGGTATTTGGCTATAAGTCCTTCCGCGGTCAACAAGCCGAGATCATCGACGAAATCATCGCTGGTAGGGATGCCTTGGTACTTATGCCAACTGGTGCAGGCAAATCCTTGTGTTATCAAATTCCAGGTCTTGTACGTCAGGGCACGACAGTCGTGATCTCACCTTTAATCGCTCTTATGCAAGATCAAGTCGATGCTTTACAAGAACTGGGTGTTACAGCGGCCAGTTTGGACTCCTCCAAAAGTGATGAAGAGCGCCGTTGGATTACGAACCAAGCGCTGCAAGGGCAACTGAAATTTTTATATATTGCGCCCGAACGTCTCTTGAGTGCCGCTTGCATGAATCTGCTCAAACGTATGCAAATTGCTTTATTTGCCATTGATGAGGCGCATTGTGTAGCTAAATGGGGCCATGATTTTAGACCAGATTACCTAAAATTATCCGTGCTACCGCAGTATTGGCCCCAGGTTCCGCGCTTAGCCTTAACCGCGACGGCGACCCACGAGACGCGCGAAGAAATCATCCAAAACTTGCAATTGCAACAGGCCAAGGTTTTTATCTCTGACTTTAATCGACCTAATATCAAGTATGAAGTCGAAGAAAAAGTCGATGAGCAAAAACAATTACTGAACTTTATTTCGCTGCGGCATTACGGTGATTCAGGGATTGTTTACTGTTTGAGTCGCAAGAAAACAGAAAAATACGCCGAATTTTTACGTAACAACGGTATTAATGCCTTACCCTACCATGCTCAACTTAGTCATGAGGTACGCGCTGATTACCAAAGGCGCTTTCAGTCAGAAGATAATTTGGTCATGGTCGCGACAATTGCCTTTGGTATGGGCATTAATAAGCCCAATGTGCGTTTTGTGGCACATGTCGATATCCCTAAATCGCTAGAAGCTTACTATCAAGAAACGGGGCGGGCGGGGCGCGATGGTTTAGCGGCCACCGCCTGGATGGTATATGGTCTGAATGATGTGCAACAACAGCGCCGTATGATTTATCAGTCTGACGGTGACGATGTCTATAAAGAACGGGCCTTACAAGCGCTCAATAGCATGCTAGCTTACTGTGAAAGTAGTTCCTGTCGACGCCAGTTATTGCTGAATTATTTTGGCCAGACAGCGCAGCCTTGTGGCGATTGTGATATTTGTTTAAATCCACCCACTCTTTGGGATGGTACGATTGCTGCCCAAAAAGTCATGTCCACTATTTATCGGCTCAATCAGAGCTTTCACAAGCAGTATGGCAGCACGCAAATTATTGATATTTTGCAGGGCAAAGAGACCAACAAGGTGCGTGAGCGCAATTTCAATAGTCTCTCAGTGTTTGGTGTGGGTAAAGACCTAAGTACAGATACGTGGCGTTCAGTGATTCAACAATTATTGGTGCAAGGCTATCTTAAAAACGATGTGGATGGCTTTCAGACCTTGGCACTCACTAAAAAAAGCATTCCTGTACTAAAGTCACAGCAACGCATTCGTCTCAGGGCCATCCGTCAACCCTCAAAAAACCGTTTACCTAGCAAACAACGTGTCCATCAGGATTTATCAGCGCTTACCTTAAGACGCTTTGATGCCCTTAGGCAGTGGCGCCATCAACTAGCCCTAGCGCACAAGGTGCCCGCTTATAGGATTCTCAAAGATGAAACCCTCATCGATATTGCTAAATACCCGCCTGAGAATTTAGAAGAGTTACGAGAAGTGGATGGCATTGGCGAGCACAAACTGCGCTTATATGGTGCCGCGATTCTGTTGTGTCTGCAAAGTGTGCATACACAATACCTAAAATAACTGGCCGCTGCTTGAGGTATGAGGGACCTGTAGACCGAGATGCTGCCAGGCGATAGCCGTCGCTAAACGGCCTCTGGGCGTGCGTTGTAGGTAGCCGTTTTGGATCAAATAGGGTTCGATCACATCCTCAATCGTGTCACGTTCTTCACCGATGGCAGCGGCGAGATTATCGACGCCCACGGGACCACCATTAAATTTGTGGATAATGACTTCGAGCAATTGACGGTCCATTTGATCTAAACCACAAGGGTCCACATCCAGCATACTTAAGGCTTGTTGAGCTATGACTTGAGTAATCAAACCTTGGTTTTTGACATCCGCAAAATCACGCACGCGACGCAGCAAACGGTTGGCGATACGAGGTGTGCCGCGTGAGCGCTTAGCAATTTCTATGGCGCCTTCCGGCTCAATCTGAGCATTTAACAGCTGCGCACTACGACTGATAATCGATCTTAAGTCTTCTGCACTATAAAACTCCAAGCGTGAGGTAATACCAAAACGATCCCTTAAGGGATTAGTCAGCATACCTGCCCTTGTGGTGGCGCCCACTAAAGTAAAGGGTTGTAGGTCAATCTTGACACTGCGGGCTCCAGGGCCTTCGCCGATCAAAATATCAATTTGATAGTCTTCGAGGGCGGGATAGAGAATTTCTTCGACAACCGGCGATAGACGATGAATCTCATCGATGAATAAGACATCGTTGGCCTCTAAATTAGTGAGTAGCGCCGCTAAATCCCCGGGTTTTTCGAGCACGGGACCCGAGGTTTGGTGCATTTGCGTGCCCATTTCGTTAGCAATAATATGTGCCAGCGTTGTTTTGCCCAAACCGGGTGGACCAAACAACAAGACATGATCTAAGGCTTCTTGACGTTTTTTGGCGGCCGTAATAAAAATCTCTAATTGCGAACGAACCTTGGCTTGGCCTGTGTATTCTTGCAGTGTCTTTGGTCGTAAGGCACGTTCTATGGAGTCCTCCGCCTGATTTGAGCGTGCAGAAATTAATCGGGCTTCAGGCTGATGGTTGAGGTTTTCCGAGTAAATAGGCATGGTAGGTAATACTCTTTAGACAATAGCAATGCGGCTAGAAACGTCAGCGCTAAGAAGACAATAATTTAAGGGCTTGCTTGATACCTTGGGCCACCTCGACATCTGGGGCGAGTTCTTTGAGGACGCGACGTGCGTCCTTGTCGGCATAACCCAGGGTCAGTAAGGCATTCAGAATGTCTTGATGGCTTTGTACAGCGGCACTAGTGGCGACAGCAGGGCTAAGCTTACCGCGTAACTCTAATAATAATCTCTCGGCCGTTTTTTTACCAATGCCGGGAATCTTAGTGAGGTAAAGACTATCCTGGCGTTCTACCGCCATACTTAAGTCTTCTGTGCTGCTGCCCGAAAGAATGGCTAAGGCCATGCGGGTGCCAATTCCAGAGACTTTAATGAGGGCTCTAAAGGTAGCGCGGTCATTAGCATTGGCAAAGCCAAATAATTGATGTGCATCGTCGCGAATCGCTAAATGTGTGTAGAGTGAGACTTTAGCGCCGATGTCTGGCAAATTGTAAAAGGTGTTCATCGGCACGTCGATATCGTAGCCTACACCATTGACGTCAACACAAATAAGAGGCGGTGTTTTTTCTAGTAGAATGCCGCTAATTCGACCAATCATAATACTGTTTAAAATTTAATTAATGACGCGACCACCACGCATGCTGGCCCGATGGCCAAAATTACCAATGCCCTGAAGCCGTTGATTGAGAGGAGCCGCATGGGCGTGACAAATCGCACAGGCCAGGGCATCACCGGAGTCTGAGCTAGGCGCTTGTTGCAGTTTAAGCAGGTATTGCACCATGCTTTGCACTTGTTCTTTAGTGGCGTGCCCTTTACCGACGACCGATTTTTTTATTTGTAATGCCGTATACTCGCTGACCGCTAAACCCAATAGGGCCAAGGTGCACATGGCCGTACCACGCGCATGGCCGAGTAGTAGCGTCGATTGCGGATTATTATTGACAAAAACTTTTTCGATGGCAGCCACATCTGGCTGATATTGGTGCGCAATGGCATTGATGTTCTGGGCGATTTCCTGGAGGCGCCACGCTAATGAGCGCTCTGTAGGCACCACGATGGTGCCGCTAGTGACGTATTGCAAACGGTTTTGTTCGACGGCAATAATGCCGTAACCCGTACGTCGTAGACCAGGGTCAATCGCCAAGATTTTCATACTAATCCTTACTTAGTGACGGAAATGTCGTTGACCTGTAAAGACCATGACAACCTCGTGTTCATCGGCCGCAGCAATCACTTCATCGTCACGAATACTGCCGCCGGGCTGGATAATCGCCGTGGCACCGGCTTCGACGACAACATCGAGACCATCACGGAAGGGGAAGAAGGCATCCGAAGCGACGGCGGTGTTTTGCAGACTAAGGCCATTGCTTTGCGCCTTAATGGCGGCGATTTTAGCCGAATCGAGGCGACTCATTTGGCCGGCACCCACCCCCATGGTCATGCCATCGGTACAAAATACGATGGCATTGGATTTTACAAATTGCGCCACTTGCCATGCGAACATCAAATCATTGAGCTGCGCTGGTGTCGGCTGTTTTTTGCTCACGACCTGTAGCTGTTCTTGACGCAAGTGATTGCGATCCGGATCTTGTAATAGCCAACCACCGCCAACACGTTTCACATCATAAGGATTGTGGGCTGTACCCAAAGCAATTTTTAGAAGACGGGTGTTCTTTTTGGCACTGAGGATCTCTAGTGCTTCAGCACTGTAGCTAGGCGCTAATAAGACTTCAAGAAATTGCTGGCTGATGGCTTGTGCGGTAGCGGCGTCAACCTCGTGATTAAAGGCAATGATGCCACCAAAGGCGGACGTCGGATCGGTTTTAAAGGCCTTGAGATAGGCCTGATGGCTATTGGAGGCGACCGCCACGCCACAAGGATTGGCGTGCTTCACAATCACACAAGCGGGTGCTGTAAAGCTTCTGACCGCTTCCCAAGCTGCATCGGCATCGGCGATATTATTAAAGGATAATTCCTTGCCTTGTAATTGTTCAAAGCTACTCAACAGGCCCGCACCCACCTGTGAATCCACATAAAAGGCTGCCGCTTGGTGTGGATTTTCACCGTAGCGTAGGCTTTGTTTAAGTTGCAATTGCAAGTTCAAGGTTCGGGACCAGGCTGAGCGTTGCGGAGTCGCAGAGGCTTGGGGCTCGGCCTCTTGTAATGAGGTCAAATAGTTGGCAATGGCGCCGTCATAAGCCGCGGTGTGCGCGTAAACTTTGCTAGCTAGCCGTAAGCGTAAGCCTAGAGAGGTATGACCGTGTTGATCCAATTCCGCCAAAACCGCTGGATAATCGCTAGGATCGGTCAGCACAGTGACGCCCCCTTGTCGATCGCCATGGTTTTTGGCAGCAGCTCTCAGCATAGCCGGACCGCCGATATCAATATTTTCGATGGCGTCCTCAAAGCTGCAATTATCTTTGCTAATGGTTTGCACGAAGGGATAAAGATTAACCACCAAAAAATCAATGGTATCGATGCCCAAATTTGTCAATGTCTGCATATGCGTTTGATCGTTGCGACGCGCTAACAAACCGGCATGAATTGTTGGGTGTAGGGTTTTGACGCGACCATCGAGAATCTCTGCAAAACCTGTATGCTCAGCGACTTCGGTGACCTCCAGTCCCGCTTCTTGGAGCAGTTTAGCGGTGCCGCCCGTGGAGAGTAAACGGATGCCGCGTTGCGCTAAGGCTTGAGCAAATTCCGTGATGCCAGTTTTGTCAGAAACAGAAATTAATGCGGTTTGTGTAGTCATGATTTATTTCGATAATTGATGATTCAATAGTTTTTTGCGAAGGGTAGTGCGCGTCATGCCGAGCATGGCGGCCGCTTTGGTTTGATTGCCGTCAGCTTTTTGCATGACCGTCTCAAGGGTCGCTTTTTCGACACAATGCGCGACCATTTGCCAGATATTTTCGGGCGTTTCGTCACCTAATTGGCGAAAATATTCCTCTAGACTTTTACGCACGCTTTGTTCTAAGTTTTGGGAGTTGTTCATAATTAAAATTCTTTGTGCTTAGGGAGTATCAAGGTCTACACAGCGGCTGCGTCTAATTGCTGTGCAAACCAGTCTTGCAATAATTGCTTTTGCTGTTGCGGACAAGTGGCTTGATTTAAGCGATGGCGTAAATCAGCGGTATTGGGTAAATCTTGTAAATACCAAGCTAAATGTTTGCGTGCAGTGCGTACACCTGTGTAATCACCATAAAATTCATAGTGTTCATCAAGGTGCTTGAGTAAGACCGCTTGCATTTGTGCTAGATTGGGGCGAGGTAATTCCTCGTGGGTACGTAAATAGTGATTAATTTGCTGAAAAATCCACGGGTTGCCCTGGGCTGCTCGACCAATCATCACCGCGTCAGCTTTAGTATAGTCTAAAACGAAGCGAGCCTTTTGGGGTGAATCAATATCACCATTCGCAATCAGAGGTATTTTAACCCTAGATTTGACCTCGGCGATGGTTTCGTACTCGGCCTGACCCGTATAAAAATCACAGCGAGTACGACCATGTAAGGTTAGAGCAGCAATACCTAAGTCATACGCCATTTGAGCAATGGTTAGGGCGTTTTTAGAGTGTCGGTCCCAACCCGTACGGGTTTTGAGGGTGACCGGGATACCATAGGGTTCACAGGCCGTCACCACGGTGTGTAGAATCTGGGCGACGAGTTTTTCGTCCCGCAAAAGCGCAGAGCCTGAGGCGGTTTTACAGACTTTTTTGGCCGGACACCCCATATTAATATCGATAATCTGGGCGCCTTTACCAATATTAAAGACGGCGGCCTCAGCGAGCATATATGGATCTGCCCCTGTAATTTGTACAGCCACGGGTTCACTCTCGCCATCGTGATTTAAACGCCTTGCGGTCTTGACACTTTGCCAGAGTTGCGGATTACTGGCGGCCATTTCCGAGACAGCATAAGCGGCGCCTAATTCTTTGCATAAGCGTCGAAAAGGGCGATCGGTTACACCCGCCATGGGCGCAACAAAAACAGGGTCTGACAGGGTCCAAGAACCTATTTGCATGGCGTATAAATGGATAGAAAGTGCAAAGCAAAAGCGCTATTTTACTAAAATACGGCGGCTTAATTCACATCAAATAGCCACTTTATGATCATTGTAAAATAGTCATCAGTTTTAGAGAGTCAAGACCTTGTTTTTATGGATTTAAATCTCAGTCAATGGCTACAGCCGTGGGAATTTTCGCCAACGCTGTTGTTTTGTTTTGCCGTGGCGGCGCTGTTATTCATTAGGGGCTGCGGTGTTATTTCTGTGAGCCGCTCGCGCCAACTGCTTTTTTGGGCGGGTTATGTACTACTCTATTTGTGCCTGCATACACATGTGGATTACTTCGCAGAGCGTTTGTTTTTTGCGCACAGGATCCAGCATGTTTTTTTACATCATTTAGCCCCGCTACTCGTCATGGCCGCCTATCCTTGGCAGGTGCTACGCGCCGGTTTGCCTTTGACTTGGCGCGCTAGACTTTATCGATTTAGACGAAGCGACAAAGGTCGCTGTGTGTCGGCCTTGCTCACTCACAAACTACTGATTCCATTCATGTTTGTGTTCTTGGTGATTATTTGGTTGTTTCCGACTATCCAATTTTATTCGATGCTAAATTCGCACTTATACCGACTCATGAATTGGTCGGTCGTTATTAGTGGCTTTTTGTATTGGCAATTGATTTTGGATCGGCGCCCTAGCATCGCCCCCGACCTCAAAAGCAGCAGTCTGCTGGGACGCTGCTTGGAGTCACTAAATAAAGCAGGTTATCCGGCGGCGATGTCACTTCGTGAACGCGCGCTGTCTCCAATTTTTACAATGGTGCCGCAAATCATCGCCGGTGCTTTTTTAGCGTTTTCCTCTCAGGATATCTATCCCTTATTTGATTTGTGTGGTCGTGCCTTGGATATTTCTGCTGTGCAGGACCAAAACCTGGGGGGCTTGATTATGTGGGTCCCTGCAGCGGTGGTAGAAACCTTTGGCATTGTGGTGGCTGTTATGACGGCTGTGCGTCTGTCGGCGAGAGGACGTTTGGCGCTTGCGGCACCACCCCATCGTCGTGTCACTTGGCAAGCGTCTCAAAAAAGCCATTAAGCCTATGCGGGCTTGTACCAAATTATCGGCTAGCCAGTCAGTGACCTGATGCAGGGCCAGGCCAATTAGTGACTGTGTACGACCTCACCAGCTTTGAGGGCGTACACGGCGCCACAGTAAGGACATTGCGCTTGGCCTGATGTGGCTACATCCAAAAAAACACGCGGATGCATACTCCAGCGAGGGGATTGAGGCCCTGGACAGTAAACTGGCAAATCGCTAGCGCTGACCTCAAAGCGTTGGTGTTCTTGGTTATTTTTGGTATCTGAATTAGACATAATTACTCCTGCTAAATAGTAAGCACGGTTATTAAGGTGATAAATATTATTTTAGCTTAGTCTTGTGGCTATCGGCTTGGCTGGGGTCATTTGCTCAGCAATAGGTCAATATTGAGCGGCCTGGCGGCCAAGAAAATGAGTAAAAACAAGGACTAATAGCACCCCAGCCTCTTATAAATCGTCACAAAGCCTGACTCAGCATAGTAAAATCATGGGTTATACTTAGCTTATTTAATTGAAGTCATTTAATGACACAGTTGATCCATACTGTTGACTATTACACTATTACAGATTACGACAGATTGCGTAGATAGTGATTGAAGATGATTGAGTATGCACTACCCACTACTCAATATTTATTTGCGAGTCAGCTCATTCATCTGTTTTGCACCTCACACTTATTATTTATCGTTAGGAGTTGGTTATTTCATTGCAAACATCATCTGAGCCACAAAGTTTTACTGATTTTGGACTACACCCAGATATTCTAAAAGCGGTTGCCGAAAGTGGCTACACCAAGCCTACGCCAATCCAAGCCCAAGCCTTGCCAGTGATTTTGCAAGGCCAAGATGTGATGGGCGCGGCCCAAACGGGTACGGGCAAAACAGCGGCGTTTACGCTGCCTGTTCTGCACCGCATTATGCCGCTCGCGAGTTATAGTACTTCGCCGGCTAAGCATCCAGTACGAGCTTTGGTCTTGACGCCTACTCGCGAATTAGCGGATCAAGTGGCTGAAAATGTCAAACGCTATGCACAACATACACCCATTAAATCGGCGGTGGTGTTTGGGGGTGTGGATATCAAGCCCCAAAAAGACTTGCTACGCCAAGGCTGTGAATTCTTGATTGCGACACCTGGGCGTTTGCTCGATCATATTGAACAAAAAACGGTTAATTTAAGCCAGGTCGGTATATTGGTTCTCGATGAGGCTGATCGTATGCTTGATATGGGCTTTATGCCCGATATTGAACGCATTTTGCATCAGTTACCGCAACAGCGTCAGAATCTGCTGTTTTCAGCGACTTTCAGTCCTGATATTCGCAAATTGGGGCGCTCCTTATTGCAACACCCCACTGAGATCACGATCCAGGCGCAGAACAAAACGTCCAAAAATGTTAGCCAAAGCGTCGTACATCTACCCGCTGCGCACAAAAGAGCTGCTTTATTATTTTTACTCAAAACTCGCTATAGCCAACAAACTATTGTCTTTACCAATACTAAATTGGAAGCCAATCGTTTGAGTCGTTTTTTAGACCGAGAAAGCATTAAAGCCGCACCAATTCACGGTGACAAAACTCAGCAAGAACGTTTACGGACGCTTGAACAATTCAAACAAGCCCAGTTGCAAGTGTTGGTCGCGACCGATGTGGCCGCGCGTGGCTTGGATGTGGCGGGCTTATCGGCTGTGATTAATTACGACTTACCTTTTAATGCCGAAGATTATGTGCATCGTATTGGTCGAACCGGTCGCGCCGGCGCTAGAGGTGAGGCTGTGTCTTTTTGTAGTTCGCAAGATGATGAGCAATTATTGGCGCAAATAGAGACATTGACCAAGCAAAGCATTAAGGTGCAGACCTTAAATTTGCCGGAGGTATTTTTAAGTCGCGCTGAGGAGCAGAGTCATCATCGTGTGGCACGCGTTTTTTCAAAGGCGAGATTAGCACCGATTGATGAATTCTTTTATAAACCTTATGAACCTGAGCAAACAGCGGGCAAGGGGCCGGCTCAACCAAGTATGAAACAAATCCTCGAACAGCACAAAAAACAAGAAGAGGAAAGAAAGCACATGCCAGAGCTGGCCGTTTTATTAGGGGGTAAGCCCTCATCACACGACTAAAAAAACGGGTGCTTAAGCACCCGTTTTTAGTGTGACTGGTTACGCCGATTAGGCTTTGTTAGCGCTGGCGTTAGCAGCATTCGTGGCACTGGTGGCGGCAGCAGTAGCGGCTTGGCTAACTTGTTCAGTGGCTTTTAGTGAGGCATTTGTAGCATTTTGCCAATGACTAGAAGCGGCTTCAGTCGCTTGTTTAGCGCTTTGATTAATTGAATCAAAGGCATTGTTAGCGGTGGCAATAGAGGATTTAAGAATGGCGACCGCACCTTCAGAGCCTGTTGGTGCATTTTTAGCGAGTTGATCGACGAACTCATTGAGCTGTTGGCGAGTTTGTTGGCTTTGTTTTTCGGCAAGTTGAGCTAATTCATTACTAACATTGGCAAAAATATCGTAGACAGAACGCGAATAATTCACCGCTTTTTCGGCGTTGGGTTGACTGCTGCTAGCAGCTAAAGCAATGGCTTCTTTGGGCTCTTTGAATTCACCGACTTTTTTGAAAAGATTCTCTTGCTCTTGCAAGGCGGCTTTCATGGTTTGAAGGTTAAGATTAACAAGTTTTTCAAAGCCATCAAATAATGACTTTTGGGCGGTAAGATACGTGTTGACATTATCTTGATGTTGCTTAGCGAGTTGATCTGGAATGACTGCCATAATGGAACCTCCGTAGAGTAGGGTGGGAACAAATAGAGAAAACCACGATCATGACTGCAGCTGCGCCCATCTGTGCCGCTTGCAATCGAAAAATCCTAATAAAAACATAGAATTACAAGTTTTAATGTAGCAGTTTTAAGCGTTGCAAACAATCAATTTAGGACGCAGCTAAATAAATTTTGCTTGTGTATAACCCTGGTGCCGAGACTATGCTTTGAAGCGGCCGCCTTCACGTAAAACTTGGCCTTTGAGGTAATCAAAAGCCTCATGCACGAGGGTTTCGGGGCCTTTGACACCTAAGTCAATAAAGCCGGGTTGGTCGTCTCTAGGCACGGTGGGCAGACTAAAGGTGTGCACGCCTGGCCAATGCAGTTCGATGTACTCTAGGGCTGGAGTAATGCGTGACTCTGGCAAATAATAGGCAATGACAGAGAGGTGGGTGAGGGCTTGACGTTGCATATCCGCATAGCGATGATCCAAGGTCCACTCTAACATGGGCCAGGCCATCTCAGGGAAACCGGGTACAAAGGTATGGTCTTGAATAAAAAAGCCGGGTATTTGGTTATAAGGATTGGGCACAATTTCGGCGCCTTCAGGAAACACGCCCATAGCCAAGCGGCGTTGATTTTCGGGGCTGCCCGGGTCCCAGGAGCCGCGGCCCTCTTTGGCGAGTGTTATAAAACGCTCAGAAATCAGTTTTTCGGCCTCAGGATGTAATTCCAAAGGCACACCTAAGGCTTTGGCAATAGCTTCACGCGTTTTATCGTCTGGGGTCGCGCCAATGCCACCACAGCTAAAAACAATATCCCCAGCCTCTAGGGTCTTATTAAATGCTCTGACCAGCACCTCTAGATCGTCGGGTAGGATCATGGCCCAAGAAAGCTGTAGACCACGTTGCTTGAGCATTTCGACGACCTTGGAAAAATGCTTATCCTGGCGCCGTCCCGAAAGGATTTCATCACCAATAATAAATAAACCAATATCACGGTCTTTTGACATGTGCGCGTTCCTTAAATAGGTATTGTGACAAGGGGATTAGGCTACAATTTAATTAACTAAGCTTAGGCTTAATGACATCGCAACCTTTAGTTTTATTATGGTATTTTATTCCGAATCCAATAACTACAAAAAAGAACTCCAAGCTTATTTATCTAATCCTGAGCAATTGCTAGTCGTCTGTTATTGTGCTGCTTGGTGTCGTAGCTGTGAGCAGTACCGTATAGATTTTGAGCAGCTGCACCAACAAATGCCGGAGGTGCTTTTTGTGTGGTGCGATATAGAGGACGAACCGGAGTTATTGGATGATTTCGACGTAGATAATTTTCCTACGTTACTCATCCAAAAAAACGGTCAGAACCTGTTTTTTGGCACCATGTTGCCGCATATCAGTCATTTGCAACGACTCATCCAAAACGCTCAAACCGAGCCCTCAAACCATGTGGTAGAGGGGCCACGCGCTTGGTCTGAATTACTGGATTTGAGTGCCTAGATGCAGTTATTTGCTATGTGCTAAGGCTGCAGCGCAATCGCTAATTAAGGCTGGGCCTTGATAGATTAACCCCGTATAAATTTGTACTAAATCTGCACCCGCGGCAATTTTGGCAACGGCTTGGCTGCGGTTTTCTATGCCGCCCACGCCAATAATCGCGACGTCTTGGCCAAGTACCTGACGCAGCTGCCGAATGACTTGCAGCGACATTTCGTGTACCGCAGGCCCCGATAAACCACCGGCTTCTTGGGCTATCTTGAGATCCGCAATGGTGCGCCGCGATAAGGTGGTATTGCACGCAATAATGCCGTCGATATGATGTTTGAGCACCAACTCGGCAATCTGTGTGACCTGCTCGCTATCGAGGTCAGGCGCGATTTTTAGGAGTAAGGGAACCTTAAAGCCATGTTGTTGCTGTAATTGCTCGCGCTCAGCTTGCAAGGCAGAAAGTAAGACGCCCAATGACTCGCCTTGTTGTAAATCACGCAGATTCTTGGTATTTGGTGAGGAAATATTGACACTGACATAATCAGCATAGGGATAAACACCACGAAGACCTATTAAATAGTCCTCATGGGCGCGTTCTATAGGTGTCGTCGCATTTTTGCCAATATTTAATCCTAAAATGCCCCCATGACTACGCCATTGGCTTTTTTTGACATTATCCAAAAATGTTTCTAGGCCGTCGTTATTAAAGCCCATTCGATTAATAATGCCATGCACTTGGGGAACGCGAAAGAGTCGAGGTTTGGGGTTGCCAGCTTGGGGTTTGGGTGTGACGGTACCGACTTCTAAAAAACCAAAGCCCAGTGCACCAAGGGCATCGATATAGGCGCCATTCTTGTCGAGTCCAGCGGCTAAACCGACGCGGTTAGGAAACTGCAGTCCCATCACCGTCTGCGCTTGTCCAGCAAACTCAGGTTTGCTAGGGCTCAATTGCTGCCATTTAGCCAGGCTCTTGAGTGTAAAGTGATGGGCAGCCTCGGCGTCCATCGCAAATAACAAGGGCTTAATGAGGGGATATAAAGGCGATAAATCGAGTTGTAAACGCATAATAGTTCAGTCGTTATAAATGTGCTTATCCAAAATTATATAAAGGCGAGGTGGTCATTGGGTACGGATGGCTAGGTGGCAGCAAATAAATTGTGCAGGGTGATCGTTTCGGGATTCCAACTGACGCTGGATTGAGTCACACGAGCCTGCAAGGCTGCAAAAAAATGTTGAGCGTCGATGGTCGCTGCGCCCATACGTCTGAGATGAGCCGTGTCTTGTTGGCAATCGATGAGATCGATGCCTTTGTCTCGTAATAAACTGACTAAGCCTGCAAGAGCGATTTTAGAGGCATTGCTTTGGATACTGAACATGGATTCACCATAAAACATCTTACCGATGCAGACCCCATATAAACCGCCAATCAAATGTTCGTCTTGCCAGACCTCTATACTATGCGCCAAGCCCATGCGATATAAGTCGCCATAGCATTGCGCGAATTCTGGTGTGATCCAAGTGCCTTCCTCTTGGCGCAGTTGCGCACAACAACGGAGTACGTTGTGAAAGCAGCGATCAGTGGTTACTTGAATAGGACTTTGCGAACCTTGTTGAATAATTTTTTTGAGCGTTTTTTTGAGTGAATGACTGATATGAAAATTGGCCACGGGTAAGACCATGCGTTGTGGAGGATACCACCATAACACCACCGCTTGATCGGGGTGTGACCAAGGAAAAGCACCTATGGCATAGGCATGCTGCAGATAATCGGTATGCAGATGTTCACTGTAAGCAAGCAGCCCCACAGGGAGGGCTTCGTCAAAATGGATGGCGTGAAGTTGGGGAATAGTCTTGAGCAGTAAAGATTGATAGCGTTCTAGAAAGTTAAAAGTCTTTTTTTCTGAGCTCATAAATATGTGGTTGTGGTTTTTCAAGGTTGAGGTCATTAACATAATGCTCAAGCGCCGTACGAATCGAGCGGAAGGCTAAATTCTCCCATGGGATCTCGGCGAGATCATAAAAGCCCGCCGCAAGGCTTTCGGGGCCTGGATCCAGATAATCACTACTACAATGCGCCAAATAATAAATGTGAATTTGACTGATGTCTGGAATATTGATGACGCAATGCAAATTACCGATCTGTACTGTGGCGCCTGCTTCTTCAAGCGTCTCACGAGCCGCGCCTTCGGCACTACTCTCATTCAGTTCCATAAATCCAGAAGGAAAGGTCCACGTGCCGTAGCGCGGTTCAATGGCGCGCTGACAGAGTAAGATTTTATTGCGATATACCGGGATGGCGCCCACTACCACCAGAGGATTACGATAATGCACCGCACCACAGTGTAAACAGACATCGCGTGGGGCATGATCTCCTTCGAGGACCAAGCGCGTCAGTTGCCCTCCACATTGCGTACAGAATTTTTGTAAGACCGGTGCTGGGAAGAAAAAAGACGGATCAGCTGGCTTCATGCGCAATTTCCTTGGGTTTGGCAAAGTCTAATTTAAGGAGCTCTTGTTGAATCTGGCTAGCAGAAATAAACATTTGCTTGATGGGAAAGCGTAAATTGATATTTTCGTTAGAAATATCCGCGATCGGATCCTTACGTTGCTCAGCTTTGCCTTCGAGTATAGATTGGATGTAATTCAAATTATTATAAATAGATTCTGGGATCACTTCATAGGATTCCAGAATAGGAATAGTGGCACTGATTTGGTTGGCCATGGCATCGAGTTGAATCTGAATATTATTAAGGCTCACTACATCCAGCTGTTGCCGTTTAGGCTCATTCATCATGCGCGAAAAACTCTCTGTAAAGGCGCGATAACTCGATTGCATGTCTTTGCGGGCCACTTGTAGATTGACGTATTCTTGATTGTCTGCATGCGCCTTGAGCTCTTGCGGCGACAGTGCGCCAGTGGGATTATGAATAGATTCACTATAGCGTAAGGCATAGTACAGATAAGCGGTGACACAATCGACTGCCTTTTGCGTTAAATTAGGGATAAGATCTTTTTCCCAGCGCGGCAGCACAAAACTAAAGATATAACACAAGATAGACGCCACAATCGTATCGATTAGGCGTTGTCCGACCACCCAATAGAAATCAGGCGTAATAAAATAAAAACCGATTAAGACATAAGCGGTCGTAAAGATCGACCCGAGTCGCAGATTGGTCGGTGAAAAGGTATTAGAGAGAATAATACAGATAAAGAAAAAGATAAAAATTACCACGGTATTGCGGGTCAATAACAAGAACCCCAAGGTCAAAAGACAGCCGATTAGGGTACCGACCAGGCGCCAACTAGAGCGTTGCGAAGTCGTCGCAAAGCCCGATCGCATAATCAAAATAATCGTAAACAAGATCCAATTGGCGTGTCCCAGTAAGTTCTCATGCAACTCTTTATTTATCGGAATTAAGGCCACTACGGAGTTAAAGATGAGCACAAGAAATACCAAGGTACTAATACGTACTGCATATCGAAAAGCGGAGGATTGGGGATTAAGGTTTTTAAATAGTGTGCTGATTTTGTAACGTTGAGACGTGCGTAAGTGCAAAAGACTCTTGTCACGATTGTAGGTACTTTTGAATTCCAGGGTTTGATCCGCGCGCAGGTTATCAGAGATGGTATTGACACAAAAATTGGCATGCCGTAAGCGTCGTAAAACTTTAATCATCAGCCCATATAGGTCGGGATCGGTATCGGGTAGACGCTCTTGACGAAAGGTTTCGATTTCGAACTCCAGAGCGCGTAATTCGGCTTTGACACTATTGCGGTACGACAAAGGCCGATGGCGTAGCAAGTCAGTCGCGGCATGATCTAAGGTTTGGGCCAGTTTTTTGAGGGTGTCACGCATAAACAGCATGGCATCGTGATTGCCTAAGCGTTCATGTAAGTAGGCATAATCGGTTTGCGTCGAGACCATGCTATCTAGAATTGAATCCATCTCTACGTATATATTCCAAAGACGGATTCTTTTTTGATTCTTTTCGTTGGCTTGACCGAAAATCCGTAGCACCATTTCTCGTGCAATCCCTTGGCTCTCGACCATTTTGGAGAGACGTGGAATGAGTTTTTTGTAGGTATCATCCAGGTTTTTATTGATATCAAATAAATTGGCGCGAAAGTGAATGTAATTCGCCGTGTCATATAAGGCGGTGGCCATGATTTGGCGTCGTTCGTGCTGAATAAAAATAAAACCAAAAAAAGCGCTATAAGCAAAATACAACAGCACTCCCGCGGCACCAATCAGGGTATATTCGAGTGCGCTATCAATGGGATAAGAGCGAGTGTAGGTGGTCAGCGTTGCTAGCAGTGCCGAGAAACAAATTAAAGATCCCACCTTGCCATAGACTGCCAACATTGAATAAGCAAATACCAACAGGGTGATCACCAACCAAGACCAGATCGGAAACGTCGATACGAGATTGGCAATATAAATCCCAAAAATAATCAATAACCCACCCACTAGCAGCTCGTTCATACGCACCCGGTAGGTATTGTTGGACGTATCAATAAAACTTTCGCAGAGCACGCCAGTGGCAAAGGCAAAGCCTACTTCAAAATTGGGGAATAAGATAAAAAACAAGGAAATGGCAAAAAATAAACCCAGTCCTTTGCGGAGCCCAAAATATAAATTAGGGCCATAAATAAACTTGATAAAACTATCTGAGTACGAGTCCATGACGCACAACCTAAGGGTTAACACCTATCAAAAAAAGTGATTTTTTGAGGATAGATCGTGTTTTGCAACATAAAAACAAAATATTTAAGTAACAGTATAAATTAGGATTGCATTTTGTAAATGTATCAGGTAAATTTTAAATCTTATGGGCAATATACCATTGTACATAACAGTATAAGTACTACTTTACTGCAACATAAGAACATTTTGTTACACATAAAATATTCTTATAGATTTGGGGGCGACTTAGGTCACAAACTTAAGTGGGCCATTCATTTCAAACTCGGTCATTTAGGCTCATCACAATCTTAAGAATCATGGGTATTTCGACTTATTGTTTGGTAAGTGGATAATCTCAGTGAGATTAAAAGCGTTGCTAGGCAATAGGAGACGGGTAGCTGTGGCGGCGCTAGCCTTCTTAAGAATCGTGATGGTTATGAAAGGAACAATCATGGACTTAATCGGTGCTGATATCGTAGTCAAGTGCCTTGCCGAACAAGGTGTCAAACATGTGTTTGGATATCCTGGCGGCGCCGTACTTTATATCTACGATGCCATCTTCAAACAAAAAGACTTCAAGCACATCTTAGTGCGTCACGAGCAAGCGGCTGTACATGCGGCCGATGCGTATTCTCGATCCTCTAACCAAGTGGGTGTCTGTCTGGTCACTAGTGGTCCTGGCCTAACCAATGCCGTCACTGGTATTGCCACTGCGTACATGGACTCTATTCCGCTGGTCATTATTAGTGGTCAAGTGGGCACCAAGTTAATCGGGGAGGATGCCTTTCAAGAATGTGATGCGGTAGGTATTACGCGTCCCTGTGTCAAACATAATTTTTTGGTGCGCGATGTCAAAGACCTCGCGGCCACTATGCGCAAGGCCTTTTATATCGCCAAAAGCGGTCGTCCAGGCCCAGTATTGGTGGATATTCCCAAAGACGTCTCGCTCGCCAATTGCAAATATTCTGCCCCCAAAGGGCCGGTAACCATGCGTTCTTATGCCCCTGTGACCAAAGGGCATATGGGCCAAATCAAAAAAGCCGCGCAAGCAATTCGTCAAGCCAATCGTCCTATTATTTATGCGGGCGGCGGTGTGATTCTCGCCGATGCTGCCAAGGAGTTACGCGCCTTTACAGAATTACTGAATGCGCCTTGTACGACCACATTGATGGCCTTGGGAGGGCTGAATGCCAGTCATCCGAACTATGTGGGTATGCCAGGCATGCACGGCTACTATGAAGCCAATATGGCATTACAAAACAGTGATGTCGTGATTGCCGTGGGCACTCGTTTTGATGATCGGGTGATCGGGAATGTCAAACACTTTAGACAAATCGATCGCAAAATCATCCATATTGATGTGGATCCTTCATCGATCTCCAAACGCGTCAAAGCCGATATCCCAATTGTTGGGGATGTCAAAAATGTCCTGCAGGCCTTGATGGAGCAATTACAGAATAAAGATAACAAGACCACTAAATCACTCGATGGCTGGTGGCAGCAGATTGAACACTGGCGTGATCGTCAATGTCTTGCTTATGAATATTCGGAGGAATTAATCAAACCGCAATTTGTGATCCAAAAACTCTGTGAGCTTACTCAAGGCAATGCCTTTGTCGCCTCAGATGTCGGGCAGCATCAGATGTGGGCAGCCCAATATTATGGTTTCGAACAACCTAGGCATTGGATTAATTCTGGCGGCTTGGGCACGATGGGCGTAGGTTTACCTTATGCGATGGGCGTACAGATGGCCAATCCAGGTCAGCAAGTGGCCGTGATTACTGGCGAAGGCTCTATTCAAATGAATATCCAAGAGCTGGCTACCTGCAAACAATATCACTTCACCCCAAAAATCATTTGTCTCAATAATCGTTACTTAGGCATGGTCAGACAATGGCAAGAGCTTGATTATGAGAAACGCTATTCAGAATCGTATATGGAGTCCTTGCCAGATTTTGTTAAATTGGTAGAGAGTTACGGCCATATTGGCATACAAATTACAAAGCCTGCTGATGTTGAGCCCGCCCTCAAAGAAGCCTTTTTTGGTAAACACAAAGACCGCTTGGTGTTCTTAGATATTTACACTGATCGCGATGCCAATGTATGGCCAATGGTGCAAAGTGGCAAGGGCCTGACTGATATGTTGATTAATGGTCAAGCGGTTTAAGGGGGCAATATGAAACATAGTATCGCTATATTATTAGAAAATGCCCCAGGCGCATTATCCAGAGTTGTGGGTTTATTCTCTGCCCGTGGTTATAACATCGAGACACTTAACGTTGCCCCCACTGAGGATGGTAGCTTATCAAGGGTGACGATTACTACCCTAGGCGCCGAAGATATTATTGAGCAAATCACCAAGCAGCTCAATCGGCTTGTCGATGTGGTCAAGGTGGTTGACCTCAATGAAGGTGCGCATATTGAGCGCGAATTATTGCTTATCAAGGTCAGAGCGTTAGGCAAAGAGCGTGAGGAGATCATGCGACTGAGCCAAATCTTTAGAGGCAATATTGTGGATGTGAGTCGCAAGACCTACACCATTGAACTGAGTGGTACCAGCGAAAAAATTCAATCATTCATCAATATCCTCGAACCGAGTTCCATTCTGGAAACCGTACGCACGGGTATTTCTGGAATTGGCCGAGGCGAACAACGCATTTTACGTATTTAAGTGCTAAATCTGCAAAGATTTATTTTTACAAAAAGGAAGATTATGAAAGTTTTTTACGATAAAGATTGTGATTTGTCATTAATTAAAGGTAAGCAAGTGGCCATTATTGGTTATGGCTCGCAAGGTCATGCCCATGCACTTAATTTGCACGAATCTGGCGTGAACGTGGTGGTAGGTCTGCGCAAAAATGGTGCATCATGGTCCAAAGCCGAGAATGCGGGTCTCAAAGTCGCCGAAGTGGCTGACGCCGTCAAAGAAGCTGATGTGGTGATGGTGTTATTGCCAGACGAAAATATTCCTGCAGTTTACAAAGAGCACATCCATGACAATCTGAAATCTGGAGCGGCTTTAGCCTTTGCCCATGGTTTCAATATTCACTACGGTCAAGTCGTGCCACGCGATGACGTTGATGTCTTTATGATTGCGCCTAAAGCGCCAGGTCATACCGTACGCAGCACTTATTCGCAAGGCGGTGGTGTGCCTTCACTCATTGCCATTCACCAAGATAAATCGGGTTCGGCTCGTGACGTTGCCTTGTCTTATGCGAGCGCGATTGGTAGTGGCCGAGCAGGGGTGATCCAAACCAGCTTCCGCGAAGAAACTGAAACCGATTTGTTTGGTGAACAAGCTGTGCTTTGTGGGGGTACGGTCGAACTTATTAAGGCTGGTTTTGAAACCTTAGTCGAAGCCGGTTATGCACCTGAGATGGCTTATTTCGAGTGTTTACATGAACTCAAATTAATCGTTGACCTCATCTACGAAGGCGGGATCGCGAACATGAATTACTCTATCTCTAATAATGCAGAGTATGGTGAATATGTGACGGGTCCTCGCGTAGTCAATGAAGAGTCCAAAAAAGCGATGCGTAAATGCCTAAAAGACATCCAAACGGGTGAGTACGCTAAAAGCTTTATTCTCGAAAACAATGCGGGGGCGCCAACACTGACTTCCCGTCGTCGCATCAATGCTGAATCTCAAATCGAGCAAGTGGGCGGCAAACTTCGAGAAATGATGCCTTGGATTGCCAAAAATAAACTGGTTGACCAAACTAAAAACTAAGTAAATCAGTCCCCTAACGCCTTCGTGTCCAGACGTGGTTCGCTGCGCTGCACGAAGGCTTTTTAATTGATTTTTTAAAGACTTTTCGGTATCTTAAAAAGAACCCATTTAGCAGCCAAGGCTGTGTCTTCTTCTAGCAATTATAAAAACCTAACTCTATGAATTATCTGCTTATTGGTGCCTTTATTTACCTATTCACAGCCGTCGTTTCAGTGCCTATCTGCAAACGTTTAGGCTTAGGTACAGTACTAGGTTACTTGTTAGCAGGGATTGTGATTGGACCGGTGTTGGGGATCGCCGGCGAAGAGACCGAGAGTCTGCAGCAGGTGGCCGAGTTCGGCGTGGTCATGATGTTATTCTTGGTCGGGCTCGAGCTCAAACCCAGTAAATTATGGGAATTGCGCTACAAACTCATCGGTTTAGGAGGCTTGCAGATCGCGCTATCAATCATAGCGATTGGGTTGAGCTGCTATTATATTTTTGATCAACCGTGGCAAACAAGTGTGGCGATTGGCTGTATTATGTCGTTGTCATCCACGGCGATTGTGCTACAAACCCTCGACGAAAAAAATCTCAATAGCAGCCCTGGCGGTCAATCGTCATTTGCTGTGTTGCTCTTTCAAGATATCGCCTCCATTCCCATGATGGCCTTGCTACCGCTGTTAGCTTTGGCCGTGACTACCCCAAGCAACATTCATTCAGCAGACAATATCGACTTACTCACCGGTATGAGTGGTTATGTCAAAACCATTGTGACGGTGGTCGTGATTGCCTTATTGGTGGTGGTTGAGCACTTTTTATCCAATCCCATTCTTAAATTCTTAGCGCAGGTGCGTCTGCGTGAGGTCTTTACCTTATTTACATTGGCCTTGGTGATTGGTATTGCCATCCTCATGTCAATGATTGGTCTATCACCTGCATTAGGGGCCTTTATCGCCGGGATGGTGCTCGCCAATAGCCAGTATCGCCACGTTCTTGAGAGCAATTTAGAGCCCTTCAAAGGCTTACTTATGGGCTTGTTCTTTATGACGGTTGGCGCCGGCATTAATTATCACTTGCTGTACAACAAGTTCTTTTTGATTATTGGCGCCACCATTGGTTTAATGCTGATCAAGATGCTGGTGTTATATCTCTTGGCACTGATCTTTAAACTGCGTACCAATGATCGTTTCTTGTTTATGTTGGCGCTGGCACAAGCCGGTGAATTTGGTTTTGTGTTGATTGAATTGGGACATCATAACCAAGTCTTACCTGATCACATTAGCGATAATTTATCGATGATTGTGACCATTTCTATGCTCTTAACACCGCTGTGCTTTATTGCCTATGACAAAGTCATCGTTCCTTGGACGCTCAAGGGCAACAAAAACCGCGAAGCCGATGCCATCGAAGAATCCAATCCCATTATTATTGTGGGTCACGGGCGCTATGGTCAGGTTGTCAATAGCATGATTAACTCTTTAGGCTTTGAGACGACCATTATTGATAATGATCCTACCACGGTGGATGGTCTTAATCGCGTCGGCATCAAAACCTATTTTGGTGATGGTAGTCGTCTTGAACTTTTAGCCACAGCAGGCCTCAATAAAGCGCGTTTATTAGTGGTGGCGATTGATAACCAAGAGCAAAGTATCTCCTTAGTGCGTGAGGCGCGCCTGGCTTTTCCTAAACTAAAAATCATTGCGCGCTCTTATGATCGTAGTCATACCTATGATTTGTACTATGCTGGCGCCAATAGCATTGTCCGTGAGACCTTTGATTCGGCCATTCGTAGTGCCAGCTATGCGCTCGAGATTCTCGGTATTGATCACTACAAAGCCAAGGAGCTCGCTGAATTCTATGCCATTCGTGATCGCCTCATGACGCGTGAGATGGCCGATGCCTATAACCCCGAAATTCCAAGCATAGAAAACACTGATATGCAAGATATCGCCAGGGAGCATCTCAATGAAACCAGCGAATTAATGCAGCAATTGTGGGAAGAGTTGGATCAAGAAGGGGTGTCCGAATTGTCGCAAAATCAGGATATTGATCAACATGATCAGTTTCTAATGTTGCGCAATCTTTCACAACGCGCCAATCAGGTTAATGCTCAGGAGTCAGTTGAGGATCCGCATAATTTATCTAATCTACCAGAGGGTATGCTTAACAAACTCTGGCCGGCCGTTCTCAAAAAAGGCAAACACGCCAAAAATGCGACGCCAAATGCGTCCGATACGCCTGAGTCATTGTTAGCCAATGCGTTGTCACATGAGACTGAGTATGACGCCGACGAGGACGAAACGACCGCTCAGAGCGCGAATCCGGAAACTGAAGAAGCAGAAGACGATATTATCGAATCTAATCAATTACCTTTAGAGCACTTTAATAACGAAAATTATATTTATACGCCTGATCCAGAGGATGAAGAGACGCCACCAAAGGGCTAATTAAATTCAATTCTCGGTACTTAGGAACTTATTATCAACGCCGATCTCTCTAAGGGGCGTTTGCCTACATAAAAACCTCTTTATGAAATTCATAAAGAGGTTTTGTTCGTAAAGTCCTTGCAAGGTAGTGTCGTTGCAGTGATCGACTAAGTCTGGAGAAGCGGCTCAAGCTCGTATGCCTTAGCCATTGTTGTAGGCCTGAGAACCGCTAGCAACGCGCAACAACCTCGAGTCACTTACGCCGATTGGCTTAGGCACCAAAGACTTTGAAACGTTTATCATCATCCATAAAGTCTTTAGGACCAGCCGGTTCAACAATTTTACCAAATGGCATTTGGGCGATGAAATTCCAGGTACTAGGGATTTGCCATTCATCATAAATTTTTTGTTGGGCGAGTGGATGATAGTGCTGTAAATTAGCACCAATGCCACGATCGGCAAGCGCCGTCCAGACAGATAATTGGGCAATGGCAGAAGAATGCTCTGACCATTTAGGGAAATTATCAGCATACGTTGGATATTGTGCTTGCAAGGCTTTGACCACTTCGGTGTCTTCAAAGAACAAGACAGTGCCATAGGCAGAGATCATGCCGTTTTCGAGACGTTGTTTAGTACCCGCAAAGGCTTCTTCACTTTTGGAGACTTCTTTGAGGGCGTCTAAGAAAAACTGCCATAATTTTTTGTGCTCATCACCTAAAAGGATGACTACACGGGAGCTTTGCGAATTAAATGCTGATGGTGAGTGACGCACAGCTTCTTTGATGTATTCAACTAGCTCTTGATTATCGACATCTAGTTGATTACTTAAGTGATAAATAGTGCGACGTTTTTTTAGATTATCAATAAATGACATAGTCCTTCCTTATACGTTATTAGTGTTATCGATAGTTCCAGTATAAGGCGTCTGATTTTGCTTAGCAAACCAGAAACCCAAGATATGAAACACAAAAGACGCCAACGCTTAGGGTAGAGCGTTGGCGTTGGTGGACGTGGATTGAACGGCGGTTAATGCTAAGTGACTAAGTCATTAGAGACCGTTTTTGAGGAGATCCTTAGCAATAATCACTTGCTGAATTTGTGAGGTGCCCTCATAGAGACGGAATAAGCGCACATCACGATAAAAGCGTTCGATACCATATTCAGAAATGTAGCCCGCACCTCCAAAAATCTGCACTGCACGATCGGCCACACGGCCGCACATTTCGGTAGCGAAATATTTGGCGCAAGAAGCCAGTGCGGAGACGTTTTCTTTTTGGTCGCGACGGCGCGCTGCATCGACAATCATACATTCAGCCGCATAAATCTCGGCTTTGCTGTCGGCTAACATCCCTTGAATTAATTGAAAGTCAGCGATAGGGCGTCCAAATTGCTGACGTTCTTGGGCGTAATTGAGCGCATCGCGGAGCATACGTTTGGCGCAACCAGTGGCCACGGCAGAAATATGTAGACGTCCTTTGTCTAAGACTTTCATGGCGGTTTTAAAGCCTACGCCTTCTTTGCCGCCAATCAAGGCAGCAGCCGGCACACGGCAGTTCTCAAAAATCACATCGGCGGTGTGAGCCCCTTTTTGCCCCATTTTTTTGTCAATTTTACCGATGGTGATGCCAGGGGTACTGGCTTCTACGACAAAGGCAGAGATAGCGGCTGAGCCTTTGATGTCTTTTGAGGTGCGCGCCATGACTGTAAAAATACCGGCGTGGGGCGAATTGGTAATAAAGCGTTTGGTGCCATTGATAATGTAATGGTCACCGTCCTTAGTTGCTGTGGTACGTAATGAACCCGCATCGGAACCGGCATTGGGTTCGGTTAGGGCAAAAGAACCAATCAATTCGCCACTGGCGAGTTTAGGCAGGTACTTTTGTTTTTGTTCTTCCGTACCGTCGATGACAATACCACTACTACCAATCCCATTATTGGTACCGATATAAGAGCGAAAGGCAGGAGATGTTTGGCCGAGTAACATGGCAATACGGACTTCTTCCTCCATGGTTAGTCCTAACCCACCGTATTCTTCTGGAAGGGTAAGACCAAATAAGCCTAATTCCCGCATTTGCTGAATAATGCGGTCTGGAATTTCATCGGTTTCGGCAATTTCTTCTTCGGCAGGTACTAAAATCTCTTGGATAAAACGCCATAAACTATCTTCTAAAATACTTTGTGTTTCTTGATCTCGAATCATAGTAGCTTGCTATTGATAATTAATCCTCTGATTATTATAACGATAATCACTGTCCAAGCCGCCCAATCACATATTACTGTCGAGTAAGGCTTGTTTAGCGGCTAGGTATTGTTCTTGCAATTGTGCGATGACTTGTGCAGTGGGCATGATGGCTTTGATCGACCCTACCCCTTGGCCGGCGCCCCAAATATCTTTCCAGGCTTTTTTGCGATCCGAACCAAAATTCGTCTTGGCTTTGTCGGCGAGATCGAGATGCTGCGGATCCAGACCTGCGGCCACGACGCTTGGGCTCAAATAATTACCCGGAATGCCAGTAAAGTAAGGCGTGTAGAGAATATCTTCGGCATAACTATCGACCAGCATTTGCTTATAAGCATCGACAGCCCGCGCTTCGGGAGTAGCAATAAAGCGCGTACCCATGTAAGCAAAGTCTGCGCCCATAGCGCGCGCTGCAAGAATATGCTGGCCCGTGGTAATCGCGCCCGATAAGACAATCGGACCGTCAAATATTTCACGAATTTCGGCGACTAAAGCAAAAGGGCTGAGTTGACCGGCGTGCCCGCCTGCCCCCGCCGCCACCACAATAATGCCATCCACACCGGCTTCGATAGCTTTGAGGGCATGTTTTTTGCTAATGACATCATGAAATACTAAGCCGCCCCAGGCATGTACTTTTTTGACGACATCGGTGGGTTTACCCAGACTGGTAATAATAATGGGGGTTTGATACTGCTCACAGACGTCCAAATCATGGGCAAGGCGATCATTTGATTTATGAATGATTTGGTTAATGGCATAAGGAGCAATCTTAGCGTCTGGCTGCTCGGCCTTAGCTTGGCTAAGGGTGTTGTGTATTTCGGCCATCCATTCCTCGAATTGCTCGGCTGGCCGCGCATTGAGCGCCGGCATGGAGCCGATAACTCCATTCAAGCATTGCTGAATCAGCAGCTTGGGATTGGAAATAATAAATAGGGGGGAGCAGATGACTGGCAAACGCATGTCTTGGTACAGTTTGGCAACGGTGGGATGTAAAGAGGTAGCCATAGATCTTCCTTAAATAAAAATGCGGCTGTGATAGCCGCTGTACTCGTCTAACGATAGGGTTGAAGCGTTATGGAGTGACTATTTACGTGGGATTACAAAAATCGCTTGTGCGGCAAAGACGATTTGCGCTTGGTTGTAAAGCTTGCACTCTGCGAAGATAAGCGTCTTGCCAACCCGGTTAAGATTGACCTTGGCCTCGAGCCAATCCCCTAACTGGCTGCCGGCCATAAATTGACTCTCAAGATTGGCCGTCACAAAAGACACATCATGGCCGTCAAAGTGTGCCAGTATGGCTTGACCAAAAGCATTGTCGGCAAATGTCATATAGGTACCGCCATGGACAATGCCAAGGCGGTTGAGGTGCTTGTCCTGGACATGCATACCCAAGGCCACAAACTGCTGGTTTTGAAGGGCAAGATAATAAGGACCCGTAAGTTCGTTGAACGGGCTCTCTGATCGGATGCGTTCAAATCCAGCAGGTGGTTGAAACTGAGTGTTGTGTGCTTGGGTCATAATAACTATTTGCCAGATGTGAGCAGACTATGGCTATATTGAGCGATGTGATAATTGACATCACCGTAACGCATACTCTGGTTAATCACACGCTTAAAGAGATGAGAGACGGCGAGCTCATCAGTGACACCCACGCCACCATGCATTTGGATAGCTTCTTGGCCAATCTGTTTGGCCAGTTTGAAGACATGTGCTTTGGCGCCATGCACTAAAGCTAGATCAGCCTGTTCACGGTCCTGTAAGTTAATAGCACAAAGTAAGGCCATGGACTCGGCTTGCGTAGCTGCCGTCATCATCTCGGCTAAACGATGTTGTAAAGCCTGGAAATTACTGAGCGGTACACCGAATTGCTTACGAGTCTTAAGGTACTCGATGGTGTGTTGCGTCATGACCTTAGCCAGGCTGGCTGCTTCGGCCACTTGGGCATTGATGGTAAGCGCCAAAGCCCATTCAATGGCAGCTTCCGCTGGGCTAATCAAGGCCGCATTAGATTCTACCTCGACATTCTCAAGAGATACCTCGGCCGCGGTGGTATTGTCATGACAAGGGTAGTCCGTCAGTTTGACACCTTGAGCATCTTGTTTGACAAGGTAAACACCTAGTTGACCAGATTCGTTTTTGGCACTGACTAACAAATGGGTCGCTACCGGTGCATCAGCGACGTGGGCTTTGTGACCATTAAGTACAATTTTGCCGTCTTTTTGGCTAGCTTGCGTTTGTAAATCTTGGGTGTTATAGCGCAGCTGTGGTTCATAGTGTGCAAAAGCAAAACGAGATTGACCACTCGCTATCGCTTCGATGAGTTGGGCTCGCAAGTCGCTTTGGTCAGCTTGTTGGATCAGGCTTGCTGCCAAGACAGACGTGCTGATTAATGGCTCAAGCACAAGCGCAGGCGCTAAAGCACTGATGGCGACGTGCGTATCGACAGAGTTACCATTGAGACCACCGTCTTCTTCGCTAAATGGCAGCGCCAAAATACCGAATTCTGCGAAGGTTTGCCAAGTTTGCTCGTTGTAACGTTGATTATCTTTAAGACGTTTTTGGCGCTGTTCAAAGCTGTAATCTTTTTGGCCAAATCGTTGTAGAGTATCGCTTAATGCTGATTGTTCTTCTGTGAAATTTAAATCCATGTTTTCCCCCTTTACTTAAACACCTAAGATCATTTTGCAAATAATGCTACGTTGGACTTCGTCTGAGCCACCATAAATCGTTGTCTTACGAGTGTTTAAGTAACGGTCAGTCAAGTAGTTATAAGCGGCAGGGAAGGCTTCGATCGCCTCTGAATTGCTTTGGGCCACATTGACGCGTTGTGCAACCCCATATCCACCCAAGGCGCGCGCCCCTAGATCGGCAATTTGTTGTTGGATTAAGGAACCCTTGAGCTTAAGAATGGAAGCCTCTGGGCCTGGACCTTTTTGATCATTGCTCAGCAGCTTGAGATTGGTAATTTCGAGCGCCCGTAATTCTAGCTCAACCCAAGCGATCTGGTCGCGAAAACGCGTATCTTCTAGGAGTGAACCGCCCTCATCACCAGGTTGTGATGCCGCGATTTTTTTGAGACGTTTTAGTAGTGATTTAGAATGGCCCACTTGTGCAATATTGGTGCGTTCGTGACCCAATAAGTATTTGGCATAGGTCCAGCCTTTGTCCTCTTCGCCAATGAGGTTTTCGACAGGCACTTTGACATTATCAAAGAAGACCTCATTGACCTCGTGACCGTTGTCTAACATGATAATTGGTCGCACCGTAATGCCAGGGGTTTTCATGTCGATTAATAGGAAAGAAATACCTGCTTGCTTTTTGACTTCGGTATTGGTGCGTACCAAGCAGAAAATCCAATCAGCATGTTGGGCCAGAGTAGTCCAGGTTTTTTGGCCGTTGACGATGTAATGATCGCCTTCGCGTACAGCACGGGTAGAAAGTGAGGCTAAGTCCGAGCCGGCATTAGGTTCGGAGTACCCTTGACACCACCAGTCTTCACCCTTGATGATGCGCGGTAAAAAATATTCTTGTTGGGCTTGGTTACCGTAGCGTTGAATGACAGGCGCGACCATTTTGAGGCCAAAGGGTAATTGCAAAGGAGCCCCGTATTTGGCACATTCTTCTTCGAAGATGTACTTCTGGATAGCATCCCAGCCGGTACCACCAAATTCCTTGGGCCAGTTAGGCGCGCCCCAGCCTTGTTGGTAGAGCGTTTTTTGCCAGTTGAGAATGTCCTCTTTGGAGTGTGGCTCTTGGGATTGGGCTTTACGACGTAATTCGTCAGTGATATTTTTTTCTAGAAAAGCTTGTACTTCTTGCCGAAATTTGGCTTGCTCAGGAGTATCTTGCAATTGCATATATTGAGTTCCTTGTTTTGCTTTTTAACATTATGAATTCATTGTAAATAACTCTTTTTTAGCTTCAATTCATGAAAACCCCAGTATTAATACAGCCTGATTCTGTCGCCAAAATAGAGCGATCAAGCGCTAATAGCCCGCAATTAACGGGTTATCATGTATATAAGAGCAAATGTTTATCAGTTATGATTCCTGAATCAAAGTCCAACGCTTCGCATTCTATAATTAGGAGGAATATATGGCAGTTAACTACAAAACAGAACAAGGCGTCGCTGTTATAGAAATGAACAATCCACCCGCAAATGCACTGAGCATGGAATTGCGTCGTGGTATTGTCGATAGCCTAGATAAGGCGCTGCTCGATCCACAAATCAAAGGCATTGTCATTACTGGCAATGCTAAGTTTTTTTCTGCAGGGGCAGACATTACCGAGTTCAACACCCCAAAAGCCAATATGGCGCCGAACTTACGCCAACTGATTGAAATCCTCGAAAAAAGTCGCAAGCCAGTTTGTGCGGCGATTAGTGGTAATTGCTTAGGGGGTGGTTTCGAATTGGCTCTAGGTTGTCATTTCAGGGTCGCCAAAAAAGACGCGACAGTGGGTCTACCAGAGGTCAAAATCGGGCTCTTACCGGGGGGTGGCGGTACCCAACGCTTACCGCGTGCGGTGGGTCTTCCCAAAGCCCTAGAGATGATCCTCCAAGGTAAATTCCAACGTGCCGAGAAACTACCTAAATTATTCTCAGCCTTAGTTGATGACGACGTGGTCGCTGCGGGGATCAAAGTCGTCCTCGAAAATGCCGATAACAAACCTTGGCCACACTTACGAGCCCAAGAACCAGCAGGTAAGGTGATGTACAAAGAAATGTACAACCAAGCTAAAACCATGCTTGAAAATGATAAACGCAGCAAGCACATGCCAGCGCCTAAGCTATGTCTAGAAGCCGTTATCGGTAGTTGTACCTTGCCATTCCCAGAAGGTCTTAAACGTGAGCGTGACTTATTTAATCAACTGGTCATGAGTCCAGAATCTCAAGCTCTACGTCATATCTTCTTCTCCGAACGCCAAGCTCTCAAGGTCCCAGATATCGACGCCGATACCAAGCCGCGTGATATCAAGAAAGTGGGCGTGGTCGGTGCCGGTACGATGGGTGGTGGCATTACCATGAACTTTCTTAGCAAAGGCATTCCTGTCATCATCGCCGAAACCAAACAAGAAGCCTTGGATCGTGGTCTAGGTATCATCCGCAAAAACTACGAAAATACCGCCAAAAAAGGCCGTATCACTTTTGAACAAGTCGACAAAAACCTCAGCTTACTAAGCACTACCCTGGACCTCAAAGATCTAGCCGATTGTGATCTCATCATCGAGGCCGTTTTCGAAGAAATGTCTGTCAAACAAACCATCTTTGAAAACCTCGATAAGATCGCCAAAAAAGGTGCGATTTTGGCCAGTAACACCTCAACGCTTGATATCAACAAGATCGCTAGTTTTACTCAGCGACCAGAAGATGTCGTGGGCATGCACTTCTTTAGTCCAGCTAACGTCATGAAGTTACTAGAAGTCGTTCGCGGTGATAAAACCGCTCCAGACGTCTTAGTCACGGCGCTACAAATTGGTAAATATATTGGCAAACAACCGGTGGTATCTGGGGTCTGCGACGGCTTTATCGGTAACCGCATGTTAGCTAAATATCGTGAAGCTTCCGAACAAATCATGATGGCAGGTGCGACCCCAAAAGAAATCGATACCGCCCTCGAGAAATTTGGTTTTGCCATGGGACCTTTCCGCGTAGGTGACCTGGCTGGTCTCGATATTGGTTGGGCAATTCGCAAACGCCAACGTCAAGAGAATCCAGAGGCAAATATTCCTGAATCTGTGAGTGATCGCATCTGCGAAAAAGGTCGCTTCGGTCAAAAAACCGGTCGTGGTTGGTATATTTACGAACAAGGCAACCGTACGCCAATTGAGGATCCAGAAGTATTGGCATTAATCGATGAATTCCGCCAAAAACAAGGCATTACCCCTCGCAAGTTTAGCGATCAAGAAATTGTCGATCGTTGTGTCTATGCACTGGTTAGCGAAGGCGCCAAAATTCTCGAAGAGGGCATTGCCGCCCGTGCTTCCGATATTGACGTGGTCTATATCTACGGTTATGGCTTCCCAGCACACACCGGCGGTCCAATGAACTATGCGCAACAAGTCGGTTTATACAATGTAGAACGCAGTATGAAGTGGTTCGCACATGATGACCCTGAGCATGCGGATTTCTGGAAAGTGCCTAAACTCATCCAAGAGCACGCCCAAAGCGGCAAACCGCTCAAATAACGCAGTCGCTTAAGTCAACTTGAGTCACTGCGTGATTCACTCAAATAAGCGCCGTCTTACTGTCACGGCGCTTATTTTTTAGAAAAAATTAAAGGGTGCTGTTACAAATCCTACTCACAGCAAAGCGCTGGGCTATCATAGTGATAGCCGTCCCCAGGTTGAGGGAAACAGTACCTACGTACAATAATTATGTTTAATAATAAAGGAGTCAAGCTATGGCAGTTGCCTATATTTGTGATGCAATTCGCACCCCTTTCGGTAAATATGGTGGGGCCTTATCTTCAGTTCGCACCGATGATTTAGCCGCTATCCCTATCAAAGCCCTAGTAGAACGCAATCCCAAGGTCGATTGGAGTCAATTGGATGACGTCTTATTAGGTTGTGCGAATCAGGCAGGCGAGGACAATCGCAATGTAGCACGCATGGCCTTATTATTAGCGGGTTTGCCGGTAGAAGTACCAGGCGCCACGATTAATCGTTTATGTGCCTCTAGCCTGGATGCCATTGGTACCGCCGCCCGCGCCATCAAGGCTGGAGAAGCCGATCTCATAATTGCAGGCGGTGTCGAGAGTATGTCTCGTGCGCCTTTTGTTGTAGGTAAAGCTAGCAAAGCTTTTTCGCGTAGTGCTACGATCGAAGACACCACGATTGGTTGGCGTTTTGTCAATCCAAAAATGCAAAAACAATATGGCATCGATTCTATGCCTGAGACAGCCGAAAATGTCGCGGATGATTATCATGTCAGTCGTGCCGATCAAGATGCGTTTGCCTTACGCAGTCAAGAGCGCGCCGCCAAAGCCATTCAGGCGGGTTTATTTAAAGAAGAGATCGTGCCAGTTGAAGTGCCTCAGCGCAAGGGCGATCCCATTGTCGTTGATACGGATGAACATCCGCGGGCGACCAGTGCCGAGGCGCTGGCTAAACTCAAACCCATTGTGCGTCCAGACGGTACGATTACGGCGGGTAATGCTTCTGGCGTCAATGATGGTGCTTGCGCTGTACTATTGGCGTCTGAGCAAGCGGTCAAAGCTTATGGTCTTACACCTCGCGCCAAAGTGGTCACGATGGCCGTGGCGGGTGTTGAACCGCGGGTGATGGGTGTTGGCCCGATTCCAGCGGCTCGTAAAGCGCTCAAAAGAGCCGGTTTGAGTATTGAACAAATGGATTTAGTTGAACTGAATGAGGCGTTTGCGGCTCAAGGGTTGGCTTGCATGCGCGACTTAGGTCTGCCTGACGACTCCGAAAAAGTCAATCCTAATGGCGGGGCGATCGCATTAGGTCACCCCTTGGGGGCTTCTGGCGCTCGTTTAGTCACTACGGCTTTGTATCAATTACAACGTAGTGGCGGTAAGTACGCTTTGTGCACAATGTGTATTGGTGTAGGTCAAGGCGCTGCGGTCATTTTGGAGCGCGTCGACGATCAAGTCTAGAGGTTATAGACAGTCAGCCAAAAAAAAGCCTATCTCTGAGTAGATAGGCTTTTTTAGTTAGGGTTCTATGTTTTCGGACTCGTCCTTAGGTTTCAGTAATAAACGGTTGGCTTTGTAGCGACGTCCGAGTTTTTTGGCGCGCCGAATATGAATAAAATAAAGCACCCAGCCTGATAGCGCATAGGTTAAGAAAAACACAGAAATAGTAATGGGTGGATTCAGTAAAAGTAGCGCAAAGGCTAATACCAACAAGACCATTAGTGCGGCAGGAAATTTCTTATTGCCTTTTTGCATGGATTTACCACTGAAAAAAGGGGCATTAGAAATCATACTAATCCCCGCATACACAGTAATAGCAAAGGCTAACCAAACGGTCATGGAATGACTATAAATCGGCAGCTTATTGTCTACCGATAGCCAAACAAAACCGGCGGTAAGCGCTGCGGCCGATGGGCTCGGGAGGCCCTGGAAGAAGCGACTATCTACCACTTCGATATTGGTATTGAAACGCGCTAAACGAATTGCGGCGCCAGCAACATAAATAAATGCAGCCATCCAGCCTAAACGACCAATGTCGTGTAAGACATAGGAGTAGGTTAGGACCGCGGGCGCGATCCCGAAGGACACGATATCCGCCATAGAATCGTATTGTTCACCAAAGGTGGATTGCGTATGGGTGAGACGGGCCACTCGTCCATCCATTGCATCCATAATCATTGCGGCAAACAAAGCAATGGCGGCGAGTTCGAACTTTTGGTTCATGGCCGCTAACATGGAGTAGAAACCACCAAATAAATTTGCTGTGGTAAAGGCATTGGGCAGCAAAAAATAGGCAGGATGATTAGGCGGTTGGCTTTGCGTTCGCATATGATTCATCCTATTCAGTGGTAGTTGTTTGGCTATCTTCAGCTAAATACGCCAAGACCGTTTCGGTGGCTTTCACTTTGTCTCCGATCATAACGGCAGGTTTGGCCTGTAACGGCAAATAGACATCGACACGGGATCCAAAACGAATAAAACCATAACGATCACCGCTCCCCAACTTCATACCTTCTTTGGCATAACATAAAATACGTCGGGCGACTAAACCGGCCACCTGCACGCAAGTGACGGTTTGTTGAGATTTGGTTTCGATCAACATCGCATTTCGTTCGTTTTCTAGGGATGCCTTATCTAGATCGGCATTGACAAATGAGCCTTTGAAATACTTAATATCTACAATATGGCCAGAGACTGGCATGCGATTAGAATGCACATTAAAAACATTCATAAAAACGCTGATTTTCAGGGCTTGACGCTTAGCATACGGGTCATGAGCTTCGCTAATGGCGACAATTTTACCGTCAGCGGGCGATAGCACTAAATGATCACCATGCGGAACCACACGCGCAGGATCACGAAAAAATTGCACCACAAATACCAAAATCAGTAAAAAAGGCAAGGATAACCAAACTGACCAAAGCGCGGTAATAATAAATAAAATCAAGGCCAGTCCAATAAAAGGCCAACCCTCTTTGGCAATCATTGGGTGGCTTTGGGGCTTATAAATTTGCATAATTTAAGTCAATTGTTGCTTTAAATAGTGGTTAATACCTACAATTCTAGCATGTTGCTAAAGTGGGACTATATGTAGTCAAGCCATCACTCGCTGTTTATTCATGGTACTACACAAACGAAGGGTAGCCAGGGTACTAAGAATGGGTGCAATCATCGCCATTATCGACGTCATAACAACACAAGCACTAGTCACCGAGCCAATCCCAGGCAGGATCAGGACCTGAATAATAGTGCGTGACCTGCTCGCCATCTTTGCCCATAAATATATAAAGCTTAGAGTTCCAAACATTGGCTTGTTTATAGCGATAGGACCAGACGACTTCATTTTTTTCGCCTAAACCTACGCGCTCAATATCTTGAGGGGGGCCAAATTCACACCAAACACGTTGTTTGCTCCACACCCCTGAGCCTAAACGCCGGATATTATCGTCGCGTAGACTCGAATAAACCCGATCGACAAGCCCTTGTTGGTCCATGACAGCGGCATAGCCATACTGTCCCATTGGCTGATTATTCCAAATCAATTTGGTTTTGTTGTCAGGCAGCGGGCAGCTATAACGCGGCTTGCCCATGATCCGCTCGACTTCCGAGAGAGGGCTGTTGGGGGGCACATCTAGATACGTCGAACAAGCGCCTAAACTCACTACGGCTGCTATAGGGAGCAGCTTGATTAAGCGGCCTAAGATTGGCTGAGAAAGACGGTTCAGACACATGTTTTGTTCCTTACTAAGTAAAACCCTAACCTATCCATTATAAACAGGTTATAATAGCAAGCTGATTTAATTTGTACAGTTACACCTAAGCCATTGAGCTAGCAGGTAGTAAACTGATTAAATCAGCCATTATTAAGACCGCTTGTGAGTATCTTATAAGCATCTTATGAGTATCTTACGACTTATGAGCTCAACAAGCCTATATCGTATGCATATATAGCGCATATATAGTTTTGCATACAGATGCATAGGCTCCTGCCAGTACGCGTAATAGTACAGGCGCTACCTAAGAAGCTTTGTTAGGAGGTTTCATTAGGGGGCTATCTTGAATGATGCGTTCATTGTTGCTCATTTTACAGTGGGTCTTAAGCATGGTTTTTGTTTTATTCACGTTGGCAATTCATCTTGTGTCAACGCTTGTTATTTATAAGGATAGATAATGTCAGTTCAAGATATCAACAAAGCGCAAATCGTTTCTGATTTTGCACGTTCCCAAAATGACACCGGTTCTCCAGAGGTGCAAATTGCTCTTTTAACCGCACGCATCAACGAGTTAACCCCTCATTTCAAAGAACACAAAAAAGACCACCACTCTCGTCGTGGTTTGTTACGCATGGTTAGCCGCCGTCGTAAATTATTGGATTACCTCAAAAAACGTGACGCTAATGCTTATCGTGATTTGATCCAAAAATTAGGTTTACGTAAGTAAGCTTAAAAAGGTAACTCTTTTTTTGAAAGGCCGTCGCGGCACCTAGTGCTGTGGACGGCTTTTTGTTATTACCTAGTGCATATGGTATCGTGATATGTGCTAGCTTTTATTGTGTAAAGGAAATTCAATGTTTAATAAATTCTCCGAAACCTTTCAGTATGGTGATCATACAGTCGTTCTCGAAACGGGTGAGATTGCTCGTCAAGCCTCTGGTGCGGTAGTCGTCTCTATGGGCGATACTGTGGTATTGGCCACTGTAGTCGCTGCTGCTGAAGCCAAAGCAGGCCAAAACTTCTTCCCTTTGACCGTTGACTATGTCGAAAAAACCTACGCTGCCGGCAAAATCCCGGGTGGCTTTTTCAAACGTGAAGGTAAACCTTCAGAGAAAGAAACCTTAACGTCTCGTTTAATTGATCGTCCTTTACGCCCATTATTCCCAGAAGGTTTTTATAACGACGTGCAAGTGATTGTGCATGTCTTATCTGTGGATCCACAAATCGATCCCGATATTCCAGCCATGATTGGTAGTTCTGCGGCCTTGGCAATCTCTGGTATTCCATTTAATGGTCCTATTGGTGCCGCACGTGTGGCTTATGTCAATAACAACTATGTATTAAATCCAACTGTCGATCAACTTAAGCAATCACAAATGGATTTAGTGGTAGCCGGCACCGAAAGTGCTGTACTGATGGTGGAATCTGAAGCCCAACAACTATCAGAAGAAGTGATGCTGGGTGCAGTTGTGTTTGGTCACGAACAAATGCAAGTGGCTATTAACGCGATTCACAATCTTGTCGAAAAAGCGGGCAAACCTGAATGGGATTGGCAAGCCGCCCCCAAAAATCAAGAACTGATCAACACCATCAAAGGCTTGGCTCAAGAAGAGCTTGTTCAGGCTTTCAAAATTCGCCAAAAACAAGAGCGTTCAGCCAAACTTAAAGAAATCAGCGCGAACGTCAAACAAAAACTACAAGAACAAGCCGCTAATAGCGAGCAAGAAATCGATGAGGTTGAAGTCGATAGCATTATTTTTGATTTAGAAGCCGCTGTCGTGCGTGGTCAAATTCTAAATGGTGAACCACGTATTGATGGTCGTGATACTCGCACCGTACGTCCGATTTCTATCCGCCTAGGGGTTTTACCGCGCACACATGGTAGTGCTTTATTTACACGTGGCGAAACGCAAGCCTTAGTTGTGGCCACCTTAGGTACTAAATCAGACGAACAAATCATTGATTCTGTGATGGGTGAGTACCGTGATTCATTCTTGATGCACTACAATATGCCGCCATTTGCTACCGGTGAAGCGGGTCGCTTTGGTTCACCAAAACGTCGTGAAATCGGTCATGGTCGTTTGGCTAAGCGTGCACTGGTCGCGACGCTACCCAATAGCGAAGAGTTCCAGTACACCATTCGCCTTGTGTCTGAAATTACCGAGTCTAATGGCTCGTCATCTATGGCGTCCGTATGCGGTGGTTGCTTAGCCATGATGGATGCCGGCGTCCCTGTGACTGATCACGTTGCGGGCGTTGCCATGGGTCTCATCAAAGAAGGTAATAAATTTGCCGTGTTGACCGATATTCTTGGTGATGAGGATCATCTAGGGGATATGGACTTTAAAGTGGCCGGTACCAAAAACGGTATTACCGCCTTACAAATGGATATCAAGATCCAAGGTATCACTAAAGAAATCATGCAAGTGGCGCTACAACAAGCCAATGAAGGTCGCATGCACATTCTAGGTAAAATGCAAGAAGCCATCGGTGGTTCTCGCCAAGAACTCTCTGACTTCGCACCACGCATGATCACCATGAAAGTCAACCCCGACAAAATCCGCGACATCATCGGTAAAGGCGGGGCGACTATCCGTGCCTTGACTGAAGAAACGGGTTGTCAAATCGATATTAGTGACGAAGGTGTGGTTACTATTTCGAGTGCTGACCTCGAGCAAGCGCAAGCAGCGCAGCAACGCATTGCTGATTTAACAGCGGTGGTCGAAGTGGGTCAAGTCTATGAAGGGACTGTGCAACGTTTATTAGACTTTGGTGGTATTGTGCAAATCTTGCCTGGCAAAGATGGCTTATTACACATTTCTGAAATTGCCAACTACCGTATCAAAGACATTAATGATGTCCTAAAAGTCGGTCAAAAAGTCAAAGTTAAAGTCATCGAAACCGATGATCGCGGTCGTATCCGCTTATCTGCTAAAGCCTTAGGTGGATTGGAAGGGCTTGAGGGCTCACACCCGATCGATTCTGAGTCTGGTAATGCTGATAATCAAGCACAGAACTAAACCCAGGCTGAGCCTAAAGACGAGCAGGTGAGTGTTGATCATCTGCTTGCTTAAGTGCTAGCCCATCCTAAACTCCTCCATGACAGTGGGGGAGTTTTTTTATGTGCAGTCAGAATGAGATCGTCGATGCACATTGCTATACACGACAGGTGAAGATAATAAAGTAATAGTACTAGGACTTAACTAGAGGAAGTCACATTAGACAAGAAAGGTAGGTGTAAAGTCTTTTTTGTCTCCTTCTTTGGCCGCCCTTGCTTTTATTGTTCTGTAAGCTTTCTGAGGTTTTGTACGACTTTAGAAGTCATGATTTTGATAAATAGACAGTGATGTGTAGATGTATCTGTAAATCTTCCAGGCAATAAAAAAACCTTTTTAGTGTTGCTCAAAAAAAGCCAATACTAAAAAGGTTCTTAAACTGCTGACAGTGGATATCTGGCCATCATAAAAATTAATTACTAAAGATTAATTTACTAAGCCGATGTAATGATTGGTCGGGACAGTAGGATTCGAACCTACGACCCTCTGGTCCCAAACCAGATGCGCTACCAGGCTGCGCTATGCCCCGAATCATTAAGCTATCTATTCTACACTGTTTGTAAATTTATGCAAGCTTTTTTTAAAATTATTTTTAGAAATCTACCTTAATTGATGATTACCTAATAGTAATTCTAAATGAGTGGCTTGCTCACAAAAGGTAAAGGAGCATTCTACCCAAAAATTTCCTAAAAGGCAATGCTTGTTTGATTATTCATCAAAAATGATGACAGCCCGATTAGTTTATTAGTTTATGCCGTAACGGTGCATGGGTGAGGGTCTTGTGGCGGGAGGCTGACGAAGCGCAGGGCTAGGGCTAGGGGGCCGTATGGCCGCGCTAGGCATGGCCGGTGGTTCATAAGCGGGCGGTGTGCGGCCTTGACGTTGTGCTTCCATGATGCGAGCGGCTTGGCGTAGGTTATGTTCAGTGATGCGACGCTCCTCGGCTTCGTAGTAGCGCTTGCGCATTTCTTTGTAATAACGCGAATCGGCACGGTATCTAGGCCCATAATAATCATCGTAATAATCGTAGTAGTGGTAGTAGCGGGGGCCGAAATAAGGTTGAGCGTAGTATGTATTTGGTTGGCGATGATAGACCGTGCGGCTGCCGTAATAGCCGACACCATCGTGTGTAGGCGAGACACAGGCCGTCAGGGCGACGACGCTAAGGCAAGCAATAGCACTCAATAATCGTCGGTATGATGAAGTAGACGGCTTGCGTCTTGGGATTAAAAATTTAAACATGATAGGCGTGTATGATAACGATGGTATTAACAGATTATCCTATACTTTTTTGTGACTTCCTAGTATCTCCATGACAGAGAATCGTAAGCAAAAATCGCTTTACAAGAACGTTCTTAAGACACCGCTAGGCCCTATGGTGGCGGTCTTTAATGAGCAAGCGCTGTGTTTTTTAGCGTTTGCCAACGAAGCCAATATCGAGGTCATGCTGCAAAAGCTAGCGAACGCTTTAGGCCGTAAGTATTGTGCCCAAGAGGCGCCCTTATACCCATTATTGACGCGTGAACTAGATCTGTATTTTGCGCGACAACTACAACAATTTAGTGTACCGATAGAATTTATCGGGACCGATTTTCAAAGACAAGTTTGGCAAATGTTGTTGCAAATTCCTTATGGTCAAACGTGGAGTTATCAGCAGCAGGCCAACGCCCTACAACGGCCTCAGGCGGTACGCGCTGTGGCGGCGGCCAATGGCGCCAATAAGATCGCGATTTTGGTGCCTTGTCATCGCGTGATTGGTAGTACGGGTAAATTAGTAGGGTATAGTGCGGGTACAGATCGCAAAAAAGCTTTGCTAGAATTAGAAAATTCACAATTGCAGTTTTAAGTAAAGGGTTCGTATGCCTTACGACTTGCAGAATCGTTTGGTCATTGGTGTTGCCTCTAGTGCCGTCTTTGATCTCAAGGAATCCGACAGCGTTTTCCAACAAAAAGGTGAGGAGAAATACCGTCTCTACCAAAAAGAGAATCTCTATAAGCCATTACCAAAGGGCATCGCCTATCCCTTCATACGGCGCATGTTGGAACTCAACTCGCTGCAGAGTCCTGATGATCCCTTAGTCGAAGTGATTTTATTGTCTCGTAATGATCCAGATACGGGATTACGGGTCATGGAAACGATTAAGCATTATGGACTCAATATTACCCGGGCGATTTTTACCCAAGGTAAAGCGCCATATGAATATATCAAAGCCCTGAATATCTCTTTATTTTTATCTGGCAATGCCAGCGATGTCAAAACCGCCATTGAAGCGAGTTTTCCAGCGGGCTTAGTGCTAGATTCCAAGTTTGTCGATGACGAAGAGGATTATGTGTTACGCATCGCTTTTGACTTTGATGGTGTGATTGCGAGCGACGAATCTGAAGCGATTTTTGCACAACGGGGTTTAGATGGCTTTCAGGATCATGAGGTACAAAATGTTCTGACGCCTCACAATCCTGGGCCGCTTAAGGATTTTTTGGTCAAGATTAACAGAATCCAAAATCTCGAAGAAACGCGAAAACGCACTGACAAACACTACCAAAACCGTTTGCGAGTGTCTTTGGTCACGGCTCGTAATGCGCCAGCTCACGAGCGCGCTATCAAAACCCTCGAAGACTGGGGCGTGCGTTTGAATGATGCTTTTTTCTTAGGCGGTATTAATAAGGGATGTATTTTAGAAGTACTGAAACCGCATATTTATTTTGAAGATCAGATCAGCCACATCGAGAAGGCTCAGCAGTTTGTCCCTGCGGTGCACATTCCATTTGGGGTACGTAACCAGGAGTCTGCTCAGATACCAGAACCCAATTAACGCTTAGACATTCATGAAACCATACCAACGTCTTGGCATTATGGCGGCCCTACCACAAGAACTCGCCATGTTGCTCTCTCTGATAGAAAACAATCTAGAAAAACAAACCATTGCCAAACGCGACTACTATACAGGACAAATACATGGTGTTGATTGTGTTATTGTTCTGGCGCGTGTCGGTAAGGTGGCGGCAGCGGCCAGCACAGCCACCATGATCAACGTGTTTAAGATTGACGCTTTAGTATTCACCGGGACAGCGGGGGCGCTCAATGCGCAACTGGGTATAGGGGATGTGGTGATTGCGACTAGCCTGAGTCAGCACGATATGGATGCGAGTCCATTTTTCCCGCGCTATGAAATCCCTTTACTGGGCCTCAGCCAGTTTCAGAGTAATCAGACCCTCAGCCAGGCGCTAGATCAAGCCGCCCATACGTATATCGAGCAGCACATGGCACGAGACTTAGACGCTGGAAGTTTATCTGCCTACTGTCAACATCAGCCCAAGGTCTGGCACGGCCAAATACTCAGTGGTGATCGTTTTATTCAACAAGGTCAGTCGTTCGATCGTGTGCATGCGGCGTGGCCAGAGGCATTATGTGTCGAGATGGAAGGGGCTGCCGTGGCGCAGGTATGTTATGAGTATGGGCTACCATTTGCGGTATTGAGAGTGATTTCTGACCTTGCCGATGGTCAAGCCCATATTGATTTTGATGGTTTTTTAAATAGTGTTGCTAAATTTATGGGCGCTGGTATTTTGCAGCAATTTTTGCAGCACCAAGTCCAGGTCCCAAACACAACGACAGTAGGAGACTGAGCATGAGTGAAGCGGTGTTAGAAATTATCAGCCCTCAAGATTTGCCTATTATTATTGATATGCCGTACGCCACCCATCACAACATTACGGCTCGACCTATTTATCAAGCCCCTGTGTTAGCACTGCACCCAGATGCCGCCCAAGTGTTGCGGCAAGCTGTAAAGCTAGCCGCGCAAGCGGGCTTACAACTAAAGGTCTTTGATGGCTATCGTCCGGCCGCGGCGCAATGGCAGTTGTGGCATGCTTTGCCCGATGCCACCTATGTCAAGCCGCCGCAAATCGGCTCAAATCATACCCGTGGTGTGGCGCTTGATTTGACCCTGGTCGATGCCAATGGCCAAGAGCTGGATATGGGCACAGGCTTTGATAGTATGGAAACGGCCTCACACCATTTTGCCCCAGACCTAAGTGCGCAGGTCTACCACAATCGCTTATTATTGATCGCCATTATGGCCGCGGCTGGCATGCAGCATTTGGCCACCGAATGGTGGCATTATGAATTGCCCAATGCCCTCAAACGCTATCCACTTATCGATAGTGAAGTGGTACCAACCTGCACGTATGAGGATGTTTGGCTACCTACCAAAGACTAGGGCTAATACTGGCTTGTAGTGGCTCTCGGGCAGTGCGATTTGATATCTGCTACACTCAAAAAGACAAAAATTGTAGGGCAATTGCCTGCATAACAATAAAAGCATGAGTGCAACCACCATACAACAGGAGACAGAAGCATTATGAACGGCGCTAAAAGCTTAGTGAATACCTTGCTGCAAGCGGGGGTAGATACCTGCTTTGCGAATCCAGGAACGAGTGAAATGCATTTTGTGGCGGCTTTAGATCAAATTCCCGGCATGAAATGCGTGTTAGGCTTACAAGAAAATGTGGTCACGGGGATGGCCGATGGTTATTACCGCGTGACGGGTAAAGCCGCATGTACGCTACTGCATTGTAGCCCTGGCCTGGCCAATGGATGGTCTAATATCCATAATGCCCATCGCGGCGAGTCTGCGATGGTCAATATTGTCGGTGATCAGGCTACTTTTCATCGACCTTATGATGCTCCGCTCACTGGAGATACAGAAGCACTTTGCACCGCGATTTCTGACTGGGTGCGCACCAGTCACAAACCCGAAGATGTCGGCCGTGATGCGGCTCAGGCCGTACAAGTCGCCAATACCTTTCCCGGCAAGATCGCTTCTTTGATCTTGCCCGCCAATGCCTCATGGGAAGAGGGCGGTGTCGTACCGGAGCAGATACCCACTGCGGGTGCCGCCGCCGATTTGAATCCTCAGGCGGTGCAAGAGGCTGCAGAGATTCTGCGTGAAGCCTCTAAAGTACTTATTCTGCTGGGGGGTATGGCTTGCCGCAAAGAAGCACAAATCATGGCTTGGCAAATTGCTCAAGCGCAAGGCGTGGATATCTTGTTTGACTATCAAATCGGGCATGTGGAACGTGGTCAAGGACGTCCACCCATAGAGCGCCTACCTTATGTCCTAGGTGGCTCTCTAGAGGTACTCAAACCTTATGATCATATTGTCTTGGTCAATGCCAAGGCACCTGTGGGCTTTTTTGCTTATCCAGGGATGCCTTCTACTAAGTACCGTGCCGATACCGTGTTGCATACATTAACGCGTCCGAACCAAGATCCCATTGTGGCTCTCAAAGCCGTCGCTAAGGCCTTAGCGATTGACTTGTCTAAGGCAGAAAAACCCGCTATCGGTAAGCGTCCAGCCCTTGCGACGGGCGAGTTGAGTGCAGAAAATGTCGCTCAGAGTATCGCCGCGGTTATTCCAGAGGGTACGATTATTGTCGATGAAAGTATCACCTTTGGTCGTGGGTTCTACAAAAATACCGCGAATGCGCCAGCGCATACCTGGTTGCATGTCGTTGGCGGAGCTATCGGAGGTGGCCCACCATTAGCGACTGGAGCGGCGGTGGCCTCTAAGAAACAGGGACGCCGCGTCTTAAATATGCAAGCGGACGGTTCCGCTATGTATACCGTGCAATCCCTATGGACCCAGGCGCGTGAGCAGCTGCCAGTGACCACCGTCATCATTAATAATAGTCAATATCAAATCCTGATCGGTGAATACTATAATGTGGGGGCCGAGCCGGGTCAAACAGCGATGAATATGCTCGATCTGGATAATCCTGCCATTGATTGGGTCAGTATGGCTAAAGCCATGGGTGTTCGTGCTGCCACTGCCAATAACTTGGAGCAATTTAATCAACTGCTCCAAGATAGCTTTAAAGCGGACGGGCCATTTTTGATTGATTTACGAGTTGGCAAACTTCACAAGCCCAGCAAATAAATCCTCCGCGCTGGTCTTTAGAGTGGCGTAAACCAGAAAAACCGTTAAGTCTATAAACTTGGATTTGACGGTTTTTTCTTGGTAGGTGTGAGCACGGTACTAAGCTGACTCGGAGAGCTCAGAACTCATTGCTGCATAAAAAAGTTGTTAATTTCTGCAAAGAACCGTCTAAAACACAAGAAAATTACAGAATAGTTATTAAATTCATTATAAATACATTTAATTTACTTAAAATACTAGCTTTATTAAATTTGGGCGGGAGCATCCTTTGCTTAAACGTATTCTTTTTTGTATTCTCACTTTAGGATTTATCGTCATGATCACGGCTTGTATCGCCTCTAAGGATTTACCTTCATTGCTATCTCGCCAAGACAGTCAAGTCTTGCCGATCAATCAAGACAGCGTCTTGGTCAAAGGCATTTTACCTTTGACAGAAGAGCATCCCGAGCAAAGTGGTGTCTATCCGCTGGCCGATGGTAAGGATGCTTTTATCGCGCGGCTGGCCTTAGTGGATGCGGCTCATGATTCGCTCGATTTGCAATATTATATTTGGCATGACGATATTTCTGGGCATTTATTGTTCCAGCATATTTATCAGGCGGCTCAGCGCGGTGTGCGCGTCCGTCTGCTTTTGGATGATAATAATGGCGCCGGCAAGGATGACTTGCTGATGCAGCTCAATGCCCACAAAAATATCGAAGTCCGTCTCTTTAATCCGTTTATGCAAAGAAAGTTACGTTATTTAGGCTTTTTGACGGATTTTTCTCGACTTAATCGTCGTATGCACAATAAGTCACTCACGGTGGATGGCGTGACCAGTATTATTGGTGGTCGTAACATCGGTGATGAGTACTTCAATGCAGGCAATGGTGTGGTGTTTGCCGACATGGATGTGGCGGTTATTGGGGCGATTGTGCCCGAAATCGCGCAGGACTTTGATCGTTATTGGAATAGTCAATCGTCATATCCCATTGATTTAATTGTCAATAAGCCTGTCGATAAGCCTTTCCCAGTGCAGCATGAGCTCGATGGCGAGACTCAAGATTATGTGCAACGTCTGCAAAAAAGTGATTTTGCCCAAAAAATAGCGCACCAAGATATAAGTTTTATCTGGGCTGATTCCACTTTTGTGAGTGATAATCCAGCCAAGGGGTTGGCTCAAAGCAAGGACACCGAAAATGTCTTAGCCGAGCTCGTGCCCATCATGCAAGCGGCTAAAAAGCACTTAGTGATTGTGTCACCTTACTTTGTGCCGACGGACAAGGGGTGTGATCTTTTGGAGAGCATTGCTGGGCGCGGTGTGGATGTCTCTGTGCTGACCAATTCTTATGCAGCTAATGATGTCGGCTTAGTGCATTCCGGTTATACCAAATACCGTGAGCGTCTACTCAAAGCGGGTATTAAGCTCTACGAACTTAAACCCGAGGTCACCGTACGCCAAAAAAATGACACGTTCCGTAAGAGTGGGGGCGCAAGTTTGCATGCTAAAACTTTTGAAATCGACGATCAGCAACTGTTTGTCGGTTCCTTCAATATGGATCCGCGCTCAGCACAACTCAATACTGAATTAGGGGCGATTTTTACAGTGCCAGAGCTAGCCCAAAAAATGACGCAAAACCTTGCAGCGCACTCGGAAAGCGTCTACAAAGTGAGTTTGACGCCGGCCGGCCATTTGCAATGGAGTACGGTTGAAGCGGGGCAAGTGATTCGTTTCGATACAGAACCGCATACGAATTTATTTAAACGAACTCTACTCAAAATTTATGGTTTTCTGCCTATTGAATGGCTTCTTTAAGTAATGATCTCTAGCGTCTGATTACTGTCAATCACAGCGTTCAGATCAAGTAGCAAAAGGACGACGAATGGATATCGCTTTACTTTTAACTGTCTTACTCGCCCTCGGTATTGGGGCTCAATGGTTAGCCTGGGCTCTCAAACAACCCTCCATTTTATTTTTATTAATCATTGGTATTATTGTTGGCCCTGTCTTAAATTATTTCCAACCCGATGAGTTGCTAGGTGATTTACTATTTCCTTTCATCTCTTTGGGCGTGGCGGTGATTTTGTTTGAAGGCTCGCTCACGCTGAATCTACACGAAATTAAGCAGCATGGCCGCGTGGTCCAAAATCTGGTCACGATTGGTATTTTGAGTACCGTGGCTGTGATTGCGGCTGGGGCGTACTGGCTTTTTGATATGAATATCTTGGTAGCCGTACTGTTTGGCGCCTTGGTGTGTGTCACCGGCCCGACCGTGATTCAGCCCTTATTGCGCAGTGTTCGCCCCAACAAAAACATTAGTAATGTCCTGAAATGGGAAGGCATTATTATCGATCCTTTAGGCGCCATTGCTGTCGTTTTGGTGTATGAATATATTGTCTCTGGGGGTAATCAAGGCCACTCCTTATTGGTTTTTGGCAAGATTGTCTTGCTGGCCTCTATCCTAGGCTTTTTTGGTGCTTTGATTCTGGCGTTTTTGATTAAACGTTATTGGGTACCCGAGTATTTGCGTGCTGTCTTTACCTTGGCGTACGTCTTACTCATGTTTGCTGTTTCCAACCATCTTGAGAGTGAATCTGGCTTACTGACCGTGACGATTTTGGGTGTGATCTTGGCCAATTGGAAGGGCTTTCCGCGTGATCATTTATTGGAGTTTCACGAATCGATCACCACTTTATTGATATCAGTGTTGTTTATTATTTTGGCGGCACGCATCAATTTGACGGATTTGTATGGCGTCGGTATTAACGGCATTATTCTCTTATTAATCGTGATGTTTATCGCTCGACCACTAACCGTATGGTTATGCTCAATCGGGTCTAATCTCAAATTCAACGAAAAACTCATGATTAGTTGGATAGGACCGCGCGGTATTGTGGCCGCCGCCGTCTCTTCTTTGTTTGCCATTCGTCTCAAAGATACTGACCTAGAAGGCGTGCATTTACTCGTCCCACTAGTGTTTTTAGTGATTATGGGTACTGTGATTATTCAGGGCTTAGGCTCTAAAATCATCGCTACCTTACTCAAAGTGCGTCAACCGTCTAATAGTGGTGTGTTGATAGTCGGGGCCAATAAGGTCTCCCTAAAGGTGGCGCAGTTGATTAAAGAAGCGGGGTATGAGGTCTTGATGGCCGACCCCAACTATTCGAATATTGCCAAAGCCCGTATGGAGGGACTGCGCACCTACTATGGCAATCCAGTGTCGAATCACGCAGAACTAAATATGGATTTAGTAGGCATGGGTCATTTGTTTGCGATGAGTACCGATAAGGAACTCAATACCTTAGCCGAAATGCATTTTAGGCATGAGTTTGGTGAGCGTCATATTTATAGACTGAGTATTGGTAATGAGGCCAATGTGTCTGATGCGCAGCAACGTGCCAAAGATCTGGTCTCGCATCGATTGTTTGGTAAGGATGTGACCTTTAATAAGTTGGCGAGTTTGTTGGCCAAAGGCGCTAAGCTCAAAACCACCAGTATCAACAAAACCTATACCTATCAGGATTACCGCGAGGCCAACAAAAAAGCCGTCCCCTTGTTTTTTATTGATAAAAATAATGACTTAAAGCCGATTACCGATCATACCCATTTGCAGGAAGTAGAGGGCGGTTTTAAATTAATTTCTATGGTGCCTGACAATAAACCTTCGCAGCCGAAAAATGCCCCTAAAGCAGACGCTTTGGATAAGTCCAAAGCGGCGTTCAACAAGCCAGCATCCACGGTAGCTAACACCACAAAGCAAACGCCATCGGCATCACCAAGCCACACGTAGTTTGCTTGCCGAATCGTCTTACAACGCGCCATCGTAGTCTGTGACTAGGGTGGCGTTTTTTTTGATGTGCTGAGCGCTTTGAGGGGGCTGGGGCTGTAGGCATGGATTTATGAAAAAAAGCATAGCTAACTGACGATTGACTAGGTATTTTTGATTATAATGAAAACGTTACTAAATCAAAATACGGTTAGCCATGAGTTCAAACAAAACAGTCAGCGATCCTCCTAAACAGCGCCCGGCACCGGCGCGTCTAGGTCGCGGCGGTGCCCGACAAGGTGCGGGTCGCAAAAGCAAAACGGGGCAGCCCATGATTGTTAAACGTGTGCCGCAGCAAATCGTGCCACAAATTGACAACTTAATCACGCAATTGACCCAAGCCCAGCAAGTGCAAGTGGCCAATCATGCCTCAGTAGCGCCTACGGCTGCCGCTCTTCACGAGGGTATTGGTGACTTCCTAGCACTGGCGCCTTTGTTATCGCAAGCGCAAGTGCCTCTAGCGAGTGACAAAATACCTGCTGGTTTTCCGAGTCCAGCACAATCTTATGCAGAGGATTATTTAGATTTTAATGAGTATCTGATTAAGAATCGTGCGGCTACGATTGTGGTGCGAAGTGGTGGCGAGTCTATGCTCAATGCAGGCATAGACAAAAACGATTTACTGGTGATTGATCGCTCCCAAGAGGCCAAGCATCGCGATATTGTAATGGCCGATCTAGGCAATGAATACACTATCAAACGCCTCATCAAAAAAGCCGATGGCGGCGTCGAGCTGCACTCCGAAAATAAGCAACAATGCTACCCAAATTTTAGTTTTAAGGATAATGATCAACTGATGATTGTGGGTGTGGTGACCTACATCATCAAAGACGCTCAGCGCCGGTAGGTTGGCTAGCATTATGTTTGCTTTAATCGATGCCAATAACTTTTATTGTTCTTGTGAGCGAGTTTTTCGACCTGATTTACGACATAAGGCCGTGGCGGTGCTCTCCAATAACGATGGTTGTGTTGTGGCACGTAGCGAAGAGACTAAGGCCATGGGCGTGGCGATGGGAACGCCTTTTTTTCAGGTCCAGCATCTCGTCAAACAAAAACGCCTCACTGTATTTAGCAGTAATTATGAGCTCTATCATAATTTTTCTGATCGTATGGTACAAAGCATTCGCTCCTTGGTACCAGAGGTAGAAGTTTATTCCATCGATGAATCGTTTGCCGATATGGGGCAATTACACGCTATCAGTGCCTTGCGTCCTTTGGGGCTAGCCATCAAAGCGCGAGTCTGGCAGTGGGTGGGGTTGCCGACTTGTGTCGGCATTGCGCGCACCAAGACCTTGGCAAAATTCTGTAATTTCTTAGCCAAGCGTCATAAACAGTTTTTTGCGGGCGTGGTGGTGTGGGATGATTGGTCACCCGCTATTCAAGAAAGAGCCTTGAGAAGCGCCCCTGTCACTGAAATCTGGGGCATTGGGCGTCGCATCGGTCGAAAATTACAAGCACAAAGCATCCAGACCGCTTGGGATTTTGTGCAGGCGCATACGCCTACCTTGCGGCGGCAGTTCGGCGTGATGCTTGAACGCACGCAGCGTGAGATGCGTGGCATTGTGTGTGAGGATTTAGTGGTCACCGAGGATCCTAAGCAATCGATTGTACGCAGTCGCAGTTTTGCGCAAATGGTCACGAGCTTGCCCAGCTTGCAAGCGGCGCTAAGCCATCATGTGCAAGATGCGGCCGCTCATTTACGGCAGCATCATCTCAGGGCAGGGTTGGTGCGGGTTTTTATTCATAGTAATCGCTTTCGTGAGGACTTAGCACAATATCATGGCGTCGGACATGCCGCTTTGCATTGCGCCAGCGACGATACCCTAGTACTCAATCAGCTGGCTCAACAGGTTTTGCAGCGGATTTATAACGATCAGGTGCAATACAAAAAATGTGGTGTCGAACTGACCGCTCTCGAAACTAGCACGCAGGCTCAACAAATCGATTTATGGCAGGCTCAGAACTTGCCTGATCATACGGCCCTAATGCAGGTATGGGATGAGTTAAGTCAGCGTTTTGGGCGCCAAGCCTTACAATTAGGTCACGCTTTGGGGCCGAATGATTGGCGCATGCAAAGAAATTTTTTGAGCCCATGCTTTACGACCCGTTGGTGTGATATTCCGGTTATTTAGAAAGATACTTCATGCCGTCATTTAGTCCCGATACTGTGACGGAATACATATGCTTTTGCATAAGCTCATGAATAATTGCAATTGAATGCCGGTATTGCCAAAAACCTTGTGGCTCTGGATTGAGCCAAATGGACTTATCGAAATGCTCGGTTAAGCGCTGTAACCAGGTGGCGCCAGTTTCTTCGTTCATATGCTCAATGGAGCCACCCGGATACATGATTTCGTAAGGCCCCATAGAAGCGTCGCCGACAAAAATCAATTTCCATTCGGGGTTATACGTATGAATCAGATGCCAAGTATCGGTATAGTTGCGGCGGCCATTGGCGTTATAGCGCCAGACACGTTCATACACACAATTATGAAAGTAATACACCTCAAGGTGCCTAAATTCGCTGCTTGCCGCGGTAAATAATTGCTCGACACGCTGCACATGATCATCCATGCTGCCACCGGTATCTAACAACATCAGTACTTTAACATTATTACGCTTTTTGGCCAGCATCTTGAGATCAAGGTAACCTGCATTATTGGCGGTGCTACGAATCGTACCGTCTAAATCCAGTTCTTCGGGCACCCCTTCACGCGCCAAATTGCGCAGTTTGCGCAGGGCCATCTTAAAGTTACGAGCGCCTAATTCCTGTTGATTATCATATTCTTGGAACAAGCGCTCATCCCAAACCTTAACTGCGCTTCGATTGGCAGAAGCGCCGCCTACGCGGATCCCTTCGGGATGATAGCCACTGTTGCCAAAGGGTGAGGTTCCCCCCGTACCAATCCAGCGGTTACCCCCCGCATGACGCTCCTGTTGCTCTTCTAGGCGTTCGCGAAACATCTGCATGAGTTTATCGAGCCCATGTTTTTCGATGGCGGCTTTTTCGGCATCGCTGAGTTCTTTTTTGAATTTACTGATGAGCCAATCAGCCGGAATTTCTTTGAACGTTTCGAAGATGGGTTCGGCGCCCTTTACAAAACTTGAAAAAGCCCGATCGTAGCGATCGTAGAGCGACTCATCCTTAATTAGCGTCATCCGCGCCGTCACATAAAAATCATTTAAGGTGGGCGGCATGATGGCTTGGCGTAGCACCTCCAGCAGGGTCAGGAATTCTTTGACCGAGACCGGCAAGCCGCTTTTGCGTAAATGATAGAAAAAGTCCAACAAAATCATTATCAAACCCTATGAATATGGTGTCGACTCGGGGCTATATCCTTAGCTGCGTTTTTGGAAATGACCGGCCATGGCGACCAAACGCTGTACTAAATTGAGATCCTGTTCGTTCTTGAGTAAGGCACCAAGCATAGGAGGAACTTTTTGGTGGGCTAAGTCCTCGGCATCAATTTGATGAGCAGTGAGTAAGGCTAACCAATCCAAAAACTCAGAGGTCGAAGGTTTTTTCTTGAGCCCATCGGTGGCGCGCAAACTAAAGAAATGGGTTAACGCGGCTTGTAGAAGTTCTGTGTCGATATGCGGATAATGCACATGGACAATTTGTGCCAAAGTTTCTGGGTCAGGAAACTGAATGTAATGAAAAAAGCAACGTCGTAAAAAAGCGTCAGGGAGGTCTTTTTCGTTATTGGAGGTGATAATCACCAAAGGGCGCTGCTTAGCTTGGATCGTCTGGCCCGTTTCGTAAACGTGGAATTCCATTTGATCAAGTTCACGCAATAAGTCATTTGGGAATTCAATATCCGCCTTGTCGATTTCGTCGATTAATACGACGGCGGGTTGCTCTGCTGTAAAAGCCTGCCATAGCACCCCTTGGCGGATGTAATTCTTGATATCGTGAACCCGGTCTTCGCCTAATTGAGAGTCGCGCAAACGTGAAACGGCATCATATTCATATAAGCCCTGTTGGGCTTTAGTAGTGGATTTAATATGCCACTGGAGCAAAGGGCGCCCCAGACTGGCAGCCACTTGTTCTGCCAGCATAGTTTTGCCCGTACCAGGCTCACCTTTAACTAGCAATGGCCGTTGCAGTGTGAGAGCCGCATTTACCGCAAGTTTAAGATCATCGGTGGCGACGTAGTGATCGGTGCCACTAAATTGTTCTGGTGTATTTGTCATAGAAATCAACGTCTTAGGTGTAAATAAAATAAGAAACGATGGCTATTATTCTAGCGTAATAACGAATTGACAAGGTATCAGGGTTTACAGTAAAAGCAGAAGGGTGATGAGCTACTCTAACCTGTGGTTTTTATAAAAACGAGTGGTTTTTAACTAGCCTCCTTGGTTGAGTAGCTCCTCAGTAAGCTGCCATCAAAGATCGCTTACCATTCATCCCGTACGAGAAAATTATGAATCAGTCACCGTTGCAAATTGGTCTCAAAGGTAATATCGCTCTAAGTGTCGCGATGGGCTTAGGTCGATTTTTTTATACCCCCGTGTTACCCATTATGTTAGTCATGCTGCCTATGAGCAATGCCATGAGCGCCATTATTGCAGCGGCTAATTTCATTGGTTATCTACTGGGTTCGTGGGGGCTCAAACGCAACTACCACTGGATACAGGTGCGCACCTTTCGTTTTAGTTTGATCGCTAACGTGTTGTTATTGCTAAGCTATCCTCTTATACAACACAATAGTTGGTTTATTTTAAATCGCGGTTTGGCGGGCATAGCCTCCGCCATTATTTTTGTGCATATTTCTAACACGCTCGCTAATTTGCCACAAGCTCGGGCCGCCACGGGCATTGCGTATGCAGGGGTAGGGATAGGGATTATTGTTTCTGGTCTGATCGTCTTGCTTGCTAGCAATGGGCAAAATTGGCAACAGCTTTGGTATATCACGGGCAGTATTGCCCTGATCCTGTCGTTACTCGTTATTAACTGGCCGATTGTTCATGCACCGCATGTGTCACAGCATCCCAAGGTGTCGTTGAGTACTCAGAAGGTGCCGTTAAGCCACTGGCTCCTGAAAGCGAGTTATATGCTTGAGGGTTTTGGCTATATTATTGTGGGTACTTATTTAGTGGTCTTAGCTAAACCGCTGCTAGGGGCCGCAGCAGCACCTGTCGTCTGGATTATCGCGGGCGCCTGCCTTATGGTTTCTACGGGGATATGGACCTTTGTTACCGAAAAAATTGGTATGCATAAAGCGCTCGCACTGGCCTTTTTACTACAATGCCTCGGTATTGGCGTACCTGTTGTCTGGCAAAGTGCGACGGCTGCCATTATTGCTGCCGTATTTTTTGGAGGTACCTTTATAGGTATTTCTATGATGTCTATCCGTATAGCGGCACAGTATCACATTCCTAGTGCCGCGGCGGCAATGACGACTTGGTATAGTTGGGGACAGGTAGTAGGGCCGGTCATGGTTGCTTTGTTTTTGGCACACAGTATTCGAGGAGCCTTTGCCCTCAGTGCTGTGGCGATTGCCTTGGGTCTGATGCTCTATCTTGGGGCCATTTATTTAGGTAAAGAGCAAAATCTCACAGTCAGCCTGTAATGATCTAGCGTTTTAGATTCTGCTATCGCGTGACTCTGTGCTTTTTAACTGTAGATAGCTGTGGCTGCAAGCAGTCAGCGCTATCTCGGTTCTAATCTGCGTTGCTTTGGCATTGTATATAGCGATCGCATTCTGGTTCCAAATTAGGGATATGGCTGCGGTTTCTCCCCCAAAATAACTATATAAAGTCAGCTTGAATTCCTCTACAATAAAAAGATTACTTTGATTCATTATTGACGTCTTTGCACTGGCTAGCGCTACTTGTAGGCTGTTCTTAGCCACTGTGTAAAGGTACTCACCCATAGGTTACTAAAAGTGCGAATAGCTCCATGTTGGCGTGCTTTATTGGCGACCAAACATCATTTATCTACTGTCCTTATTATTTTGATTTTTGGCTGGTTGCTCGGTGCTACGAGCCTGGTCGGCATGAGTCTACATACGTCCTGGAACCTCGAAAATAAAGGTCATACCATCAATGAGATCGGTAGTTTACGCAAGCGTGTGTATCGTATGATGCTATACGCTTTTGATGCTGAGCGGGCGCCTTCATTGCGCCAAGATCTTAGAGATTTTGAACAAATCTTGCATCATTTGGACAGCGTAGCGCCAGAGGATTTTGTAAAGCATAAGCGCTATGCTCAACTGCAGCAGGATTTGCCGCGTGTGCAGCAGCTGTTTTTGGCCTTTAAAAGGCAAATGCTGAAACACGGCCGTAGCCCAGAAGCTCTGAGTCACCAAGACTATGTGCGCACAGGCGCACAATTGGAGCAGGGGATTGACCAAGTGGTGCTGCTATTTGAAGAAGATAATACAGACTCCATTCGATTTTTGCGCATTTATCAATATGCGTTAATTGTGATGGCGATTTTGTCTGCTGCCCTATCCTTATTTTTATTACGGTACTTGGTCATTCAACCGCTTTATACGTTGTGGCGTGGCATGGACAAAATACGTCAAGGGGATTTTGCGGTGCGCATTCCGATCAACATTAATAATGAATTTGGTAGCGTGACGCGTGGCTTTAATCGCATGGCCGCACAGATTAACAGTATGTATACACATCTAGAGGAGATGGTGCAGGCCAAAACTATTCGCCTATCAAAGCGTAATCGCTCCTTAGCGTTTTTGTACAAAACTTCTACCGTATTGCAATATCACCACAATTTGGATGATTTAACGGCAACCTTTTTGAATCATTTAATCCATTACTCTGGTGCCAAGGCCAGTGCTTTTAGTTTGCAAGACGCCACCAAAGGCCTCAAAATCAATGTCCTTAAAGGCAAAGGCTTAGCCGCTGAGTTTTTAGAACATCGTTTTTTGCAATTACTCAAAGATCGGGCGGGTTCAACCTCTGCTAATTTAGAGAACCTGCGATTACAGCGCTGTTCGGACTTGCCCCTCAATCTTGCGCAACACACGGCGCTGCAAAAAGCGGGCTTGGACACTTATATGAGTTTATTGATAGAGCAGAGTAATGGTAATGCAGGCGTATTGGTGCTGTTTTTCGCTGAGCGACAAGTACTCAATAAGCACAGTATTCAGTTACTCAAAACGATTGCGGCGCAATTTGCGATAGCGTTAGAGAATCTACGTCTTAATCAACTCAATAAGTATTTGGCAGTCCTAGAAGAACGTAATTTTATGGCTCAGGGTTTGCATGACAGTATCGCCCAAAATCTATCCTTTCTGAATATGCAAATGCAAGTGCTCGAAAAATCCCTACAAAAACAAGATAAACACACTAGCGAGCAAGCCATGCGCTTCTTAAAGGCCGGCATTCAAGAGTCGTATGAGAATGTGCGTGAATTGCTCAATAACTTCAGGGTGCAATTAAGCCAACGCTCATTTGAAGACTCTATTCAGGAGGTGGTACAACGCTTTAAGGCGCAGACCAAGATAGCGGTAGGCATAGAGATGCCCAAGCAAAACCAATCTTTGAGCCCTGAGCAACAGTTGCAAACGGTTTTTATTTTGCAAGAAGCCTTATCGAATATACGTAAGCATGCTTCGGCTCGACACGTTACTATTCGTCTGCAACAGCAGGATGGGCAGTTTTGTTTAAACATCGCCGATGATGGGGTCGGCTTTGATATGCAAACCTTGCAGGATACACAGCAACCAGACCATGTGGGCACTCGGATTATGCAAGAACGCGCGCATAGTATTCATGGTCACTTAAGCATTCAATCGCATCCGCATCAAGGCACTTTGGTAAGCTTAAGTTTTAAGACGAATCCTGTTTAATTTTAGTAATTTATGACTACTTCTAAACCGCGTATCTTATTAATAGATGATCACAGTTTATTCCGTTCTGGTCTTAAGTTTTTGATTCAGAGCACGGATACCTTCGAGGTTTGTGACGAAGCCGTCAATGGCTTAGATGGCATCAAAAAGATGCAGCAAAGTCAACCTGATATTGTGTTGCTCGATCTTAATATGCCGGTCATGAACGGTCTAGAAGCGTTGCCCTTATTACTACAAATTAAACCCCAAACCCCCATTATTATGTTGACCGTCTCCGAGAATGCAGCGGATTTGGCCGAATGCATGCGTCTGGGGGCCAGTGGTTATCTACTCAAAAATATCAATATTGATTTCCTAAATAGTAGTCTAGAACACGCGCTTCAAGGCGATAGCGTGCTGTCGCCAGAGATGACGAGTAAAATGCTGGCGCAGTTACGTCAGCGCGATCCCCAAAAAAAGACTATGGGCCCCGATGCGCTAACCAAGCGCGAAAAGGAAATTCTACACTGGCTAGCCATGGGTTCAAGCAATAAAGAAATCGCCAAAGGTCTGCAAATCAGTGAAAGCACCATTAAAGTGCATGTCCAAAATATTCTCAAAAAATTGCAACTCAGCAGTCGGGTACAAGCCGCTATTTATGCCGTCGAACATGGTTTAGTTTAGGCCCACACGGTTTAGGCCTATGCATAGTAATTAGTACTGACTAATCCTTTTGGCTGATTTGACCTAGTCAAGGGGTTAATTGTTAGCTGAGAGGGCTTTTTTTATACTGGCATTTTTAGTAACTGCCAGGAGCTCACCATGTTGACTGCTCAAAAAAAAGCGAATTCGGTGCTATTTGCCAGTACGCTCTCATTTACCACCTGTTTTATGGTGTGGATGATCTTTTCTGTGGCGGGCATGCCCATTAAAGACGAGTTCAATCTCAATCCGACGCAATTTGGTCTGCTTACGGCCATGCCAGTCCTCACCGGTTCACTCTGCCGTATGCCTTTAGGCATGCTGACCGATAAATACGGCGGCAAAATCGTCATGTTTTTGTTGATGATTCTTTGTGTTCCCGCTGTTTTCTTACTCAAATACGCCAATAATTATTATCACTTCTTGTTAATCAGCCTATGGTTGGGCTTAGTAGGGGGCTCATTCTCTGTCGGCACGCCTTATGTCGCCAAATGGTTTGACAAAAAACGTCAAGGCATGGCAATGGGGATTTTTGGGGCGGGTGTCTCTGGGACCGCCGTTAACCTTTTTATTGCGCCTTTTATTATTAGTGCTTATGGATGGCGTGCTTTACCCGTAGTGTATGCCGCGATTTTATTGGTGGTAGCGGTGATCTTTTGGTGCTGTAGCTTTACCAATAAAGCGCATTTGGTGACTTCCCAAACCAGTTTATGGGATCAAATTAAGCTCATCAAAGACAAGAATGTTCTCAAATACAGTCAATATTACACCGTAGTGTTTGGCGGTTACGTAGGCATTTCTTTATGGATGGTGAATTACTACGTCGAAGAGTATCACCTCAATCTCACCCAAGCGGCGCTTATCGCCACCTGCTTTTCTTTACCTGGAGGGGTGTTGCGGGCTATGGGTGGCTGGCTTTCAGATAAATTTGGGGCCCATCGCGTCACTTGGAGCATTATGTGGGTCTGCTGGGTCGCCTTTTTCTTACTTTCCTATCCACAAACGCAAATGACGATTCAAACCATTCACGGTCCCTCCGAGTTTTATATCGGTTTGAACGTTTATGTCTTTAGCGCCATTTTGTTTGTGGTGGCGATTGCCTTAGCGATTGGTCAAGCCTCTGTCTTTAAGTACATTGCCAATGATTTTCCAGAAAATATCGGTACGGTCTCTGGCATTGTCGGTTTAGCAGGCGGTATCGGCGGCTTTTTATTACCGATTCTATTTGGTGCCTTAACCGATATTACCGGCATTCGCTCCAGTTCATTTATGTTGATGTACGGCACGGTTTGCGTCAGTTTAATTTGGATGCATTTTAGTTTTCGTAAAAACAATTAAATCAGTCCACGCAGACTGATTTCGTAAGAAGTCAAAACGGAGTTGCAATATGAGTCACTTCTTAGATCGTTTGAATTTTTTAAATCACACCAAAGAAAAGTTTGCCGATGGCCATGGGGTTGTGGTCGGCGAGGATCGCGCTTGGGAAAAAGCCTATCGCCAACGCTGGCAATATGACAAGATTGTGCGTTCGACGCATGGGGTGAACTGCACCGGCTCCTGTAGCTGGAAAGTCTTTGTTAAAAATGGCTTGATTACCTGGGAAATGCAGCAAACTGACTATCCGCGCACCCGTCCTGATTTACCCAATCACGAGCCACGTGGCTGCCCACGTGGAGCTTCTTATAGCTGGTACGTGTACTCAGCACAACGCGTCAAATACCCAATGGTGCGTGGCGCTTTAATGCGGATGTGGCGTGAGAAACGCCAAAGCATGGATCCGATCCAAGCCTGGGAAGCGATTTCACAAAATCCAGAGCTGGCCAAACGCTACAAATCACAGCGTGGTTTAGGGGGCTTTGTACGTAGTACTTGGGATGAGGTCTACGAAATCATCGCGGCGGCCAATGCCTATACCATCAAACAATATGGTCCGGATCGGATTATTGGTTTCTCACCTATCCCTGCCATGTCGATGATTAGTTATGCAGCGGGTACTCGCTACCTAAGCTTGATTGGTGGGGTCTGTATGTCATTTTATGACTGGTACTGTGATTTACCGCCTTCTAGTCCACAAGTATGGGGCGAGCAAACCGATGTGGCGGAATCGGCCGACTGGTATAACTCTAATTACTTGCTAGTGTGGGGTTCCAATGTGCCGATGACACGCACCCCAGATGCCCATTTTTACACTGAAGTACGCTACAAAGGCACCAAAACGGTAGCTGTGGCGCCTGATTACGGCGAAATGGTGAAATTTAGCGATATTTGGTTGGCGCCGAAACAAGGCACCGATGCGGCACTCGCCATGGCCATGGGGCATGTCATTCTCAAAGAATTCCATCTACAAAAACCATCTGAGTATTTTGATGAGTACTGTCGGCGTTATACCGATATGCCGCATTTAGTGACTCTAGAAGAGAAAAATGGCGAATTTGTGCCCAGCTATTATTTACGTGCTAGTCAGTTGCAGAAAACTACAAGTGAGGTCAATAACCCTGACTGGAAGACGTTGGTCATCGACGAAAACAGTGGTGATCTCGTCACTCCTAAGGGTTCCATCGGCTTTAGGTGGGGTGAAAAAGGTAAGTGGAATCTGCGTGACGAAGACGCTAATGATCGAACCATTAAACCCTTAAAAACACTGATCCATAATTATGATGAAATCAAAGCTGTCAGTTTTGATTATTTTGGTGGGCATGATGTCAAATCCTGTTTGCGTAAACATGTCCCTGTAAAACGCATCATGGATAGTCAAGGCAAAACACGTTATGTGGCAACAGTGTTTGACTTGATGTGTGCCAATTACGGTATAGATCGGCAACTCGGTGGTGAGGGGGTGAGTGATGATTATATGGATCCTACAGTCCCTTACACACCTGCCTGGCAACAACAGCATACGGGTGTCAACGCCGAGCGGGTGACTCAAGTGGCTCGCGAGTTTGCCCAAAACGCCCACGATACCCAAGGTCGCAGTATGGTTATCGTCGGTGCAGGCATTAATCATTGGTATCACATGGATATGACCTATCGTGGCATTATCAATATGCTAATGATGTGTGGTTGTATTGGTAAAAGCGGCGGTGGCTGGGCGCATTATGTGGGTCAAGAGAAATTGCGGCCGCAAACGGGTTGGACGCCTTTAGCCTTTGGTTTGGATTGGCAACGTCCAGCACGGCAAATGAATAGTACCTCTTTCTTTTACAGCCACACTAGCCAATGGCGCCACGAAAAATTAGGTATGGATGAAATTGTCGCCCCAAGCTACCGGGATAGTATGACGGCGACCACCATGCTTGATTACAACGTCAAGGCTGAGCGTATGGGGTGGTTACCATCCGCACCGCAATTGACCACCAATCCGCTAGAAGTAACACGTCAGGCCGAAGCGCAAGGACAAAATCCGGCGCAATATGCAGCCCAGCAATTGCAATCGGGTGATCTCGAGATGGCCTGTCAAGATCCCGATAATCCGCAAAATTTCCCGCGCAATATGTTTGTGTGGCGTTCAAATATTCTGGGTTCTTCAGGCAAAGGGCATGAGTATTTCTTGAAATATTTACTAGGCACTAAAAATGCCTTAATGAGTGATGAAGCCCATGGTATTAAGCCTAAAGATGTCAAAATCAGGCCGGCTGCTGAAGGCAAGCTCGATTTATTGACCGTGCTTGATTTTAGGATGTCGACGACCTGTATGTACGCAGACATAGTGCTGCCGACCGCCACCTGGTATGAGAAAAACGATCTCAATACCTCAGACATGCATCCTTTCATTCACCCATTGAGTGAAGCGGTCCAACCGTTGTGGCAAAGCAAAACCGACTGGAGCATTTATCGTGGCTTAGCCGCTAAATTCTCTGAATTGGCAAAAGATTATCTAGGTCAACAAAAAGACCTCGTCTTGACGCCCTTAATGCATGACTCACCGCAAGAACTGGCACAAGCCTTTGATGCTAAGGACTGGAAACTTGGCGAGTGTGAAGCCATTCCAGGCAAAACCATGCCGCAAATGACCGTGGTCGAGCGCGATTACGGCGCTATTTATGACAAATTTACTTCTGTGGGGCCGCTGTTAGAAAAACTAGGCAATGGTGGTAAAGGCATAAATTGGGACACTAAAAATGAAGTGAATTTTTTGCGGCAACTTAACAAAACCCAAGACCATGGTGTGGCAGCAGGGCAACCTAAATTGCAGTCGTCTATAGATGCCGCAGAAATGATTTTGAGTCTTGCCCCAGAGACCAATGGCCACGTCGCCGTCAAAGCCTGGTCAGCTTTATCGCAAGTCACGGGCATTGATCATACGCATTTAGCCAAACCACGAGAACACGACACGATTCGCTTTAGAGATATTCAGGCGCAACCGCGCAAAATTATTTCTTCACCGACTTGGTCTGGCATTGAAAGTGAAGAGGTCAGTTACAACGCCGGTTACACCAATGTTCATGAGTTTATTCCATGGCGTACGTTGACTGGTCGTCAACAGTTTTATCAGGATCATCAGTGGATGCGTACCTTTGGTGAGGGTTTTGCCGTTTACAAACCAGCGGTTGATCTAAAAACTACGGACAAAATGCTCAATCATCAGCGCAATGGGCATCCAGAAATCGTGCTTAACTTTTTAACCCCGCACCAAAAGTGGGGCATTCATAGTACGTATTCCGACAATTTACGCATGTTGACCCTATCGCGTGGGGGACCGCATGTGTGGGTTTCCGAAATTGATGCCAGAAAAGCCGATTTAGTGGATAACGACTGGGTCGAAGTGTTTAACGTTAACGGTACCATCACGGCACGCGTGGTCGTCAGTCAACGTATTCCCGAGGGCGCCATTTTTATGTATCACGCCCAAGAAAAAATCGTCAATATCCCTGGGTCTGAAATTTCGAAACAGCGCGGCGGTATTCACAATTCTGTGACGCGTGTCGTACTCAAACCCACCCATATGATTGGTGGTTATGCCCAATTAGCATGGGGCTTTAACTATTACGGCACTGTCGGCACCAATCGTGACGAATTTGTGGTGGTGCGCAAAATGGCCAAGGTCGATTGGCTCGATGAACCAGCTACTGAGACACAGGACGCTAAGGTATAAGGAGATCAAGAATGAAAATAAGAGCACAAATAGGGATGGTCCTCAATTTGGATAAATGCATTGGTTGCCATACCTGTTCGGTGACCTGTAAAAACGTCTGGACCAGCCGCGATGGCGTAGAGTATGCCTGGTTCAATAATGTTGAGACCAAACCGGGTACAGGCTACCCTAGCCATTGGGAAGATCAAGAGCACTATAAGGGAGGTTGGGTCTTAGGCGCCAACGGTAAACTCAAGCTCAAACAAGGCGGACGCCTAAAAGTCTTAGCCAATATCTTTGCCAACCCCAATATGTTGAGTATTGATGACTATTACGAGCCCTTTACCTACGATTATGAACATTTACAAAATGCGCCACAAATGCAGACGCAGCCCGTGGCGCGTCCTGTGTCAGTACTCACAGGTAAAAAAATTGACAAAATCCTGAAAGGTCCGAACTGGGAAGACGATCTAGGCGGTGAGTTCCAAAAACGCGCCAAAGATAAATTGTTCGAAAATATTCAAAAAGACATTTATGGTGCTTTTGAAAACACTTTCATGATGTATTTGCCACGGTTATGTGAGCACTGCCTAAATCCTGCCTGTGTCGCAAGTTGTCCTTCAGGGTCTATTTATAAGCGTGAAGAAGATGGCATTGTCTTGATTGATCAAGATAAGTGTCGTGGCTGGCGCATGTGTGTATCTGGCTGTCCTTACAAAAAAATCTATTACAACTGGACCACGGGTAAATCCGAAAAATGCGTGTTTTGTTATCCCCGCATTGAAAATGGCGAACCGACCATTTGCTCTGAAACCTGTGTGGGGCGGATTCGCTATCTAGGGGTCATGTTGTATGATGCCGACAAGATCGAGGCCGCGGCGAGCGTAGCAGACTGTCAAGACTTGTATCAATCGCAGTTGGATTTATTTCTTGATCCGCATGACCCAGACGTTTATGCCACCGCCTTAGAGCAGGGCATTCCGCAAGAGTGGCTCGAAGCGGCACAAAAATCGCCGGTATACAAAATGGCGGTCGATTGGAAGCTTGCTTTCCCACTTCATCCAGAATATCGAACCTTGCCCATGGTGTGGTATATACCGCCCTTGTCACCGATTCAATCAGCCGTAGAAGCAGGTGTCATTGGTGAGCATGGGTTGATTCCCGAAGTCAAAGACTTACGCATTCCTTTGGAATACCTCGCCAATTTATTAACAGCGGGTAAGCAAGCGCCGATTTTAGACGCCCTAAATACCATGATTATGATGCGTAAATACATGCGTGCTTGTAGCATTGAAGGTGCCGACAAGGCCCAAGCGTTATTGCAGGACTTCCATTTAACGGCGGCGCAGATTCAAGATATGTATCAAATCATGGCGATTGCGAATTATGAGGATCGTTTTGTGATTCCCACCTCGCATAAAGAAGAAGTCACGAATACCTTCGAAGAAAAAGGCAGCTGCGGCTTTTCTTTTGGTAATGGTTGCTCTAGTGGTGTCAGTCAAGGCAGCTTATTTGGCCGCCAAAAAACTTCACCGATTATTTTCCATGGCATGCGTAAAAAACCGAGAGCCAAGGTCGAGCAGTTATAGGAGGGCATATGTTTAAAGTGTTATCGATATTATTGACTTATCCAGAGGCGAGCTGGTTACAGGAATTGCCTGAAATCGGTGCCTATATTAAGCAAAAACATCCTGATGCCTTCGCTAAGCTTAGCCCTTTACTGGATTATTTAGCGCAGCAAGATATCATCACTGTGCAAGAAAATTACGTGGCGACTTTTGATCGAGGCCGCCGTCACAGCTTGCATTTATTTGAGCATTTGCATGGTGAAGATAGACAAAGAGGTCAGGCTATGGTGGATTTATTGCAGGTTTATCAGGCCCATGACGTGTTACCACAAGCGCATGAGTTGCCAGATTATTTGCCCTTGTTTTTGGAATTTCTAGCACTGGCCCCTCAGGAATTGGCGCAAGAAATGCTGGATGACGCTGTCCATGTCATCCATCATATTGGCCAAAACCTCGAACAGGATCAATCGGTGTATGCCTGTCTCTTTACGGTATTGATCGCTTTGAGCACGGTTCCTGCTTTGCCACTGCAAGTGGCGCCGGTGCGCGATATGGACGAAGCCATGCAAAAATTCGGTCCGAATGCAGAAGGGGTAGAACCTTTATTAAAGCCAAGCGATGGCTTGACTCACACCCTGCAGTTTTATCCTAAACCCCGCGTCAGCCAGTGAGGTGAATCATGAGTTTTTTACACTATTATATTTTTGGCATTTATCCCTATTTGGCGATGTTGATTTTTTTATTGGGCAGCTTGGTACGCTATGATAGGGAACAATTTACTTGGAAATCTGACTCCAGCCAGTTGCTCGAGCCTAACTATCTACGATTGGGCAATGTGCTGTTTCATATCGGTGTGTTGGGATTATTTTTTGGCCATTTAGTGGGTCTCTTAACCCCCGTGGCGGTCTGGGACTTCTTAGGGGTCACCCATAGCTTCAAGCAATTATTTGCGATGGGACTAGGGGGCATGATGGGACTCTGTGCTTTAGTGGGCATATTACTATTAATGTATAGACGTTTTACGTCGCTACGTGTCTCCAAAAATAGTACTTGGCGTGACAAGCTAGTCTTGTTGTGGATTTTTGTCACCTTGCTATTGGGCTTAAGCACCATCGTGGTATCTTCGCAGCACTTGGATGGTGAAGAAATGCTTAGTCTCATGGCCTGGGCCCAACATATTGTCACCTTCAGGGCAGGGGCCGCAGAATTGATTTTGCATGCCCATATTATTTTCAAATTGCATCTGTTTATGGGCATGACGCTATTTGTGATCTTCCCATTTACGCGCTTAGTGCATATTTGGAGTGGTTTTGCAACGCTCTTGTATTTGGGTCGCTCACCTCAATTAGTGCGGACTCGTCGGCACTTACGTTAGGTTCAAAGTAAAAAAGGGCATAGTCATATGCCCTTTTTGTTTACATGTATTTGAGGATTTGCTCAACGCTGTCGCGCGCATCACCAAATAACATCACGCTATTATCCCTAAAGAACAAAGGATTCTGCACACCGGCATAACCCGTGTTCATAGAGCGTTTAAAGACCACGACTTGGTTGGCTTTCCAGACCTCGAGCACTGGCATTCCAGCAATGGGACTACTCGGATCTTCAGCGGCAGCAGGGTTGACGGTATCGTTCGCGCCAATCACCAATACCGTGTCAGTCTCTGGGAAATCATCATTGATTTCGTCCATTTCGAACACAATATCATAGGGCACTTTGGCTTCGGCTAATAAAACATTCATATGACCTGGTAGACGGCCAGCCACTGGATGGATACCGAAACGCACTTCAATGTCCAAGGCTTGCAGTTGTCGAACCAACTCGGCCACTGGGTATTGCGCCTGAGCCACGGCCATACCATAGCCTGGAGTGATGATCACCGAAGTTGAATCTTTGAGAATTTCGGCGACGTCTTCAGCACTGACAGCCGTATGCTCGCCGGTTTCTTCATCGCTGCCACTGGTCACAGTGTCATCGGCACCAAATCCTCCTGCAATCACTGAGACAAATGAGCGGTTCATGGCTTTGCACATGATGTACGAAAGAATAGCACCAGAAGATCCCACCAAGGCCCCCGTTACAATCAATAAGTCGTTAGAGAGCATAAAGCCTGCTGCCGCTGCGGCCCAACCTGAATAAGAGTTAAGCATTGAAATCACAACTGGCATATCGGCACCACCGATACTCGCCACCAAATGATAACCAAAGGCAAGCGCAATCAGCGTCATGAGTAGCAGCGCAAAGGTAGAGCCGCCCTCAACGTTGACAAATATTAATAGCAATAAAAACGCCAATACTAAGGCACCAAGGTTTAGCTTATGGCGATGCGGCAGCATGAGCGGTTTGCTGGAAATACGCCCTTGTAATTTAGCAAAAGCCACTAAAGACCCTGTAAAGGTTACGGCACCAATAAATATCCCTAAGAAGATTTCGATCAGATGAATGCTTTGCATCACCCCCACGACTTCTTCTTGATCCATATAGGTATTGAATCCCACAAATACCGCTGCTAAACCAACAAAACTGTGGAGTGCCGCAATGAGCTCTGGCATTTGGGTCATTTCTACCTTGCGCGCAAAGTAGATACCAATTGCACCGCCTATAACCATTGCTAGTATGATCCAGCCGATACCCTGTACATCAGGGTTAAAAATAGTGGCTATCAAGGCAATTGCCATGCCCGCTATCCCATACCAATTGCCGCGCTTAGCGGATTCTTGTTTGGAAAGTCCTAAGAGACTTAAAATGAACAAGACGGCTGCTAATAAATATGCTGATGTGATTAATCCTGAAGACATCTGTTATTGCCCCTTTTTGAACATTTGTAACATGCGATGAGTCACTGTAAATCCACCAAAGACATTGATGGAGGCGACCAACACCGCGATAAAGGCTAAGAAGGTAATAAACCCACCGCTACCGATTTGGCTGAGGGCGCCCACCACGATAATGCCTGAAATGGCGTTGGTCACTGACATCAGCGGTGTGTGTAAGGAATGCGAGACATTCCAAATCACAAAGTAACCTACAATGCAGGCCAATACGAACACCGTAAAGTGGGAAATAAAGCTAGCAGGAGCCACCAGTGCTAACCAAATGTATAAAATCGCGGCCACAGCGGCGGCGCCGTATTTCAGAGGGCAGGGCTGAGCACTGCTCTGCTGAGCGCGCTCTGATTGAGCCTGGGTATTAGCATTGGCGGTTTTTTTGGGGGCAGCAGAAACTTTGATGGCGGGTGGCGGATAAGTGATGTCATCAGCCTTGACTACGGTCATATTGCGTAACACCACATCATCAAAATCAATCTCAATCACTCCGTCTTTGTTTTTGCATAACAACTTACTGAGATTGACCAGATTGGTGGCGTACAGCGTAGAAGATTGCGCACCTAAGCGGCTCACCATATCGGTATAACCAATAATAGTGACGCCATTTTCAGTCACTAGGCGTTGATCTTTTTGAGTAAGTTCGCAATTGCCGCCATTTTGCGCAGCCAAGTCAACAATCACTGAACCGGGCTTCATGGCCGCCACCATGTCGGCCGTAATTAATGTTGGGGCAGGTTTTCCAGGGATTAAGGCGGTAGTGATAATGATATCGACCTCTTGAGCCTGCTCACGGAATAAGGCCATTTCGGCATCAATAAAAGCCTGGCTCATCTGCTTGGCATAACCGTCTGAGGTGTCTTGTTCTTCTTTGAGATCCACCTCAAGAAATTCGGCGCCCATGGAGTTGATTTGTTCGGCGACTTCTGGGCGTGTATCAAAAGCTCGTACCATCGCACCGAGAGAACCTGCGGTGCCAATTGCGGCGAGTCCCGCGACCCCAGCACCGATAACCAACACTTTGGCGGGTGGCACTTTGCCAGCTGCCGTAATTTGTCCCGTAAAAAAACGACCAAATTCATGTGAGGCCTCTACGACGGCTCGATAGCCCGCGATATTCGCCATGGAAGAGAGCGCGTCGAGGGATTGAGCACGGGAAATCCGTGGCACCATATCCATCGCCAGCGTTGTGATGTGCTTGGCTTGGAGTTTTTGCAACAGTTCTGCATGTTGTGCTGGCCAAATAAAACACACCAAGGTCGCGCCGCTTTTGATTTTTTCAATTTCGGTGTCAGTGGGTGCATTGACCTTATAAATAATGTCAGATTGCCAAACTTGATCGCTGTCTACCAGATCGGCGCCGGTTTGCTCGTACGCTTCATTTGTAAAACTCGAGCGACTACCAGCGTCTTTTTCTATGGCGACGGCAAAGCCCAGTTTGATGAGCTGCTGCACGGACTTGGGGGTGGCAGCCACCCGAGTCTCGGCCTGTGTTGATTCTTTGGGAATCCCGATGATCATAGTGTTCACTCCATCACTGTTATCAGCTAAATAAAGTTACGATAAATGCCTACAATTGCTTACATTTATAACTTTTTACTGTAGCATAAACTTTTTTAAGGACTGACTTTTGGCTATATAAAACAAATTTTATTTCGAATGATTATTATTTATATCTAGGGATATCTCGCCTGTTGGCAGACAAGCACACGAGGTTTCAGACCAAAGAGGCTTTGTTATAATCAACCACTATCACTATTCGACAAAACACCCGCTAAGGAGTCAGCCAATGGATGAAGAATTTGATTTGGACCACTTAATTATTGACGAAGAAAAAGACTATAGTCAGCAAGTGTTAGAGCAAGAATCTCAGTATGAGGTCGATAATGATTGCGGTGATGCTTGCAAGCTCTAACACACCACAGGCTTAGCTATTCGCTTAAGCGCAAGAACCCTCATGACTCAGCCTAGGCGCCGCGCCTAGGTTTTTTTGTGTCTACAAGTCCCTCAATAAAAGCGCCAATCACAGGCTTCACTAGGGGTAATAAGCATATAAGAATGCGTTTGGAACAAGTATAAATAGGGTGTTATTGACAGTCATTTTGAGGGGGCACAATATGTTGCGCATTCTTACTCGTTTATCGACGCGTCTGATGGAACGCTATTTACCTGATCCATTGATTTTTGTCATTTTGCTTAGTTTATTGGTTTTATGCCTGGCTTCGCTGAGCACAAGTGCTACACCCTTGCAAATGATTCATTATTTTGGGGACGGATTTTGGCAATTACTAGCCTTTACCTTACAAATGGCTATGGTCTTATTGACAGGCCATGTAATGGCCAAAAGTCTGCCAGTACGGCGCTTATTGTATCGCTTAGCCAATCTGCCAAAAACGGCGGGCGGCACTATTATTCTCGTGACCTTAATAGCGATGTTGGCGTCCTGGATTAATTGGGGCTTTGGTTTGGTAATCGGAGTGTTGCTCGCCAAAGAGGTGGCGCGGCAACGCCAGGATACTGATTATCGTTTGCTGATTGCAAGTGCTTATTCAGGCTTTTTGATTTGGCATGGTGGCTTAGCGGGCTCGATTCCGCTCACGATTGCGACGTCAGATCATAATTTTGTAAAGCAAATTGGTGTCATTCCTATGACACGCACTGTGTTTACTTATGAAAACCTATTACTAGTGATGGTCGTGGTGCTCGCCATTACGGCCTTAAATTATTTTATGCACCCGCGGCCTCAAGAGCGCTTTATTATTGATCGTCAATTGCTGCAGGAGCCTGCCCCTGAAGTCGCCGATAACAAGTCTGCACTTAGTCCCGCCCAGAGACTTGAACATAGTGTCTTCCTTAATTACCTGATTGGCATTGTCGGGCTTGTCTATGTTATTTATTATTTCATCGAAAAAAACAGCGTCATTAATGCCCTGAATCTTAATATAGTGAATTTTATATTTTTATTTGTAGGCTTAATTTTGCACAAAACTCCGCGAAGCTATATTAATGCCGTGCAAGAAGCGGCTGCCGGTGTGGGTCCCATTCTAATTCAATTTCCTTTTTATGCCGGATTGATGGGCATGATGGTGCATTCAGGATTGGCACAACAAATCACGCATGCCTTGCTGAGTATCTCGACGGAGAGCAATTTTTATACATTGGCGTTTATGAGTGCTGGTGTATTGAACTTTTTTATTCCTAGTGGTGGTGGGCAATGGCAAGTGCAAGCGCCCATCATGATCGAAGCGACCCAAGCCTTGGGCTTAGACCAGGCCAAAACCGCCATGGCCGTGGCCTGGGGCGATGCGTGGACAAATATGATTCAACCTTTCTGGGCGTTACCAGCCTTAGCGATTGCTGGACTCAAGGCCAAGGATATCATGGGGTTTTGTGTTTTGGTGTTGTTGTTATCAGGAGTGGTGATCGCAGGGATGTTTTATTGCATGTACTAAAGATAGGGTAGCTTAGTCATTGACTTTTATGTGTCACAACTTTATAAACAGCCCATCCGCACTTCGAAAACCGTCAAACAAAAAGCCCTTGATGAAGTCACCAAGGGCTAAAAATATCACTTAAAATTCTGGCGGAAGCTGTGAGATTCGAACTCACGGAGGGCTATTAACCCTCGCCGGTTTTCAAGACCGGTGCATTCAACCACTCTGCCAAGCTTCCTTATAAGTTTTGCCACTGGTGCACTCGGCCGGAATCGAACCGGCACGGGCGCAATGCCCGAGAGATTTTAAGTCTCTTGTGTCTACCTATTTCACCACGAGTGCACTTAAAGCATTAAGTTTGTAACTATAGCATGATTTTTTAAAGCTTGTCTAGAATTTTTTGTAAAAACTTACGTTTTTAAATGACAGTGTTGTTGAAAGTCACTCGCGACGGCCTCAGACAAGAAAGCGCTCTGTAAATACCGTTTAAAGCAACGCTGTACATCGGCTAAGCTGCAGCGTTGAAGGTTCTCTTCGAGCTGCGCTTGCCAATCAAAACAGTGATGATTTTTTAGGTTGCGCATCATGATTAAATTCAAAATACTGTCATTAGCACGATGCAGACTGAATTGCTTGAGGAGGTCTTGGCGTGCCGAATTCAATTGCTCTTGGGTGATTTCGTGAGGCTGGGCACACCTATCAATACTTTGCTTAATTAAGTCCAACACCTCGGGATAGTCCTCTATAGCAAAACTGGCATTTAGATTCCAGCCACAGCGCTGATCTCTGTGACTTGGGCTGAGTTCGCTTTCTATATGGTAGGAATAGCCCTTGGCAACGCGTATATCACGCCACAACACAGAGCCTGGACCACCGCCCAAAATATGATTAGCCAATAATAAAGGGGCATAATCAGGGCCGGCGCTATCAATCCCAAAGATATGAGTCCCTAAATATTGCACATTTTCGGTATTAACCGTCTGGATATAATAAAAATTACTGCTGACGTGTGGCACATCTATCGGTATAAAACGATAGGGCAGGGCGGCTGGCCAATCCTTCATTTCATCGATAAATAACTGCTGCACAGCTTTGGGATCTAGAGGACCGACAGCACTCACCAAGACCCGATTAACACCGTAGAATTTGTCTTTAAAGTCAAGCAACTCTTGACGGGTGAGGGCTTCAAGGCGATCGATTTTTTCTTGAATGGTTGGCGAGTAACGACAGTCAAGCTTCTCATATTGATAAAAATGACGCTCGAGCGTATTTTGCATCAGGTAGGCTGGATTGGATTTTTGCGCTTGCAACATCGCCAGATTTTTTTGTTTGGCTAACTGCAGTTCTTCTTCATCAAAATTAGCGTCACGAATGATCTTAAAGCTCAATTTAAGAGCTTTGGCCAAGCGCTCTACGGGGCAATGCAAGCTCACCACCAGACTATTGTTCTCGGCATGAAAATTTAACAGTGCTTCTAATTTATCGAGGCGGTCATAGAGTTTTTGGCGTTTCAGAGAGGTGGTGCCCGCATACAACAGCTCCACAGCAAATTCGCGCACCAGTGCTTGGTTACGGTAATCTTCTGCTTGCCCCGCCAATAAACAATAACTTAAATAAACATACTGACCGCGATTTTCTTTCGGTAAGATGGCAAATTTAATCTTGCCCTGCGGTAGCTCGTGTTGTTTGACGATAGTTTGCCGCTGAATATTCGTAATGCTGCTATCAAATGCTGAATTTTGCGGCGCTTGCGTTTGGCCCTCAAAGTCCTGTAGCAATTCTTCGATATTGGGCGGTGCAATAAACGGTACAAATTTGACGGGAGCAATCGACTGACCGATAAATTGCCCTGAATTACGATTACTGGCTAACCAATACTTGCCCACAATGGCCTTAATATCCGCTAAGTTGGCGCCTTCAACTTCTTGGCGTTCCCAAAAGAACAAACGCCAGTCCCCTGTGGCAATCGCTTCTGTCAGGCCTAAACCTAAATTGATCGTATCATTGAATAATTGGCGCCATTGGTTGAGCCATTGCTTACGCACACGATCCAGTTGCTTTTGGGTAAAGTAATAAGCAGCCGAATGTTCAAGTAAATGTTGTAATTTGTTGTAAACCCTGCGGCGCTTGGCATCCTGATTGAGAACCAGGGTAAAGGAGGCCAAACTATAGTCGTGGTAACACTGCACTTGACCAATACTGGCATTGACATGGCCTTTAAGCACGAATTCCTTATAAAGTGGACCCGAAGGCGCTTCGGTGATCATATCAACGGCTAGACGAAGCCACACCGCCTCTCTGGTGGCGGCGGGTGGTTGCAAATACATGAACATCATGTATGACTGTTCTTCGGGTCCCCGCAAAATAACATGACGTTCACCCCGTTGGATTCTCTCATTAGTATAGGGAGGGAGCGTGTGCGAGGTTTCATTCCGTGTGGCGCCCGGAATCGCCGCAAAATGTTTCATAATCAGCGCTAAGGCAGTTTGTGGATCAAACTGTCCACTTACCACTAAGACGGCATGATAAGGACGATAATAGCGTTGATAAAAATCGTTGACTTGGCTTGAGGTGATGCGGTTGAGGTCAAAATTTGAACCAATCATGGGTCTGCCATAGGGATGTTGAGCAAACACCATATTGTGCATTTTTTCGGCTAATACCACCAAGGGATGATTGTGATTGTTGGCCTTTTCATCGAGGATAACCTTAAGTTCAGTCTTTAGGTCTTGCTGCTTAATCTTGAGGTTTTGCATGAGATCGGCTTGCCAACCTAAATACCAGTCCAGATTCTCTTCTTCGGCCGCAAAGACCGCATAAAAATTGGTTCGGTCAAAACTGGTGGAGGCATTGGCTTGAATCCCCCGACTCTGAAAACTCTGTAAGGGCTCTGGATATTTAGCGGTGCCTTTAAAGCAATAATGCTCCAAAAAGTGCGCAATACCGGATTGTCCGGCTTGCTCGTGTCGTGCACCCACCTTATACACCATATTCACTAGCATTGTGGCCTTGTCCTGATCAGGGATTAACAGGACCTGTAAACCATTGTTTAAGGTGTATTCCTCAACCCCTTCAATACTACGGATAAAACTAGGTTCGTGAGAAGAGGCAGAGGATTGGGCGCTTGAATTCATCATAATTAGACTCTAAAAAGCAATCCAGATGATTGCTTGTGGCAATTCGTGTTCAGGTGTTAATGGCGACGCAACCTTTGTCTGAGTAGTTCAAGATAGCGTTCATTGTCCAGAGGCGCCTGATGACGTTGGGCTTCCCATATGACCTGACCGAGAGCTTCGATAATCTCGTGAATCGCCGTATGCTCATTGCTTTTAGCGACTAATTGTTTGTAAATATCGCAAATGCCTTTTGGACTATCGACTTGTAGCTGTTCGTAAATCGCCAAATGCATCGATAAATGCAAAAATGGATTCATCTGACCTTGTTCGACCGAAAAATCAAGGTGCTGGCTATCTTTGTTTTCTAGTAAGGCATGGTACTCGGGATGCTTTTCGATAATAGTGACGGCCATATCCTCGATAGGACTGAGCACTTGCCTTTTTTGTCTTTTGTGCCAGGCATTTATAAAGAACTCGCGAACTTGGTCACGACTAGGATTAAATAAAGCCATTTATTTATAGGTAAATTTTCAGGTTTAATGTGTCAATGGACTTTGTATTGTAAACTATATGAAATCATATATAAGACTTAAGACAGTCCAATCTATATTGTGCACTGTTTTGCTTACTTATATGTTTTCATTCAATGAATTATGGAGTAATTATGTCCTATCAACATATTAAAGTGCCAAGCGAAGGCCAAAAAATAACAGTTAATGATGATTTCTCTTTAAACGTTCCTGATCAACCGATTATTCCTTTCATCGAAGGCGATGGTACAGGTGCCGATATCACTCCAGTCATGATCAAAGTGGTCGATGCCGCTGTCAAAAAAGCTTACGATGGTAAACGCAAAATTCACTGGATGGAAGTCTACGCAGGCGAAAAATCTACCAAAGTCTACGGCTCTGATGTTTGGTTACCAGAAGAAACCCTCGAAGCTGTACGTGAATACATTGTCTCTATCAAAGGTCCATTGACTACACCAGTGGGCAAAGGTATTCGCTCTCTTAACGTGGCACTTCGTCAACAACTTGACCTTTATGTATGTTTACGTCCTGTGCGTTATTTCAAGGGTGTGCCTTCACCTGTTCGTAAGCCTGAAGAAACCGATATGGTGATCTTCCGCGAAAACTCTGAAGATATTTATGCCGGTATCGAATTCGAAGCCCAATCTGATAACGCCAAAAAACTCATCAAATTCCTTCAAGATGAATTAGGCGTCAACAAAATCCGCTTCCCAGAAACGTCTGGTATTGGTGTTAAACCAGTCTCCAAAGAAGGCACTGAGCGTTTAGTTCGCAAAGCCATCCAATACGCAATCGATGAAGACCGTAGTAGCGTCACGATTGTCCACAAAGGCAATATCATGAAATACACCGAGGGTGCATTCCGTGATTGGGCTTATGCCTTAGCCCAAAAAGAATTCGGTGCTGAACTTATCGATGGCGGCCCTTGGTGCAAATTCAAAAACCCTAAAACTGGCAAAGAGATCATCATCAAAGACTCAATCGCCGATGCCTTCCTACAACAAATCTTATTACGTCCAGCCGAGTACTCTGTTGTGGCTACACTCAACCTCAATGGTGACTACATTTCCGATGCGCTGGCTGCACAAGTAGGGGGTATTGGTATTGCTCCGGGTGCTAATCTTTCTGATACCGTCGCCATGTTCGAAGCTACCCACGGTACCGCCCCTAAATATGCTGGCAAAGACTACGTCAACCCAGGTTCAGAAATCCTTTCTGCCGAAATGATGTTACGTCACATGGGTTGGACCGAAGCGGCTGATCTCATCATCGAATCTATGGGCAAATCAATTGCTTCTAAGAAAGTCACTTATGACTTTGCTCGTATCCTCGAAGGCGCTACGCAAGTTAGCTGCTCAGGCTTCGGTGAGGTCATGATCGAAAATATGTAAGTCTTTTGATGTATAGACATCAAGCTTAGTCACTTACAGTAAGCCGAATGACAAGTCATTCGGCTTTTTTATTTGTCTTGTATTATTTCTTTGTATTATTTATGTCGGCTAATTAAGCACTTAGTGAGCTTGCCGCCCACCGCTAGGCTGCGTAAAGCTTTGTCGCCACGGATGGGGAAGCATAAAATTTGTTATTGCATCATGTGGCTTGAGCCTAGGGCCAGTTCTATAGCGGGGTGCAAAAGGTACACAAGAGGCTTCGATACTTGCGTGTTAACGACGGCTTAAGGTTATACGCCGCAAACACTTAAAAATGTCATGTTTAGGCACGTTTATTAATACTTATGGGTATCAGGCTGTGTGATTGGCTAACCAAGCATTGAGAGTACATCAAGATTTATTGATGCCTAACACTGATGAATGTTCAAAAAAAGCCACAAATAATGTTTTTGCCAAAAAAATTTAAAGAAAATAGTGATTTTTTGGAAAAAAAGCTTGCACAACCTTAAAAACACACATATAATAATATTTTTAGCACGATGGGTGCTTAGCTCAGTTGGTAGAGCGGCGCCCTTACAAGGCGTAGGTCACAGGTTCGACCCCTGTAGCACCCACCATCAGATGCTAAAGAGCAAGCGAGCAGAAAATAAAGACTAAGATAGTTTCATCAGGTCAGAATAATCACAGAATAAATTTACAGAAATAAAAATCTAAAAAATAAATCTAAGTAGTCTATACAACAGAATTCTTTGTGTTTAAGCGAAAATCAAATGGTTTTCGCTTTTTTATTGTCTTTTTGAGGGGTTTTCTCTTTTTATCTAAGTGCTTAGTGCGATATTTAGCTTATATCGTTGCTTATCGAGTTGCTATGTATTGTTGCATATATAGTTGTGTGGGCGAAATTGAATAATAACTAATATTATCCACTGTCTTATTAATCACTATTTAGTGAGCTGCTCGATCGCATGACCTGTATGCTTACCCGCATACTCCAGTCATTTCATACTCTCCGTGTCGCCAGTCGCCATATAATAAGTATGAAGTCATAATCCTCCAGTCATAAATATAAACCATAAAATCACAAAACCCTGCTCTTCTATGAAGGCGGGGTTTTGTGGCTTGGATCCATCGCTAGGAGTAGTTGCTGCGCGTAATGTAAGAATTAAGGTATAGCATTAATGGTTAGGATTAATCGATAAAGTGACTAGGAGTGGTCTTTGGGAGCTTGCTGGGCTCAGTATAGGTCCTCTATAGACCATCTATAAACCATCTCATAAGCCATCACTGACGTTATTTACATTCACCCACTAATAAAAATTCCATGAGCGCCTTTTGGGCGTGCAGACGATTTTCGGCTTCGTCCCACACCACACTTTGTGGGCCATCAATGACTTCAGCGGTGACTTCTTCGCCGCGATGAGCCGGTAAGCAATGCATAAAGAGGGCATCAGGCTTGGCCGCTTGCATGAGTCGTTGATCTACTTGCCAATCTTTGAAAGCCGCCTTACGTTTGACGTTTTCTTCTTCAAAGCCCATGCTGGTCCAGACATCGGTGGTAATCATATCCGCCTCTTTACAGGCCGCGATTGGATCATCAAATTCTTCTAGGTGAGCGCGCTCAGCGGCGCTGATACGGTCAGATTGTAATTGATAGCCCTGTGGTGCAGAGACATTCAGCTTAAAGTCCAGTAAACGTGCCGCCTGCAACCAAGTGTAAGACATATTGTTTTCGTCACCGATCCAAGTGATGGTTTTGCCTTTGATATCGCCTTTGTGCTCAATAAAGGTTAATAAATCCGCCAGAATTTGGCACGGGTGGAACTCATTGGTTAAACCATTAATCACAGGTACGCGCGAATGCTCAGCAAATTTTTCGAGACGTGTTTGCTCAAAGGTACGGATCATGACGATATCCACCATGCGAGAAATCACTCTAGCTGTATCCTCGATGGGTTCTGCACGCCCGAGCTGCGAATCATTCGAGGTCAAATTAATGACCACGCCGCCCATTTGGTACATACCCGCCTCAAAAGAGACACGAGTGCGAGTACTGGCTTTTTCAAAAATCATTGCCAAGGTCCGGTCATGCAAAGGCATATGCGGCTCGTAGTTTTTGAATTTTTGTTTGAGAAAACGAGCACGATTTAGTACGTAATTTATCTCTGCGGCACTGAAGTCATCTAGTCTCAAGAAATGCCGAATTGCAGAGCGTGACTCGGGTTTACCATTAGCTAATGTGCTGTCCATAAGGAATTCTTTAATAAAATGGTTTACAATAGGGTCTTTAGCAAAACATCTTCAACGACTAACCATAACAAAACGCTATAAATGGTTGAGGATGCCAACAACTTTTTGGAGCACTTAGCCTATCATGGTTTGATTAGGCTAGAGGGCTTCATATTCAATTTTTAGCATAGCACAGAAAAATAATTTCGGTCTACAGCGCTAATTTTCAGTGAATTACTAGCAGGTTAATCGCGTGCAAAAATTAATCATCCAAGGTTTAACCCAAAGTGGCAAACGGTTTCGCCCCAGTGACTGGGCGGAACGGTTGGCAGGGGTCATGTCGCAATTTCAACCCCCAGGTCTCAAAATTAGCCATTTAGCGTATTCGCCTTACTGTACGCCTAGTTTTTATGAAGGCGTGAGAGCGGTGGTCGTGGATTACCGCCTCAAGGACTTTGAACCTAAGGCGTGGCAATTCTTGATGGATTTCGCATCTGATAATGAGTTGCGTCTGATCGAGAACCAAGACGCAGACTCGAACACCGCCTAAATACTCAGCACAAAGCCATAAAGCACTTGTTTAAATCCAAATTTCTAGGCAAACTTAAGCTTAAGTTTGCTTTTTTTGTATATATACGACAAATTTTATACAAAGTATCAAATAATAATAAGTCTCATTATCATTTTATGTAATAATTACGGGATGCAAGACAGATCCACCTGGCTTGCTATTTTCCGTTAATTTTTACAAATAGGTGCTTTTATGCGTAAAGTATTATTGGTGGCGAGTGTGGCCGCTAGTTTATTAGTGGCAGCGATGCCTACTCATGCCAAAGACAAGCTCAAAGTCGTGACGACCTTTACGGTGATTCAAGATATTGCCCAAAATGTGGCAGGCAATGCCGCCGATGTAGAGTCCATCACTAAAGTGGGGGCTGAGATTCACGAATATCAACCGACACCCAAAGACATCCTCAAGGCGCAGCAAGCGGACCTAATTTTGCATAATGGTTTAAACCTCGAAAAATGGTTTGAGCGTTTTTATGCCAATATCAAAGATCGTCCAAGCGTCGTCGTCACCGAGGGGATTACTCCAATCAATATTCAAAATGGTGAGGCTAAGGGCGATCCTAACCCACATGCATGGATGTCTCCGCAAAACGCTTTAATCTATGTCGATAATATCCGCAAGGCACTGATTAAGTATGATCCCGATCATGCCGACACCTACAATCACAATGCTCAGCAATACACCCAAAAAATCAAATCCATGGCAGAGCCACTCAAGCAAAAACTGCTTAGTGTGCCGCAAGGCAAGCGTTGGTTAGTCACGAGTGAGGGGGCGTTTAGTTATTTAGTGCGTGATTATGACTTCAAAGAGCTTTATCTCTGGCCGGTTAATTCTGAACAAGAAGGCACGCCGCAACAAGTCAAAAAAGTCATCGATACGGTGCGTCAACACCACATTCCTGTTGTATTTAGCGAGAGCACTGTCTCTAGTAAGCCCATGAAACAAGTAGTCAAAGAAACCGGTGCAGCGTACGGTGGTATCCTTTATGTAGACTCACTCTCAGCCAGTGATGGGCCTACGCCAACTTATTTAGATTTATTAAACACGACAGTCAGTACCATCGTTAAGGGTTTTGAAGCGCATGCTCAATAATCATCCCAATCCACAGCCACCTCTAGGAATTGCCATCCAAGATGTGGCTGTACGCTATCTCAATGGCCATGTGGCGCTCTATGACGTAAATTTGTGCCTACATACGGGTTCTATTTGTGCGCTTGTAGGCGTCAATGGTAGCGGTAAATCGACCTTGTTTAAGTCCATTATGGGTTTAGTCAGCCCCCAAAAAGGGCAGATTGCCATCCATGGTCTTACTGTCAAAGCCGCTCTCAAGCAGAATTTAGTCGCTTATGTACCCCAAAACGAAGAGGTCGATTGGCAGTTCCCTGTGTCCGTCCAAGATGTGGTCTTGATGGGGCGCTATGGTCATATGGGGTGGCTGCGCCGCCCCAAGGCAGGCGATCTAGAAAAAGTCCACGCATCACTACAACGTGTTGGGGTAGAGCATTTAGCTCAGCGACAAATTGGCGAACTGTCTGGCGGCCAAAAGAAACGCGTATTCTTGGCACGTGCCTTGGCTCAAGAAAGCAATATTATTTTATTAGACGAGCCCTTCACGGGTGTGGATGTCAAAACCGAAGATGCGATTATGCGTTTGCTCATTGATTTGCGCGATGAAGGCCATTTAATTTTGATCTCAACGCATAACCTCGGAACGATTCCCGAGTTTTGTGATGAAGTCGCCATGCTTAATCGCACGGTATTATTGCATGGCCCGACACAAGAAGTATTTACCAAAGAAAATCTCAGCCAAGTCTTTGGTGGTGTGTTGCGTCATTTGAGTTTAGGTGGCAGAGATTTACATGACGATGATGATGAGCGTCTAGTGACTGTCTTGACCGACGACGAAAGGGCGGCTGTCTTTTACGGGCGTGATAAACAAAATAAACCCATTGGCCAATTTATTTATCCACCCAAAAAACCAAGGCAGTAATTATGTGGCACTTGATTTTAGAACCCTTTAGTTATGACTTTATGTACAAAGCCATATGGGTAAGCATGGCCGTCGGTGGTATTTGTGCATTGCTGTCTTGCTTTTTAATTCTCAAAGGTTGGTCTTTAATAGGTGATGCCTTATCGCACTCAGTCGTACCGGGGGTTGCACTCGCTTATCATTTATCCTTTCCCTTTGCTTTTGGTGCATTTTTTTCGGGGTTACTGGCGGCGCTTTCTATTTTATGGATACGTGCCGTGACTCGCCTCAAAGAAGACACCATTATTGGTTTGATTTTCACCTCATTTTTTGCCGCGGGCTTGCTGATAATTTCGCTATATCCCAGTCAGATTCAGATTCAAACCATTATTATGGGTAATGTGCTGGGCATTGCTGATTCTGATATTTGGCAGATTGTCATCATTACGGGAGTGACGGCTTGCGTGATGCTGTTTTGCTGGCGTTCTATGCTATTGGTATTTTTCGATGAAGTGCAAGCCGTGACCGTTGGCATTAGGCCAATCATTTATAAGGTGTTGTTTTTTGTCTTACTAAGTGCGAGTGTGGTGGCGGCGTTGCAAACCGTCGGCGCCATTCTCGTCATTGCGATGGTGATTACACCAGGGGCTACGGCCTATTTACTCACTGATAAATTTCCACGAATGATTGCTATTGCCATGGTGATAGGTGTTTTGAGTAGTGGTATAGGCGCTTATCTTAGTTACTTCCTTAACGGCGCCACGGGTGGTACGATTGTCACCCTTCAAACAGCCGTTTTTGTCTTGGCTTTTTTGTTTGCCCCTAAATATGGTTATAGCCAACACTGGCGTCAGCTAAAGCAAGCAGAACAGTCACCAGCAGGGGAGAAATAATGTCGTTCTTACAAGAATTTTTTGTGCTCCCTTTAGAGCTGGATTTTATGCGCCAGGCCCTGTTCGTGGCCGTATTAACCGCTGCTGTATGCTCTGTTTTATCGTGTTTTTTAGTACTCAAAGGTTGGTCCCTAATGGGGGATGCTATTTCACATGCCGTATTGCCAGGGATTGTGCTGGCTTTTGTGTGGCAATTGCCCTTGGCCTTGGGCGCATTTGTGGCAGGTTTGCTATGTGCGAGCTTGTCAGGTTTCCTCACTCAGCAATCCAGGCTTAAGCAAGATACCGCCATGGGCATTGTCTTTTCCGGTATGTTTGCGGTGGGCATCGTGTTATTTGTCCGTATCAAAACCAATCAGCACTTAGGTCATATTCTTTTTGGTAACTTACTCGGTATCCCCAAAGCAGAATTGCTTCAATCTATTGTCTTGTCCTTAGTGGTATTGGCAGTGCTTGTGCTCAAATGGAAGGACTTCATGCTTTTTTGTTTTGATGTCAGCCATGCGCGTGTTTGTGGCCTATCGGTGCGTTTTCTGCACTATGCCTTGCTTACTTTATTGTCCTTGACCATTGTCAGCGCCATGCAAGCGGTGGGGGTGATTCTCGTCGTCGCTTTATTAATTGCCCCCGGCGCATGTGCCTATATGTTGTGCAAGCGCTTTGCTCCTATGCTCTGGACGGCCTTGCTGATTTCGGTCAGTTCGGCCGTGTTAGGCGTGTTTTTAAGCTTTTATTTAGATGCAGACACAGGACCGATGATTGTAGTGGTGCATGCGTTGGTATTTTTGTTAATAATGCTCGGTAAGGCGTTCAAGAACCTATTTACTAAAAAGCAAACAGTGGCTTTACCAGCCGTGCATAAAACCTAAGAGCTAACGACATGTTTGGTGATTCAAGCCCGAGCCAATACAAAAAAAGCTGCGTCGCAAACGCAGCTTTTTGGAGAAGAATCTGACGAAATTGCCTAGCGCTTAGGCAGTCATTGCCTTGATAGCGGCAGCCAAACGGCTTTTGTGACGAGCCGCTTTATTTTTGTGGATGATATTTTTGTCCGCTACGCGATCAATAACGCTAGTGGCTTTGACAAAGGCTTCGTTTGCTTTGCTTTGGTCGCCAGCTTCAATTTGTTTACGAACGCTCTTGATAGAAGTGCGCATTAAAGAACGTAAACTAGAGTTGTGTTTGTTACGAGCAATGTTTTGACGTGCACGTTTACGTGCTTGATTAGTATTTGCCATATGATTTAGCTTCCTGAATTCTTCTCTGTTTAAGGGGGAGCTGCACCGATCCGGCAGCTCAAGGTTATAGTCTATCTTTGTGATCCAATTTGCTATGCCCTCATTCAGTTAAGGACTCACAAAAACACTCCCTCACACACCCTGATATTAGATAATGCTATCGTGAACTAAAAAGAGCCAACAATATAATGAATCACAGGCCAACTACTCAGTTACTCAACGACTTCAACTACTGTAAGTTAGCCCACTTTGCTATTAACTACTAAAGCATTTTTGCTATTTCTTGCTATAAATGCTTAAAATTAATGCTTAAAACGCCTCTATGCTAGAAACCTACTATAAGTCCTATAACTATAAGTCCTATAACTTTAAAGGTACTCTAATTTTAGAGGCACTATAATTTAATAAAGATTTAAATTGTACCATATTTTCGAGATTAAACAAGCGCTTATTGATGACTAAAGCAATCGTCTAAACGCTCAAAAACGCGACTGCTAAGGCCTTTAGCGGCTCTGGCGGCGCAACAAGTCTTTAGCTTTAATACCACAAAAGCTCATGACAATAAAATACAGCACAGCACTGCTGACAATGACCGCAAATAAAAGGAGCAAACGCCAGATCACAAAGTTCAGAGACCCGAAATAATGCCATTGTGCGCTCAATTGCCATAACCAACCGTGGTGAGCTTCTTGAGTCCAGACAATGTGCTGACCGCACCACCATAACCAGACGGCCATCGCGAGTAGAGCGGGAATGATTTGCATAAAAAAGCGTAACCAAGAAGCGCTAGGTAAATAAATCTGCCTTTTGCGCAGACCACGATATAAGCAAAGCGCATTAAGGGTGGCGCCCAGGCCGATAGATAAGGCTAATCCCGCGTGCTTGAAAAGCGGTACGAACAGCAGATTCATGAGCTGTGTGCAAAGTAAGACAAAAATAGCGATTTTGACCGGTGTGCGAATATCTTGTTTAGCATAAAAACCGGGCGCCAAAATTTTGACACTTAGAATCCCTAATAAGCCAAATCCATAGGCAAAAACAGCGGTTTGCGTTTGTGCTACGTCTTGGGCCTTAAAGGCACCGTAGTTAAAGAGGGTAGCCACCAAGCCATTGCCCAGTAGGGCTAGACCCAGCATGCAGGGCAATCCCAGAATGAAGACAAGTCGCAACCCCCAGTCCATGAGATGACTGTATTGTTGCTTGTCATCGCGTGCATAGGCCGCCGATAAACTGGGCAGTAATACTGTCCCTAAGGCAACACCTAGCAAGGCGGTAGGAAACTCCATGAGGCGATCCGCAAAGGATAACCAACTAACACTGCCATCCGGGAGCCAGGTGGCGATATTGGTATTAATAAGAATAGAGATTTGTGCCACTGACACGCCCAATGTCGCGGGCCCCATTTGCTTGATAATACGGCGCACATAGGGGTTGCTCCAGGCGCTTTTAAGACGTAAGTGTGGGCGTGGTAACATCCCAATCTTGTGTAAAGCCAGCCATTGCACCAGTAATTGTAAAACGCCACCGATCATCACCCCCACGGCCAAGGCGTAGATCGGCTCAGAAAAATAATCGACCCATAAGAAGCACGAAGCAATCATGGATAGGTTGAGCAATATGGGCGTAAATGCAGGGATGGCAAATTTGCGCCAGGTATTAAGCACCCCCGAGGCCAGAGCCACCAAAGACATACAAAAGATATAGGGGAACATGACACGGGTCATCCAAACCGCTGAGGCGAAGGGACTGTGACTGTCTTGGCTGTGCTCCATGCCAGTGGCCATGATCCAAACGACCACCGGAGCGAAGATGGCCCCCAAAATACTGACGAGTAAGAGCACGGAGGCGAGCACCAGCGTGACATGATCGACTAAAGTTTTAACCTCGTTAGCACTGTATTTTTCTTTGTGCGCGCCCAATATTGGCACAAATGCTTGTGAAAAAGCGCCCTCAGCAAAGAGGCGTCTGAGCAAATTGGGAATTCTAAAAGCGACCCAAAATGCATCGGTTAAGGCATTACTACCAAAGGTGCGCGCAATCACAACATCACGAGCCAAACCGCTGATTCGTGATAATAAAGTAAGGCCGCTAATGGTAGCGGCTGATTTAAATAGACTCATACAACTAAAAAGGCCTGCCGACTGCAGGCCTGATGGTGCTTAGTTTGGGATTATTTGGGTTGCATACGAATGGCCCCGTCCAGACGGATGGTTTCGCCATTGAGCATCTCGTTGGTAATGATACTCTGGACTAGTTTGGCATAATCCTCTGGTTTGCCTAAACGTTTGGGGAAAGGGATATCGGCCGCGAGAGAGTCTTGAACTTCTTGTGGCATACCAAACATCATCGGAGTGGCGAAGATACCCGGGGCAATGGTGACGCAACGAATACCGCTACTGGCCAAGTCACGTGCAATCGGCAATGTCATGCCGACCACGCCCCCCTTGGAGGCGGAGTAAGCCGCCTGACCGATTTGGCCCTCGTAGGCAGCGACTGAAGCTGTGTTGATAATCACGCCGCGCTCGCCAGTGGCTTCGGGCTCATTGCCTTGCATCTGAGCCGCCACCAAGCGGATCATATTGAAGGTACCAATAAGATTGATGCTAATCACTTTTTGAAATAAGTCCAATTGATGCGGACCTTTTTTGCCAACAGTGCGTTGCGCAGGAGCAATGCCTGCACAGTTGACTAAGCCAAAAATAGACCCTTGCTGTTGCGCCGCGGCAATCACTTTTTGGATGTCTTGTTCTTGGGTGACATCACAATGTACAAAGGTTTGTTGTAGCTCTTTGGCGGTGGCTTGGCCGGCTTCGTCTTGGACATCGGCAATCACCACTTTAGCGCCGTTTTGGACAAGCATTTTGGCGGTGCCTTGACCCAGACCTGAGGCGCCACCAGTGACGATAAAGACCTTGTTAGCAATTTCCATACAGTACCTCCTTTTTGAGCGGGTGGGTGATTAACTCAAAGCTTCTGTAATACGTTGACTAATCGTGTCGACAGGACCAGTGCCATCTACTCGTTTGTAGACAGGGCCGTCGGCCTGATGTTGTTGGGCAAGTTTAGAATAAAAATCAACTAAGGGTTGGGTTTGCTGTTGGTAGACTTCGAGACGTTTACGAACGGTTTCTTCTTTGTCGTCGTCGCGTTGTTCTAAGGCTTCACCCGTTTCGTCGTCCAAACCTTCTTGTTTGGGTGGATTAAATTTGATGTGATAGCTGCGACCACTGGCAGGGTGCACGCGGCGACCGCTGATACGCTCGATAATCTCGGAATCTGGAACCGCGATTTCGATGACATAATCAATGTTGATATGGCGATCGACTAGGGCTTGCGCCTGTGGAATGGTGCGAGGAAAACCATCAAATAAAAAACCATTTTTGCAGTCGTCTTGTTTGATGCGCTCTTCGACTAGACCAATAATAATATCGTCGGAGACGAGTTCACCTTTTTCAATGACTTGCTTGGCTAAGCGCCCCAACTCCGTCTGCTCTTGGATGGCAGCGCGCAACATGGCACCCGTTGAAATTTGTGGAATATTGTATTTTTTTGTGATGAAAGTGGCTTGAGTACCTTTGCCTGCTCCTGGTGGACCTAAAAGGATAATACGCATAAATTCTCCAAATTAACGAATAATAGTTATTGTTGTCTAGACATCACTTTATATAGTAAACCAAACTATTTTACTTGTGATTGTTGATGCTTGAGTTGAGCAAAATAATCGCGTGCCTTGGCCAGATCTTGAGCATTATCAATACCTGGCGCGGGTGGGGTGGCACAGATAAATACCTGTATCTGATAACCCTGTTCAAGTGCCCGTAATTGTTCTAAGCACTCATGACGCTCGAGCTGACCTTGTGGCAGTTGCGGAAACTTCTTGAGGAAATGAGTGCGATACGCATACAAACCGATATGGTGATAGGCGGGGATATCTTCGGGCCATTGTGCGGGGGCTTGTTTAAAGGCCTCTCGACTCCATGGGATCGGAGCTCGAGAAAAATATAAGGCTTGGCCATTCTGCGCGCAAACCACTTTGACGGTATCGGTATTGCATAATTGCTCGTAGCTAGCAATAGGATAGGCGCAGGTGGCTATCGATGCTTGACTATGTTGGTGTAAGCAAAGGGCGGCCTGATCAATGAGTGCGGGATCAATAAAGGGCTCATCGCCTTGGACATTGACCACTATCGTCTGTTCATCAAGGTCGAGTTGTTGTACCGCTTCAGCCAGTCTATCGGTGCCAGAAGGATGGTCGTTGCGCGTCATCAGAACCTGAATACCAGCAGCCGCCACCGCTTCATAAATCTGTGGGTCATCAGTGGCCACGTAGACTTCTTGGGCGCTCGATCGTAAGGCGCGTAACGCCGTATGCACTACTAAAGGATGCTCACCGAGCGGCGCGAGCATCTTGTTGGGAAGACGAGTAGAAGCCGCGCGAGCCGGTACGATAGCAATAAACTTAGGGGTCATAGCGGCGTGTTAGTCGAGTTTGCGAGCTTTTTCGGGCAACATAATAGGGATACCGTTTTCGATAGGAAAAGCCAATTTGGCTTGCTCACTGATCAGCTCATTATGGTCTTTGTCAAATTTAAGTGGCCCCTTAGTGAGTGGGCAAACCATGGTTTTGAGAATGGCGGGGTGCATTTACGCTTCCTTCTGGTGAGTATTAAGTTTGTTTTCTACTATATCAAAAAAATCTGAGCGGCTGAATTGACTACTAATGCGTACAAACCAAAGCCGAGGATCATTAAATTGAGCACATTTTACGGCATCTTTCTCGGTCATCACAATTAAACTTTGCGGGATTTGTTGTAGCTCCTCTTGGTTAAAAACATGGTGATCCGCAAAGTAGCGCTGTTCTGCAGCGCTGATTCCAGCCTCTTTAAGGCTACTAAAAAAACGTTGAGGGTTGCCAATGGCGGCTATAGCGCATAGATCACTCGCACTATGGCCATATTCTTGTAACCATTGTGAAACAGGCAAACGTCGACCTGTGACTAGATGCACTATTTCATCGATTTGGATATGCATGGTCAAATGCAGCGGCTTGGTCGCTCGACTACTCACCGCGTTGGGGCTTGGGTGCGAACTGAGATGGTTTTTGTTAGTGATCACAAAATCGACGTCTTGCAGGCGCTGCTTCGATTCGCGTAAGGGACCGGCCGGCAGGACACGGCCATTACCAATGCCACGCTCGTCTTGAATCACCAGTTCAAGATCGCGTTGCATGGCTAAGTGTTGTAAGCCGTCATCGGCAATAATGACATTCGTGTGTGGATAATCCTGAAAAACTTGGCGAATCGCTTTTTTTCTGTCAGGGTGCACAGCAATCGGCGCGTATTGGGCTAACAGGCTGGGTTCATCGCCAATGCACTCCGGGCGAGCGCTTTGTTGGTAGGCGCTGCGGGCATGGGCACCGAGTTTTACGCCATAGCCGCGACTAATAATGGCGGGCTGCCAACCACGGGCCTGTAAGGCTTTGACAAGTGCCACGACGGTGGGGGTCTTGCCTGTGCCACCAACATAAATATTACCAACTACAATCACGGGACAAGGTGCTCGATATGAGGATTTAAGTCCCCAGTCGTAAAGTTTGCGCCGCAGCCCTTGGATACTCATATACAGCCAAGCAAATGGCAATAGGCATGTACTTAGGCAGGTTTTATGTTGCCATTGCTGTTGCACAAAATCGTGACGGGAAGGTTGACCTGAGGTTTTTTTCATAGAGGTAACTCAAGAAGGTGGCCAAAAAAGTCATTGACCATGATGTCCATTTTAGTCGAGTGAGTATGCGATAATGATGCGATAGTGTAAACGTTTTTAGAAAATTTATGCGACTCTATGCTGGCCTAATCGAACAGTACCCAACAGTACCTAATGGTATGGCCAGTGTTTTAGTGTTGTGCATAACTTTTAATGTGACAGTAATGTTAAAGTTAAGCACAATTTCTGTGCATAACTTTGTGAATAAACGACTCACTAACAGCGTAGTTACTAGCTGTGACCGCTACTGGTTATAAATTAACCAATTTTAAATATTTCAAAAAATATTATATAAATCAATTGGTTATACTGTTTACTTAAAGATTGGCTTGATAAAAATGCGCTAAAACCCCTAATTCTCCTAGACAAATACGCAAAAATAACGATGTGTGTAAAACTCAAATGCAGAAACTTAATAACAAGTAAATTTTTATAGTTTTTATCTATGAATCAGGACTTTTTAGTGCCCTCAGTCTTAACGGTGTCGCAACTCAACCAAACAGTCAGTGCGTGCCTTGATGACCATCTTGACCCGATGTGGATTAGTGGCGAGATCTCAAGTTTCACGCAAGCGGCATCAGGTCATTGTTACTTTGTCCTCAAAGATGATAGGGCTGCAGTGCGCGCAGTGATGTTTCGTAGCAAAGCAATGGGCTTGAGTTTTCGCCCACGTACGGGCGCTCAAGTCGAGGTCTTGGCGCAAGCCACCCTATATCAAGCCAAGGGCGAGTTTCAGTTAGTCGTGCAACAAATGCGACCCGCTGGGCGCGGCGATTTATATGCCGAATTCGAGCGGATTAAGTCTAAACTGCAACAAGAAGGACTTTTAGATGCTAGCCGCAAACGCCTCTTACCCCGACTACCGCAGCGGCTAGGAATTATTACCTCTTTGCAGGCGGCGGCGTTGCAAGATGTGCTGACAACACTCAAACGTCGTGCACCACATTTGGATATCTACCTCTATCCTGCCTTAGTGCAAGGTACGAACGCCGCGGCCTCCATGATGGAGGCTTTGGCGCAGGCCATGAGCCGCCGTGATGTCGATGTGCTGCTGTTAGTACGGGGCGGAGGTAGTATGGAGGATTTATGGTGCTTTAATGATGAAGCACTAGCGCGATTAATAGCGGCTTGCGAGTTACCGATTATCAGTGGTGTGGGCCATGAAACTGATTTTACGATTGCCGATTTTGTGGCAGATGTGCGTGCGCCAACGCCGACGGCGGCGGCTGAGCTAGTCACTGAACCTATTTTTGCGCTTAGACAGCGACTGCAAGATTATGCCCAGACGATCCCAAACCGCATGCGTCGTTTATTGGATTACAAAGCCATGACCTTAGATAGTCAGGCAGGTCGTTTATTGTCACCTAAGCAACTTTTAGGGCAGGCGCTACAATCGCTGCGATTTGCTCAAAGCCATTTACAACAAAGCATTGAGCACTTTTTACTGCAAAAAAATCACAGCTTGCAATGGCAACAAAAACAAATCCAATATTTACAGCCATCCTTAGAGCAAGCACAACAACGCTTGACGTCTCTAGAACAACGCTTGCAGCAACTCAGACAACAAGCCTTAACACAGACGCAAGGGCTGTTAGAAGGGCAAAAGCAAACGCTGAATTATCTAGGACAGCGTTTACAACATCATATGCGCTATGCTCATCAGTGGCATACCGAAAGCTTGCAAACGCTACGGCGACAGTTGCAGGCACTTAGCCCCAATGCGGTGTTACAGCGAGGCTATGCGATTGTTTATGATGAGCAGGGTCAAGTGGTGACCGAGGCGCAACGTTTGGCTCCAGAGCAACGTCTGCGCTTGCAATTACAAGATGCACAACGTTGGGTCACTGTCGACAATTAAAAACCTGTATATGCTTTTGGGGCGATGCCAAATCTGGCCGTTAGGGTCACAACAACACGCCTAGCGGTTTTGGCTCAATAACTCTGAATAATGAGTGCTTAGAGGCAGGATTTAAGCAGGACGGTAATCTCTTGATCCACAGGTTGCGGTTGATAAACAATTAATTGCGCGCGTTGAGAACGGCCGCTGCCAATGGCGTAGCCATCGACAGTGATACGCGCCAATGGGCGATCTGGATTGTCAGAGGGTATTTTGCCTTCGTATAAATTGGCAGTGCTAGCGCGCATATTACCCGCGGGATAGACACTTTGAATTTTGCGTTTCAGGCACTCCGCGACAAGATTAGGTTCGGGTTGGGTGGTGGTTTGATCGATAGTTTTGACATAACCATCGGAGGTATGATTGGCAGAAACACAAGCGCTTAGCGACAGTGCCAGGCTAGCGAATAGAATCGGTGTTTTCATAATGATCCAGTTAAAAATTGAGGTAAAACAATTGTAGCACCGGCCTCGATAGCTCGAGATGTAAACCAACCCTGAGGTACCTCGAGTGCGTACTGGCTAGGTGCAGGACTGCAGACAGTCTCTTCGTTAAGGGGCTGTAAATCAAAGATGGCTTGAATCCTCAGATTGGCGTCTATATAGGCGATCGATAAGGGCACAGTGGTGTTTTTCATCCAAAAACAGAGTGCTTGTGGCCGCACATACACAAATAACATGCCCTGCGCTGGATCCAGCTGCTTACGAAACATTAAGCCATCACTGCGTTGTTTGGCCGTGCGTGCCAATTGCACGGAGAGCGCTTGATCAGCGACCCATAAGGTGTAATAAGGCAGGTCAGTCGTACTGGTTGTGGCCGGGGGTGCCGTAGGGGTAGTAGGGGTAGGTGATGCTGCAAGCGCATGGGCGGTTCCCGCGAATAAGCACGTAAAGTGTACGCTCAGCCAAAATTTATAAAATCTAGCCAGTGACCACGACGCTAATCGTGGGCAAGCAGGGAACCGCCGCATACTAAAGAGAGGGGTGAAGAAGTATGTCAAAAATCAGCAACACAAAAACCCAAATTGAGAAATTTGGGTTTTTGTGAAAATATAAGAGGAAGTATTAAGCGGCGTTAATGTCTAAGGCTTGTTTACCTTTAGGGCCATCAGTAATGATAAAACTTACTTTTTGACCTTCTTTGAGAGTTTTGAAACCGCTCATTTGGATTGAAGAAAAATGGGCGAACAAGTCCTCCCCGCCTGCTTCTGGTGTGATGAAACCAAAGCCCTTAGCGTCGTTAAACCATTTAACAGTGCCAAGTTGTTTTTGTTCGTTGTTGCTGTTTACTTCTGACATACTACTGCCCTTAATTTGCTGATATATTTATAATCGTTAGAGTAACAAAAGTGTTACTCTAAGGTCTGAAATGAGCAATTGTTAATCACTCATTAACAATAATGCGTGCAAAGTTACGAATTGTCAACAACCATTAGTGGTACTTTTGCAAAAAAGCCATGTTTATACGGGTTTTTGTATTTTTAACTTATATAAAGCAATATAGATATATATAAAAGCAATATGACTACAGTTAAGGACACTCAAAAAAATAAAGTCACGACCACCATCAAACCGCCACCTATGTATGCTGTGCTTTTACACAATGACGATTTCACGACCATGGATTTTGTCGAAGAAGTGTTACAGCGGTTTTTTGCGATGGACATGATGAAGGCACGCTCTGTTATGCTAGAAGTACATACCAAAGGCGAAGCGATTTGTGGTGTGTATACTTATGATATTGCACAGACTAAAGTCAGCCTGGTGCTGAATTTCTCGGCTGACCATGGGCAACCATTACAATGTTCTTGTCGACCAATTGACTAAAGAGTACGCGCATGATTTCTCAAGAATTAGAAAAAACTATTCACCTAGCCTATGCGACGGCTAGAGCTCATCGACACGAGATGGTGACGCTTGAGCATTTATTGCTGGCTTTACTCGACAATAAGATTGCCGCCAAAGCGCTCAAAATTCTTGGCGCCGATATCAATGTACTGCGTGACCGTCTGGTGAGTTTTATTATTTCAAGTACGCCAGAAATGAATGACAATGAGACTGAGCCACAACCAACGCTTGGTTTCCAACGCGTCATCCAGAAGGCTGTCATGCACATGAGTGCCGATGAGAAACCGCAAGCCAACGGTGCGCATTTATTGGCCGCAGTGCTCTCAGAAAAAGACTCTTTTGCCGCTTATTTTCTTGGCAATCAAGGTATTAATCTCAGCGATGTTCTGGAATATACCATTGTGCATCTGCCTGAACCTGATATCGATCTCTCCAAATTACGTCCCGAACCTAACGCTGAGCTTGAGCATCAGGCGGATGAAGCCGATACTCCGGAGCCAGATCCTGACCCTGTCAACAAAGCCCGTTCGCCGTTAGAGCAATTTACGGTGAATTTAAGCCAATTGGCCGCCAGAAATAAGATGGACCCGCTGATTGGTCGCGAGCAAGAAGTCGAACGTGTGATCCAAGTACTTTGTCGGCGCCGCAAGAATAATCCCTTGCTCGTAGGTGAGGCAGGCGTGGGCAAAACCGCCATTGCTGAAGGGCTAGCACAGCGCATTATTAACGGACAAGTACCGGAATTATTGGCCAAAACCAAGGTCTATGCACTGGATATGGGATCGCTATTGGCAGGTACTAAATACCGCGGTGATTTTGAGCAGCGCCTCAAAGCGATTCTTAAGCAACTTAAACAACAACCCGATAGTGTCTTATTTATCGATGAGATTCACTCGATTATTGGAGCTGGCTCGACGACGGGTGGCACCATGGACGCCAGTAACCTGCTGAAACCGGCCTTATCCTCCGGCGCACTGCGTTGCATGGGCGCTACTACCTACAAAGAATACCGTAGTATTTTCGAAAAAGACCATGCCTTATCGCGTCGCTTCCAAAAAGTCGAAATTACCGAACCTTCAGAGCAAAAAACCATCGCCATTCTGAACGGTCTCAAAGATCGATTCGAAAAACATCATAAAGTGCGTTATACGCAAGCGGCTATCAAAGCAGCGGTTGAACTGTCATCGCGCTATATTACCGATCGTTTCTTACCCGATAAAGCGATTGATGTGCTCGATGAGACGGGGGCCGCACAGCATTTATTAGCGCCTTCCAAACGTCGCAAGGTTCTTGGCAAGGCCGAAGTGCAAGCCGTCATCTCCAAAATGGTCCGTATTCCACAAGCGTCAGTGGCGAGCAGTGAAATTGCCAAGCTCAAAACGCTAGAGGCCGATCTCAAGGGCTTAGTCTATGGTCAAGACAAGGCTATCCAAGCCTTGGTGGCTGCCATGAAAATGTCCTACGCGGGTCTGATAAAAGCCGAAAAGCCCATAGGTTCCTTCTTGTTTACGGGGCCTACCGGGGTTGGAAAGACCGAGGTTGCCAAACAATTAGCCAATTTACTGGGCATAGAGTTATTGCGCTTTGATATGTCCGAATACATGGAAGCACATACGGTGTCGCGTCTGATTGGCGCGCCTCCGGGATATGTCGGTCATGACCAAGGAGGGCTCCTCGTTGAGGCCGTCAATAAGCATCCTTATTGTGTGCTGCTTCTCGATGAAATCGAAAAAGCCCATCCAGACGTCTTTAATGTTTTACTGCAAGTCATGGACTATGGCACCTTGACGGATAGCTTTGGCCGTAAAGCTGATTTTAGCCATGTTGTCTTGATTATGACCAGTAATGCGGGGGCGCAAGTACTTAACCGCAGCAGTATTGGCTTTAATAATCGTCGTCAAGTGGGCGATGAAATGAACGAGATCAAACGTACCTTCACCCCTGAGTTTAGAAATCGACTGGACGCTATTATTAGTTTCGCGCCCCTTAATCAAGCGATTATTTTACAAGTGGTCGATAAGTTCCTGGCTGAGTTGCAAAAACAATTAAGTACCAAAAATGTAGAAATTAGCTTTACTGAGGCGACACGAAATTATCTTGTAAAACATGGTTTTGATCCACTGATGGGCGCGCGTCCTATGCAACGGATTATCCAAGATAAGATCCGCCAAGCCTTGGCTGAGGAGTTACTCTTTGGTCGTCTGGCTGAGGGGGGTAATGTCGTCGTGGATATTTCTGCCAATGGTGAGACTAAGCTCGATTTTCACAAAAAATCGACGACCAATTCTGCCAGCACTAAATCCAGCAAAAAAACCACGCGGCCATCGGCTAAAAAATCGAGCAAAAAAGATTCTCGCAAAACCTCGGCCAAGTCCAAATCCAAAAAAACCGACATGGTCTATTAGTGTAATCATCAATCGCCTTTCTACTACGGAAGTGCCATAATAGCGCCCGAATAAATAGCACGGGTGCTATTTTTTTTGTTTTTTGTAACCGTGCTTAAGTAGAAAAGGAATTAGTATGTTTTTGCAGCAAGTCTGGAATGCCTATCTTAAGTCCAGTTTAGTCGTTATGATTGCCGTCGGTTTACTGCTAGGGGTGGCCCTAGCGTATGTTGCACCGCAATTTGCGATTTCAGTCGGTATTTTGGGCGATCTGTTTATTGGCGCACTCAAAGGTGTGGCGCCAATTTTAGTTTTTGTGTTAGTGATGTCCGCCATTGCACAACACAAAAAAGGCACTCAAATCAATATTCGATCCGTGATCGCCTTGTACGCCATTGCCACTTTTTGTGCCGCCATTGTGGCCGTTTGTGCAAGTTTTATGTTTCCAACAAGCTTAACCTTATTAAATAGCACCATTGAAAACACAGCACCGACGAGCCTGACCCAAGTGCTCAAAACCTTACTTATGAATATGGTCGATAATCCCGTCAATGCCATTGTTAAGGCCAATTATATCGGCGTCTTGGTTTGGGCCGTGTTGTTAGGTATTTGCTTTCGTCATGCCTCTGATTCAACCAAGCATGTCTTGGCCGATGGCGCCGAAGCCCTCACCAAGGTCGTAGGGATTATTATTCGCTTAGCGCCTTTTGGCGTGTTTGGTGTCGTGGCGGCTACTATTGCCCAGACCGGCTTTCATGAATTGCTCTCCTATTTGCGCTTAATTCTCGTCTTGGTCGGTTGTATGGTGTTTATTGCCTTAATCGTCAATCCAATCCTGGTGTTTGCTTGTATCCGTCGCAATCCCTATCCTTTAGTGTTGCAATGCTTAGTAGAGAGCGGTGTGACGGCCTTTTTTACGCGAAGTTCGGCGGCCAATATCCCTGTCAATATGAATCTTGCCAAAAAATTAGGCTTACATGAAGACACGTATTCGGTCTCCATTCCTATTGGGGCGACGATTAATATGGGGGGCGCCGCGGTCACCATTACTGTCTTGAGTTTGGCCGCCACGCATACCTTAGGCATTCATGTGGATTTGGGTTCAGCCATTTTATTAAGTTTGATTGCCAGTGTAGGCGCTTGCGGAACATCGGGTGTACCGGGCGGTTCCCTATTACTCACGCCACTGGCTTGCGGTTTGTTTGGTATCGACAACGATATTGCCATGAAAGTCGTGGCCGTTGGTTTTGTCATCAGTGTGATTCAAGATTCATGTGAAACAGGGCTAAATTCTTCCACCGATGTCTTATTTACTGCCGCCGCCGATATGGGAGCGCGTCGCAAACAAGGGCTTTTATAAGTTGAGCCGCATTTAATAGTAAGTCCATTGTCCTCACCCCAAGCGATTTAGCTTGGGGTTTTTAGTGGTTAGAGGTTCTCGAGAGGTTAAGGCAATAACAGAAATCAGTATCGTTGTGGCTAGCGCCAGTAGCCGAAGTGGCGCTATTGATTTTATAAGTCATACACTGGTAATGTTACTTAGGTGTTAACATTAGTCGAAAAATAATGTAACACGTGTAAAAATAGCAACAAGTTGTTTGCAAAGGGTGCTATGTTTTTTAGACAACGCTTTGCTCTGACTTTGCCCAAACGAATAATCTTAAAAGGGGATCTTTATGTTCATAAAACGACTCTGGCATTGGTATACCCATGCGAGTTTAGTGCTGTTAACTGTCATCGGCTTGCTACTTGGTATTGTCGTGGCTTCTATTTCACCGGAGCTCGCTGGCTCGGTGGGCTTATTAGGGAATTTATTTGTAGGTGCGCTCAAAGGGGTGGCACCTATTTTAGTCTTTATTCTTGTGATTTCGGCGATTGCTCAGCATCGAAAGGGCTCACAAATTAATATCCGTGCCATTATTATTTTGTATCTTTTAGGGACCTTCTTTTCTGCGGTAGTGGCAGTTTTTGCAAGTTACATCTTTCCAACGGCCTTAACCTTAGTGGACCAAAACCTAGATAATACGCCGCCAGGCAGTTTGACACAGGTACTCAAGACGCTCTTTATGAATATGGTGGATAATCCTGTGCATGCCTTAGTCGAGGCTAATTACATCGGTATTTTAGTGTGGGCCGTGTTACTGGGATTGACGTTCCGTCATGCCTCTGACGACACAAAAAATGTCTTGGCAGATGCCGCTCAAGCGATTGCGAATGTAGTGACCATTATTGTGCGTTTGGCGCCTTTTGGTGTGTTTGGTATTGTGGCAACCACCATGGCAGAGACGGGCTTTTATGAATTGTATTCTTATTTGCGGATTATTTTAGTACTGGTCGGATGCATGGCCTTTATTGCCTTGATCGTCAATCCTTTATTAGTGTTCTTCTGCCTGCGCCGCAATCCTTATCCATTGGTATTCCAATGCTTGTTTGAAAGTGGTGTGACCGCGTTCTTTGCGCGCAGTTCGGCCGCTAATATCCCTGTCAATATGAATCTTGCCAAAAAACTTGGCGTCAACGAAGACACGTATTCAGTCTCTATTCCTATCGGTGCCAATATTAATATGGGGGGTGCGGCGATTACGATCACCGTGTTAAGTTTGGCGGCGACGTATACCATGGGCATTGATGTGGATATTGGTTCTGCCATCTTACTGAGTTTAATCGCGACCATTGGGGCTTGCGGTGCCTCTGGTGTGCCAGGGGGATCATTATTACTGATTCCGCTAGCATGCAGCCTCTTTGGTATTGATAATGGCACGGCCATGAAGGTGGTGGCAGTTGGCTTTATTATTGGTGTGATCCAGGATTCTTGCGAGACCGCGCTCAATTCCTCCACCGATGTGTTATTTACTGCGGCCGCCGACTTAGGTGCGCGTCAAAAGTCCTAACGAGTATCTAAGTTCAATCTAGATCAGACGCTGCATTTTGACTTATTACGCCGCCCAATGTTTATGAATGTTGGGCGGCTTTGCTATGGCGCTTTGTGGTTTTTTTGGGGGCTATCAGCGGCGTCTTGTGCTTATAGTCACATAGATCCGCAATACCACAACTAGGGCATTTAGGCGTGCGCGCGACACAAACGTAACGGCCATGTAGGATAAGCCAATGGTGCGCGCGCAAAATATATTCCTTAGGAATATAGCGCAAGAGTTTTTGTTCAACCTCAAGCACATTTTTTCCTGGGGCGATGCCGGTGCGGTTAGACACCCTAAAAATATGTGTATCAACCGCCATCGCGGCTTGTCCAAAGGCGACATTAAGAATAACGTTGGCCGTTTTTCGTCCGACGCCTGGTAGGGCTTCGAGGGCTTCGCGGCTAGCAGGCACTTCGCCCTGATAGTCTTGTTGCAGAATCTGCGCCGTCTTAAGAGCGTTTTTGGCCTTATTTTTATAAAGACCAATACTCTTAATGGCTTGCGTAAAGCGCTCAAGACCCATCGCCAGTAAATCCGCGGGGGTTTTGACCGTCAAAAAGACAGGCGCCATGGCCTTATTCACTGACACATCCGTCGCCTGCGCGGACAATAACACCGCGATCAATAACTGAAAATTATTGCTGTACTGTAATTCAGTTTGCGGATTGGGATTCGCTAATGCAAAACGCCGAAAAATTTCTTTGCGTTTCTCTTGATTCATACCCGAGTTGCCTTAAGAGACGTGTTGCCGGCGCGCGCGAGCTCGTGCCAAGGCATTCGCAATCGCCTCTTTACGAGCTTGAGCTGAGTCAATCGCGCTGCTCTCGCTGGGAGTAGGATGGCTAGACGTTGAGCTTGTCGTAGACGCTGCTTGGCTGTGAAGTTTGATACTGGCCTGACGCAAGCGGGCTAATTCCGCATCTTCTTGCGCTTGTAAGCGCTGCAGATGCTGCTGATGGTGAAGGCGAGCTTTGGTCGCATCGGCGCTCGTCCATGTGTCTTTTTCGGCCGCGATCATACTAATACAGTCCACAGGGCAGGGAGCCACGCACAGATCACAGCCGGTACAGGCATCTGCCAAGACCGTATGCATAAATTTATTGGCGCCCAAAATAGCATCGACGGGACAGGCCTGAATACAGAGCGTGCAGCCTATACAGTGTTCTTCATCGATGACCGCCACTTGTAAGGGCTGATGCTCGCCACATTCCTCGGTGTTCAGAGGTAATTCTGGGCGACTTAGCAACTGAGCTAATTGTTTGACGCCTGCTTGGCCACCGGGAGGGCAGCGGTTAATGGCTTCCCCTTGCGCAATGGCTTCGGCATAAGGCAGACAGCCCTGATAGCCGCATTTCGTGCATTGGGTCTGCGGTAACAAGGCGTCTATTTGTAAAACTAAATCAGACATTCGTATGTGTTTACTCCAATGGCTTGAGGTGTCTTGATCCTAAGTTAAATCGGCTTAAAGAGGTTTTTTGTGGCTCGTCTTGAGGGCTTTTTTAGCCACTGATTTACTGCTTTTTTTGCTGGCCGATTTTTGAGTGCTCTTGAAGCTTGAACCGCCTGCACGCTCAGGGTGCGTCTGCGCTCGAGTTGAATGACTGTCTGGCACAGTTTGTACACTTGGATCGTGATCTTGGGACTTATCTGCCGTCCTAGTCGTGGTGGCAGAGGCAGACTCGGTCTGTGTCAAACCAGTGTTTTGTGACGGCTTAGATGCTTGGGTAGCAGTCTCGGTCTCGACATTGGTTTTATCAATAGCGTTATCGGCCATATTCGCCGCATGCTGAGCCGCATGCGTTTTGTGTAGCGCTGCTTGCAATTGCTCACTATCATGAAAGCCCTGACGTAAGTTTTGACCCGCTTGCGCTTGTTCAATAAAGGCTTCCACAGTGGGGAAGACCTCATTGCGCCAACGACTGCCTGAGAAAATCCCATAGTGACCGCTTTTTTCGGCGAGATAGGTTTGTTGATGCTGTAATGGGATTTGCTTACACATGCTATGCGCTGCCATGGTTTGGCCTAAACCCGTAATATCATCAAACTTACCTTCGATCGTCATTAAATACGTATCTTTAATGTTGGCGGGTTCGACTAATTGACCACGTACCTCCCAAATACCACGGGGTAGATGGAACTCTTGGAAGACTTTTTTGATGGTCTCTAAATAAAATTCAGCCGTCAGATCAATCACTGCATTGTATTCATCATAGAATTTGCGGTGCTTTTCGGCTGCCATTTCGTTGCCACGCATCAAGTCTAAGAAGTAATCATACACAGACTTGAGGTGCGAGTCGGGATTCATCGCCACAAACCCCATATGTTGCATAAAGCCCGGATAGACGAGTCGACCAGCCCCTGGATAGCGGCTTGGTACCGGATGGATCATCTGCGTTTCGAACCAACGATAGGACTTAGTGGTCGCAAGACTATTGACCTGACCCGGTGACAAGCGAGTATCTAGCGGACCGCCCATCAAAATCATACTCTTGACTTGATCGTGTTTACCTGCACTCGCAAGTAGCGATACGGCTCCCATGACCGGAACAGTGGCCTGACAAACCGCTTGGATATGTAGATTAGGACCAAGATAGCCAATAAATTCAAGCAAGTACTGGACGTAGTCCGAGAGATCAAATGTGCCTTCGCTAGTAGGGACAATTTGTGCATTGACCCAATCGGTGACATACACATCAAAACTCGATGCCATGGTCTGCACTGTATCACGCAATAGGGTGGCGTTATGACCTGCCAATGGTGCCACGATCAGGACCACAGGATCGCCATCAGGCCGTTTTGATTGTTCGCGTTTGAAATGTAAAAGCTTACAAAATGGCTTGCTAATCGTGGTTTCTATATTGAGTTTGACGGCTTTGCCGTTGATGTGGACTTCATCAAAACCCCATTCTGGTTTTTCGTAGGCGCGGCCAAAGCGATGTAATAATTCAAATCCCGCGGCAATACGACGCGCACTCGGGAGGTAGAAAAAAGGACTTAAGGGATCACTAAAGAGATTGGCGGTGTACTTTGCATAACCGCTCAGAGGTGCCCAAAATTGTTGACCAATATCGTGCATGGCGTAGTAAAGCATGAGATAACCTTTTCGAAAGTTAGTTAGAGGGAAACTACCAATCTAGGGAACTACCAATACTTTTCGGCGGCCAAGGTACCTATATTACCGCGTCTACCTGCTGCAAAACCTTTGTCAGATAATAATTTACGTGCGTCTTTGAGCATTTCTGGGTTACCGCATAACATGACCCGCGCTTGCTCTGGATCCAGTGGATGCCCCGCTAATTGCTCAAGCTTACCATTGCTAATGAGTTCGGTAAGCCGGGCTTGTGGATAATCGAGATGCGCTTGGCGGGTGGCTATGGGTAAATAGACAAAACGCTCAGGCCATTGTTTGGCGGTGCTTTGGATTTGATCCAAATAGGTGAATTCTGCAATCTCTCTGACACCATGGCACAAGATCACGTGATCAAATAATTGCCAGGTTTGAGGGTCTTTGAGTATAGATAAATACGCAGAAAGGCCGGTACCTGTGGCTAATAACCATAGTGTACCACCTTGAGGGAATTGATCGATGGTTAAAAAGCCAAATACCGTTTTATTAATATAGAGCGAGTCACCGACCTGCAATTGTGCTAATTTAGGGCTAAATTGTCCTTCGGGCACCACCACAACATAAAATTCTAAATAGTCGCTATGACTGTCATTGACCATAGAAAAACCACGCCAAATGTCAGGTTCGGTGGCATTTTCGGAGCAAAGACCAATACGCGCAAATTGACCAGGTTTAAATTCAAAATCGGCGTCGCGCGTGGTTCGTATGCTAAATAATTTGCCAGGGATCCATTGATGGATAGCGATGACTTTTTGTTCGGTGTAATTGACAGTCATAAAAATAGCTTTAGTGAGGTGAGGGGCAAGGTGCCTACCTGTACCAAGACGATAGAACTTAGCGCTTAGCGCTCTAAGTATTGCAATTTGTCAGTTTTACCATTCCAATCATCAGCGTCTTCTAGCGGTTCGTGCGAACGGGTAATGGTCGTAAAAGTCGGTGTCAGGTCGGCGTTGATCTGAATAAATTGTTCTTGATCGGCGGGTAAGTCCTCTTCGGCAAAAATCGCATCGGCAGGACATTCCGGCACACAGACGGCACAGTCAATGCATTCGTCGGGGTCAATTACCAAGAAATTAGGCCCTTCTTTGAAACAATCAACTGGGCAAACGTCTACACAATCTGTATATTTACATTTAATACAGTTTTCTGAGACAACATGGGTCATTTCTTACTCCAAAGTGATCAAGCACTAGGCATTCAAGAATCCTAGGATAATCACTAATAAACATATCAGTAGTTACTATAATTTAAACTTATATTTTAACTAATATAATGGTTATTGACCCCAAAAAACCATGCCTTGCTGTAATGTATTCAATTGTTTCATGCACTTTTTAAACGATAATGATTATTAATTCACTTTTAGATACCGACTTGTATAAATTCAGTATGATGCAGGTAACCTTGCATCATTTCCCAGGAGCACAAGTCGAATACAAGTTCAAATGTCGCACACCCAACGTCAATTTGCGGCCATTTATTGCGCAGATTCGCGAAGAAATATCGCATTTATGCACCTTGCATTTCACCGAAGACGAGTTGGCATATTTGCGTAGCTTGCGCTTTATCAAAAGTGATTTTGTCGATTTTTTGGGTTTATTTCATCTCCCCGAAAAATGCATTACCGTCACCGAAGGTGAAGCCGACAATGAAATTGCCATTACTGTCAAGGGGCCGTGGCTACATACCATTATGTTCGAGATCCCGGTCTTAGCGATTGTCAACGAGGTCTACACTCGCAATACCTATCCCGATCAGGACTTTGACGAGGCCCGACATCGTCTCCAACAAAAGATCAAACTCGTACATGAACTGGACGTACCGGGCGGTTTTAAGTTTGTTGACTATGGTACCCGTCGCCGTTTCTCCAGAGCCTGGCATGAAGAAGTCATTAAGACGCTGGTTGAGCAGGGCCAACCGGCGTTTTTGGGCACCAGTAATGTCTTGCTGGCCAAAAACTACAAAACCGTCCCCATGGGATCGATGGCGCACGAATACTTACAGGCGTGTCAAGCCTTGGGGCCACGTTTGCGCGACTCTCAGACGTTTGCCCTCGAAAAATGGGCGATGGAATATCGAGGTGACTTAGGGATTGCGCTCTCAGACGTCTATGGCTTTGATGCCTTCTTGCGTGACTTCGATATGTATTTTTGTAAGCTTTTTGATGGTTGCCGTCATGACTCTGGCGATCCATTTGAGTGGGGCGAAAAACTCATCGAGCACTACCAAAAAAATCGCGTTGATCCACGCCAAAAATCCTTTATTTTCTCAGATGGTCTGGATTTTCCATTGGCTGCACAGATCGCCAAACAATTCGCTGGTCGCTGCAAGGTCTCATTTGGCATCGGTACTAATTTAACCAATGATGTCGGCCCCGAGGCGCTACAAATCGTCATGAAAATGGTTCGTTGTAATGGTCAACCCGTCGCCAAGATTTCCGATGAACCCAACAAGACCATGTGTGACGACGAAGAATACCTTCAGTATTTACGTTATGTCTTCGATGTACCGGATGCCAAACGACCGCCACTTCGTCCCTAAGTCAACGGTTTTGAGCTAGAGCCAGGCATAAAGTGTAGCGCCTACTTCGGCCGCCTGCGCTTTTTGGGAGGGTGTGAGTATCTTGGGCGCGAGAATCTCTGCTGCATGCTGACTATGCGTATTGATAATCAGATGAGGCACTTGCAGTTGTAGGCGCCAGCCTTGGCAAATACGCTGTGCTTGCCGGCAAGCGCCAGTCCCATCAGAGCCAGCCGTAATGATAAGCCCATATTCGCGGCCTTCAATTTGTCCCAATAGCGGATAATACAAGCGATCAAAGAGCTCCTTCATGGTGCCACTTAAGGCCGCGAGATTTTCTGGCGCACAAAATAAATAACTGCTGGCCTGTAACATATCGCTAGCGTCGACTTGGCTCGCCTCTAGACATCGTACTTGGTGCTCGTTCTGCAGTTCTTGTCGACAAGCCAAGGCGGCCTCATAGGCCGCTTGCGCAGCCGCCTTAGCCGCACCTGTGCGACTATGGTAAATAATCAGCAATGTTTTTTTCGTCATATTTTAATTTGCGAGACAATGCAAAAAGTTAGAATATAGAGAGTAGTCAGACAAAGGTTCGTGTCAGTATGGTGCAACATAATAACCAACAAACTCAATATCACTTTAGCGCAGAATGGTTTAAGAATGTCAGCCAAAATTTAGATCATGCCGAGAAGCAAGCGCTCAAGGAGGCCGTCGATTGGGCCGAACCCCTTATGAATAATGAGTTTATCTACACCAAAGAGCCGTGCATTCGGCACGCTACCGGTGTCGTCAATATTCTGGCCTCACTGCAAATGGACGTGATTTCGTTTATTGCAGCGATTGTGGCCACCTTGCCAAGTGGTCAATCCAGTCCCAATCAACAACAATCTTTTCGCGACGAAATCATCGAGCGCTTCGGTCTCGAAGTCTATAACTTGGTTGAGGGGGGACGCGCCCTCATCAAAGTAGGGGCCGCTACCAGTTATGCCGATAACGCCACCCCCGAACAAGGTAAAACCCAGCAAGAAATGCAACGCAAAATGCTCTTAGCCATGGCGGCGGATCTGCGTATTGTCTTGATCCGCTTGGCCTCGCGCCTACAGAGTCTACGTTGGTATAGCGAGAGTAAATTACCATGCCCTCGCATCGTCGCCGAACAGACGCGTTTTATATATGCCCCCTTAGCTAATCGGCTGGGTATTTGGCAAATCAAATGGGAACTTGAAGATCTGGCTTTTCGATTTACCGAACCCGATATTTATCACGATATTGCCCATAAGCTCGAGAGCAAACGCATTGAGCGCGAGCGTATGGTGGCTGATTTTATGCAAAGTCTCGAAAAAAACTTAGAGGATTTGCATATCAAAGCCGATATTGCAGGACGCGCCAAGCATATATATAGCATTTACAACAAAATGCAAAATAAAAACCTCAAGTTTGAGCAGTTATACGACCTGTTGGCGATTCGTATTATCGTGGCCAACGAAAGGGATTGCTATAGTGCTTTGGCCATGGTGCATTCACACTGGACACCGGTCATCGACGAATTCGACGATTACATCGCGCGCCCTAAACCCAATGGTTACCGTTCTTTGCACACGGTGGTGCAAGATGATCAAGGGCGTAATTTTGAGGTGCAGATTCGTACGCAACAAATGCATGAGTTTGCCGAATATGGTATGGCAGCGCATTGGCGCTACAAGGAGTCAGGCGCTAAGGGTGGTCAGACCACCGCCTCTAGCTTGTATGATCGACAGATTTCATGGATGCGGCAATTATTAACTTGGCGCAAAGAAGTAGGCGTAGAGAGTAAAGACGATCTCGAAAAGCAGATTCAGCAAGCAGAAAATCGTAGCCAAAGCAATGCTAGTCATGCAGAATCAGGGAACTCCGCCGTTCAGGCGGCGACAGCAGCACAGCCACGCACCAAGCCGAAACCATCGGCAGGGCGGATATACGTGCTCACACCGCAAGCCAAGGTCATGGAATTGCCCGAAGGAAGTACAGCACTCGATTTTGCCTATTACCTGCATACTGACTTAGGACATCGATGCCGAGGGGCTAAGGTCGATGGCCACCTTATTGCCCTGAACACGCCGCTTAAGACTGGTCAAACCGTCGAAATCGTCGCGGCCAAATCGGGAGGTCCTTCGCGAGATTGGCTAAATCCGCAGTTGGGCTATTTGGGCAGTCCACGAGCACGCGCCAAAGTTCGCCTCTGGTTCAATGCCATCGAATTACAGTTGCGCATCAACAGCGGTCAAGAGCAGGTCGAAAAAGAATTGCAGCGCCTAGGTAAGACGGCCATTAATTTAGAACAACTGGCAGAAAAACTCGGCTTTGCACGCACCGATGATTTTTATGTAGCGGTAGCAAAAGACGAATTTAGCTTACGCAATATTGCGCGTGTTCTTAAGGAACCTGAGTCCCCAGAAGAGAGCGATGAGGTTGAGGAACACGTCTGGCAAATCAACCAACAAAAACCCACCACTCAAAACAAAAATGGCGTCTTAGTGGTTGGGGTCGATTCACTCATGACGCAGTTGGCGCGATGCTGCTTGCCCGCTCCTCCAGATGCCATTAGTGGCTTTGTCACGCGTGGTCGAGGTGTTTCTATTCACCGCCAGAATTGTAGTGCACTCAAGGTACTCAAACAAAAGCATCCAGAGCGTATTATCGAAGTGAGTTGGGGCGATACAGGCGATACCGTGTATCCTGTGCAAATTCAGGTGGTGGCTCAAGATCGCAAAGGTTTGTTGCGCGATATGATTGAGATTTTTTCTAAGATCAAGATCAACATGATTGGCACGCATACTCAAACGAAGCAAACCACCGCCTACCTCGAATTTACCGTCGAAATTACTGACGGTGAGCAACTACGCAAAGCTATTGCCTCGATCTTGAAAATTCCTGACGTTATCTCAGCGAAACGTGCCTAACTTAGGTAAAATAAGCGATTAGCTTTATAACGAACTCGTTACCAGTGCATAAGTTGACGCACACACTACAAACACGCTTGAAGGCATAAACATGGCAGACAAATACCAATACCCCGATGAGAGGGGTCACTTTGGGCAGTATGGTGGCAAATTTATTTCAGAGACTTTGGCACATGCCATAGAGGAATTGCGCCAAGGTTTTAATAAATACAAGGACGATCCAGAATTTCAGCGAGAATATGCTTATGAGCTTAAGCATTTTGTAGGTCGTCCAAGTCCTGTTTATTACGCCAAAAATTGGTCAAAAAAGCTTGGCGGTGCACAAATCTGGTTCAAACGTGAGGATCTCAATCATACCGGTGCCCACAAAGTAAACAACTGTATTGGTCAGATTCTATTGGCTAAACGCATGGGCAAAACTCGGATTATTGCCGAGACGGGCGCTGGTCAACACGGCGTGGCCACAGCGACCGTAGCGGCGCGTTATGGACTTGAGTGTGTCGTGTATATGGGTAGCGAAGATGTACGTCGTCAAGCCAGTAACGTTTATCGTATGCGTCTTTTAGGCGCCAAGGTCGTACCCGTAGAATCAGGTTCCAAAACCCTCAAAGACGCACTCAATGAAGCTATGCGCGATTGGGTCGCCAATGTGGATGATACTTTTTATATTATTGGCACGGTGGCCGGTCCAGCACCTTACCCTGAAATGGTGCGTGATTTCCAAAAAATCATTGGTCTCGAGTGTATCGAGCAAATGCCGCAAGAAGCAGGTAAACAACCGGATTATGTGATTGCCTGTGTAGGTGGCGGTTCGAATGCCATGGGGATTTTTTATCCTTACATTGATTACCCCGAAGTCAAACTGGTCGGTGTTGAGGCCGGCGGTCAAGGGATCGATACTCCGTATCATGCAGCTTCAATCAACCGTGGTCAGGTCGGGGTATTACACGGCAACCGTACCATGGTCATGCAAGATGAGGATGGTCAAGTCATGCACACGCATTCGATCTCCGCAGGCTTGGATTACCCTGGCGTAGGTCCTGAGCATGTCTGGCTCAAAGAGCTTCAGCGCGCTGAATACCAAGTGATTAACGATGATAAGGCGCTCCAAGCCTTCCATGATTGTTGTCGTCTCGAGGGCATCATCCCGGCACTAGAATCAGCCCATGCCTTGGCCTATGCCGCGGAACTCGCGCCGCAATTGTCTAACAATCAAATTATCTTAGTCAATCTTTCAGGTCGTGGTGACAAAGACATGCATACCGTTGCCGAATATAGTCATATTGATTTAGATAGCGAGGTATAACCATGTCAATTCAACGCATTCAAGAGGCGTTTACTGCATGTGGCCAACGCGCCGCGCTGATCCCTTATATCTCTTGTGGTGACCCTAATGCCGAAACGACGATTGCGCTTATGCATGCGTTGGTCAAGGCTGGGGCTGATATTCTCGAGTTAGGGATCCCATTTAGTGATCCTATGGCCGATGGCCCCGTCATTCAAGCCGCTGGTGAGCGTGCACTGGCTGCTGGCATGACCCTCAAAGGGGTGTTGCAGGTCGTAGCAGAGTTTCGTCAACAAGACCAAAAAACACCAGTGGTCTTAATGGGATACGCGAATTCTATCGAGGCCATGGGACAAGCGCAGTTTGCACAAGCGGCGGCACAAGCCGGGGTTGATGGCGTACTGGTCGTAGACTATCCACCCGAAGAATATGGCGACTTCAAAGAGATGCTGCAGCAAGCTGATATTTCGCCTATTTTCTTATTGACACCCACCTCTACAGACGAGCGCATCAAACAAGTAGCACAACTTGCCAGTGGTTATCTGTACTATGTCTCACTCAAGGGGGTCACAGGGGCTGCAACTCTAAATATCGAAGAAGTTCAACAGCGCGTTGAACACATCAAACACTATTGCAATATTCCAGTCGGTGTCGGTTTTGGTATACGTGATGCTGCTAGCGCCAAATCGATTGCTACCAGTGCCGATGCCGTCGTGATCGGTAGTAAGCTAATCCAGACCTTACACCAGGCTGTGGGTGACTCTGCCGTAACGGGCGTGCAGCATGAGGCCGTGGCGGCTGCCGCCGCTTGGCTTGCCGAGATACGTCAGGGTCTAGAAACCATTCGTTAAAGGATTATCATGAGCTGGTTAGACAAAATTTTACCACCACGAATTAACAAAACTGAAGGCAATAATCGTCGCGTCCCCGAGGGTGTTTGGGTCAAATGTCCTGGATGTGACTCTGCACTTTATAGTGATGAGCTCAATAGTACGCAGCATGTATGTCCTAAATGCGGTTTTCATATGCGCTTAAGCGCTCGTCAACGCATCGACTATTTACTTGACCCAGAGGGTAGGGTAGAAATTGGTGCCGATCTACGTTCAGCCGATCCACTCAAATTTAAAGATTCTCGCAAATATCCAGAACGCGTCGCTGAAGCCGTCAAAAAAACCGAAGAGACAGACGCTTTAGTTGTCGTGAGCGGTCATATTATGGCCATGCCGGCGACTGTGGCTGCCTTTGAGTTTGGTTTCATGGGGGGCTCTATGGGCTCTGTGGTGGGTGAACGCTTTGTACGTGGCGTCGAATATGCAATCGAGAACCGCACGGCCTTTGTATGTGTCGCTGCGTCAGGCGGCGCGCGTATGCAAGAGAGTTTATTTTCTTTGATGCAAATGGCCAAAACAACGGCGATGTTAACGCGCCTCTCCAAAAACGGCCTACCGTTTATTAGCGTGCTTACTGATCCTACCATGGGGGGGGTGTCTGCGAGTTTCGCATTTATGGGCGATGTCGTCATGGCTGAGCCCAAAGCACTAATTGGTTTTGCGGGACCACGCGTGATTGAGCAGACTGTGCGCGAGCAATTGCCAGAGGGCTTTCAACGTGCCGAATTCTTGCTCGAAAAAGGCGCGCTAGATATGGTGGTCGAACGCCAAGATATGCGTAGCGAAATTGCTCATCTCATCGGTATTTTGACGCGTCAAAACTTAGAGAATGTTCAATAATGGTCACTCATTGATTTGAAAAAAACCGCTTCTATGAGAAGCGGTTTTTTTGTGCACTCGAAAAAGGCCAGGCTACCATGGGCTACGATTCTGTGCAAAAGGCAGGAGCGGGGCTTGTATTCATAAAAACCCCGTGACTTGCCCAAAATTCTCGATAGGCAGTGATATCGCCAAACTATCGTTGCGACTTAAGTGGCATCTACAGTCTTAAGGCGCTCACAGCACTTCACAACATTAAAGTTAGGGATGTTCTATTACAAGCCAGCGATAACTAACTAAAGCTAAATAAAGACAAATAAAGGAAGAATAAAGTCAAATGATGGTAAGTTAAGATAAATTAAGCAAATTAAATGTTAACTAACGTTAACTAATGCTATTAAAGACATGAATGGCGCTAAGACCCTTCATGTCTTTAACACTTAAGCAAGGCAGATATTAATAAACCCCTTGCTCAATCATGGCGTCTCCCACTTTGCGGAAGGCCGCAATATTGGCACCCACAACAAGATTGTGTTTCTTGTCGAACTCTTCAGCGGTGCTAGCGGCTTGTTGGTAAATATTTGCCATAATCTCTTTAAGCTTGTTATCGACTTCATCAAAGCTCCAACTGAGCATAGAGGCATTTTGTGCCATCTCGAGCTGACTCACAGCGACACCGCCAGCGTTGGCCGCTTTGCCTGGCCCATACATAATGCCCGCATCCAAAAAGACATCAACCGCTTCTGGTGTTGATGGCATATTGGCACCTTCTGAAATTAGGGTGCAGCCATTTTTGAGAAGTTCTTTAGCGTCTTCTTGGTTTAATTCATTTTGGGTGGCACTTGGGAAGGCAATATCGCAAGGTACAGACCAAACCTCATTACGACCTTCTCGGTAGTCTTTGACTGCCGTGTATTTAGCATGTGGGCGTTTTTGGAGGTAATCCTCTAGGCTTTGGTTGGTGCCTGTTTCTTTGAGCTCTTTGAGGGTGGCTAGATCAATTCCTTGTTCGTCGTAAATAAAGCCACGAGAATCACTACATGTAACGGCTTTGGCGCCTAATTGCTGCAGCTTCTCGATGGTATAAATAGCCACATTACCGGCCCCAGAGACGACGGCCGTTTTACCCTCAAAGTCTTGATAACGGTCTTTGAGCATATTTTGGGCAAAATACACGGAACCGTAGCCAGTGGCCTCTGTACGCGCTAGTGAACCGCCCCACAAGAGTTTCTTGCCGGTGAGCACGCCTTCGTATAAGCCCGTTAAGCGCTTATATTGGCCGTAGAGATAACCAATCTCGCGACCACCCACGCCAATATCGCCAGCGGGGACGTCAATGCAAGCGCCGATATGGCGGTAAAGTTCGGACATAAATGCCTGACAAAAACGCATGATTTCGGCATCGGATTTGCCCTTAGGATCAAAATCACTGCCGCCTTTAGCGCCACCAATAGGTAGACCGGTCAGGGCATTTTTGAAGATTTGCTCAAAACCTAGAAATTTAATAATACTGGCACTAACGCTTGGGTGAAACCGCAAACCGCCCTTGTATGGACCTAAGGTAGAATTAAATTGCACCCTGAAACCACGATTCACTTGGATTTTGCCGGCATCGTCAAACCATGCCACACGGAAAGTAATTAAGCGTTCAGGCTCTACAATACGTTCAAGAATGGCGTTTTTTTGGTATTTGTTTTCTTTTTGGAAGAGGATGTCTAAGGAATCCAACACTTCTTTGGCAGCTTGACAAAATTCAGTTTCGTTTTTGTTCGTGCGTTGAAAACGCTCGTATACGTCGGATAAATAGCTCATAGAATTTCCAGTAAATCTAGGTTAATAATAATCATTCATTAATATACTATAGTAGAAAAGAACAGAAATTTTTGTTATTGATGATTCCTAGGATTTCTACTAGTAGCTATCTATATTTACCATAAAATTACCTTAAAATGACCGTTTCTTGACGTCTAAGCTATCTTGCCTCCATGCGACTCCTAAAAAAACTACTGCAGCGACCTATCGTAACGATTTTATTACTCAGTCTTGTGTTGTGGGTCTTTATCAATAATGTATTAATCGCTTTTATTATGGCGCTATTATTTGTGGTGCTCTTAGGCATGGTTGTTGCACTCATTGAACTTAAACGTCAACCCAAAAAACCAAATAACAAACTGTGATTAGGTGGAGCACTTTTTCAGTGTCTTAAAGAGCCAAAAAAAACACCCCCACATCGCATGTTGGGGGTGTCTTGTAGTGAACCCGTGGTAACAGGTTTATCGAGGTGACTAAGAATTAGAATTTCTCAGCCACGACTCGCAAAATACGGCGTGCAGTAGAAGTGGCTGAAGCCTGATCTTCTTTGGCAAGATTATCTGCTGTAATGACCGTTTGGGCACCGTCATTACGGACGTGAATGGTATAGACCTCTGGACTGAGGTTACCATTACTACCCCACATACGGGTAAAGATATTGCCGGCCTTGCGTACTACGCCGTTATCGGTATCAAGATAACGCACTTCGTAAGTGCCCTTGCTTTGGTCACGGTTGACAACAGTAAAACCAGCGGCTTGTAATGCATTACCGACACGTTGCCAAGCTTCTGGTGCCGCAATGGAGGTAACTAGGCCGTCTTTGCTGGCATCAAAATCAATGTTTTTGGAGACTTGTAGGGTTTGTACAGTCTTGGCTTGACGCACTTGATCCGCTGCCTTGTCTTGATTGATACCGAGATATTGCATAAAGCGCGCAATCATAACGGCATTGAGACCTGGATCTTCTTTGGCTGGTAACCATTTGAATTCATTACCGTCACGGTCCATAGGGGTCTCAACCATGCGTTCATGGTTGATGTGCACCTCAGTTTTGCCATTCGCGCGCTCTAAACGCGTCGTAAAGCGCTCGCGCTCGCCACTGTCAGAGACCAAGTCAATGAGGGAACCGACCACGCGGCGTAAAAAGTTACCTGGGATTTTGGCACGATTTTCGGCCCAGTCCGTTCTGACGATACCGGCAGTCGGATTATCCTCGTTGATCGTAAACCCTTGCTCATTCCAGAATTCAATCACTTTGTTATAGACAAACTTAGGATCCCTGCTAATGACTAACCAGCGATCTGAACCACTTCTGAGCACTTGTACATCGCCTGATTCAGGCAAAACGGCTGAGCTATTTTGGGCCGATTTCGCGGCATCCTTGCTAGCTTGAGCATACGCATTGGCAGAAGCCACTGCACCTGCATCATAACGCGGATTAATCTGGGCTTTGGAAAGATCCGGTGGCAGACTGAGTGGATCGCCACGAACGGTGCTTTTGTAGTCGACTTGCTCTTCGCCAAAGCCAAGGATGTCATCGGTGCTACTACACGCAGATAATAGAACTGCCGCGCCTAACACAGTAACGGCAAAACGTGATTTCATGCTCATTGAAAAAATCCTTTGGATATTTATAGTAATTCAACTGCTTCAAGGGCTTTGATGATTGTTTGCTGACTTTGCTCGGAAGGTTGGCAAAGTGGCAAACGGTAGCCTAATTCGGCAGTTTTACCTATTTTGTACAAGGCAAATTTTACAGGAATAGGGTTGGCTTCGCAGAATAAAGCCGAATTTAGGGGAGAAAGTTTGTTATTGAGACGTTGTACCGTGGCGATATCGCCTTGGCTAGCTGCCATGCATAGTTGGTGCATGAGTTTGGGGGCAACATTGGCCGTGACGGAAATATTGGCTTGACCCCCTAACAGAATCAAAGCCGCTGCCGTAGGGTCATCACCGCTGATCACTTGAAAATCCTGAGGCTTGCGGGAAAATAAATCACCTAAACGCGCGATATCGCCCGAAGCTTCTTTGATACCGATGATATTAGGAATCTCTGCCAAACGTAAGATAGTGTCGTTAGACATATTGGCCACAGTACGACCTGGCACATTATAAAGAAGGGTGGGTAAGGGGCTGTGCTCGGCAATAGTCTTGAAGTGTTGATACATGCCTTCTTGCGTTGGCTTATTGTAGTAAGGACACACCGAGAGCCCAGCTTGAGCGCCAGCGTCGTAGGCGTTGTTTTGGAGGTGGATGGCTTCTTTGGTGGAATTAGCGCCCACGCCCGCAATGATAGGGATACGGCCTGCAGCATACTCCACGGCTTCTTTGATAAGGTGGATATGTTCTTCGACACTAACAGTAGGCGATTCGCCGGAGGTACCGGCAATCACAAGCGCATCTGAACCCTCTTGTATATGCCAATCAATAAGGGCTTGAAATGAATCGTAATCAACCTCCCCATTGGCAAACATCGGCGTAATTAAGGCGGGAATGCTGCCTTTGAAGTTAATGTTAGCTTGACCTACCATAATGAATCCTGCTGTAAATACTAATTAATTGACCAGTTTACACGATATTTTAAAATTTTTTTGTAACTACTGAACTAGGGGTTACCTTTAGAGACCGATACGGTGAGGATCGCCTAAACCTTGTCGTATTACTTCGTAAGGTGAGCTGGTCAGATCGACAACAGTGGTGCCCTGTGGTTGGCAGGGCCCCGCTGTGATAATGCCGGCAATGTCGTTTTTGTAGTCATCCATAAATTCGCCTGCCTCAGTAAAGGGGAGTTCGGCATCGGGCGCCATAAACGTGGTAGACACCAACGGTTCGCCCAAGACGTCGAGTAATTTTAAGACGACTTTATGGTTCGGGATACGAATCCCAATGGTCTTGCGGGACGGATGGGAGACCTTCTTAGGGACATCTTTGGTGGCCTGCAAAATAAACGTCCAAGGACCTGGAGTCGCTGCTTTGAGGAGGCGGTATTGCTGGTTATCCACCTTGGCGTATTTTGCGATTTCCGATAAGTCTTTACACATCAGTGTGAGTAGATGTTGCTCATTGGCACCGCGTAGGGTACGCAGTTTTTTGGCCGTGTCTTTGTTATCTAATTGACAAACTAAGGCATAGCTAGAGTCTGTGGGTATTGCCAATACATGACCATCTTGTAGCAGTTGTGCGGCCTGCTTGAGGTAGCGGTATTGGGGGTTATCTGGATGTAGGTCAAAAAGAATACTCATGGTTTCAAGCTATGAAAAAATAGGGATTTACACAGGTTATCTACTATAGTAGATCTTCACTCATAATTGTCAATTATCACGCCCTATGTCTGTCACCCATACCCAACCAAAGCAGCAAAGCCATCTCTTGTTAGGAACCGTCTGTGGTCTACTTTCTGCTCTGATATGGGGCTCGTTTCCGACCATTACGCATATAGGTCAAGACGCAAGCACGGGTTTGGACTTTTGGGATATTACATTTTTACGCTTTGCCACGGCTGGCATTCTGATGTTGCCAATATTGCTCAAATATAATCACAAAAAAGTCCCTTGGTATGGCTATATTTATTTAGTTACGGGCATTGGGGCTCCCTATATTTTATTGCTTGCTTGGGGACTGCAAGATCAACCAGTCAGGCAATATGCGACGCTGGTACCAGGCACCATGATTTTCTTTTCCTTGCTGATTAGTGTGTTGTGGTTGCGTCAGCAGATCAGATCCTCCATATTATTTGGCGCCATAATGATCATTGTTGGCATTGTTGTTATTACACTCGAAGACGTCTTTAAAGGGCAAATTTCCTTTAGTTTATATTTGCCTTTTTTGATTTGTGGTTTTATTTGGGGCAATTACACCGTCACGGTCAAACGCTATGGCTTGAGTGCCTGGCATGCCACCGCTATTGTGGGCGTCTTATCGGCGGTATTGTTTTCACCGCTTTATTTTGCGGTCAAGGGAGCCCATATTTTTAATGTCAGCTTCTGGCCAGTGCTGGTGCAAATCCTCTATCAAGGGCTAGGTTCTTCTATTTTGGCGCTATACTTTTTTAGTAAATCGATCGAGCTATTAGGCGCCGCAAGAGCCGCCACATTTACTGCCTTAATTCCGGTGGTGGCCGCCATTATTGCTTGGTTTGCCATCCACGAGGCTTCTAGCCCGCAAACCATGCTGGGGTTATGTATTATCACTGTGGGCATGCTCGCAGCCGTTTCGGGGCCGTTTATCGTACAACAGTGGCAGCGTTATAGAGGTCAATGACCCCATTAATTTCCTTGTTGATTCTAGTGATCAAGTAAAAAGCCGCAAGTATACGAATGATACTTGCGGCCATTTTAAGCGTCGCTTTAACTCAAAAGTCACTAAGCCGCATCAATGGCATTGACAAAGTCTTCTAAATCATTTGGATTGCGAGAAGTAATCAATAAATAACCATTGTCTTTGCATTGCACCACGGATTTGTCATGCCACTGAGCGCCTGCGTTTTCTAGGTCTAAACGAATGGAAATATAAGACGTTAAGTTCTTGCCTTTGCTTAGTCCTGTATCAATCAACACCCAAGGGGCGTGGCAGATCGCAGCGACAGTTTTGCCGGCCTGCGCATGGGATTTGACGAATTGCTGAATATCTTCGTTTATGCGTGCATTATCGGCATTGACCGTACCTCCCGGTAAGACCACGACATCGAAATTTTGCTCTACGTCAGCAATTTTGGCATCGGCGCTGACGACTTTATCCCAGTCTTTGTCAGCCGTCACGGTTTGGATGGATTTGCCGTCTGGCGTGGCGATTGTCACCTTATGGCCCTTGGCCTTGAGCTGCTCTGCAGGAACAGTGAGCTCATCACGCTCCACACCAAACGCTGTCGTTAAAATCAAAATGTTTTTAGACATATTCATACTCCCTAAAGATTGAAGAAATCTGCAATCTCATTGTAACGAGCTCAGAAGGGTGGACATTATTAATGGTATGGCTAGATACACTTCGTCGTGATAATGTAATTAAATAAAAAAATTGTTGCAAAATGAAACAAAAATAAATACAATGGTTATATGATCTCAAATGCTCAAGAACTGCAGGCCTTGCAAGTTTGGTTTGTGTGATTTTGTATTTATTCATATTTAAGTTCATTTTAAAATTCCTTTGATAGTTAGTTTAATTTAACCACCTATGCATGCATAGGTGGTTTTTTATTTCATGTAGCGGCGCGCTAGCCCCTTGACTGCCTTGTCCTTGCATTAAAATGGCAAATTCAAAAAAATAAACAGGAGATAAAGATGCCGCAGTCAATCAAAAAATCTGACTTTAATTATTTGGGTAAGGACAAAATTCGTTATAGCGATTTAGATGTGCAAGGTCATGTCAATAACGCCGTATACTCAAGCTATCTAGAAACGGGTCGAACTGAATTTATGGTACAACAAGCGCTTGATTTTCCTGAGGATACGGGATTGGTGATTGTACGGTTAGAGCTCGACTTTTTGCAGGAAATGACAGAAAAAGGCCAGCAAATTGAGGTTGGTACGCGCATCAGCTCTTTAGGCAATAGCACCGTTAATTTTGAGCAAGCCATTTTTGTGGGTGATCAATGTACGGCGTTTGCGCGTATTGTGGCAGTTTATTTTGATCAAAAACAACGTAAATCAATCAAAATTGAAGGTAAATTTAGAGAGCAACTACAGGCGCTGATTGATTAAATCTACTGAAGATTGGCAAACGTAGCGCTAATTATTCATCCCAGGAAAAATATAGTTTTACATGGATATTATCAAAATATATTTCACCTTCCGTGAGTCGCCCCAAGACGTTAAAGATTCTTTTTGGAAGATCTACGAAAGCCTACGTTTATTAATTGTTTATATCGGTTTTTTTGGGACGGCTTTTGTGGTGATTTCGATTCTCATCAATCTGAATCGTAATATAGTGCTCGGCTACTTATTAGCCACGCAAATTTATCTTATTTTAGGTGTGGCAAGTGCGCTATTAATTTTATATATACTATTAAAAATAGCCCTAAAAAAGCATATGCTTAGTTAATTTGACGTTCAAGGAGAAGGTCTTGAAAAAATGTATTCCACTAATAGCAGTGTCTTTGGCACTAACGCTTTCAGCGTGTTCTAGCGGTCACTACACAGTCGATGAATTGGCTTCAAGTAATAAATATTACAATAAGGCCGTCAAAGCGTGCCAAGCCGGAGAGATTGAAGCAGGGGATCCGACTTGCGAAAACCTAGAACAAGCAAAACTACGTCGTAGCGAGCGTGGGTTTAATAATTTACCTACCGGTGTCGTTCCTCAGAAAAAGGCCAAACCTGTCAGTGATGAATTAGACTTTAGCCAGTCGTAAAGATGATTAATATTTAATTAGCCTCGCTAGCCTGTGCACAGTCTGGCGAGGCTTTTTTATGTGATTGAACGTGAAACAGCTTGTAGTCGTATTGGAGTCACTTAGCCAGAGCGTAGCCCTGCCGGTTTTTAGCGTAGATAGACTATTTATTCAAGTGATGTCTGGCTAGATATAATGAGTAGGCACAAAAAAACCACTCCAAGAGTGGCTATCGAGGTGATGAATATGCTTTTAAATAGCTTTTAGTAAGCTATAAATAATAAGCTATTTAATAATAAGCTTATATAGTAATAAGAGTAATAAGCTATTTGGGGTGGCTGATGGGGCTCGAACCCACGACAACCGGAATCACAATCCGGGACTCTACCAGCTGAGCTACAGCCACCACAAATAAGAATAAAATTTTAGCGGCATTTGTCAGGCTTGTCAATACCTTTTTGGAAAATTTCTAAATTTGCCGCTAAGTCATAGAGTGCTTGTCTAAAAATATTTATTTGCAAAAGAGCAATCATTGTCAAGCTTATGTGAAACGGTTAAAATGCTGGTTCGCTAAAAACGTCTCCGTAGCTCAACTGGATAGAGCACCCGCCTTCTAAGCGGGGGGTTGTGAGTTCGATTCTCGCCGGAGGCGCCAAAATCTCTTTTCGCAAGCCTTCATATCGCGTCATAAAATAAAGTAAGCTACTGAAAAATATAGGTTTTTTTGTTTCATTACTGTTTTTGTCTGTTCATGCCTGTTTTTCTACTTTAGGGTAACTTTTAGGGTAACTTTTAGGGTAACTTTTCTAGTGTTAATTACTAAGAGTTTACTCTTGCCTTTAACCGATAAATAAATTAAACAACTCCCATCGCCTCTGTCTGGTGTTTCTAAGCACTTTGATGGGCTAGGTCTTTATTTACAAATAAATCAGGCCAAAAGTATTGGTGTTTGCAATACCATCGACCAGAGGATAAGAAAAAAGACGTGATAGCAATAGGAGTTTATCCCGCCGTTACCCGATACAGAGGTTGATAACGAGAGTGAGGCATTAGAAGCCCTGATAGCAGGGGCGATAGGTATATAATGGGTTAAAAAAACTCGTTACAGGAGTGAAAGATGCTTATTCTATATAGTAGCTTGTGTGGGTTGTTTGATTTTTTACCAAAGTTTGGAACCGTACAAGGGGTATGGTTCTATTACTTTTTAGGATGTGCGCTTGTCGCTTATATAGCGTATTGTTTAGATAAAAATCCTATTAAATGGTTTTTTATAAGCGTAATGATTACGCCTATTATTGGTTATCTTGCTTTATTTTTGATTTATCAAATTACCGATTTTCTAGTAAAACGTAAATTAAAGAAACAGGATAAATTATGAAAAAATAGCCCCGTATTTACGGGGTTTTTTATTAGGTATAGAAAATAGCATTCATGATTATCAAACTCAAATGGCGCTGTCGCCTCTTAGCGGCGATTGCGCTCGTATTCCTGCTGGCAGGTTGTCAAACCTCATGATGCCATACAACGCGCCAAGAACGCCGCTACCCAACAATCCTCAAAATCCTTTTCATCCCGTAGATCTCTTTAAATCATTAGCCGTTTTATGGATTAGAAACGACACTGGCTGAAAACATCTGCACGCTAGTGGTTCTCTGCAGAATATCGCTTGTTATGTTGAATGACTAGCGTTATACTGAAGAAAAAATAGGTGAGTCCTGCCTCAATGGGCGATTATATTCATAGGTGAGTCCTGCCTTAATGGGCGATTAAATTCATAGGTGAGTCCTGCCTTAATGGGCGATTAAAAAGGGTAACGGCGTGCCATTACCCTTTCTTATTGGATGCGATTTGTCGCTTGCGATTGACGAAGATGGATATCTTCAATCCAAAGCCATTTGAACCTTTGGCAACCACCAATTGCAGTGGCTCAGCAGCGCTCATATTAGACAGTGCGACTTACAGACGTCAGGCGCCATCCTATTGTATAAGCCATACGGGTCAATGCTTGAGAGCGTTTAAGTGATTAAAAGCGCCGGCTAAATAAAAGACCACTAAAAGAAAAAACTGAATGCTGTCCTTAAGCAAACAATACAGCTTAAGACAGTGCGATCACGACGCGAGTGAATACTGACTGTCGTCTTAGTACAATCCCCTCAAATTGTCCTACAAAAGCATGCTATTATTAAATAGTCAATACTCATGCAACGCTCAATAAGCGAGCGTTTTCTTCAGTCATTTCTAATAGGAGAGTGTCAGTATGGAATCCAAAAATATTACAGTCATTGGTGCTGGTGTGCTCGGTGCACAAATTGCTTATCAAGCGGCCTATGCTGGTCATCATGTGACGAGTTACGACATCAATGATGAGGCCTTGCAAGCCGCTCAGAAACGCTTTGATAAATTAGGCAAGAATTATATAGCGGATTTGCAGGATGCTACTGAAGAAAAAATCAAACAAGCCAAAGAACATTTAACATTGACCTCAGATTTAGCACAGGCGGTCAGCCAAGCGGATCTTGTGATTGAAGCTGTACCCGAAAATATCGATCTCAAAAAAGAAATCTGGCCAGTGATTGGCAAAAATGCGCCAGATCATGCGGTCTTGGCGACTAATACCTCTACCCTTAAACCTTCAGATTTTGCAGATGCTACGGGTCACCCTGAGCGCTTTGTTACCATGCATTTTGCCAATGAAATTTGGATTCACAATATCTGCGAAATCATGCCAAACCAAAAGAGTGATTCGCAATACCTAGAAAAGGCGGCACAATTTGCCAAAATCATGGGCTTTGAGCCGATTATTCTCAAAAAAGAACAACCGGGTTATGTGCTCAATACACTTTTAGTACCGCTATTGCATGCCACCGCCTATTTAATTGCCAATGAAATTGCTGAACCTAAGGATATCGATAAGGTGTGGCGTAATGCGACCGGTTCACCTAAAGGCCCTTGCGAAATTATGGATACTGTCGGTTTACGCACGGTCTTAGCGGTAAATACTAACCAAGCAAAAGCCGGTGATGAGACGGCCGCTAAATTTGTCAAAATTCTGCAATCGAAGTACATCGATCAAGGCAAAATCGGTATTGAAGGGGGTGAGGGCTTCTTTAAATACGACGACAATAATAAAATCGTCTCATAATACAAGCACGCAACGCTTTATTTTTTAGTCAGCCTAATTGGCTTTAACACTCCGCCCCCAAGGTAATTGATTACTTTGGGGGATTTTTTTTGTTAAATCTGACTTCTCAAAGCTGGATAATTTTCCTTACTAAGAATAACACCTAATTGCATTTTCACATTAAAGGGTTTTTAATTAAGGGATAATTTGTAAACATTAAAAACTATAAGAGCCCATTATGTCAGACTTATCCAAAATCACATGTATAGAAGATCTCCGTCAGGTTTATTTACGTAAAGTCCCTACCATGTTTGTGGATTATTGTGAATCGGGCTCATATACGGAAAGTACCTTTCGCGCTAACCAAGAGGATTTTCGTAAACTTTTATTTAGACAAAAAGTCGCGCGCGATTTAAGTAATCGCACCGTCGCCACCCAAATGATTGGTCAAGATGTCGCCATGCCCGTTGCGATTGCCCCAACAGGCTTAGCCGGCATGCAGCATGCCGACGGTGAAATTCTAGGCGCCAAAGCCGCCGAGGAATTTGGGGTGCCATTCATTTTATCGACCATGAGTGTGTGCTCCATCGAAGATGTGGCCCAACATACCAATAAACCGTTTTGGTTCCAATTGTATGTTATGCGCGATATGGACTTTATCAGACGTTTGATTGATCGCGCCAAGGCGGCCAATTGCAGTGCGCTTATGATTACCCTAGATCTCCAAATTCTAGGTCAACGTCACAAAGACATTAAAAATGGCTTAAGTACCCCGCCTAAGCCTACCCTCAAAAATATCCTTAACCTAGCCACCAAGCCAGAATGGTGCTTCGCGATGAGCAAAACGAAGCGCCGTTATATGGGTAATATCGTTGGCCATGCCAGCAATGTCAGTGATATGCGGTCTTTATCAGCGTGGACCGTTGAGCAATTTGACCCCCAACTCAATTGGGATTCTGTCAAAGAAATCATGGATTATTGGGGTGGTAAGGTCATCATCAAAGGCATTATGGAAACCGACGACGCCATAAAAGCCGCCGAAATAGGTGCGGATGCTATCGTGGTGTCCAATCATGGTGGTCGTCAACTCGATGGGGCACCGTCCTCTATCTCAGTGTTGCCAGAAATTATTCAAGCGGTGCGCCAAGCGGGTCACAACACAGAGATCTGGGTTGATGGTGGTGTTCGCCAGGGCCAAGACGTCTTGCGTGCGCGCGCTCTAGGTGCCCAAGGGGTACTTATCGGTCGCCCTTATTTATATGGTTTAGGAGCCTATGGTCAAGAGGGAGTCTACAAAGCGTTAGAACTGATCCAAAAAGAACTGGATATTTCTATGGCTTTTTGTGGTCATACCGATATTAATCAGGTCGATAGCCATATTCTACGTAATCCGGAGTTGTACGCGCCCAAACCGCAAACAGACAAGCAAGGGGCCAACACAGACGCGCAAACTGACGTAAAAGAGCCGCAAACAGAGGATAAAGGGGGCAAAGATGTTAAGAAGTCTTGAGCAAGCTCGCGAGATCCTCAAACAGCAACCGTTTTCGCAATTATTAGAAACGGAATTGCTTGATTACACCGAAGAGCATGTTAGCCTTAGCGTTCCCGTCACTGATAAGGTGACACAACATTTTGGCTTTGCCCATGGGGGGCTCGTGGCTTTCTTGGCAGATGTTAGCCTCACCTTTGCAGGTGGCATTGCCCTGGGGCCCAAGGTCATCACCTCCGAATTTAAGATTAATTTTTTGCGCCCGGGCATTGGACAGACGCTCATTGCCGAGGCGTCAGTATTGGGAGCTGGCAAGCGTCAAGCGGTGACTCAGACGAAGATATATGCCATCAATAACGACACGCGTAAATTATGTGCGGTAGCGCAGGGCACTATTGTTAAGCTCGAAGATTAGTCAGGCTAGATACGAGTAGTGATGATCACCATTTTAATGTTTTTAGCCGCAGGTGCTGTCATAGGGATTCTTGCTGGCCTACTAGGGGTGGGCGGTGGCGCGATCGTCGTGCCTGTGCTCTTGTACTATTTAGCCTCGCATGGTGTGGCGGAAGCTCTACACATGAAAATCGCACTGGGGACCTCTTTTGCGACGATCGTCATGACCGGTTTATCCTCAGTGTATGCACACAACAAAAAAGGCTCCATCTTGTGGCGAGTGGTTGGCTTTATGGCGATTGGATGCATCATCGGAGTCATGCTGGGCAGCACGGTGGTTCGTTATCTGAGTAATACCTCACTTAAGGCGATTTTTTGTGTATTTTTGGCTTACACGGCATTTAAAATGCTCTCAAATGCTCGGCACCCGGAGCAGCAAAGCGTGCAGCAGGCCAGTCGCCTGCGCTATACCTTTTTTGGTTCCATTGTGGGTTTTATGTCTAGCTTTGTCGGTATTGGCGGCGGCACTATTACCGTTCCTCTTCTAACTAAAGTAGGGCATACCATGCAACAAGCGATTGGCTCGTCCTCCGCTTTGGGCGTGGTCTTAGCCTTGTCAGGTGCTTTTTTTGCCATTCTCAATGGTTGGCATCAGCCAATGTTGCCAGCGCATTCGCTAGGCTATGTGTATTTGCCCGCTTTTGTGGGGATTTCTATTGCCAGTATGCTTTTTGCCCCTCTGGGCGCAAAGCTGGTTTACATCTTACCCACTAAGCGTATCCGGCAAATTTTTGCGGTGTTTTTGCTAGCCGTCTTAATTGACTTATTAGTGCATTTATTCTAATAAATTGTCCTATCTGGCATTTTATGTTACGTTTTTAAAAGTAACTTCACTTGCCTTAAGGATCCGAGGCCACTATATTAGTAGCTTAACCCTCTACTTAAAAGGAGTCTGTGATGTCACAAGCGCAAAAACCATTTGAAAAAGAACAAAGCGAAGAACAAAAAGAGCATGAAGTCGAAAAGGACGTGGACGAGCGTGATGCTGATCCCGATGAAGTGTCCGAAGAAAACATGGTAGGCGGTGAATAAGTCATTGCCTGTGTGACTTGATCTTTCAGGCGCATCACGGAATCGCCTGAGTCTAGGAAACGCATAGATGGATGCACTAGACTAAGCTCAACAGCTGACCACAACCTACCTACATTGCAAACACCCCCATCGCTTTACAAGCGTATGGGGGTATTTTTATGAGGTGATGTTTGGTAAAAACGAAAGTGGCGCTTTTAAGTTACTGAGTCTTAATCTGCATCCAACCGTCATCTAAGGCTTGAAGGATGAGATTTTGGGTGTCAGCATCAGCGTCACGTAATTTAGCGACCGCAATTTCTCTGTTATCGGCGAGTTCTATAAGTATTGGATTGAGCGCTATGTCGACCACTTCGCCATTAAAGAATAATGCCTGGTTTTTGTAGAGCATGCGTGATTGCAAGTCCAAGCAGAGGAGCGTGTCGTCACTTAGATCCTCTAATTCGATTTGTTCTGCGGCGATCTGAAATTCACTCAATTGATTCGGCTCGGTCAACCAACAACCCAAGTAGCGAGCCACGAGATCCTCGCTAAATTGCAGCGCATTAACTAATCCTAAACCGGTATCAATCATTCTTTGGGGCAGTTCAGCGCTATGGTTGGTAGCCGCGCTATGGCGATCTTCGTAAACCCCCGCAAACTGCATGCCTTTCAATGCAGGTTCCGAATATAAACCGATGCCTAAACCGTTATTAATACTGACTTGATCAGCGGCAGCCTCGAGAATACCGCGCACCATTTGCGCCAGACTTAAGGTTCTAAACCCAATCGAGATCGTGATGCAGTCGGGGCCCAGCGCCACCCCGTCATGCGCACATTGCGGGGGTAGATACAACATATCGCCCGGCTCAAGCGTAAAGGCTTGCTCGGGCTGAAAATTTTGCAAAATACGGCAGGGCAGACCAGGAATAAGTGTTTTGTCTGCTTGCTGGCTAATACGCCAATGCCGTTTGCCATGTGCTTGCAACAAAAACACATCATAGCTATCAAAATGGGGGCCAACACCACCGCCATCGGCCGCGAGGCTAATCATGACATCATCAAAACGTGCCTCTGGAATAAAACTAAATAATCGCGCCAGTTGCTGCACGGCAGCATGGTGTAGATCCACGCTTTGCACCAATAAGGTCCAATTCGACTCATTCATGCTTGGACAAGAGTGAATTGGACCTTTTTGTAAAAACCACTGCTGCTCTTGGTGGCGAATGAGTCTAGATTCTACCTGCTCGGATTGCGCTAAGGCTTGCAGCTCATCAATACTGATTGGCAGTGTAAAGTTGGCAATGGCTTGTCGAATCAAGAGAGGCTTTTGCTGCCAGACTTCTTGCATAAATTGCCACGGGCTGTATTGACCGAGCAGGTCTAGTTTTTTATCGAGATTCATTCGTACTTAAGGATTACGGGTCAGTGGTTAGTCTTTGATGGCATTCAGCAGTTCTTCGGCCGCCAATATACCGAGCGCGTTAGAAGCAAGAGGACTATCGCCAGTTAAGAGTTTTCTGTCTTTATGCGTTTGTCCTGTCATTTTATCGTTAACCACCTTGAGACCTTGTTGGGTGAGTAAGTCAGCCACTAACCATTGCAAACGTCCTGGCAAATAACCAATATCGAGGTTAGCACCTTCGTCTAAGGCATCCGGGAAGACGCAAACAGAGTAGCCCTTAAAGGGTGACTCTTGACGATCCAGACCTGCAGATAATAAGGCCGCTGGGCCATGGCATAAGGTAATGATATGCTTGTCATTTTCTAGGGCCCAATCGAGCGATTGTTGAACCGCTTTGCTATGGGAAATACCCACGACTGCCGCATGTCCACCTGGAATAAAGAGTGCAATGTAATCAGAATCAGGACCTAAATCGTTTTTGATGACGTCCTCAAGGACCTTAGGTTGTTTAAGCTTAGCGAGTAATTTTTGGTAGGTAGACTGCACAGCTTGGTCTTCTTGTGGCATCGCCCATAATTCTAATTTGACGGGGTAGCCACTGAGGGTAGCGACGTCAACATCAAAGCCCGCCTCCATTAAGTGATGCAAGGGTAACAACATTTCTACAGGGTGATTACCGGTAGAAAAAAACTTACCGTTTTGTAAAAGCACATAACGCTCTTCGGCAGCAATCATCAGTACTTTCCATTTGCCACCTTTATAGGCATCTTTAAATTTAACGCCGTCAAAATCAGTTTTCGGGGCTGTATATTGACTTAAAGAATAGGGGGAAGGGAAATACGCATTATCTTCGGCGTAATCGCGGCTAGGTTCTTTACTTAAGCGGTTAACATCCTTGCTCATTTCTCTCATCCTTTTTTGTGTGCACAATATCGCGTTGCTAGTGATTAGCCTGGGATAAGGGGTGTGCGCGAGCCCTTTATCCTTGCTGGTTATAACACTCTGCTCTTACTAAAGCAAATGCCTGAATGCTTGTATTTGTTATTTTTTCTTAAATATCAATCACTAATTACGAATCCCTGTCCGTGAACTGCTGCTTTAAGTGATATAGTGCATCCAAGGCCTGGCGTGGACTTAATTCATCAGGATCGATCTGCGTCAACGCTTGTTTGAGGGCGAGCGCTTCAGGATCAGGGGCTGGCTCATTAGCGGTGGCCAGCTCTGCGTCTGACATGGCATGACTCGGTTCAGCAAATAAATCCAGTTGTTGATGGTCTTGATTTTGTTGTTCCAAGCGCTCTAATTCACGCTGTGCCTGACGCACGACGGCCATCGGGATGCCCGCGCGTTGTGCCACTTCAATGCCATAACTACGACTGGCAGGACCTTCTTGAACCTCATGCAAAAATACAATATTACCAGCAGTTTTGGCGGCACTAAAATGAATATTAACGGCATGTGCAGTTTGATCTGCGAGCTTAGTAATTTCGAAATAGTGAGTTGCAAACAGTGTTAGGGCTTGGTTGTGATGCAACAAATGACAGGCAATCGACCACGCTAAGGCTAGACCATCATAGGTGGAGGTACCGCGACCGACTTCATCCATCAACACCAAGCTATGTGGACTGGCCGCTGCCAAGATACTGGCCGCTTCTGTCATCTCCATCATAAAGGTAGAACGGCCACCCGCTAAATCGTCGGCCGCACCAATCCGCGTAAAAATCCGATCAATATCACCAATCAGTGCCTGTTGGGCAGGCACAAAACTACCCATACGTGCTAATAAGACGATTAATGCTGTTTGACGCATATAGGTAGATTTGCCACCCATATTAGGGCCCGTAATGAGTAATAAACGCCGCTCAGTATTTAAATCACAGTCATTCGGTGTAAAGCGCTCTATGCTACGTTCGACAATGGCGTGACGCCCTTGAGTGATATGAATTTGCGCTTCATCACTCAGGCGTGGGGCGACCCAGTCGTTGCTGTAGGCATGCCAAGCTAAACTCGCAAAAACATCGAGTTGCGCCAGTGCCCGAGCGCATGCATATAAAGCGGATACATAGGTTTGTAATTGTTCAATCAGTTGCTCAAAAAGATATTTTTCGCGACTCAAACAACGATCTTTGGCGGATAAGACTTTATCTTCCCAGTTCTTCAGTTCGGGTGTGATATAGCGTTCAACATTTTTGAGGGTTTGTTTGCGTCGATAATGCAAAGGGGCTTTGTCGGCCTGGTTTTTGCTGACCTCTATATAAAAACCATGGACGCGGTTGTATTCAATTCGCAAATTACTAATGCCAGTCTCTTGGCGCTCTTTTTGCTCCATTTGCAGTAAAAAATCACCGCTAGCTTGAGATAGTTGACGAAACTCGTCGAGTTCCTCATCAAATCCCGTGGCAATGACACCCCCTTCACGGACAAGCGTGCTGGGTTCGGCCGCTAGCGCATTTTGTAAAAGCGCCAGCAGCGGCGCCTCGAGTTGTAGAGCACGATGCAAAGGCATTAAGGCAGAGCTATCGTTAAATTGCGCTTCGATAAGGGCCCTGACGGCGGGCAACTGTTGCAGACTCTCTCGGAGGGCAGCTAATTCTTTGGGCCTTACAGAAGCAAGAGCAATGCGCGTCGCAATGCGCTCAATATCTGCCATATTGTTAAGACTTTGACGCAACTTGCTACCTGTCTGACCGGCGCCTTGACAGGCAAATAATTCGGCCACCGCGCTTTGACGCTGGGTCACGCTTGCGGTATCACGTAAGGGATGATGCAGCCATTGGCGCAATAAACGCCCCCCCATGGGCGTGTTGCAATGATTGAGCAAATTAAATAGGGTCGGGCCTTTATCTCCCTGAATAGTCTCACTAATCTCGAGATTGCGTCGAGTGACTGGATCAAGCACTAAATATTGCTCTGGATAATCAACCTGAATGGCTTGTAAATAAGACAGCGATTGGGTCTGCGTATGTTCTGCATAGCGGAGCAGCGCGCCTGCTGCGCATACCGCCGCTGGCATATGATCTAAGCCAAAGCCCCCCAAAGACGCTATCTGGTAATGCTGACACAAAAAATCATGATTGCTTTGGTAATCAAAATGCCAATCGGCGGTTTTGCTCATCGCCGCCGGATAGGGTTTTTCGAGCGAAAAACCATCTGCTGTGACGATTTCGGCGGGCGCGATGCGATGAATCTCGCTATCCAATTGTGCTGGCTCGCATTCACAGACTTTAAAAACACCACTGGAAAGATTCAACCAGGCTAGACCATAGATGGACTTGCGGCCTTTGGAGCGCAGATAAACCGCCATGAGTGGGCGCTCATTATGAGCGGGCAAGAGTGCATCATCCGTCAATGTTCCTGGGGTTACGGTGCGGACAATTTTGCGCTCGACAGGGCCTTTAGTACTGGCGGGATCCCCAATTTGTTCACAAATCGCGACGGATTCCCCCATGGCCACTAGACGAGCCAAATATTGTTCCATGGCATGCACGGGAACGCCGGCCATGGGAATAGGTTCCCCGTTTGAACTGCCGCGCTTGGTGAGGGTTAGGTTCAGGAGCTTAGCCGTATAAATGGCGTCCTCAAAAAACATTTCATAAAAATCACCCATGCGATAGAACAGCAAAATATTACCTGCTTCATGTTTCAGTTGCAGGTATTGCTTCATCATAGGGGTGTGACCCGCAAAGGGGTCAGATGATGGAGGATTCTCTGTTGATGTGGAACGAGTGGACATGCAAATTATTTGAAGGGGGTTTCTATAAAGCTACGAAGTTTACGAGAATACAGACGATCGCTGGGCATTTGGCGTAAAAACTCTAAGGCTCTCAAACCGATTTGTAGGTGTTGATTAATCTGCGTAGTATAAAAAGAATTGGCCATGCGAGGTAGCTTAAGTTCGCCATGTAAAGGTTTGTCAGAGACACACAATAAGGTCCCATAAGGCACCCGAAGTCTAAAGCCATTGGCCGCAATCGTCGCCGATTCCATATCAAGACCAATGGCTCGCGATTGTGATAAATGTTGGTCTAAGTCTTTTTGGTCCAACAATTCCCAATTACGATTATCAATGCTAGCGACGGTGCCTGTGCGCATAATCCGTTTGAGCTCCCAATTTTGTAGGCCGGAAATTTCTTCGACGGCTTTCTCGAGAGCGACTTGAATCTCTGCCAAAGGAGGTAGTGGCACATGTAAGGGCAGGTCAGCATCCAAGACATGGTCATCACGCACATAACCATGGGCAAGGACATAATCGCCCAGTTGCTGAGTATTGCGCAAGCCAGCACAATGACCAAGCATGATCCATGCCGAAGGTCGCAACACACCAATATGGTCAGTAATTGTTTTGGCATTAGAGGGGCCAACACCAATATTGACCAAGGTGATGCCATTATTGTCGGCACGTTTGAGATGGTAGCTTGGCATTTGCGGTAGACGCGTTGGTTTTTGGTGGTTGATCGCGCCTTGGCGACTCACAAAATTACCTGGTTCGACGAGCTCGGTATAGCCAGAGTCAGGGTCTTCAAGCCATTGCTTAGAAAGTGCGCAGAACTCATCGACGTAAAACTGGTAATTAGTAAAGATCACAAAGTTTTGGAAGTGTTCAGGTAAGGTGGCCGTGTAGTGCTCGAGCCGTTGTAAAGAGTAATCCACACGCGGCGCCGTAAATGGCGCAAGTGGGTGATCCTCGCCGGGAGCTAAGCGCAATGTACCATTGACAATCGCATCATCAATAATGGTCAGATCAGGTACATCAAAATGATTACGGATTAATAAGTTCTGTGACTCTGTGATTTGTGCAGCCACTGAAAGCTTATCGAAATAACAAAAATGTAAAGGAATGGCGGTTTGTGACAAACCGACTTGAATCGCCACACCGTGATTTTTGATAAGCAATCCCATTTGCTCGATTAAGTATTTTTTGAATAACTCGGGACGCGTCACGGTGGTAACGTAGGTCTCGGGTTCCGTCGCATAGCCATAGGCTAGGCGACTATCGACGAGCTGGTGTTGCTCTAGATGAAAACGAATCTGCGGATAATAACCACGTACATGCACATGACTGGGGAGTTCATTTTTGACATAGGCCCGAAAATGCTCGGTGATAAATTGGCATTGTTGCTCATAAATAGCGAGCAGTTGCTGGTAAGCTTTTTCGGCATCAGTAAAACTTTGCTGTGGTGTAAATGGCGGGCTAATCACTGTCTTGGCACGCATCGGCATTCTGAACTCCTGAGACCTCTCTAACAAAGCAAAAATAAGCTTATTTACGATTTATCAAATATTATTTCATAATAAGGTGTTTTTTGTTAAAGTTAGACTAAATTTCAATTTTTTACGAAGTGAGGATAAGCATGGATATGCAGCATGTGACGGCACATGATTTCTCTTCCCGATTGGTGAATTTTAGTATTACCTTAGCTATCGCCATTGTGGTGTTATGTGTCGGTTGGTGGCTTTCCAAAAAAGCCGCCCAATTACTAGTAAAGATCGCCCATAGAAACCAAAAGATCGAACCGACAGTCATTCCAATGCTTAGAGATACGGCAATGTGGGCGGTACGTATCGTTACCTTATTGACGGCGTTTGGTATTTTAGGGATTCAAACCACGAGTATTGTGGCCATTATTGGTGCCGCTGGTGTGGCCATTGGTCTCGCTTTGCAAGGGACCCTACAAAATATCGCGGCCGGTATTATGTTGTTGTGTTTGCGCCCGATTCGCAATGGCGAGAGTGTAGATATTGGCTCGGTCTCAGGGACGGTCGAAGAGATCAATCTCTTTTTAACTCGTCTCAAAAAAGCCGATGGCGTCTATATGACGATGCCAAACAGTAGCATTTGGAACAGTACGATTGTCAATTACAGTCGCAACAAAATCCGTCGTATGGATTTAGCGGTCACCGTTTCTTATCAAGATGATATTACGAAGGTGCTTGAAGTGCTTGAGGAGATGATCAAAAAAGATCCTCGTATATTGAGTGAACCAACTTCTTACGCTTTTGTGAGTGACTATAAAGATAGCGTGGTGGTGGTCAATATGCGTCTTTGGACCAATGTCGAGGATTTTTGGGCCACCCAAGAGCAAATCCGCGCGCAAATTCGTCAGGTGCTCACGCAAAATGGCTTTGCTTTGCCAGTACCACTTAGAGCGCAAGTTAATGACGACGATCGTGATGATGATAATCAAGCTTCTGTTACTGCAGACCAAGATTATCCAGCGGCTAAGCCACAAACAAAGGCACCACAAGGTCAGGATCAAGAGGCAAAGCCGTCAGCGAGCCCAGAGCAAACGCCAGATCGCGCGCCGCATGTGGTGGCCGCTAATCAAGCCAGTGACAAGCCCTAGCCTGTAAACTTCCAAAAAGCTTTGAGGTCACTCAAAGCTTTTTTTGTGACTGGATAATTTGCTTACAAACCCCGCGCAGCATTTGATTTTCTTCTTGGCTCATGTGCGAACGCGTGAGCCAATAGCGCATGCGTAACATAAGTTTTTTGGGGTGTTGTGGATCCAAAAAACCAATCGCTTCTAAGGCTTCTTGCCAGTGTGCTAATAGGGCCTCCGTTTGCGCTTGTGTCGCCAATAGCGGCTGCTCTGCTGCCGCGGGCGCTGGTGCCGATTCGGCCAGCGCATAACGCAGCTCCCAAGCCGCCAATTGCAAGGCCTGGGCCACATTCAGTGAGCTGTACTCAGGATTGGCAGGGATATGACAAATATAATGACAAAGACTAACTTCCTGGTTACTGAGACCGCTGCGTTCATTACCCAGCACAATGGCGACTTGGTGCTGCTCGTGTTGTGTCAAATGCGCTTGTGCCAACTCAGCGGCCTGGCGAATATTCAGTGCCGTAGGTCCCATGTCACGATGTCGGGCGGTCAGCGCAAAAGACAATGTCACCGGCGCTAGTGCGGCATCGAGTCGGTCAAGCACTTGGGTTTGCTGCAAAACGTCTTGGGCTGATTTAGCCAAGGCGATAGCATCCTCGTGCACTAAGATATTGGGCGTGCGCGGTGCTGTCAAACAAAGTTGTGTAAAGCCCATGGTTTTGAGGGCACGACAAGCGGAACCGACATTACCCGGATGACTGGGTTGCGTCATAATAAATCGACAACGCGCGGCAAAATCTTGAAAAACTGGCACCAATCACCTCAATATGTATATTTTTATAAATCTACTAGGATAAATGAACCTAGTTATTTTAAAATAAACGTTTTTAAACAGTTTTGAAATAGGTTAAACCCATGCACCCAATGCTAACCATTGCCATTAAGGCAGCTCGTCGGGCCGGCTCTATTATTAATCGTGCCAGTTTAGACCTAGAAAAAGTCAGCGTGACCCAAAAAGGCCCCAATGACTTTGTGACGAATATTGATCACGAGGCCGAAGAGGCGATCAAACAAATCCTATTAGATGCCTATCCAGATCACGCGATTATTGGCGAAGAAACTGGAAGCACTGGCTCATCCGATTACAAATGGTTGATTGATCCATTGGATGGCACCAAAAATTTCATTCATGGCTTTCCGGGCTATAGTATTTCTTTGGCATTGGCGCACAAGACTCAAATTATTTTGGCCGTCATCTATGATCCCAATGCTAACGAGATCTTTACGGCCACCCGTGGCAGCGGCGCTTTTCTGAATAACCGTCGTATTCGCGTCAATACTCACAACATCCACTTGCATCAAGCGCTCATCGCTGCTGGTACGGTGCTAGCCCCCCAAGAAAAAACCGAGTTTGTGCAAAACATCCCGAATGTCATCCAAAAATGCAGCGGTTATCGTCGCATTGGCACGACGGCACTGGAATTAGCCTATGTGGCGGCGGGTCGCCTAGATGGTTATATCGCGCGTCGTCGGAACGCCTGGGATACCGCGGCAGGTAGTTTATTAGTCCTCGAAGCCGGTGGTTTAGTAGGAGATTTTCTTGGTCAACAAGGTTGGATGAGTAGCGGTAATATCGTCGCAGGCTCACCCAAAATTTTTGCGCAGATGTTGCTTGCTCTTAACGAAGAATAAGTTTTTGTTTTACCCAGTCTAGTTTTTGTATGGATATTATTTACTTACTTAAGGCCGTCGTTATTGGTATTGTCGAAGGTATTACCGAGTTCCTACCTGTGTCTAGCACGGCGCATATTCTTATCGTCAGTGACTGGCTCAACTTCGATATGGACAATAGTGTTGTCTTTGATATTGTGATTCAGCTAGGGGCGATTTTTGCTGTCATTTGGATTTATCGCCAAGAGTTACTGCATATTATTTGTGGTTTTTTCAAAGGGGATCGCACCCAATTATTATTTGTGCGTAATCTTTTGATTGCCTTCTTGCCAGCTGCCATTATTGGCTATTTGTTAATTCATGCCATAGAGAGTTTGCTTAACGCCAAAGAAAACATGTTGATCTATGCCATCACATTATTTGTGGGAGGTCTCATCATGATTTGGGTCGAGAGCCGTCCTAGCATGGCTAAACCCGCCCCTGGCCCAGACACGGCTGAAGAGGTCGAACGTGGCCTTCATGAAATTTCTTGGAAGCAAGCCCTAGTAGTGGGGTTAGCGCAATGTCTAGCCATGATTCCAGGGACCTCACGTTCTGGCTCAACCATTATTGCCGGGATGTTGGCCGGCGTACCTCGTCGTGCCGCCACAGACTTTTCCTTCTTTTTAGCCATTCCTACGATGTTAGGCGCCTCCACGCTAAGCCTATTACGTCACGGTCACGAGATGTCTGGCGACAATTTGAGTATGGTAGCCATAGGTTTTGTGGTGTCATTCTTTAGTGCGCTAATCTTTGTCAAAGGGCTCCTCAAATTTATCTCTCGCTACTCGTATCGTCCATTTGGTTGGTATCGTATTATTTTTGGGATTTTTATTGCTATATTGGTTGGCTTTGCCGCCGTCTAATACCCCCAAAACACACAAAAAAGCTCGCCATCTGGCGAGCTTTTTTTAGTCAAGTAAATCTTCGAGCCCAAACTCTTGCAGCACTTCCTGGGTATGTTGCCCCAGTGTAGGTGGGGCTTTTTGGTACTGTAGGGGAGTGGCAGAAAACTTAATAGGATTGGCAATACTAGGCGTTTGACCGGCTAATGGGTGTTTAAGGTGCTTAAGAATTTGCCGATGTTGCACTTGCTTGTCTTCAAACACTTGTTTGAGATTATTAATCGGACCACAAGGAATACCGGCCTGCACCAAAGTGTGAAGCCAGTGTTCAGATGGTTTGAGCGAGGTGATGGCAGTGATTAAACCGACGATCTCGTCACGATGCGCTAGCCGCGCAGAGTTAGTCTGATATCGCGCATCTTCGGCCCATTCGGGATGCCCTAATACATCTGCAAGTTTTTTGAACTGACCATCGTTGCCGGCGGTAATAATAATATGGCCATTGGACGTCGGGAATACTTGATACGGTACGATATTTTGGTGAGCATTGCCCGCCCGTTGCGGAATAGTGCCGCTGGTTAGGTAATTCATGTTTTGGTTAGCTAAAAGCGCGACCCCACAGTCAAGCAGCGCCATATCAATATATTGGCCTAACTGACTGTGATGGCGTTCGTGCAGTGCCGCGAGAATGGCAACTACGGAATTCATACCTGTAAATAAATCAATCACAGCGACCCCTGCTTTTTGGGAGCCTGCCCCCGGTAAGCCATCGCGCTCACCCGTAATACTCATAAAGCCTGCCATGCCCTGCAAAATAAAGTCATAACCCGGCTCATGGGCCATCGGGCCATCTTGGCCAAAACCCGTAATGGAGCAGTAAATCAAACGGGGGTTATGTTGCTTGAGACTATTGTAGTCGAGACCGTATTTTTTGAGACCGCCCACTTTGAAGTTTTCTATGAAGACATCGCATTGCTTGGCCAACTCGATAATAATGCGCTGACCACGTTCGCTGGCTAAATCCACCGCCACCGAGCGTTTATTGCGATTAGCGCTGAGGTAATAGGCCGCTTCGCTGGTGTCTTTGCCGTATTCGTCCTTGAGATAGGGCGGCGCCCATGCACGCGTATCATCGCCACGGCTAGGGTGTTCTATTTTGATGACATCAGCACCTAAATCGGCTAAATACTGTGTACACCAAGGCCCCGCAAGCACGCGTGTGAGATCCAGTACCTTGATGCCATGTAAAGGTAAATTACGTGTGTTCATAATAATGATTAGTCAAAATGAGCCAATATAAGTCTTCAATGCCCGATGAGGATTTACATGAATATTCGGTTAATGCCTGTAATACCACACTAATACCAGATTAATACCTGATTAATGCCAGAGTAAGACCCGCATAAAGGGCTACAAAAACAGATATAAATGCTGGCTATAGCTAGCGAAATGCTGGCATAGCTACTGGCATAACTACTCGTATAAAGGTTTAGTAGCGTCTGCATAAACACTAGCCAAACTTAGTTATTATCCCTATGGCAAGTGCTGACAATATAAAGGCATAATTAATTTATCTTAGCATCATCCGCCGATATCTTAATGGCTATGGTAGTGACTAGGGTTTAACCCTAGCAGAGACGGTAAATTTACAGTTAGGAGACAATATGACAGCGCATCACTTCAGCACCATTCAATTTAAGGTCCAAGACAATATCGCTTATTTAGTTCTGAATCGCCCCGAAAAAGCCAATAGTCTCAACGCCACCATGCATGAGGAGCTGCAAGCTGTACTCACAGAGATCGAACCCCAAAAGCAGATTCGCGCTTTAATTATAAGTGCTAACGGTAAAGCCTTTTGTGCCGGTCAGGATTTGAGTGAACGCATTTTGCATGACAGCGATGCGCCGCGTGATCTGAGTTTGACTATCCAAAAATACTACAAGCCCTTAATCACACGCTTGGCGCGTTTACATTGTCCAGTGATTTCTGTAGTGCAAGGCGCTTGCGCTGGAGCGGGCATGAGCTTAGCCTTAGCCGCAGACATCGTGTTTGCGACGCAATCGGCTTATTTTTTACAAGCCTTCGCTAAAATTGGCCTGGTTCCTGATGCGGGTTCGAGTTATTTTTTGATCAATAGCGTTGGCTTACCCAAAGCCATGGCATTGGCCATGTTGGCCGATAAATTATCTGCCCCAGAGGCTGAGCGCATGGGCTTAATCTATAAGGTAATTGCAGACGATGCCATAGAGTCCACCATCCAAGCCGTGGCGCAGCAACTATCACAAACCGCACCGTTGGCTTTGCGCGGTATTAAACGTCTCATGCGTCAAGGTGTCAATAACTCACTAGACGAACAAATAGACTTTGAAGCCGATATTCAGCGAGAGGTTGGTTACTCAGCCGATTTCAAAGAAGGCGTGGCTGCCTTCCTCGAAAAACGAGCGCCGCATTTTAAAGGGCAATAATCTTTCGTTCTAGGGGTACTTATTCAAGTAAATCATGGCGTCGGATGACGCCTTTTTTTATTTCAAAATAATCGGCGCGATAAGGGGGGTGATCTAGCTCCCAATCACTGTTAACCCAGCGCTCATAATGGCAAGCATTCATCTGGTAGTGATGAACATGCGGGCGATGGGTATGGCCATGCACCAGCCAGGGGATATCTGGGTGCGCCCGTAAGGTGTCTCGAATTGCCGTCTCTGAAACATCGCCACGATTGATGAGCACCTGGCTATGACTGAGCCGTTGGTATTTTTTTTGACTGCGAGCTCGCACACGCTGACCAATTTTTTTTCTGAAACTCAATGGCAAACACAAGAAAAGCTTTTGCAACCATGCGATACGACTAAAACCTCTAAAAAACATATAGCCTTTGTCATCGGTGCAATACTCGTCGCCATGACTGATGAGGAATTTTTGCTGGCTGTTAATAAGCACGAAGCGATCGGGCATGAGTTTGCCATTGACTAGATTGGCTAATTGCTTACCCAAGAAAAAATCACGATTGCCGCGCACTAGATACAAGGGCTTGTGCTGCGAGAAGGCTTGCAGCTGTTTAATGGCCTCTTGTAGCCAGGGCTCAGGGTCATGCGTGGCCAGATCATCACCAACCCAAGCATTAAAAATATCGCCATTGAGAATTAAATGATCGCAGCCTTGTTGGGCCTTGGCGAGAAACTCATAAAAAAAACGGCAGGTCAATGGAATATGAGGCCCCAGATGAATATCTGAGGTGATCCAGACCGTGCCGTTGAGAGAAAACTGCGATAAGTCTTGCTTATTCAACAATTTCTGCTTTTTCTATGACGACATCGTCTTTAGGGACGTCTTGGTGAAAGCCGCGAGAACCCGTTTGCACTTTTTCGATTTTGTCGACCACATCAGTACCGCTAATGACTTTGCCAAACACGGCATAACCCCAACCTTGACCACTAGGGGCTTTGAAGTTAAGGAAGTCATTATTATTGGTGTTGATAAAGAATTGTGAAGAAGCGGAATGAGGGTCAGAAGTACGAGCCATAGCGACGGTGTACTTCTCATTTTTGAGGCCATTATCGGCTTCGTTTTTGATAGGGGCTTTGGTTTTTTTCTCTTGCATACCAGGTTCCATGCCACCGCCTTGGATCATAAAACGCGGGATTACACGATGGAATAAGGTGTTGTCATAAAAACCGTCTTTGACATAAGAGATGAAGTTTTCGGTCGTGACAGGTGCATGTTCGCCGTCTAGTTGTAAAACGATATCACCATAATTGGTGCTTAATTTAACTTGAGGTTGATTGCTCATGTGTGAATCCTGTGTTGATTGATGAGTTAAGGTTTGTGCTTGCGCTGAAGCCGCAAACATAAAACATGTTGCACTGAATAAAGCAGTGGGGACAATTTTGGATTTTAACACTTATTTTCCTCCCGAAAGAATATAGTTAATCGCCTTGCGTTGACCCTCGGTATTGATACCTGCCGCCTGTGCTTGGCTAAACGCTTGTTGCGCTAACACTAAATGTAGTAACCCTAAATTCTTGTTGGCCGTACCGTAATTTGGTCGAATAGTCACGGCCATTTTGAGCGACTCATAGGCCTTATCAACCAGGCCGTTTTGCATTTGGAGAACACCTAGATTATTCCAAGGCTCAGCCAGCTCAGGATATTTAAACGTCATATCCGTGTAGGCCTTTTCGGCGCCAGCGAGGTCTTTTTTGCCAGCCAAGGCGCGAGCTTTGAGGAATAATAACTGCACGTCCGTGCTAGGTTCTAAGAGATAAGCGTCTTGCTTTTGGAGTTTGGCGATTTCGGCCAAGGCTTGATCGTAGCGACCAGAGTTAATGATACCGCTAATACGTATTGCGGCTTCGCTGCGACTCTCTGGAATAGAGGTGTCGACGGAGGGTTCTAGTTTATGTAAAAGATCAGCTAAGCCTTGCCAGCCTTCGTGCGCGTTGATGGGCACACTCGCAAGGGGAACATACTCATCGTTAGAATAATTGCCGAGCTGAGCATCCGGTAATTCTTGATTGGGTTGGTTGGCAAATTGCGCATAAGCGGGTTGCCCGGCCAGGCAAGCGAGCACACTCATACCGCATAATAAAGATTTAACGTTCACAGTTTGTAAATCCTCAATAATTTTCTCTGGCGTAGTGAATATTTTGGGTGTCTGAAAGGTATAATAAAGGTTTTAACATTGTAGCCTTAGTTTAGTTTTTATGCAGATTTATAATAGCCTAACGCGCAGCAAAGAAGCATTCGTTCCTATCCAAGCCAACCAAGTGCGCATGTACGTCTGTGGTATGACTGTATATGACTATTGTCACCTTGGTCATGCACGTATGTTGGTAAGCTTTGATGTGGTGCAGCGTTGGTTCAAACAAAAAGGCTACCAAGTCACCTATGTTCGTAATATCACTGATATTGACGACAAAATCATCCGCAAAGCCGTCTCACAGCACTTGCCACTCCAAAAAGTCACCGACTTTTATACGGCCGCTATGCACGCCGACGAGAAAGCGTTGGCGGTGGAACCACCCGATCACGAACCGCGTGCAACACAGCATATTACGGCCATGATCGGTCTCATCAAAGCCCTAGAAGACAAGGGCTTAGCCTACCAGAGCACGAATGGCGACGTGCATTACGCCGTACGCAAATTTCCGAACTACGGCAAGTTGTCCGGTCGATCCCTAGACGATATGCGGGCGGGCGAGCGCATCGCGGTAACTGAGGACAAACGTGATCCCCTCGATTTTGTGCTTTGGAAAGCGGCCAAAGATGAAGAGCCGCAAGACTCCAAATGGCAGTCTCCTTATGGGTTGGGACGCCCTGGTTGGCATTTAGAATGTTCGGCCATGAGCAAAGAGATTCTCGGGATGCCGATAGATATTCACGGTGGTGGCCCTGATCTCAAATTTCCTCACCACGAAAACGAAATCGCCCAATCTGAGGGGGCATACGACGAAGAATTGGCACATGTTTGGATGCATTGCGGCCCTCTGATGGTCAATAACGACAAAATGTCCAAATCCTTAGGTAATTTTTTGACCATTCGGCAAATTGTCGGTATCGACTGCTCAAGCAACCAAGCAGAGTATCGTCACAACCCGCGCGAAGCCGAAATGCTACGCTTCTTTATTGTGCGTAATCACTATCGCAGCCCACAAAACTTCACACCAGAAAACCTCAACGACGCTCAAGTGGCTTTGGATCGCTTGTATCAAACCCTCAAAATCATCGGCTTCGAGGAAGTCGAGCCAGACTGGTTAAGTGATTTTGGTTCGGACTTTAGGCACGCCATGGATGACGACTTTAATACCGCGTTGGCCATCTCCGTGCTCTTCGAAATGGCCAATCACGCCAATCGCCAAAAAGACATCGGTATTGCTTCACAAATGCGCGCGTATGCCAATGTATTGGGCTTGTTATTACAAAACCCAGACGATTACTTTAAAACGCCTAGTCGCTATACTAAGTCCGCCAGTCAGGTTAGCCAAGAACTGACCGACACTGAGATTGAGGCCTTGATTACGCAGCGTTTGGAGGCCAAAAAAGCCAAGGACTTTGCTAGCGCCGACCAGATTCGTCAAACGCTTAAGGAGGCTGGCATTGAGCTTGAAGACAAGGCTGGAGGTGTCACGCAGTGGCGTCGTCTTTAAGGTATTACTTTAAGTAATACGAGCAAAAAGTCCAAGATTTGCCGTTAATGTAAAAAAATCACGTAAAATGCATGTAAATGTTAAAATCATGCGTCAGCAAGCTTAGCGCTGCACGTGGTGCGAGTGCGTACGGCGTGCTTTGCTAGCGTTTTGAGCGATTGCGTGGTAGTGCTAGTCACGAGTCTTTGTAGACTTTATTGACGTTATTTACGCTATTTGGGTTAAGACCCTAATTCGTCAGCGTCACTTGAGATCCGTACGAGTTCTCATCAGCTACCACAAACCTTAAGCTAAACCAGAATGCCTAGGAAAACCTACTAATGGCAACAAAGAACATTTATTTAGATTTTGAAGAACCCATTGGTGAGCTCGAACAAAAGATCGAGCAATTACGAATGGTTTCAGGGGACTCAGCGATAGATATCTCGGACGAGATAGAGCGCCTACAAGAAAAAAGTCAAGCCCTAACTAAAAGTATCTTCAGCAAATTAACGCCATGGCAAACGGCCAATGTGGCGCGCCACCCCCAACGTCCTTATACCCTCGATTATATCGACAGCATTTTTACGGATTTTCATGAGCTACATGGCGATCGTATGTATGCGGACGATCAATCTATTGTGGGCGGTCTAGCCCGATTTAATGGTAAGCCTTGCGTTGTGATTGGCCACCAAAAAGGCCGTAACACCAAAGAGCGCGCCCTCAGAAATTTTGGTATGCCACGCCCCGAAGGCTATCGCAAGGCCTTACGAATTATGCGTCTTGCCGAAAAATTCGGTTTACCAGTGTTTACCTTTATCGATACGCCAGGGGCTTATCCTGGGATTGGGGCCGAAGAGCGTGGTCAGTCCGAAGCCATTGGCCACAATATTTACGCCATGGCTGAACTCAGAGTTCCAATTATTGCTACCGTGATTGGTGAAGGCGGCTCAGGTGGTGCCTTAGCCATTGCCGTGGCCGATGTAGTGCAGATGTTGCAATATTCGACTTATAGTGTGATTTCCCCAGAGGGTTGCGCCTCTATCTTGTGGCGTAGTGCCGATAAAGCGGCCGTTGCTGCCGAAGCCTTAGCCTTGACGGCTAATCGCCTTAAAGAATTCCACCTCATCGATAACATCGTCCCCGAACCTGTAGGTGGGGCTCATCGCGATATGCAAGAAATGGTCAAAAATCTACGTAAGTCTCTAAGCGTCGCGATGCGTAAAGTGATTGACTTGCCTATCGATGAATTATTAGAGCGCCGTCTTGAGCGCCTCAAATCTTATGGCCGTATGGTCGAAAAATCTTAATCATCTTTTCCAATCGTTTCCTGAAGCAGGTCGGCTTATGCAAGGACCTGCTTCTTTATTGGCACAAATCAAGTGTCAACGAGTCGCGTTGGCCTTTAGTGGCGGCGCCGATTCCTTGGCCTTGGCGTTGTGCTTAGCCTATCTTTGTCAATCTTCAAGTAAGTCTTTAATTCTGTTTCATATCCATCATGGCTTGATGGCAGCGGCCGATGATTGGCTTGACGCTTGCCAGCAGCTAGCCAATCAGTTGGGGCTGAAATTCGTGGCTCGACAAGTCAAGGTCGACCAGGATTCGGGTTTAGGTATGGAGGGGGCCGCACGTCAGGCGCGTTATCAGGCCTTGCAAGGATTAGCCGCTGAGCATGAGGTGGAAGCCATATTCCTGGCACACCATTTACAAGATCATGCCGAAAATCTGCTGATCCGTCTGTTTAGAGGCGCTGGGGTTAAAGGCATGAGCGGCATGCAAGTGCAGCGAGGCCTACAGCACAGTTCGGAGCCGTTACGCTACTATCGACCTTGGTTGGACATTGAACGTCACTACCTGATTGACCTAGCACAGCATTGGGAGACCTTAACGGGATGGCGATATATTCGAGATCCTAGTAATTTGGATCAACAATATAAGCGTGGCGCGATTCGCACGCAACTGATCCCTGTCTTACAAAAAATATGGCCCACGTGGCCACATCAGTTGGCGCGTTTTGCTCACATCATGCAAGAAACTCAGGGTCTACTCGACGAATTAGCCGTGCTCGATCTACAACAATTAGAGCCCGATACAGATTATCTGAGCTTTTCGCTGAAGGCCTGGCGTGAATTAAGTGAAGCGCGGCAGGTCAATGTGATCCGTTATTGGCTCAGCTTACATCATCAATTAATGCCCTCAGAAAAACGCTTGCAGGAGTGGCTCAAACAATTACGCCATGTCCATCAATTAGGCTTTGATCGAGACGTGCGTCTCAAACATCAGCAAACTGAAATCCGTTTACAAAAAGGGCGGGTGCGCTTGTACGGGGTTGAATCCAAAAAAGATCACTAGCCGTTTAACTCCACACATAATAGGTCACCATAAGACGGCAGCAGTATGTCTTATAAAAGCATCAGGTGGTTAGGTCCATCAGTACGAGTTAACGAGAGGGGAGGTGGCTCTTGATTCGGCCAAAGCCATCTAGTCAGCGTTTGAAGGCTTTTTGCAGAGCATTGAATTGCCATCGTTTTGCCCGATAGCAGCCGCTGGCGCCCTGCGCAGAGCACTAGCGGTACTAAGGTCACAAACGGCACTAATGGCACTAATGACACGAAAGGTACTAGCGGCCTATCTAACGTTTTTAAGCCCTGATAAATCTATCTTGCATGGTTTTTAATAAAGAAAGACCGATGCTTAAGCGCTAGTATAGAATAAAGCCGAACCCACAATTTTTAGAGGAATGGTATCACCCACGTTTAAGACGCGATGAGCATGCTGAATATTACTTAAAAATTGCATATTCCCAGTGTTAAGCTGTACTTGGCAGCTTTCACCCTGGAATGTAATACGCTCAACTTGTGCCGTGAAATCACCTTCGATGCCAGACTCAAGTATGGGCACTAATTGATCAGAGCGGATTAAGAGTTGCCCCTGAGCCTCAGATTGAGGCGCTTGCACCTTCGTGGTTGAAGGTTCCGGTGCACAGAGTAAGCGTGTCGGAATGGCAGAACCTAAATGACAATTGGCTGTACAGCCATCAGCATTGAGTCGCGCGGGGATCAATAGGCTTTGATCACAAATAAAGCTGGCGACCTCGACATTGCAAGGATTCTCATAAATATTGGCCGGGCTATCAAATTGTGCAAGATAAGAGTTTTGCAGCAAAGCGATTTTGTCGGCACAGCTTAAGGCCTCATGACGGTCGTGCGTCACAATAATGGCAGCGGATTCACTGCGACGCAAAATATCAATCACATCATTACGAATTTGCGCACGTAAATGCTCATCTAAAGCACTAAAGGGTTCATCAAGCAACATGATTTTGGGTTTAGGTGCGAGGGCCCGAGCCAGGGCTACACGTTGTTGCTGACCGCCAGAAATCTGGTGCGGCATGCGATCGGCGAGATTAGTAATCCCCGTCAATTCCATGACTTCGGCAATACGGTGACGATCGGCAGGGTCTTTACCCTTACCGTCCCCTAAACCGTAAGCGATATTGCGATACACATTCATATGCGGGAACAGCACACCTTCTTGCAGTACATAACCTAACTGGCGCAAACGCGGTGGCATGAAATGTTCATCATCAAAGATTAATTGATCTCGGATGGTCATGCGGCCGACATCCGCACGCTCAAACCCGGCAATAATTCTTAGCAAAGTGGTTTTACCCGAGCCTGAGGCCCCGAGTAAAAACAAAATCTCGCCTTCATGCAGAGTGAGATTGATATCTTGTAAAACCACCTGGTCGTCAAAAGCGTGACCGATGTGTTGTAAGCTTAGCAGTGGTTGAGACATATTACTTAAAGCCATATTTACGTAAGAAATAAACAGGAATTCCAGAAAATACAATTAAGGCACACGCATAAGGGGCTACCGCGGCATAACGCATATCCAGGGTGTACTCCCAAACCGCGATGGAGAGCGTTTGTAGTTCTACCGGAGAGAGCACTAAGGTGGCGGTCAATTCCTTCATCAAGTTTAAAAAGACCAGTGCAAACGCCGCGGTGAGGCCTGGCAAAATCGCCGGAATAATCAGAGTCCGGAAAACAAAAAAGTCTGAACGCCCGAGCGATTTACCGACATTTTCTATGTTGGCTGGAATTAAATTCAAAGACGAACGCAAAGTGGTTTGTGCCATGGGTAAATACAGCATTAAATAGGCGATTAGCATGGGCACAAAGGTTTGATAAACCGGCGTCGCGTAGTGAATCGTAAAATAAGTAATCGCTAAAGCAATCACAATGCCTGGCATGGCATGCAATAGAAACGGTAAACGGTCAATCCAAATCGTCAGCGTCGACCGATAGCGGATGGCGCACCAGACCAGCGGTAAAGCGACGAGCACGGAGACAAATGCCCCCATCCCAGAGACCCCTAGCGATAGGCCCAAGGATTTAATGAATTCCATGAGGTGGAAATTACCAGAGAAAGAAGTACCGACAGTCAACCAATAAATTAGCGTGGCGATTGGTATGCCTAACGCCACGATAGCATGCACAATAAAAAACACTAAATACAAGGCGTGACTGAGCGGCGATAGCGCCCGCCGAGGCATCTGCCTTGCCACACCTTTACCCTCACGGGCGAGGTAATCATTGCCGCGAAAGATCAACTCAAAACCCACGACGATTAAACACATAACCACCAGAACCAAAGACAACAAGGCCGCGCTGGCATTGTCAAAAGACATGTCATATTCTTGGTAAATTGCCGTCGTAAAGGTGTTGTAGTTGAGAATAGAAACCGCCCCGAATTCAATCAACATATGTAAAGCAATCAGCAAAAAACTACTGCCTAAGGCGGGCTTGAGTTGCGGAAAAATCACATGCCAAAAGGTGTAAGTATTGCTTTTGCCTAGCGATAAGCTGACCTCTTCAAGCGAGCGATCCATGCGTTTGAGGACGGCGGCAATCGGCAAGTAGGCCAGGGGGGCAGAGGCCATGGTCATGACTAATAAGGCCCCTGGTAACCCTTCAAATTTAAAACTCAAGCTAATCCAGGTATAACTAGTCACACTCGCGGGCAAACAGAGGGGCAGAGTAGCAGCAACCCGAAAAAAAGGTGCCCCCCAGATTTTATAGCGTTCGAGTGCAAAGGCGGCCACTGTCCCTATTACGATAGATAAACCCGTGACCACTACTAATAAAATCATGGTGTTGCTAAACAACATCCACACACGCTCGCGAAAGACTAATTCGATAGCACGATTAAGCCCTACATCATAAGAGCGCAAGAATAAGTACAAGAAGGGAAATAATAAGGGTACAGTAAGCGCAAAAACTAATAAGCGCAACCATAAGGGGGCGCGTGTTTTGTGTCCTTTATGTTTTTTGTTAAAAATGGACACTGCCGTGGTGGTTGATGAAGAGCTAGACGTCGAAAGTGAGAGTGATTTTTTATTCATTTATACACAGTAAAGCCTGCTCAAGGCAAGGCTGAGCAGGCTTATTATTTAAAAAAACATAGTTTATTTAAGACCAGTTTTTTCTAAAAGTTTAAGTGCTTTTTGTTTGTCAGCAAAGGTTGTGCCACTGACGACAGGTGGATCGATTTCATCATAGCTTTCTAGATTGAAAGATGATTTGACGTCAGAGCGTAATGGATACTCAGCGCGCTCGTTAGAGAACGCTTGTTGACCTTCTTTGCTCACGACAAAGTCGACAAACTTAAGGGCTTCGTCTTTGTGCTTGCTGTTATCAAGCGCAGCAATCGCGGCGTAAGTCATCAAGGCACCAGGGTCTTTGTGACCAACAAAGTTTAGACGGCTTTTGATTTTGTCGGCGCCGCCTTTTTCGCGGGCCAGGTTAAACCAGTAGTAGTTATTAATAAGTGCTAAAGGAATCTCGCCGCGCTCAACTGCTTGTAAAGCGACGAAGTTATTAGCGTATTGTTTGCCGTTGGCTTTGAGGCCTTCGAGCCATTCTTCAGCGGCTTTTTCGCCTTTGAGTTTGATGATGCCATCCACTTGACCTAAGAAAGCACCAGAGGTAGGCACGTAAGCGACTTTACCTTTCCATTCTGGTTTAGCGTAGTCAAGCACAGATTTGGCTAAGTCTTGTTCTTTGATGAGGTCTGGATTGTAAGCGACTACACGGGCACGGCCACTGGTAGCAACCCAGTCATGATTCTCTGCTTTGGGTACAGAGTCGAAACCAGCCCCACTGGTTTGTTTGATAGTATCGTCTGAAAGTTTGGCCAATAAACCTTTTTCAGAAAGGTTTAATAAAGTACCTGTAGATTCAACCCAGAATACGTCGGCTGGCGTTTTTTTGCCTTCTTCCATCAATTGACCGGCTAATTGTTCGCCAGAGCCTTTTTTGATGTCAACTTTGATCCCAGTGGCTTTAGTGAAAGCATCTGCAACGACTTGTGTGCCTTCTTTGTGTTGACCGCTATACACAGTAATGTCTGCAAGAGCAGGCGCACTTACCAATAGGGCACTGCTCAAAGCGGCCCATAAAAAGGTCTTCTTCATATAGAACTCCTAGGAAAAACTACAATTGATAATGATAATAGTTATAAACTAAGGCTACAGAATAACAGCCCACCTAGCCAAAAACAAGTCAAATGGCTACTAAAGGTAAATAAAGGTGAATTCAGTAAATTATAAAAGACTTGCCTGATGTTTGCTTATGTTTCATTAAATTGTCATAAACGGCGCTGTCATATTTATTTCTTAGCGAATTGTTAATCGTAAGTTTGATGACTCAAGGTTGTTGAGATAGCGGGTGTGGTATACGTTTGGGTAGGCTTCAGAAGATTACTAGTGCTAGACATTTATAAAAGCCAACCTCAGCAAATAGCAATATTGAGAACTGGGAAATAAGAAGTAGGAAAATTAATAAGAAGATAGCAGGCATAAAAAAAGGTCTTGAGAATATCAAGACCTTTTTTGGAATCTGGCGCGCCCGGCAGGATTTGAACCCACGACCCCTTGGTTCGTAGCCAAGTACTCTAATCCAACTGAGCTACGGGCGCGTAACTGAATAAGTTTTGTATTATGAAGTATTTTTAGAAGTTGTGCAAGTCTTTTTTGCAAAAAAATTAAAATTTAGAGGTTAGTAGCAAAAAAGATACAAAAATGCCTATTGAAGTTGAATACCTTAATAGGCCAATGATGTTTAAATACGGAAAAGTAATCTGAACTATTTAATCGACGAGGCAGTAGTCAAACCAAAAGAAAAAACTAAAAAGCTATATACGGCGATTAGAAACTACTAAAAACTGCGTAACAGACCCACAGCTAAGCCCTCGAGACTAAAGGTATCTTGGGGGGTAACGATAATCGGCGCGAAATTATCATTCTCTGCAATCAGTTCTATGCGATGACTGAGTTTATGAAAGCGCTTAACCGTGACTTCGTCATTGATACGGGCCACGACAATCTGACCGTTGCGCGCGTCATGAGCCCTTTTGACCGCCAGTAAGTCACCATCAAAAATCCCTGCATTAATCATGCTCTCGCCCTTGACCCTAAGCAGATAATCTGGCTTGGTTTCAAAAAAATATTTGTCTACTTGGATATGCTTTTCTATGTTGGCCTGTGCCAAAATAGGGTTGCCTGCCGCCACCTTTCCAATAATTGGCAATTGATTGACGGCCTCATTGGCTGCCATGGGTAGCTCGCTGAGGTCCGGAGCCGAGCTAGTGGGCAAATAATGTTGACAATCCTGGTTGATGCGAATCCCTCTGGAGGTACCAGGCATAAGCGTAATGACGCCTTTTTTGGCTAAGGCCTTAATGTGATCCTCTGCAGCATTGGTGGACTTAAACCCGAGCTGGGTGGCTATTTCTGCGCGGGTAGGCGGCAAACCCGTACGCTCTATAGCACTAGCGATTAATGTAAGGACTTGCTGTTGGCGGGCGGTAAGTTTAACCATAAAACATCAATAGAAAATAACTGTATAAATACCCAGTTATTTTCTATGATTTTTGGCAATAACGCAAGGCTTAATCACGCTAAGTTAAACGTAGATTATAAATAAATGACGTTGTCAGCTTGCCACCAGTCTTCGTTTTTGTGGGTACTAAAAATAATAGTTCGGTTGAGCGACTTAATGAATTCTATGACTTCTTTTTCGGTGGCTTCATCTAACGCTGAGGTCACTTCATCAAGGAGCAAAATTTCAGTGTTTTTGAGGATGGCCCGAGCAAGACATACACGTTGTTTCTCACCGCCTGATAGCATGGACCCATTGTGACCAACAAATTGATGAATGCCAGCCTTGTCTCTATGGATAACCTCAGAAAGACCTAGCTGTTTGGCAATATTTATGAGTTCTTGTTCACTAGCCTGATTACCTAAGCGCATATTTTCAGCTAAGGTTCCTGTAAATACAACAGGCTTTTGAGGTACGTAGGCCATTTGATCGACTAAGCAGGCATAGCGATAGTCTTTAAGAGAATGACCCGCAAGTTGTATATTTCCTTGCTCAGGATCGTCAAAACGCATGAGCAAATCGAACAACGTGGTTTTACCTGAGCCACTCGGGCCTTTTAGTTGTACTCGTTGATTTTCATTTATTGCAAAATTAATGCCTCGCAAAGTCGGACCATGCGATACATCCTCAACTTGCACAGGGAATAGTGGTGGCACTATGCGATCGATATCGCCTTCGCTAAGACTGGGGGCATGCGTTAACTCTTGATAGCTAATCAGCGTATGCTTAATCTTAGTAAGACTAAGAAAAGCGATGACTAAAGATTCACAAGGTGCCGAGGCTCTGGCAATTAGCATCACCCATATTAATAAATTGATTGCAGAAAAGTCGTTACCTAAGGCATAAATAAGCACCACAATGACAGGTAAGAGTGTGCTTAAATAAGATAAGAAAACAGCAAAAGCCGTCGCTTTGGCTAATTTGTTGGCGACTGCCTGCTTAGCTAACCAGATGTCTTGTAATTGAGATACAGACTTAGACATGCCCAATTCACTACGTCTTTGTTCAATGTTATCAATAAAGGCAGTGGTCGCTTGATTAATAGTTTCAGAAGCATGCTCCTGTTCTTGTGCTAAGGCGAGTAAGCGTTTTTGACCGATCCATTGTAAGCAAAATGTCAGTGCTAAGATTAGCAATGAAACTAAAGCTACCTGAACATTCAGCACTAGAACCATACCTATCGTGATAAAAATAGGCAAACATAATGCATGAACAAATAGTTGCAGGCTATGAGCGGGGACACTCATTAAAAACAAGACACCTTGAGTGGCCATGGAATTAATTTTTGATTGATTTTCCAGATTGAACCAAGACAGTTTTGCAAAATTTAGGGTTTGCTCTAATCCCTCATATAAGGTGCCAGCGACCTTGACGCCGCTTAAGTAACCACTTCTCGCCACTACTGTTGTTAATGCAATGCAAAGGATTGCCAGTCCCAAAATGATTAAGGGCGTCTGTTGCTTGATAATCGCATTAGCAAGCATTACATAAAATACCGCTTCGATTAAGGCGACCAATACCCAACCTATTGTGGTCTTGGTAATCAGAGGGCGAACTGGCTTTGGGATGAGTTCATATAGAGAGTGATTCTTATTGGTCATTCTGAATTTTCTCCATATCAATATGATGATCAGCTATTTCTATTAGGGCTGCGCTATGACTTACAACAATCAGCGATTTATGCTGATTTTTGGCGATTTGGGAAAGTACTGCACCCACGGCTTGGGTGTTGGCGTCATCAAGATGACTAGTAGGTTCGTCGAGTAGAATAATTTCAGCGTCACTTAAAAAAACTTTGGCAAGCACTAAACGTTGTAATTCACCACCTGAAAGCTGCATCACGGCTTTATCTAATGTCAGGGGTAAATTGGCTGTACGCAAAGCATCTTTTAGTTGTTTCGTACTGGCCTGAGGGTAGAGCTCCTTCAGGTATTGCTCTATAGAGGTTTGTGAGCTCTCTATAGTTGCTGCAGATTGGGGAATATACAATACTGTTTCATAAAAAGAATCTTCACTATATTCATGAATATCTTTGCCATTTATTGTGATTGAACCAGCATCAAGTAATTGCACGCCGGCTAGCGCTTTTAATAAAGTGGTTTTACCACGGCCACTTGAGGCTGTGATGACCGTGAGTTGATACGCCTGAAAGTGTATTGATAGTTGATTGATAACGGCTTTGTCGTTATAGGAAATAGTCGCTTTGTGCACAGCGATGACTAAGGGCCTATTCAGGTCTCTTAAATCGTCATGACCCCATACAATGACTGATGCTGCAAAAAAATCATTGAGTCTATTTAGAGCAGCTTTACCAGTACGAATGTAATCTACCCCATGACCTAATCTGAGTACTGGAATTACAAGCGCTAGACTAAAGAAAAGGGCGCCCACAATAACATCATACTGTTCTTGATAAGTTAGAAGATATACAAGAGCGAATGTGGTGACAGCTTGTAATAGTGCAGTTGCAAAGGCTGATAAGGTTGCCACTTTTTTGACCCAAATAAGCATTTCGCTTGAAAACTTAGCACTTTCTTCTCTGTAGCGTTTCAAAAAATTTTGCTCGGTGCCGTACATCCGTTGGATTTTAATTCCTTTAAAAAAATCATCGACGACTGTAAAGATATTTTTTACGACTTGCATTCTGGCTTCGCCATCTCTTGAGTCGGTATAAGGCACTACTAGCAAAAAGTATAAAGAGGCGATTACTGCTGGCACTAAGACCAACAACGCTTTTAGTCCAATGAGATTGACTAACAAGACAATAGAGACCATTGGTGTCACAAAAAAGCAAGCAAACTCAGTAGGAAAGTGAGCAATTAAATAATGAACACGGTTAATATCAGTCGTTAAAAGAGATTTTAGATCAGTCGATCCATACTTGTTTAGAGTGTTAGTGGGCAAATGCGCCATATGTTGCGCCGTCTGATAACGAACATTTTGCGCAAAGTTAGCCTCGGCAGCATGGGCAAAATAACTTGATAATGCATAGCTAATGGCTGATACTAGCCAAGCTAGCAAGCAATAAACCCAGCTATGCATCTCTTGACGTTTGGCAATGTCTAAAACCTCCCAGAAACCAAATAGCAGGCTTATTCCGGACAAAGAGATCAGCAAAATGCTGACACTTAACAACGGCAAGGGTTTCTTTAGCGCTTGCTTAGTTTTGGGAGATAAATACTGGAAACTTATCATTTGTGCCCTTTAGTGAGGTCAGTAATTAGTGCTTCAAGAACTTCTGAAAAACAACTTATATCGTGATGGTGAGGCAAAACGATCAAATGAGCCCAGGATTTTGAGGCAGCTAGGTGGTATTTCCTCCAGATTGTCTCTGAAGGGCAGGGGAAAGCGACGGTAGTAGAACCTTTGTAGCCTCTTGTGGTTTGTTGGGCTACATAGGTTTCTAGTTTGATTAGCCTTAGAAATTAATTGAAGCAGACACTTGATAGGTACGGCCTTGACCAACTGTTAGGAAACCGCTACCGCCACCAAGTACTTGGCCCGAACCCCAATATTTTTTATTACCTACATTATTAACCATTGCACGCAACGTGACATCGCGATTAGCAACCTTAGTACTATATCGGGCACCCACATCAAAAATAGTACGACTAGGAATCTCGACATCATTGGTTTGATCAAAATATTGTTTTGAACTCCAAGTCATATTCCCCGTCAGAGTTAAGCCTTCGATGTATGGCGTATCCCATTCCAAGCCGATCTTAGCTTGTTGTCGCGGTACACCTGGTGCTGTATTGCCTTCATTTTTTCCTGCAGCTGTTTCGGTGAGTTTAGGTTGAATATAAGCATAGCCTCCCATTAAACGCAAACGTGGCACAACCTCGCCTACAAAGGAATATTCCACACCTCGGTTGCGCTGTTCGCCGTCAAAAGAAAAAACATTGGTGTTAGGATCTGTATAACTGCTTGGCTTCTTAATTTGGAACAAACTAACTGTATTAGAAAACTGGTTGATATCAAATTTAAACCCTGCTTCCGCTTGCTTAGTTTTGTAAGGAGCAAAAATTTCGCCTGCATTTTCAGCAGTCAGTGGAGCAATAGCGCCCTGACTTAGGCCTTGCATATAATTGGCATAAATTGAAAATGCTGGCGTGACCTTGAATACCGCAGCAAACGCTGGAATGGTCGCATGTTCGTTATAATTGGTTCTGTCATCGGAAATGGGATCACGTTTTTTGTCATCGACTACCTGATGCCTTAAGCCCAAGGTCAGTTGCAAAGTGTCATCAAAGAGGTAGATATTGTCTGCTAAACCAAAACTATATAACTGCGTATCCCTATCTGTGATTTGCATCGAAGGCGATACATAAATTTCTTTACCCCATTTGGGATCATACAAATTAGTAGTAATCGTTTGTCTGGTTCTCCCCCCAAATTCATTAAGGTTTTCATCGTAATAGGTAGCATTAGCGACCACTTCATGACGGATGTTCCCAGTGTGGAATTTACCTCTTAAACCCACATCAGAGGAGAATTTTTCGACATTAAAGGCAAGGCCAGCTAAAGAGGTCGTGAATGTACCCTCTCCATCCTCGATGGTACCACCCGCTGCGCCATTATAGTGGTAGTCTGAGTAACTATAGCCTGCCTTCGCATAGGCAGAGAACTGGTCAGTAAAGTTATATTCAGAGCTTAAAATGGCTCCCTTATCGTACATTGTCACAAAAGACCAATCGGGGGTAATTAATTGATCTGGATCCGGCGGTGAAGGTAACTCACCATATTTACCGAGGCTAGAAATTCCTCGATTAACCCCATCTACATGGTCTTTACTGAAATATCCAGAAAGCGTGATATTACCTTTTTCGCCAGTCCAATCAAGCGTAGCCGAAACTATTTGATTTTTTATTCGTTGATCTTTGACGGGCCCCTCGCCGGCGCGGGTTAAGCCATTAAGCCGAATACCAAATTGCTTACTATCGCCAAAACGCCGTCCGAAATCTACATGGGCTGTACCATTACGACGGGACATATAACTACCGTTTAATTGAGTGATTGGCTCTGCTGTAGCTTTTTTGGGCATGACATTAATCACCCCTCCAACCGAACCTTTAGGAGACATACCATTCATGATAGCAGCAGGCCCTTTAAGCAATTGCACATTTTCATAAATTTCAGGGGAGGTTCTATAAAAGGGCGCCATCCCTATCAGACCATCAACGGTGACATCATTCGGGTCAACTAAAAAACCCCTAATTGCATAACTCTCACTCCATGATCCCACGGCATTGTTACTGAAAAAGCTTGGGTCTGATTTTTCTAGAACCTCTGTAAGCGTTTTGGCTTGCGTATCTTGGATATATTTTTCTGTGAAATTGGTCACACTGAACGGTACATCCTTATTATCCTTTTTTCCAAGGAAACCAAGATCATTAGTGACTGCAACTTGCCCACCTGGATAGGTTTGGTAATCGCTATTAACAATAATGGGGGCTAATTGAGATACGGCTGGTGATGATTGTAGAGTGTCTTGTGCAAAGACAGTTTGAGGAAATCCTAGTGCAAATAATATTGCACAAAGCGGTTTAGGTTTTATAATTTTACTGACTGACTGACTGACTGACTGACTGACTGACTGACTGACTGATGGGTACGCATTTGTCTTCCTTTTGTAAAATATAATAATTATCATTTTGATAGGTAATTATATTTTGTTACTTTTCGTAAAGCGAGGCTTTGCTACATTTTGTGGTCATAGTGTTGTAAATACATAACGCTTTACTACACGCTGCTGCTTACAATTGGCTTTACTGGTAGCCTTTTAGCACATCATCGATAATGATTTTGAGAGCGTTAGGACTCGCAGCGGTGGTATACCAAGCGTCACCATCAACAAAAATAACCTCATCATTTTTCCAGGCTTTTGTTTGTTCTAATAGTGGATTTTTGATACTAGATTTATCCACGTTTTTTTTGTTTTCCATCACAGCCGTGCGATCAATAATATAAATTATATCTGGATCTGCTTGGTTTATTAGTTCGCTAGAAATAGGATAGCCATGCAAACTACCTTTTGATATGTTTGCCGCTGGTTTTACACCTAGATCATGAAAAATAAATCCGTATCTAGATTCAACCCCAAAATTGCTAAAACTGCCGTTGTTATGTAATAAGACTAAAGCTTTTTTTGGACTTTTTTCAGTAATAGACTTAGTTTCATTGACGCGTTTGTCAAGATCCGCTGTTATCTCTTGCGCTTTTGTCTCCTGGTTAAATAAGCGACCAAGGTCAGATAAATGTTTTTTGAGGTTACTCAGATAGTTATGGCTATTTTTATAATCGATGTCGTAGCGTACAACTGGCGCAACTTCCTCAAGTTTTGTATAGTTGGCATCGTGCAAAGGCGAAGACAAAATTAAGTCTGGCTTGGCTTTGTAGACTTTTTCGAGATTAGGCTGCACGATAGCGCCTGTATCCGCAATATCTTTGTCTTTTGCGTAGCGTTTCAAGTAGCTCGGTATAAAGTCATGAGGCATTGCCACAAAATTCACTCCTAGCAAATCCAAAAAATCCACATCATTCATATCTAATGCGACGACTCTTTTAGGTATTGCTGATACGGTTGCTTCACCAAGTTGGTGCTTGATCGTAACGCTCGTTTGATCCGACCCATTAGGAGTGCCTTGTTCTGATTGTGAATCATTGCAGCCAGCTAATAACGCCATCATTATCAAGCAAGCACCTAAAGATTTAAACGACATCACGTCCTCCTTTTGTTTGAAAGTAATTACAGAAAATTGCTCGTTCTTGTTGGATAATTTCAAAATTTATACCGTATAAATCTCGTAAATTATTGGCATTAATAACTTCTTGTGGCGTCCCTTGACAATAAAGTTCCCCTTCTTTGAGCGCCACGATATAGTCAGAGAAATTACTGGCAAAATTAATATCGTGTATCACTAATACAATGGTTTTGTGTTTATAAAGTTTGAGGTGATTCAGTGCTTGCATTAACTCGACGGAGTGTTTGATATCAAGATTGTTAAGAGGCTCATCAAGCAACAAACAAGGCGTATCTTGTGCCAGTGCCATTGCTAAATAAGCCATTTGTTTTTGGCCACCACTAAGCTCATTAATTTGCTCATTTGCAATTTGCTTCAATCCCAAGAATTCAATGGACTCTGCAACGATGCGATGATCGCTGTCGCTCAAATAGCCTCTGCCATGGGGAAAACGACCAAACTCCACCAATTCTTTTACAGTTAAGCGAAAGTGATTGTCCAAGTGCTGGCGTTGGGTAGCTACTTTTTTTGCATATTCTGCGCTTACAATATTGCTAATATCTTGATTGCTAAGGAAAATGCTACCGGATGTGGGTGTTAATAGCTTAGCCATCATCATTAAAAGTGTGGATTTACCCGCTCCATTGGGTCCTATTAAGGAGGTAATAGTTTGCGGCAGGAAACTCACAGAGCAGTTTTTGAGCACATATTTCTCGTTATATTTTTTGGAAATATTTTGGATATCAAACATAATTTTTCTTAATAATTAGCGTTACAAAAAAGTAAATGCCACAAACCAGGTTCATCAAAATATTGACAGTAGTTTGATAATTAAATACATGTTCGACGAGTAACTGAGTGCTGATAAAGAAGAAAACAGTTAATAAGCTCGCGATTGGCAAGATATTTTTGTGTTTACTTCTGTGACTCAGGGCGTAAGCGATATTCGAAATAAAAATACCTATAAAACCAGTTAAACCGATAAGACTTGTCAGAATCGCCGTTAGCACAGAAATGATGGACAAGAACAACCCCAAATAAAATGCATAATTAACCCCCAGTGATTGCGCTTGTTCTTTGCCCAGGGTCATCACATCCAACACACCTAGCAATCTCTGGATCATAACTACTGCTATGACAGTCACAATGGCACTAAGAATTAACATCGGAAGATTGGCACGATTAAATGAGGTATGGGTCATGCTTTGCAATATAGAAAATTCGCCGGGATTGATACTAAATTGTATGAACTGCGAGACAGTCAGTAACACCATTGAAAATACGAACCCAAAAAGCAAAAACACAAACATATCGCCCTTACACATTGGCAATAAATATTTATGTAAAACAAAAGCATAAATCGAAACCACGGCGATGGAACTAATGAACCCGCCTAACACCCCAAAGGACGTCACACCCGCTGTACCAAAAATTAGCACTAACACAGACTGCCAGACTAAGTAGACAGTTTCATACCCCATGACTGAGGGCACAAGAATACGATTATTCGTTAATGTTTGAAAGATTATGGCTGAGTAGGCTATACAAAGACTGCTCACCACAATTGTTGCTAAGCGCAACAAGCGGTGTGGAATGATATGAGAAAAATCCAAATCTGAGTCATACAACAAAAAAACAAACATGAGAATAAGCGTGATCGCCGGCAAGCAATAACTGATGACCTTTTTCGATAACATTATTTATAGGTCCTCAAAATGAGAAAAATAAAAACAACGCCACCTGTGAAACCTGCTGTCAAACCAATAGGTATTTCTAGTGGATAGACAAGCAATCGACTCATGAGATCACAGAAAATTGTAAAAACAGCACCTCCAAGAGCGTTAATAGACAGGGTGTTAGAGAGATTATCACCATATTTAATGGCGACAATATTAGGAATAACTAAACCCACAAATGGAATAGCACCAACAATCACAACAGAAATGGAAACCATACAAGACACTAATACCAAGCCCAAAATTGTGATGGCTTTATAGCGTAAACCGAGACTAGTGGCCACATCTTTACCAAGATTCAGTAGGGTAAAGTGACGAGTAAAAAAAGTGATAATGATAATGGTAGGTATCAGCAAATAAATCGCTTCATAATGCCCCTGCACCACTTTAGAAAAGTCGCCCACTAACCAGTTTTGCATATCTTGCATCATATTGTTTTGATAAGCATAAAATTCGGCTATTGCACTCAGCACGCTGCCAAACATCAGACCTATGATGGGTATAAGAACAGGATTGTGCAAAATCACTCGCTGGCTAATTACGATAAAAATAGCGCAAGCAACAAAACAAAAAACGACAGCAAATAATAATTTAAGTAAAACGCTATCAGCTTCAATGGTGCTAAGCGATACCAAAATCCCTAATTTAGCCGCATCCATACTGCCTGTCGTGCTCGGCTCGGCGAAGCGATTATGAGTAATATGCTGCAGTATGATGCCAGACATGGCCAGACCAATTCCACATAGCGCGAGTGTAAAAAGTCTAGGAAAACGGCTAGTGAGCAGGGTAAACCATAGATCTGATAAATCTAAAGATGAGAGGTGGTATTCTTTGGCGCCTATAAGCAATGACAAGACACTCAAAGCGATCAACAACAATCCTAGGGTGAGTTTGGGTTTGAAGAAGGACGAGGTAGATGACATAAGCGACAGATTAATTATTATAATATTGAGACTTATTATCGATTATAGCGATGCTAGTGCCATTTGCCTACGTAGATTATAAATTGCCTATCGTTTTTAAGCATAATACCTAGCATTAGGTTGTATTGATTAGTTTTTCAAAAGCTTGTACGACGTCTCCCACAATCTAGACGCGTCAAATAAAAAAAGCATACCTTTCTAGATATGCTTTTTTAATGTTGGATCATCTGCACTCAGTCTTTAAGCACTGCAGCAATAGACTGAGCAACATAATCGATATTGCTCGAATTAAGTGCAGCAACGCAAATACGACCGCTCTTGACGGCATAGATACCGTAATCATTGATCAATTTATTGACCTGCTCTGGGGTTAAGCCAGAGAAAGAAAACATACCGCGTTGCTCTTTGACATAATCAAAATTCTGTTGGGCACCGACTTTTTTGATGCCTTCGACCAATTCGTTACGCATTTTTTTGATGCGATCACGCATTTGTGCCAGCTCTTCTTCCCACATTTGATAAAGCTCAGGTGTATTGAGTACCTTAGCGACAATTGCAGCCCCAAAAATAGGTGGGTTAGAGTAGTTGCTGCGGATCACAATTTTGATTTGGCTAAGGACTTTTTGGGCGGTTTCTCGGCTGTCGGTCAAGACGGTTAGTGCGCCCACGCGTTGGCCATAAAAAGAGAAAGACTTAGAAAAGGATGAGCTAATGAGTGCATCTAAACCAGCCTCATCAAAAATCTTGACAGCGGTATTGTCTTGATCAAGACCCTCCCCAAAGCCTTGATAAGCAATATCTAAGAAAGGCACGAGTTGTTTGTCTTTGACAATTTGGGCGATTTCTTGCCATTGCTCTTTAGAGAGATCAACGCCGGTAGGGTTGTGGCAGCAAGCATGTAAAACGACGATACTATCGGCTTGTAAGTTATTGAGGAAGGCCTTGAGGGCGTCAAACTTGATGCCGTGGGTCTCTGGGTCGTAGTAGGGGTAGGTTTCTACCTTGAAACCCGAACGCTCAAAAATACCACGATGGTTGGCCCAACTAGGATCACTAATGTAGACCGTAGAATTTGGTTTAGCAATGCGCAAAAAGTCGGCGCCGACTTTGAGGGCGCCTGTCCCGCCAAGCGCCTCTACAGTGATTGCACGTTTGGCTTGACGAGCAGGGGATTTCTCACCTAGAAGAAGCTTTTGGGCGGCTTCGTTGTAAGTTTTGAGGCCATCGATAGGTAAATAAGCATAGGGTTTGCGCTCGGCAGCTAACTGTTTCTCTGCTTCTTGCACAGCCTTGAGAACCGGTATCTGACCGTTATCATCACTATAAACACCCACGCCAAGATTGACTTTGTTGTTGCGTGTATCGGCCGCAAATTGCTCGTTTAAACCAAGAATAGGATCACGGGGTGCCATCTCGACGTGGCTGAAAAGTTTTGTCATTTTGGGTATACCTAAATTGATGGATGGTGGGTCTACTATGGATAATCTTATATTACCCCTTTAAACTATAGAGTTTACACCTATAGAGTAAAAAAATAGAAAACAATGAGTCAAGCCGAATTTAAAAATTTTCCGGATAGTCCTTTTCAGTTGTATCAGCCCTATGCGCCTGCTGGAGATCAGCCTAATGCCATCAAACAGCTGGTGCAAGGTGTGCAAGACGGTTTGATGTTTCAGACGCTCTTGGGGGTGACGGGCTCGGGCAAGACGTACACTATGGCCAATACCATTGCTCGTCTAGGTCGTCCCGCCTTGATTTTGGCCCCCAACAAGACCTTAGCGGCGCAACTTTATGCGGAAATGCGCGAGTTTTTTCCGCGCAATGCGGTGGAGTATTTTGTTTCATACTACGATTATTATCAGCCTGAGGCCTATGTGCCTTCGCGTGACTTGTTCATTGAAAAAGATTCAGCTGTCAACGATCAAATTGAGCAGATGCGTTTATCTGCTACCAAGAGTCTATTAGAGCGCCGAGACACGGTGATTGTTGGCACGGTTTCGACCATTTATGGTATTGGTAATCCCTCTGATTACCACTCTATGGTGTTATTTGTACGCACGGGTGATGTCATCCCACGCCAAGAATTGATTGGACGCCTCGTGTCTATGCAATATGAGCGTAATGATATGGAGTTTACGCGCGGTCATTTTCGAGTGCGTGGGGAGATTATCGATGTTTTCCCCGCAGAGAATGCTGAGATGGCCGTACGTTTGACCTTGTTTGATGATGAAATCGAAAAAATCGAAGTGTTTGATCCCCTCACAGGCAAGGTACAACGTTCTTTACCGCGCTTTGCTATTTATCCAAGTTCGCACTATGTCACCCCAAGACCGACGATTTTGCGTGCGATAGAAACCATTAAGCAGGAACTTTCAGAACGGCTGGCGTATTTTTATGAGCATGGCAATCTGGTCGAAGCACAACGTTTGGATCAGCGCACGCGCTTTGATCTAGAAATGCTGCATGAGCTAGGCTTTTGTAAAGGCATTGAGAACTACTCGCGCCATTTATCAGGGGCAGAACCAGGTGAGGCACCACCGACCTTAATTGATTATTTACCCGCAGATGCCATTATGTTTTTTGATGAAAGTCACGTCATGATGGGGCAGCTACGGGCTATGTATCGGGGTGATCGTTCCCGTAAAGAAACGCTCGTGCAATATGGTTTTCGTTTACCTTCGGCGATGGATAATCGCCCACTCAAGATCGAGGAATTCGAACAACGCATGCGACAAAGCATTTTTGTCTCTGCGACCCCCGCCGATTATGAAGCTGAGCGTTCAGACCAAATTGTCGAGCAAGTGGTGCGACCTACGGGTCTGCTTGACCCGGTGGTAGAAGTGCGTTCGGCCATTACCCAAGTCGATGATTTATTAGGTGAAGCCAAATTGCGGATCGCCCAAGGCGAACGCGTCTTAGTGACGACCCTCACGAAACGCATGGCCGAGGACCTCACTGAGTATTTGACAGAAAACCGTCTTAAAGTGCGTTATTTGCATTCAGACATTGATACGGTCGAACGGGTTGAAATCATTCGCGATTTGCGTCTGGGTAAGTTTGATGTCTTAGTGGGTATTAACTTACTACGAGAGGGCTTAGATATCCCGGAAGTCTCCTTAGTTGCTATTTTAGATGCTGATAAAGAAGGCTTTTTGCGTTCTGAGCGTAGTTTGATTCAAACCATTGGTCGGGCCGCACGCAATGTCCGAGGCACGGCCATTTTGTATGCTGAGCATGTGACTGACTCCATGCGTCGAGCCATGGACGAAACAGAGAGACGTCGTGCCAAACAAATGGCCTTTAATACCGAACATGGCATCACGCCGACCAGCATTCATAAAGCCGTCAAAGAAATGATTGATGGCGTGATGTCCGATGCCGAAGTCGCGTCTACGAGTGAAATCGAAGATCTCAAACGCTTTGAAGGCGATCAAAAGGCTTTGTCCAAAGAAATCAAAAAACTCGAAAAACAAATGCTTGAGCATGCCAAAAATCTGGAATTTGAAGAGGCGGCGGCAGCTCGCGATCGTCTCCAAAAACTTCAACAGCATTTATTACTCAGTTCGAGTTAGTCTCTTGCGCTCATGGTGCTTGATCTTATAATTATTCTGATTTTTTTTGGAATCACCGCTGACTAAGCCTTTTTTATTACAAAAATTAGTACTAATGACTTAGTATTATCCTCAGCTAAGTTAGGGCTTTGATACCTAATTGCTCTCAGTCGCTATACACTGCAAGTGTACTGTAATGTTTCATTGTGTCAACGTTGTAACGAGTTATTGCAGTGCAGACTTTTCGAGGCCGATAGGCGGCTACGTGTTATTTAGATAAGGAGCAATTATGAGGGAATACAAAAAGCTTTGGCTGAGTTTATTCGTCGTATTAGCGCTGACTTTGACAATATTAGGCTTCTTTGGTGCGGATGTTTATCGCAATGCGCCGCCAATTCCTAATCAATTCAAAGTGCAATCCAGCGGTGAGGTGCTATTGACCAAAGACGATATTTTGTTGGGTCAATCGGCCTGGCAGAGTAGTGGTGGTATGGAAGTCGGTTCGATTTGGGGGCACGGTGCCTACCAAGCACCCGATTGGACTGCCGATTGGTTACATCGTGAACTCGAAAATTGGTTAGCGCTGGCGGCTCAAGAGCAATACCACAAACCGTATGAGGATTTGGATGAAGCACAACAAACGTTGCTCCAAGTCGCTCTCAAAAAAGAATATAGACAAAACACCTATGATCAAAACCAAGGTGTGGTCTATATTTCCGCACGTCGGGCCGCTGCCATCGCCAACACCGCAAAATATTACGAAGGCTTATATGGTGATGATCCAGCCTTAGCGCAGACGCGATCTGACTATGCCATGAAAAACAATGCCTTAGCAGAGCCAGAGCACAGAGAGGCCTTAAGTCGCTTTTTCTTCTGGACAGCCTGGGCAGCGGCTACGGATAGACCAGGAGAAGAGGTTACCTATACTAATAATTGGCCGCACGAACCCTTAATAGGTAATGTGCCTTCAGCCGAAAATATTATGTGGTCCTTAGCCTGTATTATCGTGTTGCTAGCAGGCATTGGCCTGCTGGTGTGGGGCTGGGCGTTTTTACGTCGCACTGACCCTGATCAAGTCACACCGTCAAAGGTCGATCCCATTACGAAGATTCCTCTTACAGAATCCCAAAAGGCTTTGGGTAAATATTGCTTCTTAACGGTGGCTTTATTTATTGTTCAGGTATTTTTGGGGGGCGCCGTTGCGCATTACACCATTGAGGGACAGTCTTTCTATGGCTTGCCTTTAGCTGAATGGTTCCCTTATGCACTTTTGCGCACCTGGCATTTACAAAGTGCGATTTTATGGATTGCGACAGGTTTTTTGACGGCAGGCTTATTTTTGGCGCCTATTATCAATGGTGGTCAAGATCCTAAATGGCAAAAAGCCGGCGTTAATTTTTTGTTTATCGCCTTATTGATCGTGACAGTGGGTTCTTTTGCGGGTCAATACCTGGCCATTAACGGTCATATGCCGCGTAATTTGAACTTTATGTGGGGTCATCAAGGTTATGAATACCTAGATTTAGGCCGGATATGGCAAATCCTTTTATTTGTCGGTATTGCTTTCTGGCTCTTTTTAATGCTCCGTGGCATGCGTCAAGCCTTCAAACAAAAAGGAGACAAAAATCTCTTGGCCTTGTTTGTGGCTTCCGTAGTGGCGATTGGTCTCTTCTATGGATCAGGTTTGTTCTATGGTGAGCACTCCAACCTATCCGTGATGGAGTATTGGCGTTGGTGGGTCGTGCATTTGTGGGTAGAGGGCTTTTTTGAGGTCTTTGCTACGGCAGCCATGGCCTTTATCTTCTATAACATGGGCTTACTCTCCATACGCATGGCGACCGTGGCTCCCTTAGCCTCTGCCTCTTTGTTTATGGCGGGTGGTATCCCAGGCACTTTCCATCACCTCTATTTTGCGGGTACAACCACACCTGTCTTAGCCGTTGGAGCGTCTTTTAGTGCTTTCGAAGTGGTGCCGTTAATGCTCTTGGGTTATGAAGCCTGGGAAAACTGGCACATGCAGCACAAAGCACCGTGGATGCAACGTTTACGTTGGCCTATCATGATGTTTGTTGGCTGTAGCTTTTGGAATATGATGGGGGCAGGTGTCTTTGGTTTTATGATTAATACACCGTTAATGCTGTATTACATTCAAGGGCTCAATACCACCGCTGTACATGCGCATACGGCCTTATTCGGGGTCTATGGCTTCTTGGCCATTGGCTTTGTGTTGATGACGCTGGTCTATATCCGTCGCGAGTTTGTCTTTAGTGAGCGTAGAATGCGCCGAGGCTTCTGGTTGCTTAATATTGGCTTAGCGGGTATGGTGCTGCTCAGTCTGTTACCGATAGGTATTATCCAATTTCATGCGAGTGCGAGTGTTGGGCTTTGGTATGCGCGTAGCCAAGCGTTTATGCAGCAAGATATCTTGCACACATTGCGCTGGCTTCGTACCATTCCCGACGTCGTCTTTATCGTGGGAGCGCTCTTTATTTTCTGGGAAGTGCTCAGAGGCCTATTTGTAAAAAATAGAATAAATTAAGGATTTATGGTATAAAATTAGACAAGCCGACTTTAGCAATAAGGTCGGCTTAATTCTTTAGATTTTGCATACTGTTTTGCTTTTTGAGCTGAGTCATAATGTATATCACACCGCGGTCAAAAATACTTATTACTGCAATTATTGCAGTCACATTTGTGGCGGTAGCTCTCACAGGCTTATTTAGTACTGAGCAAACTCCAGAACCTGTGCAATCTGCAGCGTCGAGCCAAACAACCCAAGAGCAAGATGACGTTATCATTAAATCCCTCACTAACAACACCCAAAATGTGGTCTTTGAACCGCATAACACCTTAAGTTATGTGGGCTACATAGAGGGAGCGGGCTATGGTTCTTATCAGTTCTACGCCCAGCATAATCAGCGTTTTACGGCCTCTCTGGCTGATCAATCGAATAAATTTGAAATGATTATGTTCGGCCCAGAGACTCAAGTCATCAAAAGCGGCAAGAGCTATACCATCCCCGCCAATGGTCTATATGAGTTGCGCGTAGTCTTTAAAAATGACGTTGAGCGCAAACAAGAGCAAGATCAAGCGCGCGATAAATCGGTACCGCAAATTTATAATATTACCTTGTCCCTTAAGAACCCAATCTTGCCCAAAATGTCCGACTAATCGATCTGCCATGGTCTAGCAGTAGCCACGAGTGTGGCCTTAATGTGCTTAGTTGACTGGTTTTAAGCCGCCCAGTGCTTCTGTGAGGTCTTGCAGGAGTTGCGCCAAGGTACGACTCATTAAGGTCATATCCGCATCAAATTGCTCGGTTTCATCAAAACTACCGAGTTCTTTTTCTTCTGACAATAACTCAAGCGGCGTGATTTTTTTGAGAGTGAGGGTATCATCCAAGACAAACGATACTCTGTCTTGCCAAGTTAAGCCCAATTTGGAACAAATTTTGCCAGACTCGACATGCTTAGCTACCTCGGATTGTTCGGGCGTGATATTGGCAAAACGAATGGTGGCGCGCTCTTGTTGGGTTGACTTAAATTCAGTATGTGGATCAATGCTAAAACCAGCAGGCGCTTGGTCGGTATATAACCATTCGGTCATGGCTGTACTAGGAGAAATAGCCGTCATATATGATTGAATGGGCATGGGATTGAGCACTTTGACCAATTGTGAAATGACCTCGTCGGCCTTGGTGGGAGAGGCGGCATCAATCACCAAATAGTGGTGCTCTAGATCAAGATACAAGCGGGTTTCACGATAAATACTAAAGGCCTTTGGGAGTAGCGTATCGGTCACTAACTCTTTGATTTCTTTGAGTTGCTTGCGGCCAGGACGATAGCCTTGTTGCTCTTCGACTTCTTTGGCTTTTTCGCGGGCAAATTGATTAATTACCGAAGCAGGTAAGAGCTTTTTTTCGGCCTTTAGGGACAAAAATAAAACGTTTTGTAAACCATAAACCAAATCCGCATCAGCCATCACTGGCACCCAGCCAAACTGCGTGTCTCTGCCAGGGTTACCTGGGTTAAAAGCATGCGGCTGTAGTGCCTCAGAAAGCGCTTCGGCCGTGATATGCCAGTTCGGATTTAAACGATATATTTTTAAGTTTTTGAACCACATAATGAGTTTGCTTCTGAAAAAGAAAGTCTTATATTGTAGCGCGACTGATAGCGTCGTGATGCCTCAAGTCAGTGTCATAGGTAATGAAAATGGCAACGACCACAACGTCCACCTCGGCAGGTTTTATTGTAGAAGAAAGGCAGGCCGCGCGTGCTAAAATGGATCAATAAATCACAGTAGACAGAAAGTTCACAACTGTATAAATATACAGTATAATATCGATCATAATTCTAGCCAAGAATGGATCACAGACATAGGGGTCATTAATGTCATTAGTGACATTAGTGACATTTGTATGAAGCAGTACTTGGCAAGCAGAACTTAACTATAGCGGGCCTAGGTCATGCATAGGTTAGGTTAAATGCAGCTATAACGGTTTTAGCGTTATGAGTCGTGGGGGCGTTTAAGTTGCTCGTGCTGCGCTTGTGCTGGTAACCCATTGATTCGTTTAACAAGTGACTCTCACCGTTGTCGTGATTCATCTTGGGCTGCATTAGCCATGCTTAGCAGCTTAGGTATAGACAGATGATCGTTTATTTTGGATTATCTTATTTTGTGCCTTAAATTTGCATCCAATACATTACAGTTTTACTGCAAAGGACTTACCTTATGAATGACAAAAACCAAAGCAACCAAAGTAACGAGCGCTCCAAAGCGTTATCTGCCGCTTTATCCCAAATAGAAAAACAATTCGGCAAAGGCTCTGTGATGCGTTATGGCGATAACGAAGTCGCTCACGATATCAAAGTCGTTTCTACAGGTTCATTAGGGCTTGATATTGCTTTAGGTGTTGGTGGTTTACCCCGTGGACGGGTGATAGAAATTTACGGCCCAGAGTCTTCTGGTAAGACAACCTTAACGCTACAAGTCATCGCCGAAATGCAAAAACAAGGCGGGACGTGTGCCTTTATTGATGCCGAGCACGCCCTTGATGTGCAATACGCAGCGCGCCTGGGGATTAATTTATCTGATTTATTAATTTCTCAACCCGATACGGGTGAACAAGCGCTAGAGATTACAGACGCCTTGGTGCGCTCTGGTTCTGTGGATTTAATTGTCATTGACTCAGTGGCCGCGCTAGTACCACGCGCCGAGATAGAAGGCGATATGGGGGATAATTTACCTGGTCTGCAAGCGCGTCTTATGAGTCAAGCCTTACGTAAGCTTACGGCCTCTATTAAGCGCACCAATTGTATGGTGATCTTCATTAACCAAATTCGCATGAAAATTGGTGTGATGTTTGGGTCCCCAGAGACCACCACGGGGGGCAACGCACTTAAATTCTATTCTTCTGTGCGCCTCGATATCCGTCGTATCGGCTCCATCAAAAAAGGCGATGAGGTCTTGGGTAACGAGACCCGAGTCAAAGTGGTCAAAAATAAAGTTGCGCCGCCTTTCAAACAAGTTGAGTTTGACATTCTGTATGGGGCGGGTATCTCTCGAGAAGGTGAGATTATCGATTTGGGCGTTAAGGCTGGCATCATCGATAAAGCGGGTTCTTGGTTTAGCTATGGCGACACCCGCATTGGCCAGGGTCGCGACAATGTCCGAGAATATCTCAAAGAAAATCCCGAGCTTGCCATAGAGATCGAAAATAAGATCCGTGAGAATATGGGCATTATTCAACGGGCGCAGACCGTCGGCGCCGAGGCATCAAACAGCGATGATCCAGCCACAGATGCCTAAGCTTGCTTAGTCGATCTGTCGCAAGTGGCTGGGGTCTGTCCCCCTAGCCTGAGCGACAGGCGTTTCTTTAAGCGTCGATTTTTAGGAGGACCCATAGCGTCGTCATGAGCCAGCGAGATCCACAATTTCAAGCATTCGAAGCGCAACTACAACAGGCCGCACAGCCAAACCAAACCAATAAGGTTAATCTCTTAGCAAAAGCTGTCGCTATCCTGTCTCGCCGTGAGCACTCCGAGGCAGAATTACGCCAAAAACTGCTTAAATTCAGTACAGATCGCGCAGAGATTGATGCTGTGATCACCCGTCTCCAAAAAGAAAATTGGCAATCGGATCAGCGCTTTGTGCAGGCATTTGTTCACAGCCACGACTTTAAGTGGGGTAGCCGTAAGATTTTAGACGCCCTCAAGCCGCATGACTTGAGTACCCAACAGATCCAAGAAGTACAAGAGCAGCTGCGTGAGAGCGAATATGATCGCGCTTATGCCGTCTGGTCACGCAAATTTGCCCACAAACCTTGTCTGACGCTCAAAGACAAGGCCAAACAAATTCGCTTTCTTAGTGCTCGAGGGTTCTCAGCGGATGTGGTCTACAAAATCGTCAAATTAGACCATGAATCCTAAAAAAGCGACCCAGGTTTTCTGGGGCGCTTTTTTGAGTAGGGCAGGCTTATTGACTCATGAGCCCTCTAAGCGGCAGTAGGTGCCGTAGTAGGCGTATCAATCGCCTGAGAGTAGGCGTTGGGCTTCGGCTTTGACCTGTTCAGGTGCGGTACCACCTACGTGCTGACGAGCGGCCACAGAGCCTTCTAGTGTGAGCACATCAAAGACATCGGCCTCGATGGCGGAATGTAATTGTTGCAATTGCGCCAAACTAAGATCTGCCAGGTCACTGCCTTGTTCTTCACATTGACGCACAGCGAGCGCTACTGTTTCGTGGGCATCTCTAAAAGGCAAGCCTTTTTTGACAAGATAATCCGCTAAATCGGTGGCGGTCGAGAAGCCTTGTAAGGCCGCTTGGCGCATATTATCACGATTGACGCGAATACCAGGAACCAGATCCACAAAAATCGTCAAGGTATCACGTAGGGTATCGGCCGAGTCAAAAAGGCCTTCTTTGTCCTCTTGGTTATCCTTGTTATAGGCCAAGGGTTGGCTTTTCATGAGGGTGAGTAGCGCCATTAAATTGCCATGAACGCGACCTGTTTTGCCGCGTGCTAATTCGGGGACGTCAGGATTTTTTTTCTGAGGCATAATAGAACTACCCGTACAAAAGCGATCCGCCAATTGAATAAAGCCAACGCGTGGGCTCATCCATAAAACCAGTTCCTCAGAAAAACGTGAAATATGGGTCATCACTAAACTGACGGCGGCACAAAACTCTATCGCAAAATCGCGATCTGAAACTGCATCGAGAGAGTTACGGCAAACACCCTCAAAACCGAGGTGGCGGGCACTACGTTCTCGGTCAATTGGATAAGTGGTACCTGCCAAGGCTGCGGCACCTAGTGGGCTTTGATTGACACGCTTGCGACAGTCTTGAAGGCGCTCATAATCACGACCAAACATTTGCGCATAGGCGAGCACATGGTGGCCAAAGGTCACGGGTTGAGCCACTTGCAAATGCGTAAAGCCCGGCATAATCGTGTCATAGTGTTGCAACGCTAGCTGTGCGAGTGCCTGTTGTAGAGACTTGAGGAGGGCGGCGCTTTGATCAATTTCGTGGCGCAACCAAAGCCGAATATCTGTCGCCACTTGGTCATTGCGTGAGCGCCCTGTATGCAAGCGTTTGCCGGCGTCGCCCACCAATTCGACAAGGCGTTTTTCGATATTGAGATGGACGTCCTCAAGATCGAGAGACCACACAAACTGATCGGCTTCTATTTCTTGCAAAATCGTCTTCAGCCCCTGCTCAATGGCTTCATAGTCAGGCTTGGAGATGACCTTACAATGTGCGAGCATCTCGGCGTGTGCTAAGGAGCCTTGAATATCGAAGGGAGCTAAGCGTTGCTCAAAAAAAACAGAGGCCGTATAGCGCTTAACTAATTCAGAGACAGGTTCACTAAAACGTGCAGACCAAGCATTGTTTTTGTTGGCAAATTGGTTGGTAGAAGAGGGCGAGTTCTCAGACATAATAGCTCACAAAACGAAACTGAATTTTTTATTATAGTTTTTAAAAGCGCGTTTGTCTTAGTTATTACTTGGTGACTCAAGTAATATAATAGTAGCTATTGTTTTATAGATTTCGGGTACAGAACATGACAGATCAAGCTCTACCTCTACGTGTGGCCATGGCACAAATCAATCCCAGTCTCGGGGATTTAGCAAGCAACGCCCATAAAATCATCAAAAGCGCTCAAGAGGCCGCTGCCAAAGGAACAGATGTATTGCTCTTACCAGAATTAAGTCTGAGTGGTTACATGCCAGAGGACTTATTATGGCGCGATGACTTTTATGAAGCTCAGCAACATTTTTTTGAGCACATCGTGCAAGCCTCCAAGGATTGGCCAGAACTTCACATTGTGCTTGGTCATGCGCAACGCCAAGAAGATGGTTTATACAACGGCGCTTCCTTGATTCACCACGGTGCTGTACGGGAGCAATACCATAAACGTACACTGGCCAGTGGTTCAGGTATAGAGGAAGCACGTTATTTTAGTGTCGGTCATGAACGCACTGGCTTCGAAGTCAAAGGGCTTCGCTTAAGCCTGCTAATTCATCAAGATCTAAGCAATGAGCAACTGCGCAAGGAATTATTAGAGGATCAACCCGATACTGTACTGGTATTAGCGGCTTCGCCCTATCAAATTCATCAGCGCGAGCAGCGTTATAAGGCTATTAGCGGTTTGCAAGCCGAGTGTAAGGCGACTATTTTTTACTGCAACACGGTCGGCGGCCAGGATAATGTCGTGTTTGATGGTCAATCCATGCTCTTGGATAGTGACTCGCAAACAAGCTATCTAATGCCGTCCTTCCAAGAAGCGTTGTCAGTCTATGAGTTCCAAGAGGGTCGCTGGCACGCGCTGGACGGCACGGCGTCAGAATCCTTTGACAATCAACCCTGCCTGGAGCAGCAGGTTTGGCAAGCGCTGGTGCTAGCCACTCAGGATTATTTCCAGAAAAATGGTTTCAAAAAAGCCGTATTAGGGTTGTCCGGCGGTATTGACTCGGCAGTGGTCTTTGCGATTGCGGCCGATGCCATAGGGGCTCACAATATCACCACGGTGTTAATGCCCTCTCAGTATACAGCCGATATTTCAGTGTCGGCCGCCCAACAAATGGCCGATCATCTTGGTTCACAGTCATATACTGTCGCGATTGAAAACTTGCAACAAGCATTTTTAAAGGCCTTAGCCGAGCCTTTCCAAGGCAAAGCCGTAGATACTACGGAAGAAAATTTACAAGCGCGCATACGCGGGACCTTGTTAATGGCGCTTTCTAATAAACTGGGCGGTTTGGTGTTACCGACAGGCAATAAATCTGAATTGGCCACGGGCTATTGTACGCTTTATGGTGATATGGTGGGCGGCTTTGCTATGCTTAAAGACGTACCGAAGACGCTCGTCTATCGCCTTGCCAAATGGCGTAATCAAACCGCAGGTACAGAAATGATCCCAGAGATCATTATTACGCGCCCGCCTTCAGCAGAGTTAGCGCCTGATCAAAAAGACCAAGACAGCTTACCGCCGTACGAAATCTTAGATGCCATTATTGAGCAATTTGTGGAACATAATCAGGCGGTGCCGCAGATTGTGGCGCAAGGCTTTGAAGAAGACGTGGTCAAGCGGGTCGCGCACCTCATCCGTATTAACGAATATAAGCGCCAACAGGGCGCCGTGGGTCCCCAAATCACCACTAGATCCTTTGGTCCAGATCGTCGTTATGCGGTCACGAATGCTTTCAAATACTAGATTTTTACTATGAAACTTATTACTGCCATTGTTAAACCCTTTAAATTAGATGAAGTGCGTGAAGCACTCTCAGAAATTGGTATTAATGGTCTGACCGTCACGGAAGTTAAGGGTTTTGGTCGCCAAAAAGGCCATACAGAACTGTATCGCGGCGCCGAATACGTTGTCGATTTTTTGCCTAAGGTGCGGATTGACGTTGCTGTCACTCAAGAGCAGGTCGACGCCTGCATCGAGGCTATTATCGCGGCGGCACATACGGGAAAAATTGGTGATGGCAAAATTTTTGTGACCACCATTGACAAAACCATCCGTATACGAACCGGTGAAATCAACGAAAATGCCTTGTAATTCAGTAGCTTAGTGGTGTTTATCCAATGCAAAAAATAAGAATCTCCAAAATTCTCGCCGACAGAGGCATGTGTTCACGACGTGAGGCTGACCATTACATCGAAAAAGGCTGGGTCAAAGTCGACGGCAGAGTGGCTAAACTGGGCGAAAAAGCCTACCCTGAGCAACGCATCAGTCTCGATAAAATCGCTCAAGAAAAGCAGCAGGAGCGCGTCACCATAATCCTCAATAAGCCGGTGGGTTATGTCTCGCATCAAGCGGAAGGGCAATACAAAACGGCCGCCTCTTTAATACAGGCGCGAAATCAATTTGATAAAGACAAGCATAGTTTCTCGACCCAACACCTCAAAGGTTTGGCGCCGGCGGGACGTTTGGATATTGATTCCCAGGGACTACTGGTACTCACACAGGATGGTACAGTCGCGCGACAGTTAATTGCCGAAGATTCAGAGGTCGAAAAAGAATATATTGTGCGCGTCTCTGGCAATTTGCAAAGTAATGGTCTCAAAATGCTTAGACATGGCTTATCGTTGGATGGCGCGGCGCTCAAACCGGCCGAAGTTGAGTGGATTAATGAGGACCAGTTGCGTTTTATATTGCAAGAAGGCAAGAAGCGGCAGATTCGACGTATGTGCGAGATTGTTGGTCTCAAGGTCACAGGTCTTAAGCGTGTGCGTATGGGCAATGTATTATTGGCCGATTTACCTCAAGGTATGTGGCGTTACCTCAAACCGCATGAGCGTTTTTTGTAAATAAATCAGTAATCAGTAACAAAAAATTTTATTTGTATACAGATAATTATATAATTGAAGTGCTAACACGTTCTTAGCTCAATTAACTTTTTATGTGTGAGTTCTCGATTATGACTTTAAAGAAGATTCCTCTATTGACGTCGCTGACGGCGCTGGCTTTGTTAGGGGGCTGTAGTACTGTAGATCATTGGTTTGGTACGCATTTTACTAATGACCAGCAAGTAGTAAATCAACCAACCCAGACACCCGCTGCACCCGCTGTGCCACAAGCGCCTGCCAGAACTAGCACAAAAGCGCCTACCAGCAAATCCTCCTTGGTGATTTACTTATCCTCTCGCAGCGCCCAAGAGGGTTACACCTTAGTCGAACAAAAAGGCCAAAGCATCTACGTCGATCCGCGTCACACGTTGTTACGTAGCGACCTAGACAATGTGATTGCTGTGCAAGATAGCAATAATAATCCCTTGCTGAATTTGCATTTTTCCACGGCGGGTCAAGAGAAATTACGCCAAATCACCAGTAATAACGTAGGTAAGGCCCTAACGGTCACTTACAAAGGTGGCTTAGTTTCTATTATTAATATTTCTAAACCGCTCACCCAAGGGCAATTATTTGTGCCTATGGGTAGCGCCGCCGAAGCAGGGCGCCTAGAACAGAGTATTCTTGACGGCGATTAAGCCAGTTGTTTCAAACCGTAGCGCCACATGGTGACGCTACGGTTTTTTTTTATTGGCTTTGTTGCAATAAACGGAGGATTTTTTGGCCAGCTCGGCCTTTGACGGGTAGGCCTAAACGCTGTTCTTCGCTTTGGATAGCTTGGCGTGATTTGGCGCCAATCATGCCGTCCGCTTGGCCAATGTCATAGCCTTTTTGCAGCAAGATTTGCTGCAATTGCACGCGTTCTTGGCGTGACAAGCCGAGATCATCTGTCGGCCACGGTGTCACAAAACCCCCTTTACCCTTAAATCGATCAGCCAGATGTGCAATCGCTAGTGCATAGCTTTCTGAAGCGTTATAGCTGTAAATCGCATCAAAATTTTTAAAGACGATAAAGGCGGGGCCTTGTACCCCTGCGGGTAACAATAGCGCAGCTTGTGGGTTGCCCGCGACTTCGGTGCTCAACGATTGACCATAGATATTGCTAATGCCTTGCTGACTCCAATAGCTTAAAGGTTGACGAAACTTGCGGCCGCTTTTTGAGGCGGGGTAATTAGTAGGGAGTTTGACTTCAAAGCCCCAGGGTTGATCGCGCCGCCAACCGCTTTTGGCCAGATAATTGGCGGTTGACGCTAAGGCATCGACTTCATTATCTATGAGATCTCTACGACCATCACCGTCGCCATCGACAGCTAAGCGCTCAAACGTACTCGGCATAAATTGCGTGTGACCAAAAGCACCGGCCCAAGAGCCTTTGAGGCGATCTGCTTGAATATCTCCCGATTGTATAATCCTCAGGCTGGCAAAGAACTCTTTGCGGAAAAAGCTTTGGCGACGTCCGTAACAGCTTAAGGTACCTAGGGCTTGGATAAGCGGATACTTACCAAAGTTCTGTCCATAATTGCTTTCAACACCCCACACCGCTACGACTACCTCTGGATCAACGCCATACTGAATTTTAAGCTTTTGTAACGTTGCTTGATGTTTGCGTAATTGTTGTTTACCTTCTTGTATGCGTTGTTCATCCACTAATGAAGCCATATAATCCCAAATTGGTGTCTTGAATTCGGGCTGCTTATCAAGTTTGTCTAGAATACTTAAATCAGGCTGCAAACCCTGTGTTAGCTGCTGATAAGTCGCACTATTGACACCGTTTTGGCTGGCTTGGGCTTGTAAATTATTAAGACACTGCGCAAATTGCGCTGATTCTTGAGCCATGCTCGGCTGGCTCATAGCCGCTAAACTCAAGACCAATGTTGCGAGACTAAGAACGCGAGTTGTCTGGCGAATTGCTTGCATGAAATACCTTTCTAAAAAATGAAACCTCAATGACTGACGGTCATTTTTTAATTTTAGCAGTGCTTATGGACAATTTCTCTGTGCATTGCATAGAATAAACAGATACAAAAAAAATAGGTTTTTAAGTATGAAATTTAAACAAACACTTTTAGCAACGACATTAGCCTTGGTGAGTACTTATGCTGTTGCTCATACCCTTGAGACCACGCAGCCATTGCTCGCTAAAAACAACCCCAAGGTGCAGGCCGACAAAGATGACTCTGAGGCGGCACAGTCAGAGCGCAAAACTTTAGAACCTAAATTAGTCCCAGAGCGCAGCTTTGCTAAAGCTTCCTTTATTATGTCTCGCGTGCTCACGCACTTAGAGTACGAAAAACTTCCCTTAGATCATGAGATGTCCAAAAAAATCTTCAAATCGTATTTTGAAGCCTTGGATCCCATGAAGGTATTTTTGTTGCAAAGTGATATTGATAAATTTGATCAGTACAAAATTCAAATGGGCGATATGATCCAGACAGGTCGCCTAGAAGTGCCGTTTGATATTTTTAAGTTATATCGCGAGCGGGTCAAAAGCCGCTTTAATTATGCGATGAGTCTGCTTGACAAAAAGCAGCCTTTTGACTTTAGCAAAAAAGAAGAGTACACCGCGGATCGCACCAAGGCACCATGGCTCAACACCGAAGAAGAAATTCAAGATCTATGGCGCAAAAAAGTCAAAAACGATTATTTGCGCCTTAAGCTAGCCGACACTAAAGACGCGGAAATCGTCGAGAAGCTTAAGCGTCGTTATAAGAATAACCTCAACCAAATTCTACGCAGTAATAGCGAAGATGTGGCCGAACTATTCTTAAACGCCTATGGCGATAGTACCGATCCGCACACGAGCTATATGAGTCCAAGTACCGCCAAAAACTTCCAAGTACAGATGAGTTTGTCCGTCGATGGTATTGGTGCCGTGCTCCAAAAACGTGATGAATACGGCATGATTCGCGAAGTCGTGGCGGGCGGCCCCGCCCAAAAGAACGGTCAGCTCAAACCGGGTGATCGCATAGTCGCCGTGGGTCAAGGCAAAAATGGCCCGATGGAGGATGTGGTCGATTGGCGTCTCGATGAAATCGTCAAAAAAATCCGCGGTAAGCGGGGCAGTACCGTGAGAATCGAGTATATTCCTAGCGAAGAAGGGATTGATAGCAAAACCAAGATAGCCACTATTGTGCGTGATCAGGTCATGATGGAAGATCAAGCCGCGCGCCTCAAAATGTTGGAGGTTGACGACAAAGATAGTGATGGCAAAAGCACCAAGAAAAAAGTGGCTGTGATTGAGATTCCTAGCTTCTACGAGGACTTCGAAGCCCACAAAGAACGTAAAGCGAACTTCAAGAGTATCACCAATGATGTCAAAAAAATCATTAATGATCTCAAAGGCAAAGATGTGGCCGCGCTTGTCCTAGATTTACGTAATGACGGCGGTGGCTCGCTTGGTGAAACCGCTAGATTAAGTGGTTTATTTATTGGGGCCGACAAACCCGTGGTACAAGTCAGTGACGCTGAAGGTCGAGTCAAAGTCCTAAAAACACCAAGAGACGCAGACGCCTTATGGCAAAAACCTGTCGTGGTGATGGTCAACCGTCTTTCTGCTTCGGCCTCAGAGATATTTGCAGGTTTGATTCAAGATTACCAACGCGGTGTGGTCGTCGGTGATCGTACCTGGGGTAAGGGGACGGTGCAAACCATGTCTGATTTATCTGACTTTATTCAAATGCGCGGTGAACCGAATGAACAGTTAGGGGCCCTCAAGTGGACCATCCAAAAATTCTTTAGAGTCAATGGCTCATCGACACAAGTCAAGGGGGTAGAACCAGATATTGTCTTCCCATCGGCCTTTAACCGAGAAGAGTTAGGTGAATCCAGTTACGACAATGCTATGCAATGGTCAGAGATTAAACCGGCTCAATACAAAGCCGTATTAGATCTTGACAGTGCCCTAAGTCAGCTCAAATCACAACACGAAGAACGTGCTGACAGTTCTGATAGCTGGAAGCTCTTTAAAGAAGAGCAGGAATATTCGCTTGAACTCTCCAACCGCAAGAAAACGTCCTTAAATTACGATGATCGCGTCAAAGAGCGTCAGGAGATGGAGAAAAAACGTGAGTCCTTTAATGAGCGCCGTAAAGCGCTGGGTGAATCAGACGTCGGCGTCTTTAAGCTTGATGATGGTTTATCTTACGGAGAGGGCGATCTCAAAAAAGAATTGGCTGATGAAGAAAAGCGCAAGAAAAACCTCGATACTAGCGCCCGCGAAGCGGCCAATATCGCCTTAGATATGACGCACCTAAAGATCTTTGAAAAGGGCAAAAAGAATAAAAAAGATTAAGGTTCATTTCTTATCTGCGTGCCGCTAGAAAGCGGCCTTACTACCAAAAGTGCAGTCTTGATGACTGCACTTATTTATTCGATATTGGCGAGTTTATGGCTCTGGATGCTGAGTTGCCAATGGGGCGATTCAGGGTTGCTGTTGAGTTGGCCAATGGCCGTAATGGTCTCGAGAATATTCATGACCCCACCGCGTTCACAGGGTGACAAATAATAATGCTTTGCCGTCAAGCGTTGAGCAATGGCTTGACAAAACGGCAGGATGTCGTCGTCACACACAATTCTGACTTCATCCGCGTACTCGATGAGTTTATCCCGGTATTTTTCGGCATACATGGCTTTGGGGCTACAGGCGATATAGTCTATTTCAGGAGGCACTGCCGTAAGACCGTTTGTCTCTATGGCCAGGAAATAACCCGCTTGTTTGAGTGTTTGTAAGAGGGTGCGAATTTGCGGCTGAATGGTGGGTTCACCCCCCGTAATAATGATGTTTTTGCAATCATATTGCTTTACGGTTTGGTAGATTTGCGACAAACTCAGGCGTGTGAATTTATTGTATTCGGTGTCGCACCAATCACAGGTCAAATTACAGGTACCAAACCGTATAAAAATACTAGGCATGCCCGTGTTATAGCCTTCGCCCTGTAGACTATGAAAAATCTCTACTATTTTGTAGCTGGGTTCTTCAGTTGATGGTAAGTGACGCATATCTTGAACAGGAACGACGGCTTTCATGATTCCTTGTACTCACAAAAAGAACTGGGGGTCTCCCACAAACGCACGGCACTTATGGGTAAGTCGCTCTGGGTTTTGAGTTTGCGATAAATAAAACGCGCGATCTCTTCGGCGGTGGTACGTGTCTCTAGGGCGTAGACTTTGGATTGCAACTCTATCAGGAGCTCAGCGATAGCGCTTTCGCGTGGGCTATTTTTGTCGTACAAAAACGCATGATCCAAGTCCTGCAAAATCAAACGATTGACCGTGGCTTTAATATCACCATAATCGGCCACCATACTTTTTTTGGGGCCATGTTCAATCAATTCGGCACTTAATTCAACCTCTAGGGTATAGGTATGGCCATGTAGATTCTGGCATTTGCCATCGTGTCCATCTAGCAAATGCGCCATATCAAAACTAAAGGTTTTGGAAATTTTAAACATAGTTCTAACGTTTAGGTTATTGGTAGTAAATATCAGCAGAAGGCAGATATTTAAATAAAGCGCTCATAAAACCGATGTTTTTGTGGGCTTCCAATTGTTCGAGTTTATGTTCGCTCGCTTGCATTAAGGCATCGATCACTGCAGTTAGTTGGAGCGCCGCAAAGAACCAATAATGACCACAGCGTTGCTCATCTTGCTGGGTGGGATTTTTGGGCAAAATAATCTTGTTTTGGAATTTTTCGATGTGTTGAATCAGATTAAAGTAATCCGACTGTAAGGTTTTGCCGGCACTGATGATCGTCACAAAATCATCGTTTTGGATCAGTTGATTATGACCTAGGGTTGATAGGGTCCAGGTCAGGGCTAGCATCTCGGCCAATTCAGCTACTTGCGCATCGTTTTGCAAGGTTTTTCTGAGTGCTTGAACCGCAGGATGGGGCGTGTGTTGGGCAAATAAATCCACACTGGCTGTAAAGCGTTGTTTCTCATCCTCACTTAAGGGCTCAAAACTATAATCGACGACTATAATGCGTGCCGCAGGAACCTGGGCGTTGATGTTTTGTAGACTGTGCAGTAATTTATCGAGCTTTTCTGGCGCTTGGCTCGGCTCGAGATTAATCGCTGTAGGGATAACAAAAATCTGATTCATGATTAATTTAAAGGGGATACACCTATTTAATTTAACCTAATATTTTAACAGTATTAGTTTCAGTAATAAGAAAGCAGAGGGCTTAAGTGCATTATGGGCATAAATCTCATGTTTGACTGCTCAGATGGTTTTTTTTATAATGGAGGATAAGCTGTTTATCTGGTTGACTGAATGTCTTCTGGACGCGGGTTCGACTCCCGCCGCCTCCACCAATAGCGTATTAGTGGTGCTAGTATTTTATTGCTGGGGGCGTACTTGGTTTCGACAGGAGAAGCTAGGGAAATCGGCAGCCGGTAGGCGATGACCGTAAATCAAGCAAATCTTATAAATGCTAATGACGAAAGTTATGCATTAGCCGCCTAATTTCGCGGCTAGGAGCCTAATCCACTTGGCAACAGAACGGATTAAAGGGAGCTTCGGCTCCCTTTTTTGTAACTATTGCGGCTATTGTGATTATTGATGCGTTGATGCGAGTACCTGCCGGCTTTTAGGATTAGGGATTAGGCACTAGGCGCTGATTTGGTAATCACAAGCAGCTTATTCGTCAAGCTGATAAATATAGAGCTCTACGCGTCGATTCAAATTGCGATTTTTGCGAGAATTATTGGGCAACATAGGGTCGATAGAACCGCGGCCCTCCACATCAATGCGCATGCTATTGACCCCTTGTTTGATCAAGTACTGAGCCAAGGTATTGGCTCGGCTCAGTGAAATCAGTTGATTTTGCATGTCGGAGCCCGTATCGTCTGTGTGACCCACGATTTTGAGGCGTAGGCTTTGATCTTGATCTAGCTCTTTACCAATGCTTTTGAGAATCGATTGGGCATTGCTCGTGAGGTTTTTATTATTGCGTTTGAGAAGGTCGTCAACGGTAGCAGAGATGCGCAAACTACCGTCTTGCACTGGCGTAATATCGACTTTTGCGGACTTGAATGGTTTGTTTTGTTGGAGACGCGCAATTATCTCATTCCAGTGATCGTTATTTTGTTTGTGCCAAAAAGAGAAATGTTTGTTTTTGTGAGCGCCGTTATAAACTAAGCGACTGCCACTTTGGGTGGCGGGCGAGGCGTGCTGAGTACCACAGGCGCTCAACGTCAAGACCATCGCACCAAGGGTGCAGGCTTGGATAATCGGACGGCTATTTAACACAGAGACTTTCATGAATTATTTATGTAGTCAAATTTTGAATGATGTTAAAAAGTGCTTCGGGGCTGGTACTGATGGCATCTGCTTGACAAGCGGCGGCAGTTTTTGCATTTAGTGAGTAACCATAGGTGACAGCGATGGTCTTCATGCCAGCGGCACGACCAGCGACGATATCGCGTTCGTCGTCACCAATATAAATGCAGTGTTGAGGCTTCTCGTTGATTTGCTCGGCAGCGTACAGAAGAGGTAGAGGATGTGGCTTGGAGTGTGCTGTAGTATCACCACAAACATTGACAGCGCTGCGTTGGTCTAGCCCAAAGTGCTTAAAGATCGGAATAGCAAGATATTCGACCTTGTTCGTCATGATACCCCATTTGAAGCGATTTTTTTCGAGATTTTCTAATAAGTCTAAAATTCCCGGAAAGTAATTCGTCTGGCTCGGGCTCACCGCTTCGTAATCGTCAAGGAACTGCTGCTTAATAGTCGCAAATTCAGGATCCTGGGGCAAGATACCGAGCGCTTGTTCAATTAAGCCCGCACTGCCCTTAGAAGCGAAATTACGCAAGTGCTCGTAGGGGAGGGGCTCAAGTCCTCGTCGCCGCCGTTGTTGATTGGCGGCATACACAAGATCGGGGGCACTATCGACTAAGGTACCATCAAAATCAAATAAAACAGTGGTAATCATTTGCGAGCTGCCAACATATAGTTCACGCTGGCATCATTCGTTAAAAAGTAAGTGTCTGATAAAGGATTATAACTTAATCCCTTAATGGCACTGAGGGCTAAATGATTTTGTCGAAGATAATTGGCAAGTTCGCTCGGTTGGATAAATTTACTATGTTGATGCGTCCCTTTAGGCACAAGTCCCATAATGTATTCAGCCGCTAAGATAGCCTTGAAATAGGAGCGACGATTACGATTAATGGTGGAACAAAATAACCAGCCACCTGGCTTTAGCATTTGGGCACAGGCTTGGATGATTTGTGCTGGATCTGGAACATGCTCGAGCATTTCCATGCAGGTCACAATATCGAATTGCTCGGCGTGTAGCGCTGCCATCTCTTCGGCGGCGATGGCTTGATACTGCACTTTAATGCCAGACTCCAGGCTGTGTAAACGCGCGATTTGTAGCGATTTTTTGGCCAGATCAATCCCCGTGACATCCGCCCCTTGGGCCGCCAGGCTCTCTGAGAGAATGCCGCCGCCACAGCCGACATCGATGACTTTTTTGCCCTTGAGTGATCCCGAAACTTCTTCGATCCATGCCAGGCGCAGTGGATTGATGCGATGCAGAGGTTTGAACTCGCCCTCTGGACTCCACCAATTAGCAGCCACAGCGGTAAATTTTTCAATTTCGGAAGGATCAACGTTTTCTGGATGTGTAGACATAACTAGAGCGAGATGAGCTAAATGAATTAAAGCCTAAAAAAAAGCCCCTGATCAGGGGCTTTTTAAGTGTTTATGAAAGTCGCCTGAGACCACTTCCATAAGAAGTCAGTAGAATTAGCGGCGAGTACCGATAATTTCAACTTCTACGCGACGGTTGCGAGCACGACCTTCACGAGTTTTGTTGTCGGCGATTGGTTGAGCTTCACCGCGACCTTGAGCGATAATTTGGTCAGCTGGAACACCTTGAGAAACGAGGTAGTTTTTAACAGCGGCAGCACGACGCTCAGAAAGGCCTTGGTTGTATTTATCAGTACCAACAGAGTCAGTATGACCAGTAGCTAACACAGACTCAAGAACCACTTGGTTAGTTTGTTGAGCCACTTGGTTAAGGATGTTACGACCTTCTGGTTTGATCGTTGATTTGTCGAAATCAAAGAAAGTATCAGCATTGAAGGTAACTTTTTGGGCTACCATTTCTTTTGGTTGTTCTGGGCGACCGCAACCTTGAGCTGCTGTTGCTGGAGTCCAGTAGTTATCACGCCAGCAATGTTCGCCTGTACCGTTCATCCAAATTAAACCGTAAGGATTTTGCCAGTTATCAATAGTCGTTTGACTTTGAGCTTGAGCTTGAGCCACGCCAGTAGTTGCAGCAGTTGCAATGGCGAATGCTAATGCGAATTTAGAGGCTTTATTCATGTTTCTCCTCGATGAGCTTGTTAGCTAAAAAGTTACTCGCAGCGAAACCGCCGCAGATTGGATATCAGGGATAGTATAACAATGCTTTACAAATGATTCAAAACATTTAAATACAGGATCCCGTGCCTTAATAACGATATTAAAATAATTCGCTAAACTTTTGCAGCTTAAAATGTCAAAAAGCGCTGGAAATTGATTAAATGCCAAGGATTTTAATTTTACTGTTGTGTAAAAGCTACATATTGCATTATCACCACACAGGCCAGCACGCTGCTGTTGTTTATTAACAAATAAGAATGATTCTCTTTTGTGACTGGATATTTTCAGCAGTATAAATTATGTAAGCAAAATTGTCTGCAAAATCTTGCTTGGCGTCTCGCAAATCCGAGTCTATAGGGTATTAATGCTAAACTAGTAATCTTTAATAATAACTATATGAAGTTGTGAGTTTGTATGGAAGCGTTTGCCAAAGAAACCCTACCCGTTTTTCTAGAAGATGAGATGTCACGCAGCTACCTCGATTACGCCATGAGTGTGATTGTAGGGCGGGCCTTACCCGATGTGCGTGATGGCCTCAAGCCCGTGCATCGCCGGGTTTTATATGCTATGAACGAGCTCAACAATAGTTGGAATCGGGCTCACAAAAAATCCGCTCGTATTGTCGGTGACGTTATCGGTAAATATCATCCGCATGGTGAAAGTGCAGTATACGATACGATTGTACGTCTGGCTCAAGACTTCTCTATGCGCTATATGCTGGTTGATGGCCAGGGTAACTTTGGTTCCATCGACGGCGATAGTGCCGCGGCTATGCGTTATACCGAAGTGCGTTTGGCCAAGATTGCGCACGAACTCCTGACCGATATTGACCAAGAAACGGTCGATTTTGGCCCTAACTATGATGGTAGCGAACAAGAGCCCTTAGTCTTGCCGTCCCGCATACCTAATTTGCTAATCAACGGTAGCTCAGGGATTGCAGTGGGCATGGCTACTAATATTCCGCCCCATAACCTGACCGAGGTTGTTAACGTTTGTTTACATTGTTTGCAACAGCCCGATTGCAGCGTTGATGATTTGCTTGAGCATATTGTGGCACCGGATTTCCCAACGGGCGGTATTATTTATGGTTTATCTGGGGTGCGCGAGGGGTACCGTACAGGTAAGGGCCGCGTGGTGATGCGTGCCAAGACCCATATAGAGGACTTTGATCACGGCAAACGTCAAGCTATTGTGATTGATGCCATTCCGTATCAAGTCAACAAAAAAACGCTCCAAGAAAAAATCGCCGATTTGGTACTCGATAAGCGTATTGATGGCATTTCTGATATTCGCGATGAATCCGATAAGGACGGAATGCGCGTCGTGATTGAGCTCAAGCGCGGTGAAAATCCCGAAATCGTCCTCAATCACCTCTTTAAACTCACACAATTACAAGAAACCTTTGGTATGAATTTGGTGGCCTTAGTTAATGGCCAACCAAGGGTATTGAATCTCAAACAATTAGTCGAGTATTTCTTAGAGCATCGCCGTGAAGTCGTTAATCGTCGTACGGTTTATCAATTACGCAAAGCCCGAGATCGAGGCCATATTCTTGAGGGGCTGGCAGTGGCTTTGGATAATATTGATGATTTTATTGCCATCATCAAAAGCGCGGCCAATCCCAACGAAGCCCGTCAAGCCCTCATGGATAGAGAATGGAATTCCTCTCTAGTGAGCAATCTTTTACAAAGCGATGAGGTCGTCAAATTTGCCTTGGGCGGCAGCGCCGCCTTTAGACCCGAGGGCTTGGATCCTGCTTTGGGTCTACAAGCCAATGGTGGCTATCGTCTCAGTGAAATCCAAGCGCAAGAAATTCTTAATATGCGTTTGCAACGTCTCACGGGGCTCGAACAAGACAAAATCATTGATGAGTACCGTCAAGCGATTCTGTTGATTGCGGACCTCATCGATATTCTCTTCAGACCAGAGCGAATTTCTGCAATTATCGCGAGTGAACTCAACGAAATCAAAGAAGAGTTTGGCGCCAAGGATGTCCGTCGCTCCGAGATTGAAGTGAATACGTCCGAAATCGATATCGAAGACTTAATCACCCCGACGGAGATGGTGGTGACCATTTCCCATAGTGGCTATATTAAGTCACAACCATTGTCGGAGTACCGATCACAACGTCGGGGTGGCCGTGGAAAACAGGCTCTGACCACTAAGGATGATGACTGGGTCGATACCTTATTTGTGGCCAATACCCATGATTACCTCTTATGTTTCTCTGATCATGGTCAAGTCTATTGGCTCAAGGTCTACGAAGCGCCACAAGGCTCACGGGCTTCAAGGGGACGGCCATTAGTGAATCTCTTACCATTGTCTGAAGGCGAGCGCATTACCGTCGTTTTACCGATCAAAGAATTCAGCGATGATCATTACGTCTTTATGGCCACTAAATTAGGTACCGTCAAGAAAACACCGCTGGCCGATTTTTCCAATCCACGTAAGAGCGGCATTATTGCGGTCAAGCTCGATGAGGGAGATTATTTGATTGGTGCGGGTGTGACGGATGGTCATTCAGATATTATGCTGTTCTCTGACGCGGGTAAGGCCGTGCGTTTCTCCGAAACTGATGTGCGTCCGATGGGTCGCAACACGCGTGGGGTCCGAGGCATGCGGCTTGACGCAGAGCAATCCTTAATCTCTTTAATTGTCGCTAAGGACGAACAACTCACCGTCTTAACCGCTTGCGAAAATGGTTATGGTAAACGTACCAAAGTGGCCGATTATGCGCGCCATGGTCGCGGTGTCATGGGTGTAATTTCGATTCAAACGTCTGAGCGCAACGGTAAGGTCGTGGCCGCAGTTCTAGTCGAAGAAAGTGATGAAGTCATGTTAATTACCAATGCGGGTGTGATTGTACGTACTGGTGCCGCCCAAATTAGTGTGGTGGGTCGTAATACGCAAGGCGTAACCCTAATTGGTATTGACGAAGGGGATTATTTGTCGGGTATTAGCCGTGTTGCAGAAGCTGATATTGACGATCTGGAGCTTGACGAAGAAAACGAAACTGTCACACCTGCCAGCGACGCGAGTGCGACAACGCCGCCAGACGTAGTGTCCGATACCTCCGTGCAGAAAACCGACACTGAGGCGCCGTCATCAGATAAGGAGGACGAATAATGACTCAAGATATTTTTTGGAATTTCTCCGCCGGTCCTTCCGTTTTACCGAAGGCCGTATTGCAACAGGCGGCCGAGGAAATGATTAATTGGCACAGCAGTGGCCAGTCAGTGATGGAAATGAGTCATCGTGGCGCTGAATTTGTGCAGATATATGAGCAAGCGGCAGCAGATTTGCGGACCTTAATTCAAGCGCCAGAGGATTACGAAGTGCTATTTATGCAAGGCGGGGCGACAGCCCAAAACGCTGTGGTACCGCTGAACTTAATCGCTCTCAAAGACGCTCACAAAGCGGACTATGTGGTGACGGGTAATTGGTCCAAAAAATCCTATCACGAAGCTCAGCGCTATGGCCAAATTCATCTGGCCGCGAGCAATATGACGGAGCAAGTGATTGATGAGCATCACTATGCGCCCGCCACGTGGATACCAGAATTTGAGACGTGGCAGCTGGATCCTGAGGCTTCTTATTTGCATTTTTGTAGTAATGAGACCATTGGTGGCCTCGAAATTGCTACCTTACCTGATCTTGATGCCCTAGGGGCACCAAGTACCGAACTCGTCGTCGATGTGTCTTCGCATTTCTTGTCGCGCCAATTTGATGTCCAAAAATGCGGCTTATTGTATGCGGGTGCCCAAAAAAATGCGGGTCCAGCGGGCGTGACCATCGTGGTGGTGCGTAAGGATTTACTGGGCAAAGCCGCGGATATCTGTCCTTCAGCCTTTAATTATGCCAATGTCGCTCAAGCGCATTCGAGCTTTAATACGCCGCCTACCTACGCCATTTATATCGCCGGTCTAGTGTATCGTTGGTTACTCAATGAAGGCGGAATAGCCGTCATCGAGCAACGCAATAAACGCAAAGCCGAGTTGTTATATCAAACGATTGATGCCTCTGATTTTTATCATAATCCAGTGCAACGGCGCTACCGTTCACGCATGAATGTGCCGTTTACACTCGCTGACGAATCACTCAATGAGGCGTTTCTCAAGCAAGCCAAGCAAGCAGGTTTGCTCAACCTCAAAGGTCATAAATCGGTTGGCGGTATGCGCGCATCTATCTATAATGCTATGCCCCTCGAGGGTGTGCAGGCGTTGGTGGATTTTATGCAAGAGTTTGAGCGCCGCCATGGATAAATCCTTACTTGACCACCTCAAACCCCTGCGCGATCAAATTGACAGCATAGATCAGCAATTATTACAGTTGCTCAATCAACGCGCCCAAATGGCTATCGAGGTCGGCAAAGTTAAATTGCAATTTAGTGCTGACGATAGCATTATTAAGCCTGAGCGCGAGGCACAAATTATCCGTAAATTACAGCAAGGCAATCGTACGCAGGCTTTTCCCAAAGAGGCCGTTAATGCCGTCTGGACCGAGATTATCTCGGCCTGCCGTGGCCTGGAACGAGGTTTAAGAATTGCCTATTTAGGTCCGAAGGGTTCATTTTCTGAGCAGGCCGCTTATCAATTTTATGGGCACGCCATTGTCCCCGTACCTTGTGCCTCCTTTGATGAGGTGTTTCGTTCGGTCGAAGCGGGACAAGCCGACTGCGGTATGGTACCCGTAGAGAATTCCACTGAGGGCGCCGTGAATCGGACCCAAGATTTACTTCTTAAAACCACCCTTAAAGTACATGGCGAGCGTACTTTACCTATACGTCATTGCTTATTGACTCAGACCGGTACAATGCGCGGGGTCAAACGCGTGTTAGCGCATCCACAAGCCCTGGCCCAATGCCACCACTGGCTTTCACAAAATTATCCAAATGTTACCCCGATTTCGGTGGCGAGCAATTCAGAAGCCGTGCGTCTAGTGACCCAAGATCCAGAGGCCGCGGCAATAGCCGGCTCGCATGCCGCCTTGGCCTGGGATGTCAATATTGTCGCCGAGGGTATTCAAGACGATGCTAATAACAAAACCCGTTTTTTAGCCATTGGCCATGTTGAAAATCACAGCACGGGCCGCGATCAAACCAGTCTTATCGTGGCGGTACCTAATCGCGTTGGGGCCGTGCATGAGCTTATAGCGCCTTTTGCCGAACATAATGTTTCCATGTCACGGTTTGAATCAAGACCAGCACGAACAGGGCAGTGGGAATACTATTTTTATATCGATATTTTGGGCCATCAGGAGGATGCGGCGGTCAAAAAGGCCTTGGCGGACTTACATAAATTATCGTCTTTCCTAAAAATCTTAGGATCATATCCACAACAATAATGCCATTAAGAGGGGGAGTAGTATGACACTGAAAAAAAATCACTATGCAGTCAATGATTGTGTTGAGGCGATGGCGCCATATCAAGCCGGTAAGCCCATCGAAGAATTAGGCCGTGAATTAGGCTTACCTGTTAAGGATATTGTGAAGTTAGCTTCCAATGAGAATCCTCTGGGTTTTTCACCAAAAGTCAAAGAGGCCCTAATCGAGCAACTCACACAAAGCCCAGTTTCTGAACTGGGGCGTTATCCAGATGCGAATGCTTTTGATCTCAAAGCCGCGCTGGCAGAGCACTATCAGCTTGATAGTGACTGTATTACCCTGGGGAATGGCTCCAATGATTTACTTGAACTGATTAGTTTGGCATTTTTAGATCACAGTAAGTCCTGCGCTTATTCGCAGTACGCTTTTTTGGTATACCGTCTCAGTACACAAGCACGCGGTGCCAAGCATATACAAGTGCCGGCCAAGCATTACGGCGCTGATTTAGAGGCCATGTTTGAGTCGATTCAAGACGATACTTCTGTAGTCTTTTTGGCCAATCCTAACAATCCGACCGGCACTTATCTAGAGGCGCAGGCCATCGAGGCCTTCTTGCAAAAAGTCCAAGACACGTATCAACAACAGGTTTTGGTGGTGCTCGATGAAGCTTATACCGAATATCTGCGGCCTGAGCAACGCTACGATAGTATCGCTTGGCTCAAAAAATACCAAAATCTTGTGATCTTACGTACCTTCTCTAAGGCTTACGGCTTAGCAGGCTTACGAGTTGGTTTTGCCTTGGCTAATCGCACCATCACTGATTACCTCAATCGTGTTCGTCAACCTTTTAATGTCAATATTTTGGCGCAACGCGCCGCCATCGCTGCCCTAAACGATAAGGATTTTTTACAAAAAAGCTTTGAACTCAATCAAGCAGGGCTGGCCTATTTAAGTCAAGCCTTTGATAAGTTAGGACTGGAGTACGTGCCTAGTGCCACTAATTTTATTTTGGTTCAAACGGGTCCCGATACGGCTAACATCAATCAGCAATTACTGCAAAAAGGACTTATTGTGCGGCCAGTGGCGGGAGACGGCTTACCCGAACACTTACGCGTTTCGGTAGGGTTGCCGGCCGAAAATGAACGCTTTATCCAAGCGCTGAGCGAAATTCTAAGCACGACAAAGTAATATGACTGATTCTGATTTTATCAACCCCTTAAACTTACCCCTTATAGAAACCTTGGGCATAGTGGGTTTGGGTCTGATTGGTGGCTCTTTTGCCAAAGCTATGCGTCAGGCGAATTTGTGCCAAGAAATTTTGGCCTATGATACGGATGCGCAGCAACTCGAGGCCGCTCATACGGCTGGCGTGATCGATCAAATCGCGGATATAGCGACACTGAGTAAAAAGGCCGACCTCATTTTTCTGGCAGTGCCGGTGAATGCTTATGAACCAATCTTGCAACACATAAAGCCACATCTGCAAGCAGGGACTTTAATCGTTGATGCTGGCAGTACTAAAAGCCAGCCACTGCAGACGGCCAAGCGCGTATTACAAGCGCAAGCGGGGCAGTTTATTGCGGCTCACCCGATGGCGGGGTCACATGAATCAGGTTTGCAAGCGGCCAGAGCCGATTTATTTTTACATCGACCGTTTTTTATTACTCCCTCTGCAGATAATCAGAGTAACGATATTAATCTGTTGCGCTTTCTGTTGGCCGGTCTGGGTGCCAAAGTGTCAGAGATGGACGCCCAAACACATGACCGTATGTTTGCCGCCGTCAGTCATTTACCGCATTTGATTTCGGCGGCTTATATGCATGCCATTCTCCAAGATGCGCAAGCGGAGCAATTATTGGCCAATGCCGGCACAGGGTTTAAAGACTTTACCCGTATTGCCGCCAGCTCAGCGCCGCTTTGGCGTGATGTTTTTTTTAGCAATAAGCAGGCGGTCTTAGCGCATCTACAAGTTTTTAAGGCGCAATTAGAAGCGGCTGAACAACTCCTCCAAAACCAACAAAGCGATGATTTTTTAGATTGGTATGAGGCGGCTTCAAAAGCGCGAGCCGATTGGCAACTGCAATAATTAGGGAGTGCTATGGAGTCACCAACACAACTACATCTACAGCCATTGCAAACGGCGCAAGGTGAAATTGGTCTACCTGGTTCAAAAAGCATTTCTAATCGCTTATTACTGCTGGCCGCTTTGGCGCAGGGTAGTACGCGTATCGAGGGACTGTTGCAGTCTGACGATACTAAGGTCATGCTTAATGCCCTGAGAGCGCTAGGGGTAGAGCTCCATACGATTGATTTAAATACTGTGATCATTAATGGCACGGGGGCCTTTAATACGCCAGCTGCGGATTTGTTTCTAGGTAATGCAGGCACGGCTGTGCGACCACTCACTGCTACACTTGCGGTCTTAGGCGGCGCTTATAAACTCAGTGGTGTCGCGCGCATGCATGAGCGTCCCATCGCTGATTTAGTGCAGTCCTTGCAGGCCATCGGTTGCCAAATTGACTATTTACAAAAGCCAGGCTATTTACCCTTACGTATTGGCCAACCGCAGTTTCGCGAGCCTGTCGAGATAGCCGTCAATGCCTCGGTCTCGAGCCAATTCTTGAGTGCTGTATTAATGGCGGCTCCTATCATTGCCCAAAAAACTCAACAAAGCGTGCACATACGTGTTATTGGTCAGCTAATTTCTAAACCCTACATCCAAATCACTCTCAATCTGATGGCAAAATTTGGCGTGCAGGTGCAGGCTGACAATTTTCAACACTTTACGATTGCCGCCGACGCTCGCTATCAAGCTGCAGGCTTGGTGCAAGTAGAGGGCGACGCCTCATCGGCTTCTTATTTTATGGCTATGGCTTTGTTGGGCAAGGGCCCCATCCGCCTGTATGGCTTAACTGAAGCGAGTATACAAGGTGATATTGCCTTTGCCGCCTTTGTCCAAAAACTCGGGGCACGGGTCCAAAGTGGCTATAACTACCTGGAAATTTCTGCGCCAGGTATTGCTCAACAAGCGCTACGCCGTTTTGATGAGGATTTTAATTTAATCCCCGATGCCGCAATGACCGCCGCGGTGTTGGCGCTATTTGCCGACGGTCCCTGCCGTTTGCGCAATATTGCAAGTTGGCGAGTCAAAGAGACCGATAGAATTGCCGCCATGCATCAAGAACTCACCAAGGTCGGTGCCCAGGTGGTTAGCGGTGAAGACTTTCTAGAAATTACGCCACCGCGGCAGTGGCAGTCGGCCAATATCGACACTTACGATGATCATCGCATGGCAATGTGCTTTTCTTTAACGGCTTTTGGGCCAGTGCCGCAGACTATTCTTGATCCAGGATGTGTGGCAAAGACCTTCCCGAATTATTTTGAAGAATTCAAAAAACTAACTGTCAAATAGCGTGTTATTGTTGTTAAATAGCAACATTTGTGTTTATAAAAGGTAGTACTATGCAGTCCAATTCACTTGCTCCTGTCATTACAATCGATGGTCCTAGCGCCTCTGGCAAAGGCACCATCTCAACGCTGGTTGCGCAGGCCTTGGGGTGGCATGTTTTGGATTCAGGCGCCTTATATCGTCTGACAGCCTTGGCCTGCCGCCAACAAGGCATCAACACAGAAGATGGCAGCAAGGTTGCGCAGATCGCGGCGCAATTAGACATTCACTTTGATACCCAAGGCGTATATTTAAATAAGCGCAATGTTAGCGACGCCATCAAGACCGAGGAAATAGGTCATCTGGCCTCGGTGGTTGCCGCTCATCCAGAAGTGCGCCAAGCCTTGTTACAAAAACAATTAGATTTTAGACAAGATCCCGGTTTAGTCGCCGATGGCCGAGATATGGGAACGGTGATTTTTCCAGAGGCGCCTCTCAAAATTTTCCTTGAAGCAGATGTCCAAGAGCGTGCTCGAAGACGCTATAAGCAGTTGAAAGAAAAAGGTTTTTCAGCTAAAATGAGCGACTTAGTTACAGACTTACAGAGTCGTGATAAGCGCGATAGAGAGCGGGCCAATGGTCCCCTCAAAAAGGCGCCAGATGCTTATACGATTGATTCGACACATATGAGCACAGAAGCTGTCGTGCAGCAAGTCCTCGATTATTGGCAAGACATTAATTCGAAGTGACAGCGGCGTGACAATGTTGAATTGGCGCCTTGCGATTAAGTGTTCTCAGTACGTGAAGTATTTCAGGTGTTTTACGTGCCAAGGTTTTAAGGCTTTTAGCCTTTAAGCGTATACGCGCTTAGCCGCACTAGACTCTGTGTATATTTTTTTGGGTTTGTTTTGTCGCGAGTATGATGCTGACGCTATGGCAGCACTTATATCAGCACAAAGCAATTTTCTTTAACTCCACCGAAGTGATTTCGGTGTGCTTTTTTATGGCGTTAAACGCCATTGGATAATTTTTAATGACATCCTTAACTTTAGAACAAGCCACTGGTGGCGAAAGCTTTGCAGACTTATTTGCCGAAAGCGTAAAAAACCAAGACATGAAAACGGGTGAGGTGATTTCTGCCGAAGTCGTCAGAATCGACCATAACTTTGTCGTTGTTAACGCTGGTCTTAAATCTGAATCTCTCATTCCTATCGAAGAATTCCTTAACGACCAAGGCGAACTTGAAGTCGAAGAAGGTGATTTCGTTTCTGTAGCCATCGACTCTCTCGAAAACGGTTACGGTGACACTGTTCTTTCTCGTGACCGTGCGAAACGTCTCTCTGCATGGTTATCTCTCGAAAAAGCCCTAGAATCTGGCGAATTAGTCAATGGTACCGTCACCAACAAAGTTAAAGGCGGTTTAACTGTTATGACTAACGGCATCCGTGCTTTCTTACCAGGTTCATTGGTGGATATTCGTCCTGTCAAAGACACTACACCATACGAAGGCAAAACGTTCGAATTCAAAGTTATCAAACTTGATCGCAAACGCAATAACGTTGTCTTGTCTCGTCGTGCCGTCCTAGAAGTGACGATGGGCGAAGAGCGCGAAAAACTTCTTGAAACGCTTCAAGAGGGCGCTGTGGTATCTGGTATCGTCAAAAACATCACTGAATACGGTGCCTTTGTTGACTTGGGCGGTATCGACGGTCTACTTCATATTACTGACATGGCTTGGCGCCGTGTCCGTCACCCATCTGAAGTATTGCAAGTGGGTCAAGAAGTCGAAGCCAAAGTCCTTAAATTCGACCAAGAAAAAAATCGTGTCTCACTCGGTATCAAACAATTGGGTGAGGATCCATGGATTGGTCTAGCACGTCGCTTCCCTAAAGGTACACGCCTCTTCGGTAAAGTCACCAACTTGACTGAATATGGTGCCTTCGTCGAAGTCGAAACGGGTATTGAAGGTCTGGTTCACGTCTCTGAAATGGATTGGACTAACAAAAACGTTGATCCTCGCAAAGTGGTTAGCGTGGGTGAAGAAGTTGAAGTTATGGTACTTGAAATCGACGAAGAACGTCGTCGTATTTCTCTTGGCATGAAACAATGCCGTCCTAACCCATGGGAAGACTTTGCCGCTAACTTTAACCGTGGTGACAAAGTGAAAAGCACCATTAAATCCATCACTGATTTTGGTGTGTTCGTTGGTTTACCAGGTGGTATCGACGGTCTTGTTCACTTGTCTGACTTGTCTTGGACTGAACCAGGTGAAGAAGCTGTCCGTAACTACAAAAAAGGCGATGATGTCGAAGCCGTTGTATTGGCGATTGACACCGAAAAAGAACGCATTTCTTTAGGTATCAAACAATTGGATGGTGATCCTTTCAACAACTACGTCGCTAGCAACGAAAAAGGTGCTGTCGTTAAAGGTACGATCAAATCCGTTGAGCCTAAAGGCGCCGTTGTTACCTTATCTGTAGACGTTGACGGTTACTTACGTGCCTCTGAAATCTCTAATGGTCGCGTTGAAGATGCTCAAACTGTCCTAAAAGAGGGCGAAGAAATCGAAGCGATGATCATTAACATCGATCGTAAATCTCGTTCTATTCAGTTATCAATCAAGGCTCGTGATAATGCTGAAACGGCCGAGAAACTCGAAAGCATCAAAGATTCAGGCGCTCAAACAGGTACCACCAACCTTGGTGCTTTGTTAAAAGCCAAACTGGATCAAGCTAAAGACGACGAATAAAAGTGACGAAGTCAGAACTTATTAGCAGCTTGGCTGACCAGTTCCAGCAACTTGAAGTCCGAGATGTGGATTATTCTGTAAAAACTCTGCTTGATGCCATGGTCGAAGCCATGGCAGCAGGCAATCGCATAGAGATACGCGGTTTTGGGAGTTTTTCTCTGTCTGAACGTGCCGCACGTATAGGACGTAATCCCAAATCTGGTGAACAGGTCAAGGTACCCGGCAAAAAGGTACCGCATTTCAAAGCTGGTAAAGAGTTACGTGAACGTGTCGACGCGGCTTTTCAAGCGTCGTTACAGTCAACTCAAACATCACAAAGAGAGCCTCTAGGTGATGTTCAGTCTAGTTATCAAGAAAGTAGGATGGCCTAGACTGCGCGTCTAATCAACGTCTATCCCGGACATGTTGACTTGGCTTTATTAAGCCGTGGTTGATGTCTCCGGGATTTTTTGTAACTTGATTCGGTACAATACTAGAAGTTTTAGCATTACAATGTGGGAAGTAAAAAAAGGGAGTCATTAATGAAATATCTTGTTTGGTTTATTCGCTTAATCGTATTTGTTGTAGTGCTAGTATTTGCCTTACACAATACCGACCCTGTGACTGTCAATTTCTTCCAAGATTACAAAGTACAAAACGTGCCGCTTATTATTGTGCTCTTTATTACCTTTGCGGTGGGCGCAATCTTAGCCTTTTTGTTTATGATTCCAAAAGGCATTAAGAGCCAACACGCCAAATCTAAATTACGCAACGAGAATCGCCACCTCAATCGCAAAATTGAAAACCTCAAACGCGAACTCGATCTGAGCGAACCTAATCCTAATAACGTTGCCGTGCCACACTCTAAAACCACGAGCACCGCGGTCAAAACAACGACAACGGCCAATTCGACGCCCAATCACGTCCCAAGTACCTCTAGCGCGCCTAGCCCGACTAGCACTAGTCCTGTCAAGACAACGCCTGTTTCTAAGACGACCCCTCAAAGCCCACAATCAACCACGTCAGCGCACCGCTAAACTTAATTTGCTAGGAGTAGGCTTTGGATTTTGAAGCGTGGTGGTTAGTTTTTATTCCACTTATTTTTGCGCTTGGTTGGCTGGCCGCAAAGGGCGATACAAGCCAGCTCTTGTTTGAAAGCAAGCGCTTGCCCGAATCGTACTTTAAAGGGCTGAATTTCCTTTTTAATGAAGATCATGATCGCGCCATTGATGCCTTTATGGAAGTGGCAGAACTGGATACCGAAACCATCGAGTTACATTTCGCTTTGGGTAATTTATTCAGACGTCGGGGCGAAATTGAACGAGCCATTCGTGTCCATCAAAGCCTCCTAACGCGGGATGATTTACCTGAACCTGATCAACAACATGCCTTGTATGAGTTAGGTCAGGATTATTTCAAGGCAGGGATGTTTGATCGCGCTGAAAATGCCTTTAAAGAAGTCCTTGAAACGCATTATCGTCTTGATGCGATACGTGCCTTGATTCGTATCTACGAGGCTGAGCATGACTGGAGTCGTGCGCTTGATACCGTGAAATTGTTGCAAGCCATGCGTGATGAGGCAGTACCACAAGTGGTGCATTATTACTGTGAATTAGCGCAACAAGCGCTTTTGCAAAAACCAGCAGATGTGCGCAAAGCCAATAGTCACCTGCAACATGCGCTGAATTTTATTGAGCGCCATCCTGAGCTACAAACCAGCGCCAGCACCGCTCGGGTACAGATTTTGCAAGCCCAAATGGCTCAATCCCAACACGATGTGGCCGCGCAAGCTCAACATTTACGTCAGGTGTTAGCCCTCACTCCGAATTATGCCGATTTAGTCGCTGAGCCCTTAATGCAATGTTGTGAACAAAGTCAGCAAGTTGAAGAAGGATTAGCAGATTTGCAAGCGCATTATCAAGCCTATCCATCGCTGAGTGTCTTTAAAACAATTCTGGCGTACAAGCGCAAGTATCAGAGTGAACAGGATGCTTGGGAATTCGCGCGTGCTAGCTTGCAACATCATCCGTCCATCTTGGGACTGGACAAGCTTCTAGAAGTTGAACTCAAACAAGATGATGAGCAAAGTACGAAATCCTCTCAGCAATTGACATTTATTCGTAGCAATATTCATAAGCAGGCTAGTCGTCTAGATCGTTTTGTTTGCAATGAATGTGGGTTCCAAACTAAGAATTTTTATTGGCAATGTCCAGGTTGCCATCAATGGGATACCTATACCACACAACGTCTCGAAGAACTTTAATGAAGCAATTTTCTGCCGACATCGCCGCCACCAAAAAAATCCTTGTCGTGGGTGACCTCATGATTGATCGCTATTGGTTCGGTGAGGTCGAACGTATTTCTCCTGAAGCTCCTGTACCCGTGGTCAAAGTCGCCAAGCGCGAGGATCGTTTGGGCGGTGCCGCCAACGTCGCCCGTAATATTGTGAGTTTAGGCGTAGAAACAGCACTCGCCGGCCTAGTTGGGCAAGACGAGGGCGCCAGCCGCTTTCGGCAATTGGCTGCACAAGCCCATATAAAGACCTATTTGGGCGAACAAAGTCAAGCCCATACCACTATCAAAATGCGTGTTTTGGGGCGCCAGCAACAAATGCTACGCGTCGATTTTGAAGATGTTCCAGAAGCCGCCGCACTCGATCATTTGTATCAACAAGTGCAAGAGGTCATTCCTCAATTTGATGCCTTAGTGCTTTCTGATTACGCCAAGGGCGTGTTGCAGCACGTAGAGCAACTGATCAGCTTGGCGCGCCAACACCAAATCCCTGTCTTAATAGACCCCAAGGGCTTGGACTATAAGCGCTATCACAATGCCGATTTGATTTCTCCAAACCGCTTAGAATTACAACAGGCGGTGGGACCTTGGCACAGTGAAGCAGAGCTTACTCAAAAAGCCATGACCCTAAAAGAGCACTTAAACCTGCAAGCGCTATTGTTAACCCGCTCCGAGCAGGGGATGACATTGTATAGTGATGAAGGGGTGTTCCACGAAAACGCGCAAGCACAAGAAGTGTTTGACGTCTCTGGCGCCGGAGATACGGTGTTAGCGACCCTCGCTGTGGCCAAAGTAGCAGGCTTGAGTTGGCAAGACGCTATGAAGCTTGCTAACAAAGCCGGTGGCGTGGTGGTTGGCAAATTAGGAACATCTGTTGTGACCTTAGAGGAATTATTATGATTATTGTGACAGGCGCTGCCGGTTTTATTGGTAGCAATATAGTACAAGGCCTTAATCAACGGGGCATTACGGATATTTTAGCGGTAGATGATTTGAGTGATGGCCGCAAATTCAAGAATCTCAGCGATTTGCAAATAGCGGACTACCAAGATAAGGATTTATTTCGTCAAAACATTCGTGATGATAAGCTAGCCCACGTACAAGCGATTATTCACCAAGGGGCGTGCTCCGATACCACTGAGTGGGATGGTCGCTATATGATGGATAATAACTACCAGGTGTCTTTGGAGTTATTAAATTATGCTCAAGCGCACAAAATTCCCTTTATTTATGCCTCATCGGCCTCTGTCTATGGGGGTGGTCAGGTCTTTGTCGAGGACCTAAAAAACGAAGCGCCTCTCAATGTCTACGGCTATTCTAAGTTTCTCTTTGATCAAGTCGTGCGTAAGCGCCTAGCTCAGTCTCAAGCACAAATTGTTGGTTTGCGTTACTTCAATGTATATGGCCCAAGAGAGCAGCATAAGCAGCGCATGGCTTCAGTCGCTTTTCATAATTTTAATCAGTTTATGCAAGAAGGTCAGGTGCGCTTATTTGGTGCTTATGATGGTTATGAGAACGGCGCACAAACGCGCGATTTTATTTCGGTCGAGGATGTTGTCAAGGTCAATTTACATTTCTTAGATAACCCACAGATCAGCGGTGTCTTCAATTGCGGTACTGGACATGGTCAACCCTTTAATGATATTGCCCACGCCGTGATTAATAGTGTGCGTCGGCATCAAGGCCAAGCTGAGCTAACGCTGGCACAGCAAGTCGAACAGGGTTTACTGCAGTACATTGAATTTCCGGATGATCTTAAAGGTCGCTATCAGAGCTTTACTCAAGCTGATTTGCAGCACCTTAAAAATACAGGCGGCTATCAGCAAACGTTTTTTGATGTCGCCACAGGTGTTAGTCGCTACGTGGATTATTTGCTAGGCAAGCAATAAAGCCGTGCTGAGTTTCCATCCTTAGCTGATCAATACTAGACAAAAAGAGCCTATACCGCCTTTTTCTGTAGGCACCTGATCCATAATCTAACCAGGTGATCAACAAAAAAAGGCAGTCTATGCGTTATACACATCTTAGAGCGATACGTAGTCTATGCAGCAGCCCCCGGGTGTTGCAGGCAGTAGCCTTGTTGTGGCTGGGTCTTATGACCACAGCGGCAACAGCTGAGCTTAATATTAATCGTGCCTCGTTACAAGAGCTACAAACTCTCAAGGGCATTGGCCCCAAAACCGCGCAGACTATTATTCAAGAGCGGCAGCGTGCGGGTGACTTTAGCGATATAGAGGATTTTGCGGCCAGGATTAAGGGCTTTGGGCTCAAGCGAAGTCGCAAATTACAGGCGCAAGGCGTCCAATTTGGTGACACGTCCCCAACGCAGCCGTCCATCGCTAAGCCCGAATCTGCACAACAGAGTACGTTCAGCCCGTCTCGGATTGAGCTGCACAATAAAATGTTAAGCCAAGGCATCGAGCAACACCAAAAGCATCTTCAGAGTCGGCTACCGATACATATCACGCCCAAATCGGCCTCTATCAAGGATCAAGCGCCGTATTATATTAAACGACCCTAATGACCAAAGCCGATGATTGGCAGTGGGCTTAATGCATAAATCTTGGGGTGGACAAGTGCTATAGGCCGGGCGTGACGTGCTAAAATCCAGTATTTAATGAGTCCATGGTCATGATGAATTACCCTAGCTTAGAAGAGATTATTGGCAATACCCCGATCGTGCGTCTGCGGCATTTGCCTGCACGTTATCAGGTCGCCGATACGGTCAATGTCCTCGCTAAGTTGGAAGGACATAATCCCGGCGGCTCAGTCAAAGACAGAGCAGCTTTAGCCATGATTCTGGCGGCCGAGCAAAAGGGCTTACTCAAGCCGGGCGATCGGCTCATCGAAGCTTCAAGTGGTAATACTGGCATTGCTCTAGCGATGGCCGCCTGTCTTCGAGGTTATAAAATCACCATCGTCATGCCTGATAATCTTTCGCAAGAACGGCGCGATGTCATGACGGCTTATGGGGCTGATATTGTTCTCACGCCAGCGGCTCAGGGCGGCATGGAGCTAGCACGCGATACCGCCCAACAATTACAGGCGCAAGGTAAGGGAATTATCCTCAATCAATTCGCCAATCCGGCGAACCCCCAAGCGCATATCATGGGTACGGGGCCAGAAATTTGGCAACAAACGCAAGGCACGATCACGCATTTTGTGAGTGCGATGGGAACCACGGGTACGATTATGGGGACCTCCACTTACCTCAAACAACAAAACCCAGCCATTCAGATTATCGGCGTTCAACCGAGTCCCGGTGCACAGATCACAGGGATTCGAAAATGGTCCAAAGGCTACGAGCCAGAGATCTATGATGCCGAGCAAATCGATCGTCTTGAGTATGTCGAGCAACAAGAGGCTGAGGTGATGACAAGACAATTAGCGCAGGTTGAGGGCATTTTTGCAGGCGTGTCTTCTGGAGGCGCGCTGGTGGCAGCATTACGGGTCGCCGCGAGTTTGAAGCAGGGGACGGTGTTGTTTATTGTTTGTGATCGCGGTGATCGCTATGTTTCCTCTGGTTTATTTCAGTGCCCTAAGTCGGCCTAAACTCAGCATTTCTGCGCTTTGGCGCATGACATAAAACAAACAAAGCCCTGTAAGCACATGCGTCACGGTCAATTAAGGCCTACAATAACAGGCTGCATAGTATTTTTACGCCAGTGCCACTGGCTTATGCTTGGCGTATCGATGCTGATTTTTGGCTCATCTTACACTTTTTTGTCTCATTATCCTAACTATGTCCGCACCTTCTATATTTGCCTTAGCTAAGGATTTGCCATTAGAGCAGCGCTTGCTCAGAAGACGCATGCTCGCGCGTCTTGGACTCGCTTGGCTGATTATGATGCAAGTGATGATGTTTGCAGCGCCTGGTTACTTTCGTAATAGTTATATCGGAACCGAGACACTTGCTGTTCTGGATGCGGCCATTGCCGTGATGAACTGGATTAGCCTATCGCTCTGTGTGCCTGCGATTTTTTATTGTGCCATGCCGATCTGGCAGGGCTTATTTCAGTCTAAGCAGTTACATGGTTTTGTCATTAATATGAATTGGCCCATTGCCATCGGTATTGTTATTTCTTTTATACCGAGTGTGGTGGCTACTTTGCATCATCAAGGCGAAGTCTATTATGACTCTATTTCTATGTTCATCGCCTTTATTCTGACGGCACGATATTTGGAGTTCTGTGCGGCGCAATCAGCGAGCGTGCAATCGCAAAGCCGTCAGGTGGTTGAACAGACTTATCGAATAGATAGTACAAGGGCCGATAAGGTGGCTATGTACTTTGTGACGGCACAAATCCTTCTAGCCTTGGTGACGGGTATTGTCTGGTATGTCTTTATCAATCCTGAGCATGCGGTGGCCGTAACGATTTCTTGTTTTGTCATGAGCTGTCCTTGTGCGATGGCAATGGCGGTGCCGACAAGCTATGCGGGTTGCCGCACGCTGTTGGTTCGTTATCCTGATCTCACCACAGAGCAAACCACCTTTGCCGTAGCGCGTACGCATCGCACTGCCATGCATGCTTTATATATATCTTTAGCCTGGCATTTACTAATGATGCCCTTGGCCATGATCGGTTATGTGTTGCCGTGGGTCGCTGCGGTGATTATGTTTGTGTCATCTATGTTTGTTGCTGCTTATGCTTGGCATAATTTCCGTCACATCGAAAAAAAGATTCTTTGGCAAAAAGAACAAGCGGCCTATCAACGGGTGACGCAAAAAGGTTAAATCATGGATGTTTTGTTACTCTTATTAATTATTTCCTTGGTATTTATTGTCTTTATTGGGATTTTCTTGTATTGGGCCATATTTTCTGGCCAATACGAGAACCTCGAGAGCAATGGGGAATCTATTTTGCAAGACAATGATACACCGACAACACCGACTTCTAAGCACCATTCTTAGCCTTTTTCATAGCTTCATTGATAGCTTCATTCTTAGCCTTTTTAGGCGACCATTAAGTCCCACTTTTAGTTCTCTACTTTCAGGCGTCTAAGTGCTGGCGGCGCTTGTTACATTTAGCCGTTTTCGAGTCTCTCTGTGCCTTTTTACAACGCTTAAAAAGCGATTGGTAACTACATATTTACCGTAACTTAACAGATGTTAATCACTTTTATATGAAAAATAACAGTGTCATTTTATAAGTGTAAAAATATGTAAAAAATCTGTGTAGTTGTTTGATGTTAGTCAAACCCCGAAACTACAAAAAACAGCATTATGTTAAGTGATGTAATTTGTTTTTTGTATTTTTTAGGAAGGTACACTATGCGTTCAATAGAAGGTATCGGAACGGAAACCTTTAATTATAAGGTAGTACGGCAGTTTACAGTGACAGCTGTATTCTGGGGCATTGTGGGCATGCTGGTTGGCGTTTTTGTAGCTGCCCAGTTAATTTGGCCGCAATTAAATTTTGTTGATTGGTTGGGCTTTGGCCGTCTTCGACCGCTGCACACGAATGCGGTGATTTTCGCATTTGGTGGTTCGGCCTTGTTTGCAACTTCTTATTATGTTGTACAACGTACCTGTCATACGCGTTTGTTTGCACCATGGTTAGCCTCATTTACATTTTGGGGTTGGCAAGTGGTCATCGTCTTAGCAGCCATTACGTTACCGGCAGGTTACACCTCCAGTAAGGAATATGCTGAATTGGAATGGCCGATTGACATTCTCATTACCTTGGTGTGGGTGGCTTATGCAATTGTCTTTTTTGGTACGATTGCTATGCGCCGTGTCCGTCACATTTATGTCGCTAACTGGTTCTACGGTTCTTATATCTTAACCATTGCGATTCTTCATATTTTCAACAACTTGGAACTTCCTTGGAGTTGGTTCAAATCTTACTCACTATATGCTGGCGTCCAAGACGCGATGGTGCAATGGTGGTATGGTCACAACGCCGTAGGTTTCTTCCTAACAACCAGCTTCTTGGGCATGATGTATTACTTTGTGCCTAAACAAGCCGAAAGACCGATTTATTCTTATCGCTTGTCTATCGTTCACTTCTGGGCCTTGATCTTTACCTATATGTGGGCGGGTCCTCACCACTTGTTATACACCTCATTACCTGACTGGACACAAAGTCTAGGTATGTTGTTCTCCTTGATTCTATTGGCACCATCTTGGGGCGGTATGATCAACGGTATTATGACCATGTCTGGTGCATGGCACAAACTTAGAACTGACCCAGTCCTCAAATTCATGGTCGTGGCATTGTCCTTCTATGGTATGTCTACCTTCGAGGGTTCTATGATGTCCATTCGTACCGTCAACTCATTGTCTCACTACACAGAATGGACAATTGCGCACGTTCACTCCGGTGCCTTGGGTTGGGTATCTATGATCACCTTTGGTTCTTTGTACTACCTCATCCCACGCTTATGGGGTCGCGACACCATGTATCGCAAATCATGGATCGAAGCTCACTTCTGGATGGCCACTATCGGCGTTGTCTTGTACATCGCGTCTATGTGGATTGCAGGGGTCATGGAAGGCTTGATGTGGCGTTCAGTCGAGCCTGACGGTACGCTTACCTACAGTTTTGTACAAGCCCTCAGCGCTAAACACATCCTATACTTTGTTCGCTTCTCAGGCGGAGCGTTGTACTTGCTAGGTATCATCCTAATGTTTGTCAATATGATCATGACGATGAAAGGCAACAAAGCCATTAATCCTGCTGTTCCTGCACCTGCAGAAAGCATGACTCGTGATCATACAGAGGCAACCGCCACTGCTTAAGTGATTATTGATATAGAGGTTCAAAAATGTCTAATGAAAAAAGTAAATTTTTCTCTCATGCGACGATAGAAAAAAATATCGGCGTCATGATCATCATGAGTATCTTGGCGGTGGCAGTGGCTGGTTTGGTACAAATTATCCCTTTGTTCTTCCAAGCCTCCACCACCCAGCCGGCGCCTGGTGTAAAACCCTACACACCACTGCAACTGATTGGTCGTGATGTGTACATCAAAGAAGGCTGTAATACTTGCCATAGCCAACAAATCCGTACCCTAGAGTCCGAAGTCTTACGTTACGGTCCTTACTCAGAAGCCGGTGAATCTGTCTATGACCATCCGTTCTTATGGGGCTCAAAACGTACGGGGCCAGACCTTAGTCGTGTTGGTGGTCGTTACTCTGACGAATGGCATCGTATTCACCTTCGTAACCCACGCGATGTCGTCAAAGAGTCAATCATGCCAGGCTACTATTGGCTCCAAAACAAAGATGTCAGCAACGAAGACATCCAAGCCCGTATGAAAGCCCTAGTCACACTTGGTGTGCCTTATACCGAAGAACAAATTGCCAATGCGCCTGCTGAGCTCAAAGGCAAAAACGAAGAAGACGCTGTTGTGGCTTATCTTCAAAGTCTTGGTGTGGGCTATATGAATGCAATGCGCGAGTCTGAAGCCAAAGCGGCTCAGGCTAAGTCTCAATAAACAAGGGAAAGGTAATTAGTCATGGCTATCTTAAACGGTATTGTCACTATCATGGGCATGGTCCTATTTATAGGCATTGTGTGGTGGGCTTACTCAGCCGGCCGCAAGCGTGCCAATGAAGAAGCCAGCATGTTACCTTTCTCCCTCGAAGACGAAGCGGATTTAAATACAGGTAATAAATCGAAGGAAAATCATCATGAATGAATTTGTTCATAGTGGATGGAGCATATGGGTTGCTGCTGTCTCAATATTAGGGGTCGTGTTCGTACTCTGGTTGCTCTGGACGCAACGACGTTGGTTAGGTACCAAAACCGTTGTTACCAAAACCGGTCACGAATGGGACGGTGTTACGGAACTTAACCATCCGATTCCACGTTGGTGGACGGTGATGTACCTAGGCCTTGTGGTTATTGGTATTTGTATTATGGTGTTGTACCCAGCCTTGGGTTCTTTTGATGGTCTCACCGGTTTCAATTCTCACAAACAGGTTGAAGAAAAACTTCAAGAGTACCGTCAAACGATTGCACCAGTGTACAAAGAATTTGAAAACATGAGCATCCCCGAAATCGCCAAAAACGATAAAGCCCATCAAATTGGTGAACGTTTGTTCTTAAATAACTGTGCCACTTGTCACGGTTCCGATGCTAAAGGCGCCAAAAATATTCCTAACTTAACCGATCATGATTGGTTACATGGTGGTGAACCAGAAAATATTCTGCAAACCATTACTAACGGTCGTTATGGGGTAATGGCGCCATTGGCGGCAGCGGTGCAACCGGATGATCGTGTGGCAATTGCTAACTATGTGCGTTCACTCTCTGGTTTAAGTAGTGATCCTACGCTCTTAGCCCAAGGTAAAAAAGGCTTTGAAACTATCTGTGCGGCTTGTCACGGTGTAGATGGTAAAGGTAATCAACAAATTGGTGCACCTAATCTAACCGACAATATTTGGTTAGGCGGCAACTCAGTCGATACCATCGTAAAAACGATTGAACATGGTCGTACCAATGTGATGCCAGCGCAAGCGAATCACCTGACAGAAGATCAGATTCGTATGTTAGCGGCTTATGTTTGGAGTTTCTCTAACGTCGAACATAGCGCTAGCGAATAGAGTCATCTGCGCCACAAAAACCCGGGCTTAGGTCCGGGTTTTGTGCGTTTGGAACCATGTGATTGCTGTATCTGCGGCTTTTTTGCGATTAATCAGAGCAAAAAAATGCCGATAGGATTACAGTGATATCTGTATTGACAACAATAAGAATAAATCTATTTAGTTATGTTTCAAGGATGAATCATGAGACAAGACAAACCCGAAGAAAAGGTTCCCGATTGGAAACCCATGCAAATGCAACGTAAGGCGGCAACTGTCGAAGATGTACCGCCGCAAGGCATTGAAATCGAAGACCTCAGCAAAAAAATCTATGCGCGCTCCATCAAGGGTAACTTTAATAGCTTTCGGTTATTGTTTATTGGCCTAACCCAATTTATATTCTTTATTTTGCCATGGCTTAACTGGAATGGCCGGCAAGCGATTCTATTCGATATCTTACACCGTAAGTTTTATATCTTCGGCCTAGTCTTATGGCCGCAGGACGTGTTTTATCTAGCGTTTATTCTTATTGTGGCCGCCTATGCTTTATTCTTATTTACAGCTTTAGCTGGGCGTTTGTTCTGTGGTTATTCCTGTCCACAAACGGTGTATACAGAGATGTTTATGTGGATTGAGCGCAAAGTTGAGGGCGATCGTTCCAAACGCATGCGTTTTGATAAACAACCCTGGACCTTCTCTAAAATTCGCACGAAAGCCACGAAGATTTTATGCTGGGCGGTGTTAGCGTTTTGGATTGGCTTTAGCTTTATTGGCTGGTTTACGCCGATTCGCCAGGCCTTCTTGGACTTAATTCACTTTGATCTCAGCACCACCGAGTGGTTCTTTATACTTTTTTATGGCTTTTATGCCTACATGATGGCCGGCATCTTGCGTGATAACGTCTGTCGTTATATGTGCCCGTATGCACGTTTCCAAAGCGTGATGATTGATGCTGATACGCTGGTGGTGACCTACGACAAAATGCGTGGTGAGCCACGTGGTGCTCGCAAAAAAACCGCTAATCCCAAAGACTTGGGACTCGGGGACTGTATTGACTGTACGATGTGCGTTCAGGTCTGTCCTACCGGCATTGATATTCGTAATGGCTTGCAATATATGTGTATTGGCTGTGGCGCCTGTATCGATGCCTGTAATGAAGTCATGGACAAAATGAAATACCCTCGGGGTTTGATTCGCTATACCTCCGAAAACGGTATGTTAATGGGGCTTAGCACCTACGAAACCCAAAAACGCTTGTGGCGTCCAAGGATTTTTGTATATATTGGTTTATTAATTATCTTTATTGCTGGGATTGTGACTTCGCTTTACTTACGCAATGATATTCGCATGGATATTGTTCGTGACCGTGGTTCCTTAGGACGTGAAGTACCAGGTGGTTTCTACGAAAATGTCTACCAAGTGCAATTAATTAATATGACCGAACAAGATCGTCAATTTGCGATCACCGCTGATACCACTGATTTATCTTCAGCGCAGGTGTCTATCGAGAGTCGAGGCAATCAAGTAAAAATTGCCGCGTTTGATAATAAGTGGATCCCAGTCGTCATTCGTGTGCCTGTCAAAGGCGCCGAAGTTGGCCGTCACGAGATTAATATCAAAATTAATTCCAATGATGATGCAGACGATAAGCCTTCACTTAAAATTAACGAAGACACGAGCTTCTTCGTTCCAGAATAAAGATAGGGAGTTAACATGAAAGAATTAGTGACTGTCAGACCTAGACCCTGGTATCGCGAACCCTGGCCATGGTTGCTGATGTTAGGTCCCTTTGTGGTGATGATTGGCTGCATTATTACTATCATTCTAGCGCTCAATGACAATTACGACAGTCAAGTGCAAATTGAGCACAGTAAGCGGGGTTTCGTTGTCGAACGTGTCGATAGTTCAACGGGCGCCAACGTAGAAGAATTTAAGGTCATTAAATAACAAAAAAGCTCCGCCGTCAGGCGGAGCTTTTTTGATTTGATAGCCAGCTGAATACGCGGGTTACGCGTTGGCTAGCCTCTATGAGGCGCTAAAGTATTAGTCAGAATGCAGTAATTTGGCAAGCGCGTCGTGATCAAGGATTTTGACCTCGCGTTGGTGAATGGCAATAATGCCATCATGCGCAAAGCGAGATAACAAGCGGCTCACTGTTTCTAGCGTTAGGCCGAGATAATTACCGATGTCACTACGACTCATACGAAGATTAAATTCGCTGTGAGAATAACCTAACTTCGCAAAGCGTTGCGATAGATTAATCAAGAAAGAGGCCACGCGTTGCTCTGAACGCAGGGAACCTAAAGATAAAATCAAGTGATGCGAGCGTGAAATCTCCATGCTCAGGAACTTGCGAAATTGCGATTGCACAGCGGAGTCGTGCAGCGCCAGTCGGTCCAAATCCGCAAGACGAATGACACAGACCTCACTGTCCTCAAGAGCAATGGCATTTGACTTGTGATAGTCATTGGCAAAGCCGTCTAGGCCAATCAATTCGCCAGGCAAAAAGAAACCCGTGATTTGCATTTGGCCGTTTTCGTTTTCGAGCTGCGTCTTGAAGGTACCCGAGCGGATGCTATAAATGCTCTTGAGTGGATCATTGCTCTTGAAAAGTAATGAGCCCTTATTGACGCGAATGCGCTCCTTAATAAGGGTATCGATATTATTAATATCATTGGCTGTAATGGTTTCGGCCATGCATAAATGACCGATCATACAGTTAGAACAATGAAAAGATGTGTTATCAAGAATAACCCGTTTTAACATAATGGCTTCCTAGGTGCGTAGCTAGTATTGCTTGGTGGGCTAGAGAAATAAAAGAGAGTAAATCTTACTATTGTGCCACTTTAGTGATGAGTTTGTATCTAGCTATTTTAACAAACATATAGATGGATTTTGATTATCGTCAAACCTTATATAATAAGTTTAGCAGGTTTTGCAAGTTTATGATTTATTACATTGTTTTGCACCAGGGAATGGCTCGCTATTACTGAGGTCAATGTTTGAATTGTCTGCGCTGTGGGGGTGTTCAGCGTGCTCGGGTTGGGGCGTGGTATCACTCATTGACGCCGTTGCTGGGTCACTGTTAATAGGTATATGCGCTTGCGCGGGTGTTTGCGGCATATCATCGGACGGCACTGGCTTGTTGCTAACAAGTGGCGCTGTGTGCTGACACCAAAGCCCTAGGCATGGATCAAGATCATTCGCGTTGGGTGACGGGCTTAAGCCCGCGAGTAGTGACGAGGTTTTGCGCATCACTTGGCGATTACTCAAATCTGGCCACATCACAGGGTGTGACTGCATGCTCACAGAGACATTGAATTCTATAGGCAAGAGGCCTTGTTGCAAATAGGCCTGCTTAAGGCTCTTGCCATCCTTCTGAGCAAGCTGTTTAAAGAGATAGGAAACGCCCGGTATCAGGGCTTGGTACGGATAATTGAGCTGCAGGGTTAAGCGATTGGCTTCATAAATAGTTTGGCCACTTTGCGCGCCAATGCCGTGTTCCAGATGTTGTTCATATTGATAAGTGTTACGTATCACGGCGAGCCCAGCCGCGCCGGGTACTTGGATTTGTGGTGCCCTAAAATCACTAAAGACGCTGGCATCGGGATTTTGTATGGTGATTTGCCAAGGCAGTAGCGAACGGTGATGGTGTTGACCAAGATATTTGGACAATTGCTGTTCGAATACCGTCTTTATTACTTGCGGCTTGCCGTGTTCTAAGGCGGCCTGTCGCGCTGCCATTAATAAGGCGGTGCGCAATTGGTATTTATGGATATACCATCGGGCAGTCTCGATACTGGCACCAAATAATAAAAACAAAGGAATAGCACTCAGGCAGAAAGCAATGCTTGATAGGCCTTGTTGCTGGTGTAAGGGGCGAGGACAAAAGTGACGATGTTTCATAGTGACAGTGTGCGGGTCTACTTCTGAAAACACCATCCGCTGAATTACGCATCGATGATTTTGTCATAGCCCAGCAAAAAGCGACTTGATACGCCAAGTAGAATTGTCGCGCTAGCCGTTTAGTCACTTATTAGAAACTAATTAGACACTTAGCAAATAGGCCGCTAAAAAAGCGGCCTAAATAGGGGACTAAGAGCGCTACGTCGATTTTTTTAGTGACTGACTTGGCTATTATTGGGACTTAATTTGTCGCTAGCAATAAAGAGCTTAGCGGCTTCGATGGGATCGAAGACATAGGATTGACCACAGAATTCGCAATTAATCGCCACTTCGCCTTGTTCTTCAATAATGGACTCGACTTCTTGTACGCCTAGGGATTTCAGCATGTCAGCGACTCGCTCATGACTACAGCTGCAATGCCATTCAATGGCTTTGGGCGCTTCTGTTTGGCGTAAGTCATCTTCCCAGAATAAGCGTTGCAAAAGCGCCAATTCATCGAGTTGTAGTTGCTCTTCACGGCTGACAGTTTGTAAATAATGACTTGCTCGTTGCCAATTGTCATTTGCATCGCCTTGGTGTTGACTATGACCGCCTTGTTGCGCGAGTTTTTGTAAAAGAATACCGCTGGCTTTGGCATGGTCACAGGCCAGTAAAATCCGCGTTTCTAGTTGTTCAGAACTCGACATATATTCTTCGAGTACGGAGGCCACAGAATCACCTGTAAGCGGCACAATGCCTTGATAGGCTTGTTGACCAGGTTGGCGGTTTTTTAGATCCAAAATCACTGAAAAACGTCCCCGTTTGTCGGCGTTTAGGAGGGTCTGCAAATTATCATTAGCACGTATCGCAAATTCGGGACGCAATTTGACGGTGGCACGTAACTGTAAGTGATTATTGCACTCGACCACAATTAAACTAATGGCGCCTTGACCCTGCAATTGTAGGATAAGCGAACCTTCGAATTTAATATTAGCAGCAAGCAGAACTGAGGCCGCACAAAGCTCGCCTAAGAGCTGCTGTACGACTTTAGGGTAGTGCTGATGGGCGATGGTATCTTGCCAAGATTGGCTGAGATTAACGGCTTCAATGCGTAAGCTATTATCGGCAAAGAGAAATTTGTGTAAAGTGTCTTTCATGGTCAAGAGGTGGGGGCGAAGTAGCGCTTTTAAAGGGGGCAAATGTGCCAGAGCACGCTAAAAAATATCTGTCAGCACGACCTTAAAGTGCACGAGGTCCTAGGCAAAGATCAAGACTAATTTGTACTGAGCGCCTATAGTCTTTTGAGACCTTGGCGATAGCGTCGACCTTGCTCGACATAGTGCTCAGTGCCGGCATGCATGGCGGCGATTTCTTGCTCACTTAGCTGACGGACGATTTTGTTAATGCCAATTACGAGCGAGTTGTCGGGAATTTGGGTGCCTTCTGTAATCAGTGCGCCCGCACCAATCAAACAATTTTTACCAATGACGGCATGATTAAGGACGGTGGCATTCATACCAATTAAAGAGCCCTCGCCAATGGTACAGCCATGGAGCATGGCCTTATGGCCGACCGTCACGTTGGCGGAAATCTTCATGGGTACGCCGCGATCCACGTGCAGCACAGAGCCTTCTTGGATATTGCTGTTTGGGCCAATATCAATGCGATCATTATCAGCACGAATCGTCACATTCGACCAAATACTCACCTTATCGGCAATAACGACTTGGCCAATGAGGACGGCTGTCTCAAAAATAAAAACGTCTTTGCCTATTTGTGGTTGATAGTCATCAATTTGATAAACGGGCATGTAGGTACTCCTCTTTGCTACAAAGCAGATAACCTTGCTTATCAAAATCGGCAATTAAACCTGTATCTACAAAATTACTGTGTAAATCAATATCGTGCAATTGCGCTTCTTGCCAGTATTGGGTCGCGATCGCAGGATCAGGCACGCCTTGTTTGTTTCTGAACAAGCAGTGCAGATTACCGATGCCATTGGCCGGAGTGAGTTTGGTATTTGGGTCCAAAATAGCGCAGCAATGACCAGGATAAATACGACCGGCGGTACCGATTTTATCAGGCCATCTTTCGGCACTATCGCCCGCCAGATAACCAAATTCAGGTAAGGCAAAAATACCATTGAGAGAACTATTAAATTCAGCTTGGATCCAGTCTTTGAGCTCTGCTGTTTTATAGATGGCTGGCATACTAAAGCAGCGTAGCGCCAAGTCAAACTCCTCTAGAGGTTCTTGGAAATCCTTGATACGTTGCAATTCTTCGGCACTGGCCAGGACATTGGTAACTTGATAATGCTCTAACAAGGTATATAAACGCGGGATAGTGCGTCCACTGGGACAACCCACCAGAGAACACCCAAAATACATAACAGGTAGTACCGCCATAAGTAGGCCAAAAGCGCTGTTCCAGTTATAAGACGTCCAAAAAACGTCTTTGTCTTTGGGAAACCAATCTTGGGAAGCAACAAAGCCCGGTAAATTGCCAATCAACGCTTTGTGTGCAATCACTGAGCCGCGAATTCTCGTACCCTCGTGTTCAGGGTAAAAAATAAAGGCGGGCGTGTCTGCGGCAACGACGCGAGTAGGGAACTCACTCGATTGCCGTGCCAGCAAGGTATCCATGTGGATAATCCGTTCCTCGGTGGTATTAACGCCGATAATTTGCCGTATAGTACTGTGGTTATCGACCGAGGCCATAAACGCCTGAATAGAGTGCTTATCTACAATGGCAATTTTGGCCTGAGAATCATGAGCCCGTACTTCATACATAGCGGCACTTAAGTGGGTGGATAAGGGTACGGAAATGGCGCCAAGACTCAGAATTGCTAAGTTGGCGATAATACTTTCGGCAGAATGCTCTAGAATTACCAAGACTCGGTCTTGTTGAGTAATGCCCATGCGGCTTAGGGCATGAGCCAATTTATTGACTTTTTCGGCAAGTTGCCGATAGGGATACATGGTGAGCTGACCCACCTGATCTTCAAAAAAGATTGCCGTTTGTCTAGTTTCCTGATTGATACTGGCCCAACGGTGACAGCACGCCTCGGCAATATTGAAGTTATTGGGTACTAGCCATTCGAAGGAATTGTATAACTCTTGGTATTGGTCAGACATAATTTAATAATTTTGTGGATAAGCCGACAATCTGCGTCAAACCAGCTGGGCTGTCTTAAACGCCTTGGGTGGGAATGGATAATTGCAAGGATGGCTTTAATTAAGCCAAGATCGCTGCACGTTATAAACAATTTCCCGTTTCATTCTAGCATTGTTTTAAAACGCTATAAAGTAGCATGTTTAGATTTTGACGTCTACAATTCTCGTGCCACAAATCCAATCATGCCAGAGCAGGCCCTGAGGATTAACAACGCTGGCGAGCAGATTTAAGAATGGGCAAAACACAATAAACATATAAAATGACGGCCAGCCGGTCACTTGCGTCAAATATTCAATAGCAAAGGCCCCAAGCAGGGGTATGGGCCAACACAACACGTAACGCAAGACCAAACGGGCTAGGGTGAGCTGGCGACCCGGTAGAGCAATGAGTTTGAGATGCCAAGCTTTCATGGCGACCGTTTGTTGGCGACGGTACCAACAAAGGACAAAATAGATACCGATAGCGATAAGCACCACGAATTGACGCTGCCAGTGAAGCTGCAGACCGCTACGGCTTTGTGTCAGCGTATCAAATAAAAAAGCTGCAATAAACACCACAGCAAATAATAAAACCCCCTCATACATCATGGCGGCAAATAATTTGAAGCGAGAAGCGGGTTTTACATTCGGTCGAGTCGCAGCGGCAGTGGATGAAGAGGAACTCATGCTTCTTTCCGAAAACTATCTTTGACTAAAGTAAAGGTAAATAAACGGCAATCTAATTTACCGTTGTATAAAGGATGACGTCGTTGAGGTTTGAGACGCAGTTTTTTGGGTAATTCTAAATCACTGGTAATAATATGGGCTTGCCAATTGTCAAAACGTTGCTTCAGCACAGCTGACCAAGGATGCCACAAGGCCTCGATATCATCATCAAGGCGCTCACCATAGGGTGGGTTAGTAATGATATGACCAGAACTGGCAGGTGCTTCTATGTCCAGCGCATTACATGCCCGAAACTGTATCGTTTGCGCACTGAGATTAGCACGCTGCAAATTTTGTTGTAACAGCAACTGCATATTAGGATTGATATCAGAGGCAAATAAGGCTGTTTCTAGGCGTGGCAAGATTTGGGCGCGCGCCTGTTCTTTGACATCAATCCATTGTGACTGTTTAAAGCCGCGCCAGCGCTGAAATTGAAACGGCCGCAGTAGTCCTGGTGGCACATTTTGCGCTTGCCAAGCGGCTTCTATAAGTAACGTGCCACTACCACAAAAAGGATCGAGAATCGTCTCGCCCGGTTGCCAACCGGAGAGTGCGAGAATTCCCGCCGCCAGATTTTCACGAATCGGTGCTTGCGCCTTGTCTAGACGCCAACCGCGTTTAAACAGTGATTCGCCAGAGCTATCTAAATACAAAGTGGCTTGATTTTCTTTGAGAAAAAGATGAACTTTGGCATCGGGGCGCACCGTATCTACCGACGGACGCGCGCCTTCTTTCTGACGTAGACGATCACAAATCGCATCTTTGACACGCAAATTACAAAATTGCAGGCTCTGCATAGGGCTGCGAATTGCCGAGGTGTCGACACGTAGACGATGCTCGGGACCAAACCAGTCTTCCCAAGCAATACTCATAGCAAATTCATATAGCTCGTCTTCATCGTAGACCTTGGCCTGTTTAAGTTGCAATAAGATCCGTGTCGCGATACGAGAGTATAAGTTAGCACGATAAATGCCTTGCATATCGGTGCTAAACAAGACCCCCGCATGGGTGCGTTGCAAATGGCTAAATCCCAGCTGACTGAGTTCATCGAACAAGGCTTGTTCTAAACCTTGAGGGCAAGAAGCAAAAGCACCAAAGAGATGTGGTTTGGCGATTTTGGTGTGGTTTTTTTGGGCATGTTTGCTAACTGGTACGACGCGGTTAGCCGTCGATGAGTTCGCGGGCTTAGTCGACACGGTTTCTGTCTGGGCTGCCGTGGCACTGATCTGTTGTTGATAATGGGCCTGTTCGACGCGCCTAGCCCTCGCCCCTAGGCGCTTATTTTCATGGCCTTTACGCGTTTGTAAGGGTTTGTTTTTGAGAGAAATCGTGGTGCGCTTGTTTTGATCGTCAGTCATAATTAAAACGGTTTGATGACTACTAAGGCCACTATGAGCAGTAGTAGTAATAACGGTAACTCATTGTAGTATCTATAAAACACATGTGATTGCTGGTTGCGCGCTTGGTTAAACTTGCGATACATGCGCCACAAACTATAGTGATAAGCGAGCAAACAGGCAACTAGCGCGAGCTTAAGCCATAGCCAGGGGTGTGCAATACCAATAAAGTGCACTAAACCCAAGCCGCTTAGTAGGGCCACAGCGGCAATAATCGTCATAAAACGTAATAAACGCTTAGACATGCCCAGCAAGGCACCGTAAACCTCTGGATGGGTTTGCATAGCCAGGTTCACAAAAATTCGCGGTAGATAAAATAAGCCAGCATACCAACTGACTACCATCACAATATGAAAGACTTTGAGCCATAAATAGGTCATGACATTAGCCAAAAAAGACAGAATAAATTACACAATGAGTTTTATAACAGTCCAGTCTAGTGACGGGTTTGACCATTTCCAGATAAGACCCATTTATACGTAGTCAAGCCTTCTAAACCTACCGGTCCGCGGGCATGTAGACGGTTGGTAGAAATGCCAATTTCGGCCCCCAGGCCATATTCAAAGCCATCGGCAAATACGGTTGGCAGATTGACCAGCACCGAACTAGAGTCGACCCAGCGCTGAAATTTTTCGGCATTTTGCAGATTATTGCTAATAATGCTCTCGGTATGTCCTGAGCTATAGCGGTTAATATGAGTGATGGCCTCTTCGAGGCTATCGACGATACGAATGGCGATTTCTGGGGCTAGGTATTCGGTTAGCCAATCGTCAGTCGTGGCGGCTTGTGCATTTTTAAAAAAACCAATGCTGCGTTTACAAGCATGGACCTTAACCCCGGCCGTTTCGAACAGCTGCGCCAAGGTCGGCAACACTTGTTTGGCCTGTTGCTGGTGCACTAAAAGGGTTTCTAGAGCGCCACAAATACCATAGCGATAGGTCTTCGCATGGTGTGCTAGTTTAATCGCCATGGCGGGATCGGCCTCAGCGTCGATATACATATGACAATTTCCCTCTAGGTGCATAATCATCGGCACGCGAGCACGCTCAGACAAGCGTTGTAATAGCGATTTGCCACCACGTGGGATGATAACGTCCACAAATTCCGTCAGTGTAATGAGGGCATCAACGGCTTGACGATCGGTGGTATTGAGCACTTGTACCGCGTGCGCGGGGATATCACAGGTCTGTAGGACTTTTTGGATTAGCTGACCTAACAGTTGATTAGAGGCGAAGGCTTCTTTGCCTCCTCGCAATATACAAGCGTTGCTGGTCTTAAGACAAAGGGCTGCTGCATCAATGGTGACATTAGGGCGGGATTCATAAATAATTCCGATCACACCAAGTGGCACACGCATTTGTGCCACTTTCATGCCATTGGGCCGAATTTTGCTGGCACTGAGCGTGCCGATAGGCTCGTCCATATTAGCAATCTGACGCAATCCGTGTGTCATGAGCGCTATGCTTTTTTCAGTTATTTTGAGACGATCGACTAAGGGAGCCGCCAGTTGCTTGGCGCGTGCTGCTTGTAGGTCTTCCTGATTGGCGGCCAGAAGAGCCGCTTGTTCCTGCTCGATGAAATCAGCAAGGCAGTTAAGCGCTTGATTTTTTTGGGCGCCAGAAATTTTGAGTAATTCTTGAGCCGCTTGTTTGGCTTGTCGACCCAAGTCTTGCATATAGGCGTTAATGTCTAGTTGCGTCATAAATTATCAACGTTAAGAATGATTGCATGAGTAAAAAGCGTGCTGAACGCGCCTGCGTTCATCAGCTCTGGGGGCTAGCGACGCTAGGGTGCTGCGATGCGTAGCGCCAGCTTATTGAGCTCCTGCCATTGATCGCTCAAACGATGCTTAGCCGGAAAGCCCTTAAAGCCGCGATCAATATCATGAGCGTGCTGCAAAATCCCTTGCAATTGCCTAAAACTTAAACGATTTAAGGCTTGTTTCAGATGATGTTCTCTGGGGCCAAAAATGCGTAATTGCTTAAAGGTACTAGCATTCAGGCTATGTTGCTCACGCGCTTGCGCCAAGGCATAGAGATCGCGAATATCCCGTAGCATAAAGCCCAGCACCATCGGTAATTGCTCGCCCTCGGCTTGCAAGCCGCGAAGAATTTTACTTGAGCGCGCCGCTTGGGCCTTTAGCATAGCCTCTGAAAGGGCAAACACATTGTAGCGAGCCACATCTTGGATCGAGGCTTCTATATCTTGCCAAGCAATGGGCCCTTCACCAAACGCCAGGCCTAATTTTAGGATCTCCTGTTGTGCCGCTAATAAATTGCCCTCAACTTGATCGACAATCCACTGTAAGGTGGCACGATCAACGCTCTGCTTTTGCTGCTGCAATCGTTGCTCAATCCATTGCGGCAATTGTTGAGCCGTTATCACCGGCAAAGTGAAGACTTTGGCTTTGTCAAAAAGGGCCTTGGCCCACTTGCTAGTTTGCGTGGCTCGATCTAGTTTTGGTAATAGCACAATCAGGGCGACATCTGGGAGCGCGTTTTTGGCCATTTGCTCGCTCAGTTGTATCAGTACCTCGGCGCCATTACGTCCGGGCTTGCCACTACTGAGCTCGACTTCTAGGATTTTGCTTTCCGCAAAAAGAGAGACATTTTGTGACTCTTGCAAAATCTCATCCCAGTGACTTGTGGCCTGCATCGAATACTTAAAGCTGGTACTAAAGCCTTGTTGGCGTAGATCAGCTCGCAAACGATCGAGTTGCTCATTACGGAGTAATAATTCGTCTCCCGTAATTACATATAAATGCGCCACGTTTATCTCAAGCCATGAAGGGCACGATAGCGCTGAATGACCTTAGGTGCTGTCACGTAACGCACGATTTGGTCGGCAATGTTCAGGCTCATGGTTTTGTAGAGGTAAGCTTGTAACTGACCGTCGGCATCTGATTGATCCTCGTCATAAGGCAGCAAATGATGCGTGATAATTTCGGTGGGCGGCAACAGAATTTGACCGCTGCGGTCCGTCAATTGGAATTGATAAATATAGCTCAATTCATATTCTGAGACACGGCCATTATCATCCAATGACATCTCTCGCTGCACAGCTTGACTATTGATCTCATGGAAGATGACATCAGCGTTGGCATTTTCGGCCACAAAGTCGGTATTTGGCGAAGTTGCCTTAAGACGTCGTAAAAGATGATTACCAAACTCAGAATTCTTGTTGATATTGGTCGCGACGGTCTTGAAAGGCAACTCGGTGGTGCCACGTAAATGAAAGCCGCAGGCACTTAATAACGATAAACTAACAAGCATCAGTAAGATAAATGCACGATGCCATGATAAATAAAAAGAATTAGCGAGCTTATGGGCTTTCATGAGTTTTCCTTTGGCAATGTCTTAACCGACCACATTAACCAAACGACCAGGCACGACGATAACGCGTTTAGGCTGACCGCTGATAAATTTTTCGAGGGCTGGGTGTTGTAAGGCGATGGCTTCGATTTGTGCCTTAGTGGCTTCACTCGCCACCGTAATTGAGCCGCGTAATTTACCATTAATTTGCAGCATTAGTTCAATTTCGTCAACTACTAAGGCTTGCTCATCGACGACGGGCCAAGGCGCATCCAACAGGTCACCCTGTATTTGGTCAAAGCCTAGTTCTTGCCATAAGTGCCAAGTGATATGAGGCACTACAGGATAGAGCAGACGCAATAGAATGCTAACGGCTTCTTTAAGGGCGGCATGGCTGGCGGCGGAGTCATCAAATGGTGTTGACTCAATTGCATTGAGCAGCTTCATATTGGCGGAGACTACAGTGTTGTATTGAATCCGCTCATAGTCATAATTGGCCTGTTTGAGCAAGGAGTGAGTCTGCAAACGCAATTCATTGAAAGCCTTAGGTGCTTGCAACCAGTCGATGTCACTGACCTCTGGCGCTTGCTTGATCGCTTCTTGCCACTTATAAATACTTGACCAGAGGCGTTTGAGAAAGCGATGTGAACCTTCGACGCCCGTCTCTGACCACTCAAGGGTTTGTTCTGGCGGGCTGGCAAACATGACGAATAAACGTGCGGTATCGGCACCCATATTGTCGATAAGGGCTTGTGGATCCACCCCATTGTTTTTGGACTTGGACATTGTGCCAATGCCGTTATAGTCGACTTCAGAATTATCCTTAATCAGGCGCGCCCCTATGATGGCCCCTTTGCTATCGTAAATATTTTCGACTTCATGTGGCCAGAAATACTCAATAGCGCCTTTATCGGTGCGACGAGAATAAATTTGATTTAAGACCATGCCTTGGCATAGCAAGTTTTTGAAGGGTTCATCGAACTTAAGCAGACCCAAATCACGCATCACTTTGGTCCAGAAACGCGCATACAACAGGTGTAACACAGCATGTTCAATACCCCCAATGTATTGATCCATCGGCATCCAGTAATCATTGCGTTGATCAACCATGGCTTGATCATTGTTGGCTGAGGTATAACGCATGAAATACCATGAGGAGTCCACAAAGGTATCCATGGTGTCGGTTTCGCGACGAGCAGGCGCACCACAATTAGGACAGCGACAGTTAACGAATTCTTCGCATTTATCCAAAGGGTTGCCTGAACCGTCAGGAATCAAGTCCTCGGGCAATACGACAGGCAGATCTTGTTCGGGGACGGGCACAGCGCCGCATTGTTTACAATGAATAATAGGAATCGGGGTGCCCCAGTAGCGTTGGCGAGAAATCCCCCAGTCCCGCAGACGCCAAGCCGTTTGTTTTTGGCCCAGACCTTTGCTACTTAGGAGTTCGCTGACTTGATCAATGGCTTGTTTGGAACTTAAACCATCGAACTGTTGGGAATGGATTAAATGGCCGTGTTCTTTGTCACTGTACCAATCTTGCCAAACTTGCGTGGAGTACTCTTTGCCATCAATGGCCACGACTTGCTTGATAGGGAGATTATATTTTTGGGCGAATTCAAAGTCGCGTTCGTCGTGCGCAGGCACGGCCATCACAGCCCCGTCGCCGTAACTCATTAAGACATAATTACCCACCCAAACTTCAATCAGTTCCTCACTGATTGGATGACGCACAAATAAGCCGGTGGCCACCCCTTCTTTTTCTTTGGTGGCCATCTCGGCTTCGGTAGTACCGCCTTTTTTGACAGACTCAATAAATTCGGCAATCTTGGGATTGCGACGAGCGGCTTCGGCGGCTAGTGGGTGTTCGGCAGCGACGGTACAGAAAGACACCCCCATAATCGTATCGGCGCGTGTCGTGTAGACAAATAATTTGCCGTCTTGGATTAAGTCGCCAGCTTCGTTACGAATTTCGTGTGTAAAGGCAAATCGTACCCCTTCACTGCGACCGAGCCAGTTTTCTTGCATGGCTCGAACACGATCCGGCCAGCCAGTGAGCTTGTTTTTGACGTAATCGAGGAGTTCTTCGGCATAATCAGTAATGCGTAAATAGTAACCCGGGATCTCACGCTTTTCGACCAAAGCGCCTGAGCGCCAACCGCGACCATCAATCACTTGCTCGTTTGCTAAAACGGTATTGTCAACGGGGTCCCAATTGACGGTTTGCGTTTTGCGGTAGGCGATGCCTTTTTCGAGCATTTTCAGAAAAAGCCATTGATTCCAACGATAATATTGGGGGTCGCAGGCACACATCTCGCGGCTCCAGTCAATGGCCAAGCCCATGGACTGCATTTGCTTTTTCATGTAATCAATATTGTTATACGTCCATTGCGCAGGAGGTACCTTTGATTTAATGGCGGCATTTTCGGCTGGCATACCAAACGCATCCCAACCCATAGGCATCAGTACGTTATAGCCTCGCATACGCAGTTGACGAGCCATCACATCATTAATGGTGTAGTTGCGCACATGCCCCATATGCAGCTTGCCACTTGGGTAGGGCAACATCGAACATGCATAGAATTTTGGTTTTTCGGAGCCATCAGGATTAAGCGCGTGTTCGGTGGTGCTATAAGCGTGTTCTTGGCGCCAGTGTTGTTGGGCTTGTTGTTCAATGAGGGATGGATTGTATTGTTCTTGCATAATAGAAAATAATAAATGCTGTCTCAATCTAGCCACTGAGACAGCCTCTAAGTGTTTAGCAAATAATTAGAATGAATTTATTGTGAATTTTGCGTTAAATTAGGCAAAAAAATATAAATTTATTATAACCTGAATGCCAGTAAAATCTGATTTTACAATAGCAAAGGATATTAAGCTAAGAGCGGCTAGACAAGGACTAAAGATTTATGAAAAAACTCGCGGTGCTTTTGCCAAGTCTATTATTGGGCTTGAGTGCTTGCAAAACCACGCCACTATATACGGATGGCGATGTACATTTATTGCTTGAGTGTCAACCCGAGGATCAAGCCAATTGCCTGGCCAAATTACAGCGCTCTTGCGAGCGTGATTTCAAGGGCAGCGTCTATGACAAAGAGGATATTTATCGAACCATTCATATTCTGCATGTCACGTGTCGACCCACGCCTAAGGATCCTAAGGACAAGAATGACCATGCAGCGCAGGCCCCCGCGCAAGCCAACGAGAATGAAGTCGAAGAGTAGTGCAAGCAGCAGGCATCTGGAGGACACTAAAAAACCAGCCCGTGTCTTAACAAGCTGGTTTTTGCGAGCCGCTGCTGGCTTACTTTAAAGACTGTAGGGGTAGACTTCTAGATCGCTCTGTTCTTGGATTTTTTGTCTTTCTTCGATGATGTATTGCACCACTTCATGCGGGTCATCGGTAAGATGGTATAACTCTATATCTTCGGCATTAATGTAGCCATGTTGATCCAAGACGACCTGATGAATCCAATCTAATAAGCCCTGCCAGTAGGCACGACCATAAAATACGATCGGGGCTGGCGGGCTCTTATGAGTTTGAATGAGTGTCAGGGCCTCAAACAGCTCGTCTAGGGTTCCAAAACCACCTGGCATAATGACGTAGGCGGCACTATTCATAAAAAAAGTGGTTTTGCGTGACGTAAAATATTTAAAATACAAGCTGGTGGATTGATATTGATTGCCTTTTTGTTCGTGCGGTAACTGAATATTCAGGCCGATGCTATGGCCATTGGCCTCAAAGCAACCTTGGTTAGCGGCTTCCATAATCCCTGGGCCACCCCCAGAAATAATACTAAAACCTGCCTCAGACAGGAGTTTACTGATTTCTTTGGCCTGATTGTAATAGTGTGTATTCTTTACAGTACGGGCGCTGCCGAATATACTGACGGCGCTTTTCAAGCCTTTGAGGTGTGCAGCTGCGGTTAGCAGTTCTTGATTGATCTCCTTAATTTGTTCCTGAATTGTATTTTTTGTTGTGTTAGACATGAAAAAAACCTTATTACTAATTGATGGTTCCAGTTATTTGTTTAGAGCATTTCACGCCATGCCAAATCTAACAAGTCCAAATGGTGAGCCCACAGGCGCATTAAGTGGCGTTATCAATATGGTACGTAAAATTGCCAAAGAATACAAAGCAGATTATATGGCATGTGTGTTTGATGCCAAAGGCAAAACCTTTAGGCACGATCTTTATCAAGAATACAAAGCCACACGCCCCGCTATGCCAGAGGAATTACGGCAACAAATCGCGCCGATTCATGAAGCCATTGCGAGTATGGGCTGGCCCGTGATTGCTGTGCCAGGGGTCGAGGCCGACGACGTCATCGCGACTCTCGCGAAGTGGGCCAGTGACGCCGATGTCCAAACTCTGATTTTTACGGGGGACAAAGATATGGCGCAGTTAGTGAGCGACAATGTAACCCTGCTCGATACCATGAAACGCGGTAAGCAAGATATCGAGGCGCTCGATATCAAGGGGGTCAAACAAAAATACGGCGTTTATCCAGAGCAGATCATTGATTACTTAATGCTGATTGGTGATACCTCAGACAATGTACCTGGTGTCTCCAAAGTCGGCCCCAAAACAGCAGAAAAATGGCTCAATCAATACCAGACCTTAGACAATCTTATCGAACATGCTGATGACATCAAGGGTGTGGTCGGGCAAAACCTTCGCGATAGTATTGAGCAGTTTGGCTTAACTCGCGATTTGATTACCTTACGGCAAGATTGCGCAATTTCTGACGAGGTCAGTCAGTTGCAAAATCTCACGCCTAAGCAACCCGATGTTGACAAACTTGTGCAGATTGCCAAGCATTACGGCCTCAATAGTTTTTTAAACGCTATTTATGATGCGCATGACACCGCGCAGTCGACTGCTGCAGACGGGCATGCAAGCACTGAAGATAATCCCGAGCCCGCAGCCAAGCCCAAAACCGCCTGTGATTATCAAACCGTTGTCACTAAAGAGGTGTTGCAAGAATGTCTCGAGGCGATTAAAGAGGCGCCTTTAGTAGCGCTTGACACAGAAACCAATGCTCTGCATCCCATGCAAGCCAAATTAGTCGGTATCTCACTCTCTGTAGCGGCCCATCAAGGCTGGTATATTCCAGTGGCGCATCAGGGTGAACTCACGCAAGCACAACTAGACAAAGAGTATGTATTAGAGCAACTTCAGGCTTGGCTGAATGATGCGGACAGTCATAAGGTGTTGCATAACGCCAAATTCGATATGCATGTGTTTGCCAATGAAGGTATCGCCCTTAAAGGCGTCAAACATGACACGATGTTAATGGCCTATGTGCTGGATTCGGCGCAGCGGGTGGCGCTCGATAAGCTGGCAGGCAAATACCTTGGTGAAACTGGCACGACGTACGAAGCGCTTTGCGGTAAGGGCAAACATGCCATTACCTTTGATCAAGTAGCCATCGACAAAGCCGCACACTACGCCTGCGAAGATGCTGACTTTACGTGGCGTTTATGGCAATTATTGGAGCCACAAATCAGTGATCAAGCAGGCTACCAAGCGACTTATGAGCTAGAAATGCAAGTCATGCCTGTGATCTGCCAAATTGAACGCAATGGCGTCAAAATAGATACCGCCACCTTGCGTGCACAAAGTGTCGAAATTACCCAGCGTTTGCAGGAATTAGAGGCCAAGGCGCATGAGGTGGCTGGCTCTAGCTTTAATTTGAACTCGACCAAGCAATTAGGCGAGATTTTGTTTGCAAAATTGCAATTGCCTGTGCTTCGTAAGACGCCTAAAGGGGTACCTTCAACAGACGAAGAAGTATTGAGTCAATTAGCAGAAGACTACCCATTACCGAAAATCATCTTGCAATATCGCAGTCTGGCCAAACTAAAATCGACCTACACCGATAAATTACCCGAGATGATTGATCCACAGACTGGACGGATCCATACCAATTATTCGCAGGCCTCAGTTGTGACGGGGCGCTTAGCCTCTCTCGAGCCGAATTTACAAAATATACCGGTTCGTACAGAAGAGGGCCGCAAAATCCGCGAAGCCTTTGTCGCTGATAAAAGCAAGTGTTTGATCGCGGCTGATTACTCGCAGATTGAGCTGCGCGTGATGGCGCATTTATCGGGTGATGAGAATCTACTTAAGGCATTCCAAGAGGGACAAGATATTCACCGTGCTACAGCGGCCGAGATCTTTAACATTCCTCTTGAGGAGGTGAGTGCTGAACAAAGGCGTTCAGCCAAGGCCATTAATTTTGGGCTGATTTACGGCATGGGCGCCTTTGGCTTGGCCAAAAATCTCAATATCACACGCGAAGCAGCACAACTCTATATCGATCGGTATTTTGAACGCTATCCAGGGGTCGCGACCTATATGGAAAGCATTCGCCAAAAAGCGGTCCAACAAGGCTATGTCGAGACCGTCTTTGGCCGCCGCTTATGGTTCAGGGATTTACAAAATGCCCCAGCGAGACGCCGTGCCGCTGCCGAAAGAGCGGCCATTAATGCGCCTATGCAAGGAACGGCGGCCGATTTGATCAAAAAAGCCATGGTTCGCGTACAACATTTTCTTGAACAGGAACAACTCGAGAGCATGTTAATCATGCAGGTCCATGATGAATTGGTGCTAGAAGTCCCCGAGGCCGAAAAAGATCAGGTGCTGCAGCAATTACCAGCCCTAATGACGGAGGTGGCAGACTTGAAGGTAGGGTTAGAAGTCGAGACCGGAGAGGGTGAAAATTGGCGCCAAGCCCATTAGGCGACTGGGCTTAGCGCCAGCAAGCAAAACGCTACAAGTTTATTTAGGTAGTGGTGTGACTTCTAGCGCTTTAAGCGCTTCGATGCGCTCTTGAAGCGGTGGATGTGAAGCAAACAAAGAGGCGATGTTTTTGCCTGTAATCCCAAAGGCGTTCATTTCTTGTGGCAACTCATTGTCGGCGCTGCTGATTTGCTCGAGACGCTGTAGGGCTTTAATCATGGGGGTTTTAGATTGCATTAAGTGCGCGGCCCCGGCATCAGCACGATATTCACGATAGCGAGAAAACCAAGCCACAATCATAGAAGCTAAAAAACCAAACACGGTTTGCAGCACCAGCACACAGACGAAATACGTACCACCTCCGCCTTGTGAGTCTGAGTTACTGCGCAAGGCACGATCGATAAATTCGGCCACGATGCGCGATAAAAACACCACAAAGGTATTGACTACCCCTTGGATTAACGACAAGGTCACCATATCGCCATTGGCGACGTGGCTCATCTCATGAGCCAGCACGGCACAGACTTCCTCTTCATCCATGCTATTGAGTAGACCTGTAGACACCGCCACTAAGGCGCTATTTTTGAAGGCACCGGTCGCGAAGGCATTGGGCGGGCCTTGATAAATAGCCACCTCAGGCATTTCTACTTGGGCTTTTTGAGCCAATTGTGAGACCGTATTTAGTAACCAGGTCTCTGAAGCGTTGGCAGGTGACTGTGGGTCAATGACGCGAGCGCCCATACTGTGCTTAGCGATCGTTTTGCTCATCAACAGAGAGATAATCGAGCCTGTAAAGCCGATGACCGCAGACATAATTAATAAGTTCACATAATCAATGCCATATTGTGAGGTGTAATTGCCCACCCCCAATACGGCTAAAATCACCGAAATCACCAATAACACGGCGATATTTGTCAACAAAAATAGAAAAATTCTCTTCATTAAGCAAAAATCCTTTGTTAGGGTTAACTATTATTTTTCTTACTTTAAATGATTTTGTGAATTTATTGTTAAAATATAGGGTTAGTGTTATGTTACAGATTTCTTATCCACTATTAGGCCGATATTACATGGATTAGATCTATTCACATCACCGATTTGAGCAGTAAGCTACTAAACAGTAAATATGGGAGTTAGGCGTGCCGTCCACAAAAGCCAAGAGCGTTGATAATCAACTCAGTTTTGAAGAAGCCATTGCGCAATTGCAGCAGATTGTCAATGATATGGAGCAGCAACAATTACCCTTGGATGAAGCGATTCAAGCTTACGAAAAGGGCATGCAACTGACGGCTATCTGTCGCCAAAAACTCGAGCAAGCCGAACAAAAAGTCAAGGTCTTGCAAGATAATCAATGGCTAGACGCCAATAAGACAAAGGCGCCTACGAGCGCTGCCGACAGGCAAGCGACGCCGTCATCAGATCACGATGACGCTCTTTTTTAATGAAGTGCTGGATTAATTGGCATGTTGAACGAAAAAATTTCTTTTGAGCATTGGCTCAAAGCCGATGTACAAGATTCGATGGAAGGATTTCTCAAAGAAATCTTGCCTTCCAACCAAGAATTTCCGAACGAATTGCATGAGGCCATGCGTTATGCGGTCTTAGGGGGCGGCAAACGTGTGCGTGCAGCCTTGGTGCTGGCCACTGGTCTGGCGGTGCATCGTAATGAGCTTAATTCTTCATTACTAAAAGCCCTGCAATATGCCGCTGCTGCCGTCGAATTGATTCATGCCTATTCATTAGTGCACGATGATATGCCGTGTATGGATGACGATAAATTGCGTCGAGGTAAGCCGACCGTACATGTCAAATACGGTGAAGCGCAAGCCCTATTAGTAGGTGACGCCCTGCAAACCAGTGCCTTTGAGCAACTGGTCAAAATGCCGGTCGCACCTGCCTTGGTCGTGCAAGCGGTGCGTTTATTAGCCACTGCATCAGGTAGCATGGGCATGGCCGGGGGTCAGTCTTTAGATCTCAAGTATGTCAATCAGTCGCTCGAGCTCGAACAATTACAACAAATGCATCGCCTCAAAACAGGTGCCTTGATCGAAGGTAGCGTAATGCTGGGCGCAGTCGCTTGTGGTGCTAATTACGAGGATCGTCAGGCCCTCGAAACCTTCGGTTCTGTGCTGGGCCTAGCTTATCAGGTAGTAGATGATGTACTTGATCAGGTTCAGGACACAGAGAAACTTGGCAAAACGGCGGGCAAAGATGCGCAACACAATAAGCCCAACTACGTTTCTGTGATGGGTCTAGAGCAAGCCCAAAATTTTGCTAAAGAGCTCCACGAATTGGCCCTTGACACTATTATTCATTTTGGTCCGCGCGCTAATCGCCTGCGTGGCATTGCCGAGTTTGTGCTCAAACGCAGTAACTAAGAGAACATGATGAGCAAATTGTTAGCCACTATATCTGGTCCCGATGATCTCAAATACCTCAATCGTCAACAATTACACGACTTGAGTGATGAACTGCGTCAGTTTATTTTGCAATCGGTGTCACAAACAGGTGGGCATTTATCCTCGAATTTGGGGACGGTGGAATTATCCATCGCCTTACACTATGTGTTTAATACTCCGACAGACAAAATTATTTGGGATGTCGGTCATCAGTCATATCCGCACAAGGTATTGACGGGACGCCGCGAGCAGTTGCATACCATCCGTCAGTTAGGCGGTATTTCTGGTTTTCCTAAGCGTCAAGAATCGCCCTATGATGCCTTTGGTACAGCGCATTCGAGTACGTCGATTTCAGCCGCGTTGGGGATGGCCGTCGCCGCGCGTAATTTGGGTCTCAAGCAACGTCGTCACATCGCCGTAATCGGTGATGGCGCCATGACAGCCGGTATGGTATTTGAGGCACTCAATAACGCAGGTGTAACGCCTGACGTTAATTTACTGGTGATTTTGAATGACAATAATATGTCGATTTCGCCACCGGTAGGTGCGCTTAATCAGTATTTAGTGCACTTACTGAATGGTCGTTTCTATCGCGAAGCGAGTGATTTTAGCAAGGTGGTACTCGAACATATGCCAGCGCCTATGGCTGATTTAGCGCGTAAGGTCAAGGGGCACGCCAAAAGCATGATTGGCCCGACCACCGCCAATAATGCCACGGCTTCCGTCGCTAATTCGGCGACCATGTTCGAAGAGTTTGGTTTCAATTATATCGGCCCGGTCGATGGCCACGATTTAGATGCCTTAATTCCTGCACTCGAAAACTGCAATAAAGCGGGTGGTTTGCAATTTTTGCATATCGTTACTCGCAAAGGGCAGGGCTATAAGCTGGCTGAAGCTGATCCTGTGCTGTATCACGGACCGGGCAAATTCGACCCCGATGTTGGCATCCAAAGTGCGGGCACTAAAAAACCGCGCACCTTTACTCAGGTCTTTTCAAAATGGATTTGTGATCGTGCGGCACAAGACAGCAAATTATATGCTATCACCCCTGCGATGCGCGAAGGCAGCGGCTTAGTCGAATTTGAAGCCCAGTTTCCTGAGCGTTATTTTGATGTCGGGATCGCCGAGCAACATGCCGTCACCTTTGCGGCGGGGATCGCTTGCGAGGGTCTCAAACCCGTAGTGGCCATTTATTCAACCTTTTTGCAACGAGCTTATGATCAGCTGATTCACGATGTGGCGCTACAGAATCTCGATGTCACCTTTGCGCTGGATCGTGCTGGCTTAGTGGGGGCTGATGGTGCCACCCATGCGGGCAATTACGATATAGCCTATTTGCGCTGTATCCCAAATATGGTGGTGGCGGCGCCATCGGATCGCGCCGAAGCGCGCTTATTGCTCAATACCTGTTATCAATACCAAGGTCCCGCCAGTGTGCGTTATCCACGCGGCAGTGGCGTCGGTGATGATCTTGCCGTCGCAGAGCAAACTGTGCCACTTGGCAAGGCTGTGCTTCGTCATCAGGGTGCTAGTCCTATTGCTATTTTGTGTTTCGGTCCTTTATTACAACAAGCTTTACCCTTGGCCCAAAAATACGATATCACTGTGGTGGATATGCGCTTTGTGAAACCGCTAGATGGCTCCTGTATTGCACAATTGGCACAAACACATCAAGCCTTTGTTACCCTCGAAGAGGGCGCTCTGATGGGCGGAGCAGGCAGTGCTGTTGCCGAGTTTCTGAATGCCCATAACCTAGATGTTGAGCTCTTGCAATTAGGGTTTCCGGATCGCTTTATTGATCATGGCGAACAAAAACAATTATTGCAGCAACTCAATTTACACACGGAAGGTATCGAAGCCTCTATACAAAAACGCTTTAGCAAACTATTAGAACAAAAAGGATAATAATTTTTTAATGAGTATCTCCAGCACAACACCGGAGTTTATCCCTGACGTCCAAAATAATGTAGACCAACGCCAAATCTTGATTGATCAGGTGGGTATTAAACAAGTTAAATATCCCCTAAAAGTCGCCGATGGCGCAGGCCATCACCTCGCCACCGTTGGTGAGTGGACCCTCACTGTACAGCTACCGGCCACCAAAAAAGGCACGCATATGTCGCGCTTTATGGCCTTGCTTAGCGCCTATCGGCAGCAAGCCTTTAGTGTAGCGGTGCTCGAGGACATGGCAACCACCATGCTTGATAAATTAGAGGCCAATCAGGGACAACTCGAAGTCAGTTTTACCTATTTTATTAATAAAACAGCCCCTGTGAGTGGTATCCAAAGTCTGCTTGATTATCAGGTCACTTTACAAGCGTATGCTAGCCGTGAAGATGGCGTTAAAATACTCAAAAAGGTCGTGGTGCCGGTCATGACGCTATGCCCTTGTTCCAAAGAAATCTCCGAATATGGTGCCCATAATCAACGCTCGCATATTACAGTGACGCTTGATCAAGACGGAGAATTGGCACTTAACGAGTTGATTCAGGCACTCGAAATCCAAGGGTCTAGCCAACTGTGGTCAATGCTCAAACGCCCCGACGAGAAATACGTCACCGAATTTTCTTACAACAACCCTAAATTTGTTGAAGACTTAATTCGTGATGTTGCTCTACAAGTCCAAAAACTACCGCAAGTGAATTATTACAAAATTGAAGTCGAAAATTTCGAGTCGATTCATAATCATTCAGCCTATGCCATGCTTGAAGGGCGGGCGCCATAATGTTGCATTTGTGAGTCAAGTGCTTGTTTTTGAATGAAAATAATTGCGGTTGATATAAGTTTGGTGCTATAATCTATCGTTTCTTGCTCGCCTATATGTTTGTGATCTTTTTATAGTGGTGTAGGCTAGATTGATTTTAGATTGGAATCTACATAAGGTTCTACATAAAATTATTGAAGATCATATATGTGTAGCGGGCTATTGCAACTGAATAAACGCGTACGGCTAGTTTAGCTTTTTGTGGCTGTATAAGGCGTTCGTGCTTTATTCAAACTCTCGATCCAAGGATCGCCAAGGATCGATATATATCCATAAGACAAGGAGTTTAATTATGCGTCACTACGAAGTAGTGTTAATTGTGCATCCTGACCAAAGCGAACAGGTGCCCGCTATGGTTGAGCGTTATCAATCATTGATTACGGCTCAAGGCGGTAAGATTCATCGCCACGAAGACTGGGGTCGTCGTCAATTAGCTTATCCCATCCAAAAATTAGTGAAAGCACATTACTTGTGCATGAACATCGAATGCAGCCGCGAAGTGCTCGAAGAGCTTGAATACTCTTTCCGTTACAACGACGCGATCTTGCGTTTCTTGACGGTAAAAACCAAACACGCTGTGACTGAACCATCTGTCATGATGAAATCAGTTGAGCGCGAAGAATCACGTCACAAGGCAGCTCAAGAAAAAGCTGAGTCTTAATCAAGACTGATGTTGTTGTGAATCGACTAAGATTTCAGGCACGATTACTGGCAGTTGATCCGATTCGATATACACCCGCTGGTTTAAGTGTTTTGAATATAGTTTTGGAGCATAGCTCCGTAGTGCTAGAAGCAGGGATCGAACGGCAACTTAACTTTCAGTGTGATGCCACCGTATTAGGTGACAAAGCACAACAAATCGCTCAGTTAGCCCCCGGCACTACACTCTGTATCCAGGGTTTTATCGCCCCGCGACGCAAGAATTCGATGCGTTTTGTGGTACATATTCAGGATTACAGTATCAGTCCCAACAACGTTTCATAGCTATTTAAGCAAACTGCATTTTTAAGAATACGAGTTAAAAACTCACCAAGTATAAAGGCAAATAATCATGGCATACATGAAAAAGGGTAAGGATAAACGCGGTAAATTCGCTCAACAAAATCCTTTATTTAAACGTCGTAAATTCTGCCGCTTCGCAGCAGCAGGCGTCGAAGAAATCGATTACAAAGACATCGATACATTACGTGATTTCATCACTGAAACAGGCAAAATCATTCCTGCACGTTTAACCGGTACCAAAGCTCACTATCAACGCCAACTTGATACAGCCATCAAGCGCGCTCGCTTCTTAGCTTTGTTGCCATTCACTGACAATCACCAATAAGAGGCTCTCATCATGCAAGTTATTCTATTAGAAAAAATCGGCAAATTGGGCGACCTGGGTGAAGTCGTAAACGTTCGCAACGGTTTTGCTCGCAACTACTTGATCCCACAACACAAAGCCAAACGTGCTACACCAGCTGCTCTTAAAGATTTCGAAGCGCGTCGCGCCGAACTCGAAAAAGCGCAAGAAGAGCGCTTAGCCGCTGCCCAAAAATTGGCTGAACAACTTAAAGACTACAAACTGACTTTCAATCAAAAAGCAGGTGTGGATGGTCGTTTGTTCGGTTCAGTGACCAATATGGACGTGACCCGTGGTTTACACGCCGCTGGCTTTGAGGCGATTGAGCGCAGCCAAGTTCACATGGACGATGGCGCCCTTAAAGCGGTGGGTGAGTACCCAGTTAAATTGCACTTACATGCAGACGTCAACACCGAAATCCTCGTCATTGTTCAAGGTGAAATGGCTTAATGATGTTTGTGCATAAGGCCTAGTGTCTTAGTGCGTAGGTCTTATAAAAGCGAGGAATCGCTTATAATCGTTCATTAAGTGCTCCCCAAAAACGGCTGATTTGCTCAGCCGTTTTTTTATGGTCATTGGCTTGGGATAGCTTAAGGAAAACTACTTATCCTAGTTTAAAATAGACCATTAAACTTTCGTTAAATTCTCAGTTGATATGATGCCAAGCGACAACGACCCTGCCATTGCTCCTCAAGAATTAACGGCTGATAGCCGCTCCAATCAAGCACTGCAAGACATCCGCTTGCCACCGCACTCGATTCAGGCTGAACAAGCGGTGCTCGGTGGCTTATTGTTGGACAATCTTGCCTTTGAGTTGGTGAGTGATATTTTATTAGAGGATGATTTTTATCGCCAAGATCATCGTTTGATTTGGCGTCACATCCAAAATCTCATCAAGATTGAACGTCCAGCAGATGTGTTAACCGTATCTGATGCGGCCCGCTTAAGTGGGGATTATGAAGATTGTGGTGGTTTAGACTACCTCAATTCGTTGGCGCACAACACGCCTTCAGCCGCAAATATCAAATCCTATGCCGACATTGTTCGTGAAGCGGCCATTCGACGCAAAATCTTAACGGTGGTCGATCATATCGCCTCTCAGGCCTTGAGTCCTAAAGGCAAAGAAGCACGACAATTACTTGATGAAGCCGAGGCTGATCTGTTTAGAATCTCACAGGAAGGGAGTCGCGGCACACAGGACTTTATTTCAATTAATGCGGCACTGACGCAGGTATTGGATAATTTGCACGAACTTGAAGGCCGCGAGGGCGATGTCACAGGCACACCGAGTGGCTTTACCGATCTCGATACACAAACCTCTGGCTTACATAGTGGCGATTTATTAATCGTGGCGGGACGTCCCTCTATGGGTAAAACGTCCTTTGCGATGAATATCGTCGAGCATGTGGCACTGGTCGAGAAACTGCCGGTGGCGGTATTTTCTATGGAGATGGGGGCCGCTCAATTGGCGCACCGTATGCTGGGCTCTGTCGGTAAAATAGATCAGCAACGTATGCGCTCAGGTCATCTTAACGCCGAGGATTGGAGTCATATCACGCATGCGATGCAGCAGTTTCAGGAAGCACGTATTTTTATTGATGAAACGCCGGGGCTAAATCCCATTGATTTGCGGGCACGAGCACGGCGCCTTTCTCGAAAATACAGTCAACTTGGCTTGATTGTGATCGACTACTTACAACTGATGTCAGGCTCAGGCGCAGGCCGGGCTGAAAATCGTGCCACAGAGATTTCCGAAATTAGCCGCTCCCTCAAAGGCTTAGCGCGTGAACTTAACTGCCCAGTCATTGCCTTGTCACAGCTTAACCGTAGTCTTGAGACCCGCACTAATAAGCGCCCAATCATGTCGGATTTGCGCGAATCAGGTGCGATTGAGCAAGATGCAGACGTGATTTTATTTATCTATAGGGACGAAGTCTATAATCCTGAATCACCCGATAAAGGCTTGGCAGAAATCATTATTGGCAAGCAGAGGAACGGTCCGATTGGCACAGTGCGCTTGACCTTTTTGGGGCAATACACCAAATTTGTTAACAATAGTTCGGGTGGGGGCTTTATTGGTGAATAATGCAAAATTGAGTACAGTGTTGTTAATGACTAAGTCAGGACGAACGACTAACTATTAATTCACGAGTGCAGCGAGCATTTAAGGCTAGTCATCGTACACTCATTCCTCTTTTTTCACGAGTCAAGCATGTTAATTCAAATTGAACCGCCTTCTGCCAAAGCGGTGAAACCGGGCCCTAACTGGGAAGCTTTTTTATCTCTAGGCTTTCGACCTCTGTATTTGGGGGGAACAGCCTGGGCCATCGTCGCCGTTGCGCTGTGGGTCTTTGCCCCGCATTTATTGCAAGGCCCACTTAACGGGGTATGGTGGCATGTGCATGAGGTGTTTTGGGGCTTTGTAGCGACTATCGCCTGTGCTTTTTTGCTGACGGCAAGTGCCACCTGGACGGGCATTAATCCGGCCAAAAATCAGCGTCTTGCCTTACTCTGCATTTTTTGGTTAGCGGCTCGTCTGCTGTTCTTAGTGCCTGGGCAATGGGCTTTAGTACTGGGTGGTTTGGCCGATGTGGCGTTTTACTTAGGTTCTGCCTTATGTTTAGGTCGGGTTATTTTTAAAGCAAAAAGTAGCCGTAACTATGTTTTGCCTTTTGCTGTGGCCGCCATGGGACTGAGTAATGGTGCTTATATCGCCTGTATCTATGGCCAACACTATGAGTTTTTAATGGCCATTTTTGATATTGGCTTACTTTTCATGGTGATGGTGGTATTGCTGATCGCGCGCCGAGTAATTCCTTTTTTTGCCAGTCGTGCGGCGGCGCTCCAAATTCCTATGCATGCCACTAGCGGTCAATATCAGTTATGGGCCTGTGCTTTTACTATTCTTATGGCCTTGCTGCAACAGCAAACGGGTATGGCACTCGGTTTGGCGGTAGCGGGCGTGATTGGTCTTGTGCAACTGTTTCAATGGCAACCTCATAAAATCCTCAAACATCCCTTATTGTGGGTGTTATATATCTCATATTTCTTCTTTGCCTTAGGGCTGATTAGTGCTGCTTTACACTTTATGGGCTGGGAACTCCCAGAACTGGCGCGTCCTGCCTTTTTTGTTCATATACTTGGGGCCGGCGGTATGGCAGTGATGATTATCGGTATGGTGACACGCACGGCCTTGGGTCATACCGGGCATCCGCTTAAGGCTGATAAATACATGGTGTGCTGTTATGTGCTGATTATTGTGGCCGCGCTTGCACGGGTGGCGGCTCTTTATCCTTCGGTGGCCACGTTGCCCTTATTGCATATAGCCACGACTTGTTGGGTACTCGGCTTTGGGCTTTATATTATTCGTTTTGCGCCTATACTCGTGCGGCATCGCGCAGATCATCCTGGCATGCGCCGCTTCAATGCCCAAAAAGTTACACGAACCTAACTAAAAACGCTGCCCTTGAGCAGCGTTTTTTTAGAATTTGAGACGACTCTTTTTGACCTTATAAGCGATCCATAATTTTTTGGTAGGGCTGACGTGTATGCGTTGTTGCAGAATTTTTTGTGGGTCTTTAGCGAGTTTTTTGAGTAAGGCTTGAGCCATTGTAATACGTGCAAAAATCGGTTTGAGGATACGTAAATCGTGTTTAGTTAAGGTGCTCGGAATGGCCCTAAAAGCCTGTTGTCGAAGTTCGAGTGCACGTGCGATTTGCTGGGCGATTAAATCATCAAATTCCGTCTCATATTGGCGATTGAGTAAGATGGCAGCGGTTAATTGATGCTCACGCAGGTCTGACATCGGCACATAAATGCGATTTTGTTGGGCGGCCAAGCCCACATCGCGAATAAGACTACTGTACAAACAGAACTGGCCGAGTAAATCCATAAACTTGCCATCATCTTGGTCTAAGGCAATGCGTAAAGCGTTTTGCTTGCGATTTTTGGCCATGAGCAAAATAGCAGTACTCAAACGTGCTGTCGAACCTCCTAATAGCGTGAGATATTTTTGTAGGGCTGGCCAGTCGAGATAGCGGTTGTGTTGAAGATCCATTTCAACCGCATCAATGAGCTGTTCGATGACGGGCAGTAAGGCGGGTTGCTTGACAAATTCTAGGGGTAAATTGTTGAGGGCCTGCAAAATAGGGTGCGAAGGGGCGGCGCCTTGCCAGGTTTTTTGGATTTCATGGCGCCACCATGTCAACTTCATGCGCGCCACGGATGGCTCGGCACATTCATACAAGATCGCCTCGAGTTCTTTGATGAGCGCAAACAAGGCCATCAAGCCGCGTTTGCCTGGCTCAGGCGTATAAAACAAGGTGTAATAAAGGCTGGTGCCGCGATGTAAGACTTTGTCGGCACAGTAATTTTCTGGGGTCATACTCGGATTGATTTAAAAAGCATCAATGCTATTTTAGGCGATTTCGTTTTCTATAATTTCTGATTTGACTGGCGTACAATATTATAAATTTTTTAGGAGTTTATAGTGACACGCCCAATACAAGCGACCATCTCAAGCGCTAATATGCGCCATAACTTAGAGCAGGTGGCACGACGCTTACAGTACTTTAGAGATGAGTCTGGGATCCAGGGTCCAGACAGCCAGATTTTTGCCGTCGTCAAAGCCAATGCCTATGGTCATGGTTTGGCCACTGCGGTGCAGGCCTTTGCGCAAGCCGATGGTCTGAGTGTCATCGAAATTGAAGCCCTTAGCCGCCTTAGAGAATTGGGTTGGCAAAAATCTCTATTACTGCTAGAGGGTTTTTTTGAGGCTGCAGATATTCAGGTGCTAGATCGTACGCGAGCGATTACCGCTGTACACAATTTTGAGCAGATCCAACAGTTGGCACAGGCCCAGGTACAACACCCCATACAAGTATTCCTCAAAATCAATAGTGGCATGAACCGCCTAGGGTTTGTAGCCAAAAATGTGGATCGAGCTTACCAACAATTACAGCAATTACAGAACCAGGGTCAGGTGCAGCTACTGGGCTTTATGAGTCATTTTGCCAATGCCGATGCGCAGTTGCAGGCCATTGCTGAACCTTGGGCCTTATTGCAGAAAATCACTGATGATTATGACGACATGTTGTGTATCTGCAATTCAGCGGCGATTTTACGTCACCCTCAATGCAGTGCTTTGCAAAAAGCCAATATTGTCCGCCCAGGTATTTGTTTGTATGGCTCTTCCCCTATGGGCATGCTTGAGCATGAAACGGCTGCAGATTATGGTCTAAAACCCGCCATGTCTCTCAAAGCAAAAATTATAGAGATCCAAGAAGTTGACGCCGGCCAAAGTGTTGGCTATGGCAGCACTTTTACGGCTCAGCACAAGAGCAAAATCGCCGTGGTGGCTTGTGGCTATGCGGATGGCTATCCACGCTCCGCGGCTAACGGCACACCCGTGGTAGTCAATGGCGTGCGCGCGGCCATTGCCGGCCGTGTCTCCATGGATATGTTAACCATTGATGTGACCCATATTGCGGATGTACAGCTGGGTGACTGGGTTTACTTGTGGGGTGAAAATGGTCCTAGTATTGACGAAGTCGCTGCCCATTCAGGACGTATTTCCTACGAGATTTTATGTGCTCTGGCTAACCGCGTGCCACGCGTTTACGAATAAAAACGCTTAAAATGGAGAATTTTCATTTCATCGACTAAGGATCGGCAGACATGGCTAAAACAAAGACAGTGTTTGTATGTAAGGCGTGTGGTGGTCAAAGCCCTAAGTGGCAAGGCCAATGCCCGCACTGTCTGGCTTGGAATACTCTAGAAGAAGAGACGCTTAGTCCTAGTGCAAGTCCAACGAACAATCGCTACAGCCATCTTGCCAAAAGTTCGGCCATCCGCTCGCTAGCGGATATCCAAGCGATCCAAACACCGCGTCAAGCAACGCATCTAGCCGAATTTGATCGCGTCTTGGGGGGCGGCTTAGTGCCAGGTTCAGTGGTGCTGATTGGTGGTGATCCAGGCATCGGTAAGTCCACTTTACTTCTGCAAACGTTGGCGGCGATGTCGAGTTCCACTCGCGTTCTTTATGTCACGGGCGAGGAATCGGCCGAACAAGTAGCGTTGCGTGCACAACGTCTAGAAGTGGGTGTCGAGCATATTCAGATACTGGCCGAAATTCAACTTGAGCAAATTCTCCAGGGCATACAGCAAGTGGCACCCAAAGTGGTAGTGATAGACTCGATTCAAACCTTATTTTCGGCAGAATTGACCGCTGCCCCGGGGTCCGTGTCTCAAGTGCGCGAATGCGCGGCGCAACTGACGCGTTTAGCCAAGCAATATGGCATTTCGATGGTCATGATTGGGCATGTCACTAAAGACGGCAGCCTAGCTGGGCCGCGTATTCTCGAGCATATAGTTGATGTGGTCTTGTATTTTGAAGGTGAAAACCATTCCTCATATCGCTTAGTACGTGCCTTTAAGAACCGTTTTGGCGCCGTCAATGAGCTGGGTGTATTCGCCATGACCGATAAGGGACTCAAAGGCATTAGTAACCCTTCTGCAATTTTCTTATCACAACACTCTAATGAAATCGCGGGTTCTTGTGTTATGGCCACGCAAGAGGGCACGCGGCCGCTACTCGTAGAGATTCAAGCCTTGGTCGATATTGCCAAAGTGCCCAATCCACGGCGTCTGAGTCTAGGGATTGATAGCAGTCGTTTAGCGATGTTATTAGCCGTTTTGCATCGTCATGCGGGGATTGCTAGTTACGATAGAGATGTCTTTGTAAATGCGGTGGGGGGCGTTCGGATTGCCGAGACGGCGGCGGATTTGCCTGTGTTGTTGGCGATTATTTCTTCGATGCGTGATAAACCCTTGCCGGTGGGCTTAATTGCCTTTGGTGAGGTGGGTTTAGCGGGCGAAATACGTCCTGCACCGCGTGGTCAAGAACGTCTCAAAGAGGCCGTGAAGTTGGGCTTTAGCAAGGCTATGATCCCACGCCATAATGCCCCCAAACAAAAAATCTCTGGCTTGGAAATTTGGCCAGTCTCGCGTATTAGTGATGTTTTAGACTATTTGCGATAAGGCTCATTATGAAACACCAGATTTTTATCCAGCCTCACTATGGCATGTTATTGCACGCGGACTGGCAAGTCGAGCCAAGCCCGGCTTTATTTGATGTGCAGCATTATCCGCAGGCGCAAGCCGTGGGCCAGGGGGGACGTAATGCCGCCTGGTTTATCCAAACCCAACAGGGGGCCGCGGTATTGCGTTATTTTCGGCGGGGTGGCCTGCTGGCCAAATTAATACAGCGCCATTATCTTTGGAGCGGTGTAGAGCATTGCCGCGCTTTTCGGGAATTTGCTGTGCTAGCGTATTTGCACGAACAAAAAGTCTTGGTACCTAAGGTGCTGGGCGCCTATTATCAAAAGGCCTGGGGCTGGTGCCAAATGGCCTTAATCACCGAGCAAGTCCCTAAGGCCCAACCCATCGTAGTAGTATTACAACAAATTCAAGAAAATTCTGCGCTTTATGATTTATTAGCACGGCAAACTGCTATTACAATTCATAGCATGCATAAAGCAGGCGTTTGGCATGCCGATTTAAATGCATATAATTTGCTGTTCACCGCTAGTGAACACGTCTATGTGATTGATTTTGATAAAGCCAAGCGCTATCCCACGGCAGTGCCAGCGTCTAAGGCACACCAAAATCTAAGCAGATTGCAACGTTCACTCGTGAAAGTCAGTGGCCAAAAAGGTGAGCTTTTTTGGCAAAAAATCCACAATTTCTATTCAGAAATAAAGCCCACGTAACCAACCATTCTCTTTAAACTGGCTTGGTGTACGAAAAATTAAAAAGGAATTATGGTAAGGATGAATGCATCACTTCTTCCCTTTATTACAAAAAAAATCCGCTCTGCGCTGGCAGGCCTGACACTATTGTTCGCGACGTTCAGTGCTCAAGCTGACTCGGGGGTGGTCAATGTCTATAACTGGGCTGAATATTTAGCCTCCGATACCTTACCTGGCTTTACCCGCCAGACGGGCATTAAGGTGCATTATGACACCTTTGATACCAATGATATTTTGCAAGCTAAATTACTAACGGGTAAATCGGGCTACGATATTGTCGTGCCATCGACGCACTACGCCAGTCGCTTTATCCAAGCCGGCCTTTTGCAAAAACTCGACAAGTCCAAATTTCCTAACTGGAAATACCTTGATCCCGATATTTTGGCCTTACTAGAGGATGTAGACCCGGGCAATCAGTATTTGATTCCTTGGGGCATGGGTACAGACGCGCTGGGCTACAACATTGATAAGGTCAAAAGTATTATGGGTGAGGATTTTAACTTTGCCAGTTGGGAAAATCTTTTTGATCCGAAAATCATTGCCAAACTCAAAACCTGCGGGGTGTCTATTCTCGATGAACCAGCGCAAGTATTTCCAGCAGTTTTACATTATTTAGGTAAGGATCCTAATAGTTCCGAGCTTGAGGATTATGAAGAAGCCTTTGAAGTCCTCAAAAAAATACGACCATATATTCGGCAATTTAGTTCCTCTGGCTATATTGATGAGCTAGCGTCAGGCGATTTATGCATGGTTTATGGCTTTAATGGTGATGTCATGATTGCGGCACATCGTGCACGTGAAGCCAAACAAAAATTCCAGGTGGACTTTTTTACGCCACCTGATGGGGCGCCGGTATTTTTCGATACCATGGCCATTACGGCCGATGCCGACAATTACGACAATGCAATGGCGTTTATTAATTACATAGAAACGCCGCAAGTGCATGCTGACATTACTAATGAGATGTTTTATGCCAATGCCAATAAAGAAGCGCGCAAGTATGTCGACCCAGAATTAGCCACTAATGCCGCGATTTATCCTCCCCCTGAAGTCAGTAAACATTTATTTGTGATTAAATCGCAACCCGTCAAAGTCGTACGCATGCAAACACGTCTGTGGGCAAAATTGAAAACACTAAGGAACTAATAACACATGGCTGATACTACTTATACTAATACGGTTAATGATCCGGAAGAGTTCGTAAAATTTGTGGATATCGTCAAAATCTTTAATGATTTTGTGGCGGTTAATAGCGTTAATTTAACCGTGTATCGTCACGAAATATTTGCCTTGCTAGGTAGTTCTGGTAGTGGTAAATCAACCCTATTGCGTATGTTAGCTGGCTTTGAGACGCCTACTTCAGGACAAATCATTCTCGATGGCGAGGATATTACCGCTATCCCACCTTATAAACGTCCCGTCAATATGATGTTCCAGTCTTATGCCTTATTTCCGCATATGACTGTCGAACAAAATGTAGCCTATGGCCTCAAACAAATGAAGGTACCCAAAAACGAAATTCACGAGCGGGTCTTCGATGCCTTAGATTTGGTACAAATGGCGGGATATTCGCGCCGTAAACCGTCGCAATTATCGGGCGGTCAACAGCAGCGGGTGGCTTTGGCCCGCAGTCTTGTCAAACGTCCTAAGCTCTTATTGCTAGACGAGCCCATGTCGGCCCTTGATAAGCAAATTCGCCAAAAAACCCAAATTGAATTGGTGAATATTCTCGATCAAGTTGGTGTTACCTGCATTATGGTGACTCATGATCAAGATGAAGCAATGGTCATGGCCAATCGTCTGGCCGTCATGACGAGTGGCGAAATTGTCCAGTGTGGTACCCCTCAAGAAGTCTATGCCTTCCCGAACTCTCAGTTTGTCGCGGGTTTTATTGGCTCGACTAATATTTTTACAGGCACGATTGTGGTTGATGAGCCCGATCATGTCCTTATCGAAAGTGATGATTTAATGCGTCCACTTTACGTCAATCACGGTGTCTCTGAACCTTTGGGCATGGAGGTTTATGTCTCGATCCGTCCCGAGCAGATTCGCTTGCATTCTGAGTACCCAGACAATGAAGTCAATGTAGGTCATGGCTTTGTCACGCACTTAGCTTGGATGGGTAGTTATATGCAATACCAAATCCGTTTGGATACCGGTAAATTAATCGAAGCCGCAATCCCTGTGCGTTTATCTAACGATGAATCTCCAGCCGTCGATGATGAAGTGTATTTGACCTGGGGACCAGATAGCGGGACGGTATTGCCATCATGAAAAAATTCACTAAAGATATTAAGGCCTTCTTTAGTTTAAATACGCTGGCAATCGTGCCACCGTATTTATGGTTGGTACTGGTATTGTTATTGCCATTTATTCTAATGCTCAAGATCAGTGTCTCTGAGGCCGTCTTTAAAATTCCGCCTTATGGTGACATTGTTAGTATCAAAGATCATTTGCTGAATCTTAAGTTTGATCTTGATAGCTATTACAGCCTCTTTACCGACACCTTATTCTTGGGATCGTATTTACGCTCGATCAAAATGGCAGCGATTGCCACCATACTTTGTATTTTGATTGGCTATCCCATGGCCTACTATATTGCTCGATCCAAACCAAGAACGCGCAATTTATTATTACTCGCCGTCATTTTGCCTTTTTGGACGTCCTTATTGCTTCGTGTCTACGCCTGGATTGGCATTCTAAGAACTGAGGGTTTACTTAATAATTTCTTGCTTTGGCTCGGTATTATTGAGCAACCCCTAGAGATGTATCGTACCGACTTTGCGGTTTATATTGGCTTGGTATACACCTATTTGCCATTCTTTATTTTGCCTTTGTATACCAATCTCCTAAAGTTGGACCAAAATTTATTAGATGCGGCTGCCGATCTTGGCGCTAAACCCATTAATGTCTTTTTTAGTGTGACCCTGCCCATGTCGATGTCCGGTATTATTTCGGGGGCCATGTTGGTTTTTATCCCATCCGTAGGGGAGTACGTGATTCCTGAACTCTTGGGCGGCACCAATACCTATATGATTGGTCGTGTCATGTGGGATCAATTCTTTACCAATGCTGACTGGCCGATGGCCTCTGCCGTCACGGTGGTCATGATTATGATTCTCCTCATCCCATTGGTCGTGTTCCAGTACTACCAAGCCAAGCAATTTAAACAGGGGCGCAAGAAATGAATTCATCCTTAATTAGACGCATACTGGTGCTAGGGTTTGGTTTTGCCTTTTTGTACATTCCTATTATTTGCTTGGTGGTGTTTTCTTTTAATGATTCTGCCTTGCAATCAACATGGGCTGGCTTTTCTTTGCGCTGGTACAAAAGCCTTTTTCAAGATCAAGCCTTACTCAAAGCCGCTTGGCTATCGATTAAGGTCGCGGTACTCTCTGCCAGTGCGGCTGTGATTATCGGTACGTGGTGCGGTTATGTCTTGGCCCGAAAAGGACCGTTTAAAGGGTTTTCTTTGTACATTGGTATGCTCAATGCGCCCTTAGTCATCCCTGATGTGATTATGGGGATTTCCATCTTATTAATGATTATTGAAATTCGTAAATTAGTGGGTTTTCCTGAGCATAATGGTATTTTTACGATTTGGTTGGGGCACGTGACGTTATGTGTCGCTTATGTTGCGATTGTGATATCGGCACGCGTGCGTGAGTTAAATCGCTCCCTAGAGGAGGCCGCACTTGACTTAGGCGCCTCGCCACTTAAGGTCTTTTTTACGATTATCCTGCCTTTACTAGCACCAGCGATGGTGTCGGCCTGGTTGCTGTCATTTACCTTGTCATTAGACGATGTCGTGATTGCTTCATTCTTGAGTGGTCCGGGCTATACGACCTTACCGATAGAGGTATTTTCGCGCGTGCGACTCGGGGTCAAGCCCGAAGTCAATGCCTTAGCGACACTCTTTATTGTGGTGGTTGGCGTCTTTGTTATCATAGGGAATCAACTCCAACAACGTGGTCTCAAAAGGAAAAAAAATGATTGAGCTTTATGGTCTCAAAAACTGCAGTACATGTCGTAAAGCGCGTCAATGGTTAGAGGAAGCTGGCCTGGACTATCAGTTTATTGATGTTCGTGAACAAGCACCTAGCGCTAGCCAATTACAACAATGGGCCCAAGCGTTAGGTTGGCAAAGACTGATTAACAAAGCTTCACAAACGTGGCGGCAATTGACGGAGAACCAAAAAGCTCAAGCCAGCGCCGAGCACTTTGTAGCGCTGCTACAAGCGTTCCCTAGTCTCATGAAGCGCCCGCTCTTGCAAAGCAGTAAGCATGGTTATCTGCTGGGCTTTAAGCCTGAGCAGTATCAGGCTTTTTTTAGCAATCACTAAACGGCAACCCAAAAAGGCAAGCTATGGCAAACAATGTCGATCAACTTAAGCAACAAGTCGCGCTGGCGGCTGTGAAATACATTCAACCCTACCTCAAGCCCGATGCCATTATTGGTGTGGGCACGGGGTCGACCGCAGATTTGTTTATTGATGCGTTATCCCAGCACAAGCAACAATTTAAAGCGGCAGTGGCTAGTTCCAAACGTAGTGCCGAGCGTTTACGGCAACATGGTATTACGGTGTTAGACCTAAACCAGGTCGAAACCATGCCGGTGTATGTCGATGGTGCTGACGAAATTAATCCACAACTACAAATGATTAAAGGCGGGGGCGGTGCCCTCACTCAGGAGAAAATCGTCGCTTCTGTGGCAGAACATTTCGTCTGTATTGCCGATCATAGCAAGTGGGTCGAGACTTTAGGGGCTTTCAAAATCCCTCTCGAAGTGATTGACTCTGCAAAGCAGGCGGTGATTCGTCAATTACAACACTTAGGAGCCAGTCAGGTCACAGAGCGTGCTGGTTTCATTAGTGATAATGGTCATCCCATTTTAGATGCGGCTGGCTTTGCCTTGACAGACGCGCGCGAGCTGGAGCAGGCGATTAATCAAATACCGGGGGTTGTGTGTTGCGGTTTATTTGCCCAAAAACCAGCCTCAGTGTTACTGCTTGCCAAGCCAGATGGGGTGCAGACTATTAGTCTTTAGGGCGTGTTTGTCATACGAATGTAACATATCTTTATTAAGATACCGATAATTATTTTGCAAAGGATCCAAATGGAACATACCAATAAAAGCTTAGGGCAGGATTTAGACGAGATTCGTTCAAGTTTTCTTCGTATGGGCGGTATTGTTGAATCAATGATTCAAGATGCGGTCATTATTCTTAATACAGGAGACTTGTCGCTGGTTGATAAGGTCAAAGAGCGTGAAAAAGAAGTCAATCAACTTGAGATTGATATCGATAGTACGATTGCTCGTGTGCTCGCCCTACAACAACCTACGGCGATTGACTTGCGTTTATTGTTGTCTGTCTCCAAAATGTTGACGGACTTAGAACGTAGCGCTGATGAAGCCGACAAAATTTCCAAAACAGCACGCCGCATGTTTGAGTCCAATAGCCAATACGAAACGATTATCGAATTGGATCATATGGGCGTTAACGTCGCTAAAATGCTACAAAATGTTCTTGATGCCTTTGCACGTTACGATGCCATTGCCGCCGCTGAAGTGGTACGCTCCGACAAAAAAATCGACAAAGAATGGAAGGGTGTGTTGCGCTCAGCCAGTAGCTTTATGATTGAGGATCCACGTTTGATTTCCAGTTGTATTGATTTGATGTTCATCGCTCGCTCTCTAGAACGTATCGGTGATCACTCCAAAAATATGGCTGAACGTGTGATTTATTTGGTTCAAGGTGAGGATGTGCGTCACACTGGCGTCAAAAACGCCGAATCCGTTGCGCGTAACGAGGGTCCTGCTACGCTTGAATAAGTCTAGCTAGCTCGAGTGCTTAGCTTAGTTTAGATTATGCAGAATTTTGTGATGTAGTTTTTTGATAATTTATCAAACGCATAAATTTGCCAGTGAGTGAGTTTATGCGTTTTTTTGTGTTCTGCGCATCTACCACTAGCAGGCCTAAAAAAAAGCAAGCCGATCAAGGCTTGCTTTTTTGTTCTAAAAAGTCATGGAAGTTTATACCCAGTTAGGCACTTGGCGGTACAAAACCATGGGCTTCGACGTCTTGATCGTCAAATAAATACGTTTCCATTTGTTGTTGTAAATACTTGCGGGCGCGAGAGTCTGCAAGATTGAGGCGATTTTCATTGACTAAACGGGTTTGGATAGCGGTCCAATCTTCCCAGGCTTGCTTAGAAATATGTTGCCAGATTTTTTTGCCTAATTCACCAGGATAAGGAGGGTAGTCTAGACCCTCTAATTCTTTATTAAGTTTGACGCAATGAACCATGCGAGCCATAAGATATACCTCTATAGTTTTTTCATGAAAATAAGACTGTTACGAGATCGATTGTAATTCATTTGCTTGGTCTTAGGCAGCTCACTGACATTGACATGTTTAAATCCACGTTTGACAAACCAATGGGAGGTACGGGTGGTGAGCACAAATAAATGCTTAATACCTAGCGCTTTGGCCTTGGTTTCCGTGTGCTTGAGGAGAACCTCACCGTCGCCTGCAGATTGCCAGTCAGGATGGACGATCAGACAGGCCATTTCCGCCATTTTTTCTTCGGGGTATGGAAATAAGGCGACACAGCCATAAATCACGCCATCATGTTCGAGAACCGTAAAGTGCTCAACGTCGCGTTCAAGCGTGCCGCGATCGCGCGGAATAAGGGTGCCGTCTTGCTCGAGAGGTTGAATTAAGCTCATTAAGGCCCCAATATCATCTAAGGTGGCAGGGCGCAAATCATCGAGGGGGTCTTCAACCACCATTGTGCCGACACCATCGTGCGTGAAATATTCGAGCAGAATATTACCATCAATTTCATAAGGGATTAGATGCGCACGCTTCACGCCTTTTTTGACGGCCTTAGAGGCAAGTTTTAGGTATTGTCGAGTCTGCCAATCGAGTTTATCCGTGGCGATCAGTGCTTCGGCCGCGGCGCGGGCTATTTCGGTTATCACCGTACCGTCGGCTTCACGCACACGGTTGTCCTTGGTAATAAACAAGAGTTTATCGGCCTTAAGGGCAATCGCTGCATGTGAAGCAATATCCTCCATGGCTAGATTAAAAGCTTCTCCCGTAGGAGAAAAGCCGATAGGGGCCATCAAGACGATCGCATTTAGTGATAGAGCTCCCTTTATGGCTTCAAGATCGAACTTACGAACTTTGCCGGTATGCAAAAAATCCACACCGTCGACAATGCCGACAGGTTGGGCAATCGCAAAATTACCCGAGATCACGTGGATATTGGAGTTTGACATAGGGGTATTAGGCAAACCTTGACTAAAAGCGGCTTCAATATCAAGTCGAATTTCGCCAGAGGCTTCTTTACAGCACTCTAGCACTTCAGCACTAGTCGGTTCGAGTTGTAAGGTAAGTTGCTGATCTTCTAAGCCCTTGAGGCGCAGTTGCTCATTGACTTGTGGCTGCGAACCATAGACGACGATAAGGCGTACCCCTAAGGCCGTCAGCAAGGATAAATCCTGCACTAGTGCATTTAGCTTGCCTTCTTGAATGAGATTGCCATCAAAACCCACGACAAAGGTTTGACCACGTACGGCGCGGACATAAGGCGCAACTTCACGAAACCAGCGCACAAACTGTGCGGGTGCAAATTCAGGGGCATCTAAGGCAGAAACGGTGTCTGTTTGACTCATAACGCAATGATAAAGTGACCTAGGAGTGCAAATTATAGGCTGAAAAGTGAATACTGCCTATGAATTAGCTGTTTAAATTTAGGTATTTTATAAAAAATAGTAAAATCACGGCATGCAAAAAAATCCAGTTATACCTCATATTTCTTATCCTGAGGATTTACCCGTAAGTGCTTGGCGCCAACAAATTAAAACGGCGTTACAACAGCACCAAGTCTTGATTATTTCGGGTGAAACGGGTTCAGGTAAGACCACGCAATTACCCAAGATTTGTCTTGAAGCCGGGCGGGCGCAGCGCGGCAAAATCATTGCTCATACGCAACCGCGACGGATTGCGGCCGTTTCTGTGGCGAAACGGATTGCCGCTGAACTCAACACAGAAATAGGGGCACTGGTGGGCTACCAAATTCGTTTCAGCGACAAGAGTAGTGCCAACTCGCTCATTAAACTCATGACAGATGGGATTTTGTTGGCACAGACGCAACACGATCCCTTACTCAAACGATACGATACCATTATTATCGATGAGGCCCATGAACGCAGTCTAAATATTGATTTCTTATTGGGGTATCTCAAGCAGCTTTTACCTAAGCGCCCCGATCTTAAAGTCATCATTACCTCGGCCACTATTGATGCTCAAAAATTTGCACAGCATTTTAGCGATGCCAAGGGGCAAGCGGCCAAAGTCTTTGAAGTGTCGGGTCGTCTTTATCCCGTCGAAGTGCGCTATCGGCCTATTTATGATCCGAAAGACACCTTGGACTCCGAGGAACAAGCGCAAAGAGATGATGAAAAAGACCTCATGCTGGCCATCGCCAATGGTGTAGAAGAGTGTGAACGCAGTGGTAGTGGCGACATTCTTGTGTTTTTGCCGGGTGAACGAGAGATTAGGGAGTCGGCGGATTTTTTACAACGTCATGGCTTTAGGCATCTGGAAATCCTACCCCTTTATGCGCGCTTATCTCAAGCAGAGCAGGATCGTATCTTTAATCCTCGCACGAATGTACGTCGCGTTATTTTGTCTACCAATGTGGCCGAGACCTCATTGACAGTACCCGGGATTCGTTTTGTGATTGACTCGGGTCTGGCGCGCGTTAAACGCTATTCTTGGCGCAACAAGGTCGAGCAACTGCAAATCGAGCCGATTAGTCAGGCGGCGGCGAATCAGCGGGTGGGTCGTTGTGGTCGCCTAGGACCTGGCATTTGCCTACGCTTATATGACGAGCAAGATTTTCAGCGTCGCAGTCGCTTTACCGATCCAGAGATTTTGCGATCTTCATTAGCCACAGTGATTTTGCGCATGAAGTCTTTGCATTTGCAAAGTATTGAAGCGTTCCCCTTTGTGGATCAACCCAGTGGCAAAGCTGTCGCGGCTGGTTATGACTTATTACAAGAACTCGGTGCGCTCAACGAACACAATCGCCTCACCCAAATTGGCTCGCAAATTGCTCGCCTACCGCTAGATCCGCGCCTGGCGCGCATGTTGTTGGCGGCCAAAGAGCAGCAAGCACTGGCTGAAGTGCTCGTCATTGTTGCGGCCTTATCGGTGCAAGATCCTCGCGAGCACCCATTTGATGCGCAACAAGCCAGTCAGCAGGCGCATGCCCAATTTAAGGATAAACAGTCTGAGTTCAAGCTATATCTCAATCTTTGGAAATGGTATTTGCATGAACTCAAACACAAAAAATCACAACGCAAACTACAGCAACTCCTACATAAAACCTATTTGTCGCCACGTCGTCTGCGAGAATGGCACGATATTTATGTGCAACTGAAAACCTTGGTCAGTGAGTTAGGCTGGCGGTTGAATCAGGAAGAGGCCACTGATGAGCAATTGCATAAGGCTTTACTGACGGGCTTATTGGGTAATATAGGCCTAAAAAACGACGCGGATAATTTCTATCAAGGGGCGCGTAATATCCGCTTTTTGGTACACCCATCCTCGACCTTCCACAAAAAAGCGGGTAAATGGATTATGGTGGCCGAATTGATAGAGACTTCTCGACTCTATGGTCATTGTGTAGCAAAAATTGATCCGCGCTGGATAGAAGCCGTGGCCAAACATTTGTTACACAAAGCCTATTCCGATCCTCAGTTTTATCCTCAACGGGGCCAAGTATTGATCAATGAGCGCGCCACGCTCTATGGCTTACCGATTTATAACGGCCGCAAAGTCGGCTATCAACGGATCGATCGTGCCAAGGCTCGCGAAGTCTTTATCCGTGAAGCCTTGGTAGCAGGACGCCTCTTACATCCTCTGCCTTTTCTTAAAAAAAATCTGCAGCTCACGGCCGATATTGAACGGATGGAACACAAGGCCAGACGCCAAGATATTTTGGTAGATGATGAACTGATTTACGCCTTTTATGATCATTTAATTCCGCAGGATATCAGTCAAGCGGCCACTCTTGAGAAATGGTATAAGCAGTTAGATAACCGCCAAAAGCAAGCGTTGATTTTACGTAAAAAAGATTTAATGCAGCATGAGGCGGCCGGCATTACCTCCGAGATATTCCCCAAAACGATACAGATGGATCAGCTCAGTTTTAAATTGAGTTATCACTTTGAGCCAGGGTCCCCCAAAGATGGGGTCACCATGACTGTGCCGGTATTTGCGCTCAATCGTATTCACCCGCAACAAACGCAGTGGCTGGTACCGGGTATGCTCAAAGAAAAAGTGCAATGGCTGCTGAAATCGCTACCCCAACGGTTGCGTCGCCATTGTGTACCTTTGCCAGATTATGCTCAGGGTTTTTATGGGCGCCACAGTGATGAAACATCGCAACAACAAGATCTTATTGATGCACTGATCGCAGATATTTTTGAGCAAACACAAACGCGTGTCGAACGCCAAGACTTTAAGCCAGAAAGCTTACCGCCGCATTTAATCATGTCTTTTAAAATTGTCGATGAGTTTGGTCGCATGCTCTCGGCGGGGCGCAATTTGGCGCAACTAAAGGCGGAACATGCACCTCAGAGCAAACAACAATTACAGGATATTTTGCAGGCAGATCCACAAGCGGCCGATGTCGTCGCCGATAAGCATATTACAAGTTGGACCTTTGGTGAATTGCCCGAAATCCTCGAAATCAAGCGTGGTAACCAGAGTGCTATAGGTTACCCTGCACTCTATGATCAAGGCTATGACTGTCGCATTGAAGTCTATGACGATGCGGATGTGGCGCGTGCCACACAGCGCCAAGGCTTATTGCGTCTTTACAAAATAGCGCTTAAGGAACAGATCAAATACTTAAGTAAAAATATTAAATCATTGACCAATCTAGGTTTGTTATACGCACCTTTAGGGTCACAAGAAGAGCTCAAAGAGCAATTGCTTGACTGTGCCTTGTTGCAATCATGCCTGTCGCAAGAATGGCCGCAAAATGCTGATCAATTTGCGGCCTCTGTGCAAGCCGCAAAAGGGCGGTTTGGCTTAATTTTGCAAGAAGTTGTGCAATTGGCGCTACAAATTCTCAATGAATTAACACTCGCGCTCAGAAAGCTAGGACAGATAAAAACGTACAAAAATGCCTATGCCGATATCCATAATAATCTGCAATGGCTTGTACCTAAAGACTTTTTGCTACGCCATCCTTATGCGCACTTAAAGCATTTACCACGTTATCTAAAAGCCTCCCAAATGCGGGTCGATAAACTGCTGCAAGATCCTGTTCGAGACCAACGAAATCTTAACGAATTATTATCGATATTGGTAAAATTTAAACAGTATCGTCAGCAACTCAAAGGCCAATTTAGCCAAGAACTCGAAGACTTTACTTGGCAGTTGCAAGAATTGCGAGTGCACTTATTCGCCCAAGAATTACGCACGCCTACACCGGTTTCCGTCAAACGTCTGGAGCGCAAATGGCAGGCTATGGTGCGTGCCTAATCCCAAGTTTTAATCGTTATGTCTCACAATCAACCCTCTTTTGTTCATCTTCGTAGCCACACCGAATACTCAGTAATCGATGGCACCATTCGTATCAAAGAACTCGTCAAAGCAGCGCAACAAGATCAACAAGTAGCGCTAGCAGTCAGTGACCTTATGAATATGTTTGGCTTTGTTAAATTCTACAAGGCCGCTCGTGGTGCTGGGCTCAAGGCCATTGCGGCCTGTGATATTTGGCTCGAGAATCCACATGATGCCCAACATCTCAAAATAAACGCTAAGCCTACGCCGAGCCGCTGTCTGTTGTTGGCCATGAATGATCAGGGCTATTTGCAATTATGTGAGCTCATTTCCAAGGCCTGGACCGAAAATATCCAAGGGGACCGTGCTGTGGTCAAACCCGAATGGCTAGAGGGACTTGATCATTTAATTTTGTTGTCAGGGGCGATGCAAGGCGATATCGGTCAGGCGCTAAATCGTGGCAATTATGAGCTGGCTAAACAACTCGCCCAAAATTGGGCACAGCGCTTTCCTAAACGCTTTTTTATTGAGTTGCAACGCGCCGGTTTTGAGGGTGAAGAAAGCTATATTCAGTCAGCCCTGCAGATTGCTACGCAATTGCAATTGCCGGTGGTTGCCACTCATCCTATTCAGTATTTGCATAGCAATGATTACGAAGCGCACGAAGCCCGCATTTGTATTGCTGAGGGCGAAACCCTCGGTAATCCTAATCGCCAAAAAAGATTTACGACGCAGCAGTATTTCCTGAGCGTCGAGCAAATGCAGGAGCGCTTTAAGGACATCCCTAGTGCTTTGCAAAACTCAGTAGAAATCGCTAAACGCTGTAATGTCAAATTAACCCTCGGTAAACCGCAGTTACCGCTATTTCCAACGCCAGAAGGTGTCACCCTAGATCAACACCTTGTCGATCTGGCCAAGGCCGGCCTTGAAAAACGCATGCAATTACTGTATCCAGATGAACAGGAGCGCCAGGCCAAATATCCAAGCTACACCCAAAGGCTGGAGCGCGAATGTAAAGTCATTATCGACATGGGCTTTCCTGGTTACTTTTTAATTGTCCAAGACTTTATTAATTGGGGCAAAAAAAATGGGGTGCCCGTAGGGCCAGGCCGGGGTTCAGGGGCTGGCTCTTTAGTGGCTTACTCTTTAGGCATTACAGATTTAGACCCACTGGCTTACGACTTGCTCTTTGAGCGCTTCCTCAATCCCGAACGGGTTTCAATGCCAGACTTTGATATTGATTTTTGCCAAGATAATCGTGAAAAAGTCATTGATTATGTCAAGCAAAAATACGGTCGCGATGCCGTCAGCCAGATTGCCACCTTTGGTACACTAGGTGCCAAAGCAGTAGTACGCGATGTGGGACGGGTCTTACAAATGCCGTACTCACTGTGTGATGGCTTGTCCAAGTTGATCCCATTTAATCCGGCCAATCCATGGAGTCTCAGTGATACCCTTGACAAGGAACCTGAGTTTAAGCGTCGCTACGAACAAGAAGAAGAGGTGCGCGCCATTGTTGATACTTCTTTACCGCTAGAAGGGCTAACACGTAATGTGGGGATGCATGCGGGGGGTGTCTTAATCGCGCCTAGCAAATTGACCGACTTTTGTCCGCTGTATTGTCAACCCGGCCACGAAGGGAGTGTGGTCTCGCAATACGATAAGGGCGATGTTGAGGACGTGGGTCTAGTTAAGTTTGACTTTTTGGGCTTGCGTAATCTGACCATTCTTGATTGGGCCGTGCGTTACGTACGTCGTTTCAATCAAAACCAAAAAGATTTTGACTTATTGCATTTACCACTAGACGATAAGGCCACCTTCGATTTATTTTGTGAGGGCAATACTACCGCGGTGTTCCAGGTGGAATCACGCGGCATGAAGGAACTCCTCAAAAAGCTACAACCCAATACTTTTGAAGATATTATTGCGGTGCTGGCTCTGTATCGTCCTGGTCCATTGGATTCGGGCATGGTGGACGATTTCGTCAATCGTAAACATGGTCGCGCGGCCGTTGATTATTTCCACCCGGATTTGACCTCAACCTTACAAAGCACTTATGGGGTGATTGTCTATCAAGAGCAGGTCATGCTGATCTCGCAAATCATTGGGGGCTATAGCTTAGGAAGTGCTGACTTGTTACGTCGCGCCATGGGTAAGAAAAAGCCAGAAGAAATGGCCAAGCAGCGCGTAATTTTTGAGTCTGGTGCCGTCAAAAAAGGTTACGACCCTGAAATGGCTCGCAATCTTTTTGACCTCATGGAAAAATTTGCAGGCTATGGCTTCAATAAGAGTCACTCGGCCGCTTATGCCTTGATTTCTTACCAAACTGCCTGGCTCAAAAACTATTATCCCGCTGAGTTTATGGCGGCTACTATGTCGTCCGATATGGATGATACTGACAAGATGCAGATTTTCTGGCGTGATTGCCTGGATAATGGCCTCACTATGCTGCCTGTTGATATTAATTCATCGGCCTATCGCTTTGAACCCGTGCCGGATGAACACACCAAAAAAGGCGAAGCGACGCGCACAATGCGTTATGGCATGGGTGCCGTCAAAGGCGCTGGTGAGAAGGCCATAGAAAACATCATTAAAAGTCGTGAAGCGGGTGGTCCCTTTACTGATTTATATGATTTTTGCCGCCGCATCATCGATCGTAGTAAACGGGTTACTGACAAACAAGCGCAGGCTGCTGGCAAGCTCGAAGAGGGCAACGAGAACACCGAAGTCAATAAACGCACGATTGAGGCTCTGATTCGGGCCGGGGCTTTTGACAGTATCGATAGTAATCGTGCCGCACTACTCGAAACATTGCCGCAAGCGCTAAAAGCCGCCATGCAGTCAGAAAGCAATGCAGATCAAGATTCACTGTTTGGTGATACCTCGGGCGAAATCATTCAAACGGCAATGAGTCAGGTCAAACCTTGGTCTTTATACGATAGTTTGCTCGAGGAGAAAAAAGCCATTGGCTTTTATTTCTCCCACCATTTATTCGATGTTTGGCGTCATGAAGTCAGACGGTTTATTCCGTCCACTCTGGCGTCTCTCAAAGAAAACAAACAGTCGCAGTGGCTGGCGGGGATTGTTTTGGGCGTGCGTAATTTTGCGCTCAAGAACAAACAAAATGACGAACGTCTGTACTTTATTATGTTGGACGATGGCAGCGCCCAACTGGAAATCACCTGCGATCAAGAATTGTATGAACGTTGTAAGCATTTGATTGCTATTGATAATTTATTGGTCCTCAAAGGTCGTGTCTCCAGACATGGCTATACGGGTGTGTTGCGCATTAATGCCGAGCAAATTTATGACCTTCAATCAGCACGTGAATCACAAGCCAAACACTTGTCCCTAGTGCTGAATCAACCCTGCCAAAGCCAACAATTACGCAAGCTTCTCAATCCATTTAGAGCTGAGCCCGAAAACCATAAACCCGGTGTTCCTGTGCGTATCACCTACCAGGCTCAGGATAAATGGCAATGCGATATTGAGTTGGGGGCCGATTGGCGTGTGCGCTTAGATCCAACCCTTTTACAAAACCTCCAAGACCTGCCGCAATTGACCCAATGCGATGTGATTTACAGCTAATCACCCGTCATTTCATTTTTTAGAGAGAACTCATGCAAGCCTCAGAACATACTCGCCGACCCCTTAAAATATTACATTCAGAAGCCGCGCGCTCCTTCGGTGGTCAAGAACATAGGATTTATAAAGAAATGCTCGCTATGCGCAAACGTGGCCATATCATTGAATTAGCTTGCCGCCCTGAGGCGCAATTGGTAGAACGTATGCGTGCTGAAGGATTTACAGTGCATACCGTCACCATGGGGGGCATTGTTAACTTCGTTAAAGGCGTGTTCAAGTTTCGCAAAATCCTCAAAGACGGGCAATTCGATGTGCTTAATACCCACAGTCGTAAAGACACCTTAATCGCGGCCTTGGGCGCGCGTTTAGCAGGAACGCCATTAATCGTTCGCACCCGCCATTTAGCCTCTAAAATCGGTTCCTTATTATCATATTCCTGGTTGCCACATCGTATCACGACGGTAAGTGATCACGTACGCCAAATGGTCCTGGATAAAGGCGTGCCAGACTATAAAGTCGCCACCATTTATTCGCCGGTACAGCAACCCCCACATATCGAACACTCTACTTTGCGTGATGAATTGCAGCTCGACGAAAAGGCTACGGTGGTGATTTGCGTGGCGGTCATGCGTCCCAAAAAAGGTCATATCTTTCTTTTAGAAACCATGCAACCTATGTTTGCGGCTAAGCCCGATTTGCACTTAGTGTTGGTCGGTAACGGTGAGCCTACATATACAGAGGTCAAACACTGGGTTGAGCAGCATGGTTTACAGCAGCAAGTGCACTTAATGGGGTATCGCAAGGATATTCCTAATTTGCTTAAAGGCGCTGATGTATTTGTCTTAGCGACCGAACAAGAAGCCTCCGGAACCGTATACGTTGAAGCCCAAATGGCGGGTTTGCCCGTGATTGGTACCGATGTGGGGGGAGTTTCAGAAATGATGCTGGCCGGGCAAACAGGTTTGCTTGTGCCCTCAAAAGATAGCGCGGCTCTCGCCCAGGCTTTAGAGCAACTCATTGAGAATCCCGACTTAAGACAGAAAATGGCCGCAAAAGCCCATGATTGGCTGTATCAAGAGGCGGTATTTTCGACTGAAAAACTGGCGCTCAAAACCGAGCAAGTGTACTTGCGTTGGCTGCAACAACGCTCCAATGATCCTAAATACCGCCAACCCTAACTCAAGACTTATATCCAGCCGCGCAAATAATACGTCAGCATACCAATGTATTCCTTGATGATAGAGCGACTCCCATTGAGGGCGCGGTAATTGGGAATATAGGCACTGAAATTAGGATCGTCTTTGGGAACGGTAATCTGTGGCGGGTTAGGCGCGGCGACGACATCCAAATTCATTTTGCTAAACACGCCCATGGCGCGTGGCATATGCAGGGCTGACGTCACGAGAATAATGCTTTTCAGTTGTTTTTGTTGTAGTACTTCTTGGCTGAGTGTGCCATTTTCGTGTGTGGTGCGGCTTTTTTGTTCGAGGATTAAATGATCTGGCGGTACGCCCATTTTGGTGAGTCGATGAGCCATGCCCTTGGCCTCACTAATATTACCTTCTAGGGCTCCGCCGGAGAGCAAAATGTATTGGGCCTTACCCGCAAAAAAGAGGGCGTAGGCCGTATCGATCCGAGAGTGAGACTCTTCGTGATCGATGCTCTCAAACCAGTTTGCTCGATTATTGGCCGTATGCCCCCCCAAGACCACAATGGCTTGGGCATTAGGAATGTCATCGATATTTTTGTGCGGGTATTGGCGTTCTAGATACGAACCCACCATAATCGACGTGATTGGTAAGGACCAGGCCAATACCCACACTAAAGACGTGATCACACAGGCAATAAACAATTTCTTTTTTTTGAGTAGTGCAAAAACAAAACCGATAATAAATAAGCAAATACTTAAATTAACGGGAATAATCAGGGATACTAAAAAAGTTTTCATGAAAAATTAGCCCAACACTGCTAAAGCCTGCTGCAAAACTTCGTCTACAGTGGGCCATTGACCTTCTTGTCCTAGTATATAAGCATTTGGATTCCACGGGGCGGTATGGGTTGGATTTGTCACACCAATGAGTGTCATCATGGGGGTTTGAGTCGTGGCCGCCAAATGCGAGACGCCAGAGTCATTACATATCACCAAAGCGGCCTGTTCAATTAAAGCCACAAAACCCGGTAAATTCAGTGCGGGAATTAACCTGGCTGCAGGCGCATTCTGCATGGCCTGATCCAATTCGTTCATGGGTGGCGACATGACGACGGTGTAGTCTCTTTGTTGTAGGGCTTCGGTTAATTCATTGAAGTGAGGCCAGACTTTGTTTTGGCCCTTGTGAACGCCCGTGGCTGTCGGAGCAATCAAAACAAAGGACTTAGTGGCTAGCCGTTCATTATCCAGCAGCTCTTGGGCCAGTTGACGACTTTCTTGACTTAATGGCAAGTGTAAAGAGCGGGGTGCCTGCGTCTGGACGTTAAAGCCCCACAACCGTAGAGCTTGTTGCGTTAGATAATACCAGTGCTCGACGGCATGTGGGCGTGGTTGTGGTTTTTTGATGGGCCAGCGCAGTAAGCAAGAGCGGGCTTCATCAATATAACCGCAGCTGCGTAAGCCGGCCAAACGAAAACACAAGGCACTACTCATGGAATCGGGCAAAATCAGACCGACACTGTGGCGCTTGGCTTGGTGTTGGTTGAGATCGGCACGAATCAGCGCGTAATCTTGGTGCCATTTACCACTAAGGGTAATAAAGTCATGCGCCGCCACTTGAGCCAATAAGGGTTTAGCCCAGGCCTTGGCACAAATCACAATTTGGCAGCCCGTCGTCGCTAAAGCCTCTAGGCAGGGCAAGCTCATACAGACGTCACCAATCCAATTGGGTAAACGGATATAGATACGCGATATCTTTTGCATGCTTGAACGTTTTAAAATAGTAAGTCACCGATATGGGTATTCGCACGATTTTACACGCATTTAATCGCATTAACCGTTAAAATTTTGGTGAATAATTTAAAAGGTACTTATTTGTGAGTTTATTTAAGAAGTCAAAAAACAGCGATATCACCGATATGGACATCAGCCTTTGGAAGCGTGTCTACGAGCGCGTTTTACCGTATTGGAAGGGCGTGATTGTGGCCATTATCTTTACTATGCTGGCATCGGCGACCCAACCTATCATCTCTTACATGATGAAGCCGCTCTTGGATCAAGGTTTTTTGGGCGCTAAATCCTACTATATTTGGTTAATGCCCGTGGTCATTATTGGGCTTATGCTCGTACGGGCGGTGTGCTCTTTTGTGGGTGATTATCTTATGGCCTGGGTCGCCAACAAGACCCTGTTTGTTATGCGTGCCGACATGTTTGACAGTTTGTTGTGGATGACAGATGAGGAGTTTCGCAAGGGCGATACGGGGCGCTTGATTAACCGCTTTACCGTCGATGCCGGTAATGTTACCGATTATGCTGCCGAGGCCGCCACGATTTTAGTGCGTGAAGTCTTTGTCATTATTTCCTTAATGGCCTTGTTGCTGTATTTATCATGGCAACTGACCTTATTAATTATTCTAATTTTCCCTTTATCGATTGTGGTGGGTCGTTATTTCTCTAAGCGTTTACGCATGATTAATCGCCGCACGATTGACGTTAATGCACGTTTGACGTCTGTGATTCGCGAAAATATCGAGGGCCAGCGTGTCATCAAAATGTTTAATGGTTACGAGGCCGAGAGTAAACGTTTTAAAGGCATCAATGCGGCACTGCGTGGCTTTGGCATGCGCGAGGCGATTGCGTCCTCACTCATGAGTCCCTTAACACAATGGGTGATCTCTTTTTCTGTCGGTGCGGTCATTAGCTTGGCTTTATACCAAGGTCAACATGGCACACTCACAGTGGGTGGTTTTATTGCTTTTATTACTGCCTTAGGACAAATATTCGATCCCGTTAAGCGTTTGACTAATTTGGCCGCACGTATCCAAAAAATGATGATGGCCGCTGAAAGTGTCTTTAAATTAATCGATGCGCCGAGAGAAGCCAATCAGGGTCAGAAAACCCTACAAATTCATAAGGATTCTGTCATTGAATTTGATCACGTCAGTTTTGCTTTCAGTAAAGAGTCCAAAAACATCCTCGACAATATCAATTTAACAGCTCGTATGGGACAGACCATTGCACTGGTAGGTCGCTCAGGCGCTGGCAAAACGACCTTGGCGAATATGCTGCCGCGTTTTGTGGATGCTAGCTCAGGAGCCATCAAAATTGATGGTACGAATATTGAAGAATTTGCATTGACGGAACTGCGCTCACAACTTTCTTACGTGAGTCAACAAGTGGTCTTGTTTGAAGGCTCAATTGCCGACAATGTGCGTTATGGGGCCTATAGTGAAGCCTCTGACCTTGAGCTCGAAACCGTCTTGCGTGCAGCCAACCTGTGGGATTTTGTACAATCCTTACCAGAAGGACTCGAAACCAAAATCGGTGAAAATGGGGCTTGGTTATCGGGTGGTCAACGCCAACGTATTGCCATCGCCCGTGCCTTACTCAAAAATGCACCAATTCTGATTTTGGACGAAGCAACCTCGGCGCTGGATAACGAGTCCGAAAAAATGGTTCAAGAATCTTTAGATAAACTGATGATTGGTAGAACCACCTTTGTGATTGCGCATCGCTTATCCACCATCCAAAATGCAGATTGCATTGTGGTCTTGGATCATGGTCAGATTGTTGAACAAGGAACCCATAAGGAACTCTTGAAAAACAACGGTTTATACCAATCTTTATATAAACTACAATTCTTACATGATCACCAAGCCTAAATGCCTTTAGTGCATGGCATTTAACAATAAGGAAGACTATGACAAATAAACAAGCTAATGCGATCCCTAATTGGGGCTATGAACACCCTGATGTCAAAGGTCCGAACGCATTGATGTTCTTTACTTGGGACCTATCAAAAACCATCGAACAGGCCTTTGCTCAAGCCAACGAAGACAATCTGGAACAATACATTGAGCAAGCTCAGCACTCCATCGATATGCTTTTGCAACGCTATATCGATCTCGAAGCTGACCCCGAATCTTTTGAGGGCCAACGTATTGCCTTGCATTTGGAGCGCAAAAAAGATGGTAAAGGCACACTGATTGCACTGCAAACTTCGCCTGAGCTCGAAGACCGTATTCTCAAAATGCAATCACGTGTTAAACCGGGGCATTCATAATTCGAGTGCCTAATTTAAGCCTCGTTTCACCAAAAAGCCCGCTGCTATGCAGCGGGCTTTTTGTTATATTGAAGGACAAGGTGCTAGTCATGGTAAACGTAGCGCTTTGGGCTCAGAGCAATATAATGTCGTACATCTCTTGGGAGTAGTTATTGTCAACTTCGAGGCTAATGGGTTTACCAATATAGTCATCGAGAAGGGCTAAGTAATTTCTTTCTTCGTCCAATAATAAATCAATCACTTGCGGCGATACAATTAATTTAAAGCCTTTGGGGTCAAACTGCTTAGATTCCCGAAGGATCTCACGCATGATGTTATAGCAGACAGTGCGCGCCGTCATAATATAACCGCGATGACTGCAGGTCGGGCAAGGTTCACATAACAAACTATTAAACGAGTCGCGCGTGCGTTTACGTGTCATCTCAACCAAGCCTAACGCCGAAAAATCACTCAAGGTCGTGCGTGTACGATCTAAGGCTAGTTCCTTACGTAATTCATGCAGAACCATGCGTTTATGCTCTTCATTATTCATATCAATAAAATCAATCACAATAATGCCACCGATATTACGGATCCGTAATTGCCGCGCAATCGCTACAGTGGCTTCAAGATTGGTTTTAAAGACAGTTTCATTAAAATTGCGACCACCTACAAAACCGCCAGTATTGACATCAATACTCGTCAAGGCCTCGGTCTGATCAATCACCAAATATCCGCCAGACTTGAGGTTAACGCGACGCGATAGCGCAATCGCGATTTCATCTTCGACGCGATCGGTATCAAACAGGGGTCGTTGACCCTCGTAATATTTGATTTTGTCGGTAATCGTAGGCGCATAAATGCGAGCCCATTGCTGCAACTCGCTCGTCGTTTGCTGCGAATCAATCAAAATGACTTCGGTATTGTCACTCACTATGTCCCTGAGCACTCGCTTAGGTAAATTTAAGTCTTCATACAATAAGGTGGGTGGTCCTGATTTAAGCAGTGTGTCGCGGATCCGTTGCCAGGTTAGAGCGAGATACTGTTGATCCTGAGCAATCTCGGTGTCACTGGCTGACTCGGCTTGAGTGCGAATAATATAGCCCCCTTTTTCGTCAGCCGGTTGTAGCTGCGTCACACGAGCTCTGAGTGCTTCACGTTCGGATTCAGATTCGATTTTTTGGGAAACACCGATATGCGGGTCGTATGGCAAATAGACCAATATTCTGCCGGCAATGCTGATTTGTGTCGAGACGCGTGCGCCCTTGTTATTGATAGAGTCTTTGATGACCTGCACTAAAAGATTTTGCCCTTCAAAAATGATTTTTTCGAGCGGTAGCGGCGTCGAACCTTGGTGTCTGGCGATTTTGCTCTCACGCAGATCAGAAATATGCATAAAGGCCGTACGCTCTAGACCAATATCAATAAAAGCACTTTGCATACCTGGCAAGACACGCACGACTTTTCCTAAATAAATATTGTTAACCTTACCTCGCTGACTATCTCGTTCTTGATGGATTTCTTGGACGGCACCGTGCTCCACTATGGCAGCACGCGTTTCAAAAGGGGTGACATTGATAAGTATTTTTTCGCTCATGTCATTTATAGCTAGAATTCAACTCAATTAATACTAGAATATCATGCTTAGAAAGCAAGATAACTGTATATAATAATCAACTTATTTCCCAGTAGGAGTAAATTTTTGTGAGTGATAACAAGCTCGAACAAGACGATCAACACCCTTCACAGCGGACGATCTCGGAGATTATCAAAGAGCGTATCAACAATAGTGGTAAGAGTTTTTTTGCTAACGATAATATTGCCGATTTTATTCAAGAGGGCGAATTAGAGTTACTACAAAAAGAAGTCGCGGCTAAGTTTGAAGCGGTGCTACAAAGTTTAGTGATCGATACGCAAGCGGATCACAACACCCAAGATACGGCCAAACGCGTGGCTAAGATGTACATCAAAGAAGTGTTCGCAGGGCGCTACCAAAGTATGCCTGAGGTCACTGAATTTCCTAACGTCAAAGCCTTAAATGAATTATCTATTGTGGGTCCTATTCAGATCCGTAGCGCCTGCTCGCATCACTTTTGTCCTATTATTGGTAAAGTCTGGGTCGGTGTTATGCATTCCGCTCACTCGAATCTGATTGGCTTATCTAAGTATGTCCGCTTAGCCGCCTGGATTCTTGAACGGCCGCAAATTCAAGAAGAAGCGATTGTGCAGTTTGCTGATTTGCTATGGGACAAACTCAAGCCGCAAGGACTTGCTGTGGTCATGAAAGCCGATCACTTGTGCATGCAATGGCGTGGTGTCAAAGATGAAAACTCCAAAATGCTCAGTAGTGTCATGCGAGGTTCTTTCCTCAAAGATTCGGATCTCCGAAAAGAATTTCTCAATTTGTTGCCAAATTATGACGATAAGTAAAAAAATGACTTGCAAAGTCGAAAATCTGTCTCTATAATTCTTACTTATCGTTTGATGCAGCACTTCTTGCTGCTAACAAATAAAACAAAACTAAAACAAATTTCTAATAGTTAAAGTTCTACTAGTTTAATAGTTTTAATAGTAGTTTTTAAGTAGTTATTTATTAGAGATTTTTATTTAGTGAATTGTATTAGTCATTACATCACTAATTTTTTAATCAGTGTTTTATTTGTCTGCAACATAGACTGATGGCAATTGGTTATCCAATAATAAAAAGTCCCTTAGTTCTAAGTTATATGTTTTATAAGAGATCGTGATATGGATAGATCGATGAATCTATCAATTATTTTACGGACTTATATTTCAATCAAACACCAAACGATTAAGCAAATACGCTAAGCAATTATTTGATCGCTCAAAATACAAGCAACTCTGTGTTGCTTAATTTTGTGGCTAAGGTAATTAGTTACTTTTATTATTGACTTTAATTATCCAGATAAGTAATTGCAGATATTCTAAAAAGTCTTTTAAACGACCTTTAAACATCGCTTAAAAAACTTTTTAAAATATTTAAAAAAATCCTTGACAATGATTTAAAACGCTGTCATAATTTCAATCTTTGCTGATGAGCAAATAGCGCAGTTAAGCAAAAGAAATTAAATGAATTTAATCTGGGTATTAAAAGCGATATCTAGATCGATTGGTAAAGACTTAATAAATTTATTATTGCTTTATTAATCACTTTGTTCTTTAACAATTAACAGCCGATAAGTGTGGGCACTAACAGGTAGTTAGCTCAAAAGCAAACTTTCACGAGTTTGCGTGCACAACTATTTATATTAGTGCTTACACAGGTAATGACAAAGAAGTACAAGAAGTATGATAGGTAACTACTGATAGCAGTATGTTCAGTAGGCATTATCAACTTCGTGAGTTCTTACGAGTATAAGCACGCAATACTATCTACTTACGGTAGTTTTAGTAAGT
>NZ_KK211206.1:0-111965 GCF_000621025.1 Brackiella oedipodis DSM 13743
ATAAGCACAGCAATGTGTGGAGCTAACCGATACTAATTGCCCGTGAGGCTTGATCCTATAACTGATCAGGCTGAACAAAGAAACAAACAAACGTGTGCGTCAACACGTTCTACTACAAACACAATCAGTGTTGTGCTTCTTTCTAATTGCTCAAAGACTGAGCCATACGAGCTTTAAGTCTGACGACCATAGCAAAGTGGTCCCACGCCTTCCCATCCCGAACAGGACCGTGAAACGCTTTTGCGCCGATGATAGTTGGTGGACACCCGTGAAAGTAGGTCATCGTCAGACTATTTATTACTAAACCCCGTCTTATACAGACGGGGTTTTTTATTGCCTAAAAAATATAGCAAGTCACTGCCAAGCAGCACAGCGAACTAAGTGATCTAAGGCAATCTAAACAATCTAAGCAGTCTTAGCAATGTAATACCTTGATTGCGATTACAAGATAACACACAAAGCAGTCAGCTAAGTAGCGGTGAGGCTTGCCAATCACTGCATGGCGATACGCCTAACAAGGGATCTACAAAATAACACCTTGTATAAAGATAGGTAAAGTGCGTAGCCAGCATATTGCCTAATAAAGATTTTTACAATTCGCATCAAGCCAAGTGCTATAGCCGTTGCTAGGGAATTGAGTGCAACAACATAGATCGCCTAAAGAACCTGCTGCATTTAGACTAGTCTTTGTCTGTAAACGATACATCTACAGCAAGTATTAATTTGCATAGCTGAAATAGCGGTTTGGCTAGTTAATTCTTTATTTTTTTATTTTTTAGCTAATAGCCAAGCCTTTGCTTGCTGAATATAGTGATCACTGAGTGATTGAGCTACTAACCATTTCATAGTCAGCCTAAGCGGGCAGCAGTTCGTGACGTGTTTGCTTAAAGACGCCTCTTACGTCATATTTTGATCACACTGATAGTTTTGTCCCTACTTGCAGGATGAGTGACTCAAAAGCGATTATGTCGACTTGTGGTACTAGTCATTGCATCAATGGCAACTTTTTATACTTTTCATTAAAGGGACTTTTAAGTCATCGTCTGATCCAACATTTTTTTAAACTCATTGTATTGTTCGGCCAGCGCCAAAACAGACGACGTACAAGTTTTTAGTTTGCTAAAAAGTAAAGACATTCAGGTGTAATCAGCCTTACCTGCGTGCTGCACTTTTTATACCTGTAGTTAACTCATTAGGGGCGGTTTTTGCCCATACAGACGAGTTTTTCAAGTCAATGTGGTTATGGCCTGTACTGTGTGCTAGCGCCGTTACAGTTAGATTGTCAATGAGATCAAAGGCATAGGGATTTACGCCACACCTTTATAAAAAACAAGACAAATAACACAAAATTATGAAAGTTTTTTGAAAAAGTCTTGACACAGTAGGTAATCTTACCTATAATAATAACTTCTGACGCGGAGTGGAGCAGTTTGGTAGCTCGTCGGGCTCATAACCCGAAGGTCGTAGGTTCAAATCCTGCCTCCGCAACCACACAATTTATCAAGTCATTAAAAAGTTCATAGAGTAAGACGCTACATTGGTAGCGTTTTTTTTTAACTTTTGCTTATTTTGCTGAACCCCTTGCTTAATAATTTGCACTTATTGCAGATACCTAGCTCGGCACTAAAGATTTATTCATAAAAATTCATCTACTAAAGATTTAGCTTTAAACAAAATCGTTTGCACGTCCTAATATTTCAATAGGCTCTTTTTAGATCTCAAAACAGCAAAATTAATAAACTCAAGTGGCGTTGTTAAGCATTGCTAAGGCATTTAGCCAGCTAAAGAACTTATCGGACTTATCTCTACGCATAGACTATAGCGAAGCTGATCGACAATGTCTCATTGTTAGTCAATAGCGATATACATAGAAAATAAATAGGCCAAACGAGCTCTCAAATGGTTCTAATATCGTGCTTAATAGTTACGCCATGAGCGTATTATCTAAGCCCGTAAATTATATAAAGGCAGTGCCACAGCATTACCGAGTTTTAGAACGAGTAATAGCTTACCAAATATCAAGTAAATCCCCATTTCTTATTGTAGAAACTAGGGGCTTTAGTATAATAATTCACACCAAAAAGATTTGTTTAGCGTCGTACTTATCATTCATATTCTTAGCGAGTACCCGCCTTTAAACACAGTCACAGTTGTTTAGCACAAACACTAATAAGTCAATTAAACAACTTAACCTAATTCACTTATTCATACTGATGCAAGAGCAGAATATAGAAACTATTCTGGAAACGGTTTTACTTTGTTCTGAGACACCGCTTAAGGTGCCAGATCTTGCTAAGCTTTTTACAGAGCAAGATGCCATTAGAAAAACCCAAATTCAAACGGCGCTATTGGCGTTGCAAGTTCAATGGCAAGATAAGGGCATGCAGTTGCAAGAGTCTGCGGGGGGATGGCGTTTTGTGAGTCAAGTGCATATGCAGAAGTATTTGGAGCGCTTAACCCAAGCAAAACCACCTAAATACTCGCGTGCAGTACTAGAGACGCTTGCGATTATTGCATGGAAGCAACCAGTAAGTCGGGGCGATATAGAGGATATTCGGGGGGTGACCGTTTCGTCACAAATTATTAAAACGCTAGAAAATCGTGGTTGGATAGAGGTTGTCGGTTATCGTGATGCACCCGGTAAGCCGTCATTATTAGGGACCACCAGACAGTTTCTAGATGATTTGGGGCTAAAAACGCTGAGTGACTTGCCTGAGCTGAGTTCTGAAGCGGATCTTACACTGGACGATAGCCCTGAGCTGTCGCAATTATTAGCCCAAGCCCCCGTGCAAGCATCAGACCAAAATGTAGATCAGGCCTTGTCTGCAAGCGACTCTGAGGCTAGCCAAGCGGATCAGACCGCGAGGAGTGACGAGAGCGCTACGCATCAAGTGCCTGACAGCCAGGCAGCAAGTACCACCTTAACTGTGGATAAGGAGCTAGCGGCGGATGCATCATCGCCCAAGTCTTCGATATGAGCAGGCACTCTCGTAGCGTCTTTGAGACAGCGCTGGTTAACAGCTAGAACAATTTTTTAATCATTAATCAATACAAAAAAATTTAGGATTCAACTTATTCATGTTTACTGAAAACTCAGCACCGGACGAACACAATCATCTCGCCGAGCATTCGTCCAAAAAGGGTCGTAAGCTTAGAACACCATTTCGCCGTCGCCGCGCTGATGCCCAATTTGAAAAGCCTAGTCAAGGCAAAGCGCCTAAACAATCAGTGTTAGCCAAAAGGGGATTTAAGAAACCGCATCAAAAATCCAATCTACGTCATACCCCCAGAGATGATCAATTTAACCCGATGTGGATTGAAAGCGAACAAGATCACGACCAGCGTCTTCATAAATTAGGCAATCCCGAAGAAATACGACCTAAGCTACATAAATTTCTGGCAGAAGCAGGTGTGGGCTCTCGTCGAGACATGGAAGAGTTGATTATCTCAGGTCGTGTTTCTGTCAATGGTGAACCAGCGCACATTGGGCAACGCGTGGGCTATAATGATGTGGTCAAAGTCAATGCACGTGTCGTGACAACACCCAATCACAAAAAACCACCCCGTGTGATTTTTTATCATAAGCCCGCAGGAGAAATTGTCACTCATGATGACCCTAAAGGTCGAGATACGGTGTTTGCTCGCTTGCCCAAAATGAAAGTCGGTAAATGGGTCTCTGTGGGTCGTCTTGATTTAAACACCGAGGGTTTATTAATTTTTACAACTTCTGGGGATATTGCCAACCGTTTTATGCACCCGCGTTACGGTTATGAGCGCGAATATGCTGTACGTATCTTAGGTGAGCTGAGCGACGAGCAACAGCAGCAATTGCTACAAGGGATTGAACTGGATGATGGCCTAGCGCATTTTAACGACGTTGAGTTTTTAGGGGGTGAGGGCAGTAACCGTTGGTACCGTGTGACCTTGCAAGAGGGGCGCAACCGAGAAGTACGACGTCTTTTTGAGGCCTTTGACCTTACTGTGAGTCGCTTGATACGGACACGCTTTGGTGAAGTCAGCTTGCCACGCAATCTCAAACGTGGACGTTGGCAAGAGTTAGACGCCGAAAAAGTTCTTTCACTCATGTCGCATTTGGGTTTGACGCGCGATAACGCTGAAGGTCGTCAAGGCCGTAGCCGTCAGCCGATTTCAAATGCGAATGCCATGCCACCTGGGTTTGAACAAAGCAAAGTCGCGCAGCCTTTTTCGCCATCGCAATTATACGGTGAGACGCGTGGTTCCAAGGTGCGTTCTCATCAAGCATCTCGCCACAAAAGCAAGCTTGACGCTCAGTCTAAACGCTCGCGCCGACACAATAATGGCAATCATTTTAGCAATGACAAGGGCGCTGCGCAGTCACCAAGTGCTTACGGGCGCAAACGCGGTCCGTACCGTAACGGACGTATCGGACGACGCGATGCGCAACCCAGTGGTGCCGCCCATGAGTCGCACTTAGGGATTATGGCTCGGCGGCGCCAAGGTTAGGATCATCTAAGAAAGCCCTGCGTTCTGGATTCGCTACGTATTGGCTTTTATTGATGCGCTTAATCTGAGCTCGCTAAACTGAGTAAAAGCTACTAACTATCAATGACTTAAATTACTTAACTCGGTATAAATGTGGCAAGTGATTAATTAGTTTGCTATAATCGAATGAGTAAATGTTACAGAACTTAGTGCATGGTCAGTGGTGCCAGATAGTGGTACCTGGATTAGCCTTATGCGATTTGTCATACAGGTGCCTTGGGGTGCTTTTATGGGTGCATATATGACTGCTTATATCACTGCTTACATCACTGCATTTGTGAGCGCATATATGAGTGTACACACGAGTGCCTAGTATTTATAGCCGTCCTCGGGTCGCGTATTGTTAGATTCTAATTTACTAGATTCTAATGTTCCTTAGGCGAATCATTAGATAATTTAATTACATTATCTAATTAGGTACTAGTTAGCTATCGAATTTATAGATATCTACTGGCTTATCTTACTAGTCATATTAGCTAGCTGGCTGGCCACTAAATTGTAATATTTTATTTATTTTTTCGAAATATACTGAAAATTTCAGTAATTAAAAGAATAAATGGGCTTTTTAAAGCCCATTTTTTATTTAAGGTATGACAGATTTATTTGAACTCACACAATCAGCGATTGCTGGTATCGATGCTGACATCGAATTAGTCGATGTCGAACGTGCCGCCTTAGGGCTTTTGGTCGTAACCATCGATAAACCAGAGGGTATCAAAATCGAAGACTGTGAACAGGTGTCTCGACTATTGTCTCGCGTCTACGAAGTTGAAGAAATTGACTATAAACGTCTTGAAGTGGGCTCTCCAGGTGTGGATCGCCCCCTAAAAACCCTGCAAGACCTCAATCGATTTGTGGGTCAGCAAATCCAGATCAAACTGTATAACGCCATTGACAACCAAAAGGTCTTTAGCGGTGTGTATGAGGCAGATGCTATCGTAGAGGACCCGAATGAAGCGGCTTTTCGTCTGACGTATACAGTCAATAACAAAAATAAAACTAGCCAAACAATCCAGTTTGCTTTTTCTGATCTCGAAAAAGCCAAGCTTGATCCCGTATTAGATTTCAAAGGTAAAAACAAATGAGTCGTGAAATTCTTCTGTTGGTAGACGCCTTAGCGCGCGAAAAAGCTGTAAGTGTTGACGTAGTCTTTTCGGCATTAGAAAGTGCCTTAGCCTCTGCCATGAAAAAACGCTTCAAAGAAGACGCCGATGTCGAGGTGACCATCAATCGCAGTACTGGTGAACACGAGGGCTATCGTCGTTGGTTGGTGGTGCCTGATGAAGCTGGCTTGCAGCAGCCAGATCGTGAAGAACTCTACACAGATGCCCAAGAAATTCAACCCGGGATCCAGGTCGGAGAATATATTGAAGAGCATTTAGAACCAGAGGAATTTGGTCGCATTGGTGCTCAAGCTGCCAAACAAGCCATCCTCCAAAAAATTCGTGATGCCGAACGCAGTCAAATGCTCGAGGACTTTATTCAACGTGGTGATACGATTTTCTCGGGCACAATTAAACGTCTCGATAAGGGCGATGCCATTCTTGAAAGTGGCAAAATAGAAGCTCGTTTGCCGCGCAGCGAAATGATTCCCAAAGAGAATTTGCACTTAGGTGATCGCGTTCGTGCTTGGATTTCCAAAATCGACCCACAAGCGCGTGGTCAATTTATTACCTTGTCGCGCACCGCTCCTGAGTTTGTCAAAGCGTTGTTTGAGGTCGAAGTCCCTGAAATAGAGCAAGGTCTACTTGAAATCAAAGAAGTCGCTCGGGAACCAGGAATGCGCGCTAAGATTGCCGTCGTTGCTTATGACAAACGTATTGAACCAATTGGTACATGTGTAGGCATTGGTGGTTCGCGCGTGACGGCGGTACGTAATGAACTCGGTGGCGAACTCATCGATATCGTTCTATGGTCTGATGAGCCAGCGCAATTTGTGATTAATGCCTTGGCGCCGGCCACCGTTGAGTCAATTTTAATTGACGAAGAAAGCAGATCCATGAACGTGGTGGTTGACGAAGAAAACTTACCTAAAGCCATTGGTAGTCGTGGCCAAAACGTCCGTTTGGCGTCTGAGCTCACGGGCTGGCAAATCAATATTCTATCGCCAGAAGAGAGCCAGGCCGAAAAAGAACAAGAGCGTCAAAAACTACGCGATTTATTCATGCAAGAGTTAGACGTAGATGACGAAGTGGCTGATATTTTCATTGATGAAGGCTTTATTAGTCTCGAAGAGATCGCTTACGTACCGAGTGAAGAACTCGAAGCAATTGGTTTTGATGATGAGACGATCGAAGAGTTACGCGATCGGGCCAAAAATGCCTTAATGGCGATTGCCCAAAAACGTGAAGAGCAGTTAGATGCTGCACCAGAATTAGCTGAATTTGCAGAGTTGACGCCTGAGTTAATTGCCAAACTTGTCGCTCAAGATGTCAAAACGCGTGACGATTTAGCGGAGTTGGCCACTGATGAGCTGGTGCAAATTACAGGTCTCAACGAAAAGCAAGCAGGTGAACTCATTATTAAAGCGCGTGCCCATTGGTTTGAATAATTCTGCTGTTTAACCGCTTTTGATTACATATAAATTATTAAAGAGAAATTAATGTCTATAAGTACTGAGTCAGATTTAGGAAAAGATAAAAAAGTGACGGCCGATACGGATAAAGCAACCGAGCAAGCGGCCGCTCCACAATCACGCAAAAAGATTTCAATCCGTCGTCCGCAACGTTCTGAATTGCGCCAGGCAGACGGCAGCCGTGTGCAAATTGAGGTCCGCAAAAAACGTACGATTGTGCCTAAGCCTGATGCACTTGGATCTGCAAAGGCGGACAGCAAAAAAACGTCAGGTGAGGCCGCAAAAGCCAGCAAAGGTCAGATTCATCGACATAAGTCGGCCACTGAAACTACGACAGAAGCGCCGGCCGCGGCTACACCTGTGACTGAGCAGCCGAAGTCAAGCGCAGCCGCGAACGCAGTGAAGGCTAGCCCAGAGACTAAGGCTGAAGCCAAACAGGCCAAGCCTGCCTTAAGTGCCAAAGAAAAAGCCGAAGCTGAGGCTCGTGCACTGAATGATGCACGTCACAAAGCGGCCCAAAAAGCCAAATCAGCGGTGGCGGTGCCTGCGGACGCGCAAGCCCCCGCTAAGAACACTAAAGACGCCGCCGTGTCAGATACCCTAGCCAAGTCAGAAAGCACTGCGTCAACACCAAGCAGTGATAGCGACAAAGCCGCTGCCTCTGAGACCTCATCTGTGACGGCGAGTGCGACTGCTGAACAGGCGCCTAAAGCCAGTACTGCCAAAGAAACGACAGCAAAAGCTAACCAGGCGAAGCCATCAGACAAGACGAAAGCCAGCAAAAAAGACAGCGACACTAAAGCTAAGTCGCGGCCAGAGGCCAAGTCATCCGCTGACGCAGAGAAGAGCAATGAAGCCGCAGAAAAAGAGCGTGCTGAAGCGAAACGTCGTGCCCAAAAAGAAGCGCGTGCGATTCAAGAAATGCTTAACCGTCCAGCCAAAGTGATACGCGCGCCCGTCAACAAAAGTACTGATGCTCCGAAAAAAGGCAGCAAAGCTGAAAAAGGTTCAGCCCCGCGCAAAGGTGATCGCGATAGCGAATTTAATGATGGTAACAACCGCTCCTCACGTCGTAACGATAGACGCAATGCGTCGGCGCAAGAGGATGGATGGCGTAGTCGTGGCGGCAATAAACAACGCAACAAACAACATCACAAACCACAAGTTAAAGCCGAGCCAGAATTTATTTCTCGCGAAATCAACGTCCCTGAAACCATTACAGTGGCAGATTTAGCGCACAAAATGTCCATTAAAGCGGCTGAAGTCATCAAAAAACTGATGATGTTGGGTCAAATGGTGACCATTAACCAGGTCTTGGACCAAGAAACCGCCATGATTGTGGTCGAAGAGTTTGGGCACCAAGCCGTCGCCGCTAAGTTAGATGATCCTGAAGCCTTCCTTGACGAAGAGCAAGATCAAGAAGATGCTGAGCTTAAACCACGCGCCCCAGTCGTTACGGTAATGGGTCACGTTGACCATGGTAAAACTAGCCTGCTGGACTATATCCGTCGCACTAAAGTGGCAACGGGAGAGGCTGGGGGTATTACCCAACATATTGGTGCCTATCGCGTAAAAACGGATAATGGCGTCATGACCTTCCTTGATACGCCAGGACATGAGGCCTTTACAGCGATGCGTGCCCGCGGTGCTCAGGCAACGGATATTGTGATTTTGGTGGTGGCCGCCGATGATGGCGTGATGCCACAGACCAAAGAGGCGATTAGTCACGCTAAAGCCGCTCAAGTACCGATGGTCGTGGCTATCAATAAAATCGATAAACCAGAAGCCAATCCAGAACGCGTCAAACAAGAGCTGTTAGCCGAAGAAGTCGTACCAGAAGAATACGGTGGTGACGTGCCATTTATCGAAGTCTCCGCCAAGACGGGTCAAGGTGTTGACGATTTACTTGAAAACGTCTTATTACAAGCCGAAATTCTTGAACTACAGGCACCTGTTGCGACGCTAGCTAAAGGTCTAGTGATTGAAGCGCGTCTCGATAAGGGTCGTGGTCCTGTGGCAACCGTTTTAGTACAAAGTGGTACGCTACACAAAGGTGACAATGTCCTCGTGGGGGCGAGTTTCGGTCGCGTACGTGCCATGGTCGATGAAACTGGCAAAAATCTCGACTCTGCAGGTCCGTCTTTCCCAGTAGAAATTCAAGGGTTATCCGATGTGCCTCAAGCCGGTGATCTCTTGTTAGCGCTCAACGAAGAGAAAAAAGCCCGCGAAATTGCCTTGTTCCGTCAAGGTAAATACCGTGATGTCAAATTGGCGAAACAACAGGCCGCTAAACTGGAGTCTATGTTTGATAACGTACAGGAAGGTATGCAAACCCTGTCCTTGATTGTCAAAACCGATGTCCAAGGTTCACAAGAGGCTCTGGTACAGTCCTTACTCAAGTTATCTACCGATGAAATTCGTGTCGAAGTGGTGCATGCCGCCGTGGGTGGTATCTCCGAAAGTGACGTTAACTTAGCCGTGGCTTCCAATGCCGTGATTATTGGCTTTAATGTTCGTGCTGATCAAGCCGCCAAGAAAACGGCCGAAAACAACGGTATTGATATCCGTTACTACAACATTATTTATGATGTTGTCGATGATGTGAAAAACGCCATGTCTGGTATGTTAACGCCAGAAAAACGCGAAGAAATCATCGGTATGGTTGATGTTCGAGAAGTCTTCTCTATCTCCCGCATCGGTAAAGTGGCGGGTTGTATGGTCACCGAAGGTTTTGTACAACGGGATTCACAAATTCGTCAATTACGTAATAATGTGGTGATTTGGACGGGTTATTTAGACTCACTCAAACGCTTCAAAGACGATGCCAAAGAAGTTCGTGCTGGTTTTGATTGTGGTATCACGCTCAAAAACAATAACGACATTGAAGTGGGTGATCAATTTGAAGTCTTCCGTATCCAAGAAGTCGCCCGTACGCTTTAAGGGTAGTGATTATGAGTCGACATAAGTCTTCTACTAAGAACGCCGCTAATCGAAATACGCGATTAGCGGACCAAATTCAAAAGGATTTGGCGCTTATCATTCAACGTGAGATACCTATTAGTAAAGCGGGTATGGTGACCTTAAGCCATGTGGACTTAAGTGCTGACTATGCCCATGCGAAGGTCTACTTTACGGTGATTGGCGCCGAACCTGAGCAGGCCAGTGCGGCGCTCAACGAAAAAGCAGGTTATTTGCACTCGCTGCTCTTTAAAATTTTGCATATACATACCGTGCCCACCCTGCAGTTTTTGCATGATGATCAACTGATTCATGGCATGAAAATGAATCGATTGATTGATCAAGCGAATAATCATACCGAGGCTGAACCCGTCGTCGCCGAAGACGATGATTTAAATCACACCAAAATCAAGGGCTAGGGTTGGATGGCCAAAAAAAAAGGTTTAGACATTAACGGTGTCATCCTCTTAGATAAAGAAGAGGATATGTCGAGTAATCAGGCACTGCAACGCCTTAGACACACCATTAATGCACGCAAAGGTGGACACACGGGGACCTTAGACCCCTTTGCGACAGGATTATTAGTCTGCTGCTTTGGCGCGGCCACCAAGATTTGTGGCCATATGTTGGAGGCTGACAAACGATATAGAGCCACGCTTAAACTGGGAACAGAAACAGATTCAGGTGATTTAACGGGAACGGTGACGCAGCAAAGTCAGGCGCCGTTGGCGATAAGCCCAGAGCAATTGCAAGCTGTGCTGCAAGCATTTACCGGTGATATAGAACAGCTGCCGCCCATGTACTCTGCACTTAAACGGGATGGGCGGCCATTGTATGAATATGCGCGGCAAGGTATTGAGCTCGAACGCGAGCCGCGTAAGGTCACTATTTACAATATAGCCTTGCTTGAACATGCGCACGATAGTTTAGTGATCGATGTGCACTGCAGTAAAGGTACGTATATTCGCACACTCGCCCAAGATATTGGCCGTCGCTTAGGGTGTTTTGCACATTTAACGGCACTTAGACGGCTTTCTGTAGGCCCTTTTGAGCTAAGTCATGCCCATAGCCTCAAAACCATTAAAGCTTCCCCAAATCCTTGCGAAATGCTGATACCTCTGCAGCATTTACCGCACGCAGTCATGCCAGAAAAACTTTTAAAAAGGATAGATGAATTATGAGCCGAGCGCTCCGAAATATTGCGATTATTGCGCACGTTGACCATGGTAAAACCACCATGGTTGACCAAATGTTACGTCAATCAGGTATTTTTCGTGATAACCAACAGCTGGTCGAGCGAGTCATGGACTCCAATGATCTCGAAAAAGAGCGTGGCATCACCATTCTCTCCAAAAACTGTGCTGTCGACTATGAAGATACACATATCAATATTGTCGATACCCCCGGACATGCCGACTTTGGTGGTGAGGTAGAGCGTGTGCTCTCCATGGTTGATGGCGTGGTTTTATTGGTTGATGCGGTTGAGGGTCCTATGCCACAAACCCGTTTTGTGACTAAAAAAGCCTTAGCCTTAGGTCTTAAACCCATCGTCGTGATTAATAAAATCGACCGACCTGGTGCACGTCCTGATTATGTAATCAACACGACCTTCGATCTTTTTGACAAGTTAGGAGCCACTGAAGAGCAGTTAGATTTTCCTATTGTGTATGCCTCAGGTCTCTCTGGTTATGCGGGTTTAAATGAAGACGTTCGTGAAGGAAACTTACGTCCTTTATTCGAAACCATTATTAAATACGTCCCCGTACGCAACGATGATAAAGATGGTCCTTTACAGCTGCAAATTGTTTCTTTGGACTATAACAGTTACGTTGGCAAGATCGGTATTGGTCGTATCAATCGCGGTACTCTTAAACCCGGCCAAAATGTTACGGTTAAATTTGGTGAAGACGGCGAAAGCTTCAATGCCAAAGTCAATCAAGTACTTAAATTCAAAGGTCTTGAACGCGAAAAAGTCGATATGGCCGAAGCGGGTGATATTGTCTTGATTAATGGTATTGAGGATATTGGTATTGGTTGTACATTGTGTGATCCAGCCAATCCCGAAGCCTTACCGATGCTGAGCATTGATGAGCCTACGCTCACGATGAACTTTATGGTTAATACCTCACCATTAGCAGGGCGGGAAGGTAAGTTTGTGACGAGTCGTCAATTACGTGATCGTCTTGATACTGAACTGAAATCGAATGTGGCTTTACGCGTCAAGGACACCGATGACGATACGGTCTTTGAAGTCTCTGGTCGAGGTGAATTGCACTTAACCATTTTGCTAGAGAATATGCGTCGTGAAGGCTACGAGTTGGCGGTTTCTCGACCTCGTGTCGTCTACAAAGAAATTGACGGCGTCATGTGTGAGCCAATGGAATCCGTCACGATTGACCTTGAAGACGAGCATCAAGGCTCTGTCATGGAAGAGTTAGGTCGTCGTAAGGGTGAATTACTCGATATGCAATCCGATGGTCGTGGTCGTACGCGGTTAGAATACCGTATCCCGGCCCGTGGCCTCATTGGTTTCTCTACTGATTTCTTGTCGATGACGCGTGGTACTGGCCTCATTAGCCATGTGTTTGATTCTTACGCCCCAGTCAAAGAAGGTGCTATTGGCGGTCGTCCAAACGGCGTAATGATTAGCCAAGATAACGGTAATGCCGTGGCCTATGCCTTATGGAAACTGCAAGATCGTGGCCGTATTTTTGTTTCTCCAGGTGATCCGCTCTATGAAGGCATGATTATCGGTATTCATAGTCGTGATAACGATTTAGTCGTCAATCCTATCAAAGGGAAACAATTAACCAATATTCGTGCTTCGGGTACCGATGAGGCCGTACGCCTAGTACCTCCAATTGAGCTAAATCTCGAGTATGCGGTTGAATTTATCAATGACGATGAATTAGTTGAAGTCACGCCAAAAAGTATTCGTTTGCGTAAGCGTTACTTGCTCGAACATGAGCGCAAAAAAGCGGCTCGTGAGAATCCAGCCAAGTAATATGTGGCAAATTTAGCCTTTTTTAAAAAAATATTAAAATATTTTCAAAAAAGGCTTGCATTAATGGAATACTTAGTGCATAATTATATTTTTAAGCAGTTAGCAATTAACAAGGTTTAAGAAATTAATAAAAACTTAAATCGCTACGTAATCTAACTGATTAAATATTCCCCAATAGCTCAGTCGGTAGAGCGACGGACTGTTAATCCGCAGGTCACTGGTTCGAACCCAGTTTGGGGAGCCAAGAATTTCAAAAGCTCATTTAGTTTATGACTAAATGAGCTTTTTTATGCCTGTAGCGCAGCTAATTAGATCACTTAATTAACCTAATGTGAGTTTAATTGCAGACTAATAAGAGACAAGTGCGTTAGGTTAATGCGATAGGTAAATAAGATAGGTAAATAAGATAGATCAGGGTGATAATTAATAGGATCCAATAATAGAATAAGAATAAATATGGGATCTATAAAGAGATCCATAAAGGCGAGACTGATTAGCAGGCCACTTAGTATGGCTGCTCCATGGTATCAAGGCCAGCATACCAAACTTAAGCGTGGCAGTCTTGCTAACCGTAGATAAATTTGCTGACTTTATTCGACTCACTTTTATACGAATAACTCTGACCAAAGAGCACAAAACGCGTTTAAAGCTTTTAACGACCTTAACGCTTTTAACTGAAAAAAACAAAAAATACGCTCAAAAAACTTTAAAGCACATAGAGATAAGCAAAAAGCTAGCCACACGATGGGCTAGCTTTTTTTGGTTTGATTCAGTAAAAATGATTCGTTTAAATGAAGTAACTTTACGCCATTTATCAGTGTCTATAAGTCTCTATACCTATGCGTCACTACGATCAATATTGACATTTTCATTAGCCCACTGTAAAAAGCGATCAACGGCAAACATGAGCTTAAAACCACATTGATTACACACTACAATCACAGAGTGCACGGCTTCGTCGACACTAGGTTCGCCAAAGGTATGGTCCTTATTACAGTAATCAGTCTTGAGGCTGGTGTAGTAGGCTAAGGTCCCGTCCTCATTAGCATTGACCGAATACTCTTGTCCCTGACAAATGGGGCAAGAGGGCGGTTGATTACTGATGACCTCCAAGTAATTAATAAAGTGACTACTTGTATATCGATTGTCTTGTTCTGAAGTATTTTCACTCATCTTAAACTCACTTTTTTAGTTACATTCTATTAAGTTTAGCAAAATTTATGAGGAATGATCGAGAGACGATAAAAAACCGCCTTTGTCAGGCGGTTTTGTAACGTTAACTGGCTTTTAGGATTTTTTCTTGCCGAAAATTGAAAAGACAGCGATTACTAAGAAGACAAACAATAAAACTTTAAAGATGGAGGCAGCGGCGCCTAGGATAAAGCCGCCAAAACCCAAAATACCAGAAATCACGGCTAATACAAAAAATAGAATAGCTAAGCTAATCATTAGATTCTCCAAATGAGGAATAAAAGTTGAAGTACGATTTAATGGCAATCATAACAAAATAAATCATTGGGCAACTACTTAAACCTTGCTTAAGCTAGCGCCTGTGGCTTTTTTGCCATAGGTAGTACTCAGTTGAACCTTAAGGTCAGCATTCGTACTGACGCCTCGCACCTAAATCTTACTATTCGCTAGGATGACCGAGAGGTAGTCCTAACGTGCATTTTTGTTTTAACACTAAAGTAAGGCTTCAGCAATATTTGTTACTGAATTTAAAGCCAGCTTGCGCTAAAATAGGCTGTCATTTCTTGCGCCTAACAGGCGTATAGCCATCTTCCAAAGTGCTGTTAATTGAGTTGGCGAATTATCGCAAGTACGCAGCACAGGTATCGCTAAGCAGTTATTAAGTAAATAAATCGTCTATGGCCTTAGAATCTAACGGTTATGTCTTTAAACCGCATGAAGTTCCCTTCATGGCGGGTTCGCCTGCCTCACCTGATCATCCACAACGACGTCGCTTAGCGTATTTTCTTATTGGGGTTTTTCTCGCGATTTATGCGGGGCTGATCAATGGTTTTACTCTGGCTTCACTGCCTTTATTGCAAGGGGTCTTAGGTCTATCTAGAACCGAAGGCGGCTGGCTACAGGTAAGCTACTACATGGTCTATGCCTGTATGAGTATTTACCACTTTAAGCTGCGACAGCATATGGGGCTTACGCCGTTTATCAAGACCACGCTACTCATGCTCATGATTAGCAATAGCTTGGATATCTTGACGCATAATTATGTGATTGCCTTGATCTCACGCGGGATTAGTGCTTTAGTCGCCAATGGGTTAATGCTCTTGGGCAGCTTCTACATGATGCAAAGTTTCCCTGGCCCCAAAAAACCGATGGGACTATTGATTTCTATCGGTATGTTCCAACTCGGTTTACCATTAGCGCGGGTGCTGGTGCCGTTTATGTATATTGACGGTGATATGCAAGCGGTCTATATCATGCAGTTTGCCTTAGCGATCATTAGTTTGGCGCTGATGATCCGCCTCCCGTTGCCACCTACGATTACCCGTAAGGCCTTTGAATGGATTGATATTTTTTCTTTGGGTTCACTCATTATTGGGATTGCTTTGGCCTGCGCCTTCTGGGTCTTAGGGCCAATTGTTTGGTGGGATACGTGGTGGCTGGGCTATTTAGCTGCAGGGAGTTTGCTCTTTACCGGGATTTGTGTGGTGATTGAGCGCCATCGTAAAAGACCGATGCTGTATATTAGTTGGTTTGCGACCAGCGATATTATTGTGTTTGGCCTAACCGCCGCTGTGGTGCGCCTCTTAACCTCAGAACAAAACGTAGGGGCCTATGGTTTACTCACCAGTCAGGGGTTGACGCTCTTTGAAATGATTGGCTTTAATGCCGTCATTGTGATCTTTTCAACGCTTGGTACTTTAGTGGGGTTATTTTCTGTCAATCTCGCGGATATTCGTCGGGGTGTGATCTTTGCCATGCTCATTATTGCCATCGCTTCTTTTATCGATGTGGGCCAAAGTACCGAATCCAGACCGAATCAGTTCTACCTCACACAGGCCATGATTTCTTTTAGCGCCTTACTGTTTATGCTGCCCATGATGTTTGAGGGGCTGATCCGTGCGCTGGCCCGTGGCGTCGAGGTGATTATGAGCTTTTCTGCGATTTTTGGTTTTTCGCAAATTATTGGTGCCTTAGCAGGCAATGCCTTGTCTAATACGTTTATTCGTTATCGCACCATGGCCCACTTTACGGAGTCTAGCGCGCATCTGACAGCCATGGATCCTCAGGTGGCTTTGCAGCTTCAGCAACTGCATCAAGCCGCCCAAAGCCAAACATTGGATCCGATATTGCAATCCTATTATGCCGTGAGCACCATGGCCTCAGAAGCCCAAAAGGATGCGACCGTGACGGCTTATAACGATTTATTTATGTTGATGGGGATTCTTGCCACCTTGGCGTTTGTGTTTGCAGCCTCTGCTTGGATTAACCGTTACTATCGTAATCACAATATTATTGGTGACGAAATCAAAGCCATGCTGAAAATGGCACAAAAATAATGCACAGTTTAGCCCTATCTTCGTTCATAATGATTAGGGGGGAATCTTGCCTCATATGACACCGTTTGGCAGCGTATAATGTGAAAGCATTCGCTAAGGGTAAACCAGAATTTTTAAGCAGAAGACGCGGCTTTCTGCGTTTAATCATTTAATTTAATTTTATAGTAATCAAATGCCAGATAAAAAAGATCACACCGAAACAGCCCATGCCTCTGACGAGGGCACTAAGATTGTTGGCTCTGACGACATGCAAGATAATGTGATGCAGACCCGCGATGATGATCCGCTCAAACAACTCAAAGACTCTGAGCAGGGCAGCACTTCCGATCAGTCGACGGCCAAAGAGGGTGCCAAAGCCGACGATTCTAAACCCGTGTGGTCAGCGGATGATAATAATCCAGGGGCAGACAAAGACAAAAAGAAAGCCTCTGCATCCACTAAAAGCGCCTCTAAAAGCAGTTCAAAAAGCGCGTCTAAATCCAGCGAAAATTCAGGCAACAAATCAAACACCGAAAGTGGTTGGAAGCCCAAACGTCACAACTTTATTGTGTCTTTGTTGATTGGTCTGCTCATCCTGATCGGTGTCTGTTTGATTCTCTATAGCTGGGATTTACCACCGTTTTCTTTTGCCAAAGAAAATACCAATAATGCTTATGTCCGTGGTGATACTACCTTGATCAGCCCTAAAGTTAGCGGTTACGTCGAAGAAGTGCTTGTACAAGACTATGACAATGTGATCGAGGGTCAGCCGCTCTTTAAGATTGACGATACGCAATATGCCGCCAAGGTCGAACAGATTCGCGCTCAATTGGATTCCAATATTGCAGCACTGAACAACAATGATCAACAAAAGAAATCCGCGCAAGCGAATGCTGAGGTGGCACGCGCGTCTATCGCCAGTGCTCAAGCGCAACTACAAAGAGCGCGAGCGGATTATGGTCGTGCCGCTGATTTGGTAGGGGATGGCTCGATCTCTGTCCGTGAGCGTGACCAATCCAAAGCCACGCTTTCTTCTTCGCAAGCACAATTGCAACAAGCGAATGCGCAATACCATAAAGCGCAACAAGATATTATTAGTGCCGATGTGAATCGTGAATCACTAATTGCCGCTGTTGAAGGCTCCAAAGCGAATTTAGCCGCCGCCATCGATGACCTCAATAACACCGTTGTACGCGCGCCTCGGGACGGGAAACTTAGCCAGGTAGGCGTTAAGTTAGGCCAATTAGTTAGTGCGGGTACACAATTGACCTTTATTGTGCCACCGGTTAAATGGGTCATTGCTAACTACAAAGAGCACCAAACGAACGATATGCATATTGGTCAAAAAGCCTATATCACGGTGGATGCTTTCAATGGTAAGCGTCTTGATGGTTGGGTGTCTGATATTGCACCGGCAGCGGCCTCCGAGTTTAGCGCGGTTCGTCCAGATCCAGGTACCGGTAACTTCGTTAAAGTCGCGCAACGTATCCCTGTCAAAATTATGCTTGATACCAATCAAGAAGGTTTTGATCGCCTCGCTCCAGGCATGTCTGTAGAGGTAAATGTATTGACAGATTCAAAGGCAGATGCAGATGAACAAGAATAAATTTGTCCTAAGCGTGCTCGCCACTTGCTGTCTGAGTGCGTGTATGCCAGCGATAAGAGATCTCCCAGAAAACACGCAAGTAGTGGCGCCGCAGTCATGGCGAGTACTCCCCGAAAATGCGGTGGCCGCCAATATTTCACCTTCATGGTGGCAGGTTTTTGGTGATCCAGTGCTCACCGAATTGGTGGCGCGCGCCGAGGCTAATAATACGGATATTGCGACTTCATTAGCTCGCGTCGACCAAGCCCGTGCTCAAGTGATGCAGGCGCAATCCTTGTTATTCCCCAATATTCATGCGGATGTAGCAGGCAAACGTGAGCGTAAACTCAGCCCTTTGGGTCAACCAAGCTACTCTAGCACCGGTGATCCTGGCTTTGTGGCATCCTACGAAATTGATATTTGGGGCAAAAACATCGATAAACGCGCCGCCGCTGAGCGTTCTATGGCGGCTATGCAGGCGGCGAGCGAGGCAGCGCGTGTCTCTGTAATCAGTGCCACAGTGCAAACCTATATCACGCTTCGAGCCTTAGATGCGAATTTGCAAGTACTGCAAAAAACTCTCAAGGCGCGTGAGCAATCCTTGCAGCGCGTGCGTTCTCGGGTACAAGCTGGTTATTCACCCCAGCTTGAATTGGATCAGGCGCGGGTACAATATGCGGCGACTGCCCAGCAAATTCCTGCCATTCAAAAGAATATCTCTGAAACCGAGAATGCGCTCAGTGTCTTGGTGGGCGAGGCGCCCCAAAGCATACCACGTGGCTTAGCCTTTGAGGATTTATTAATTCCAGCTACCCCAGAAAGTCTACCTTCAAGCTTGCTTTATAGTCGTCCAGACATTGCTCAGGCTGAATACTTATTGGCGGCTGCCGATAAAACCTTAAGTGCCTCCCGCAAGGAGTTTTTGCCTTCAATCAACATCACGGCCTCAGTGAGTCGTCTGTGGAATTCCAATCTGATCGACGATCCTTATAATCTTTGGTCGGTGGGCGGTAGTATCTTGGCACCGCTATTTACAGGTGGCCAGTTGACAGGGCAATTTGAAGGCGCTCAAGCTCGTCGTCTTCAAGCCGCGATTGCCTATAAAGACACGGTCTTGAATGCCTTCAAAGAGGTTGAAGATAAGCTCTCGGCGGTGCATTATTTGCGCTTACAAGATGAGCAACAACAACATCAATTTAAGGCCACAGCTGACCAATTGCATCATGCTGAGCGACGTTATCATGCGGGTTACACTGATTACTTTGAGGTGGTGGATGCGCAGCGTGGCCATTTAGCGATTCAGAGCAGCATTATTCAAACGCGCGCCGAAAGGCTCAATGCGGCCGTGGCACTTTACCAGGCGCTTGGCGGTGGTTGGCAAACCGGCCAACACTATGCAGGCAAAGTGACGCCAACAACAGCTACGGTGCCAGCGGCTCCTAGCACAGTACCAACTTTACCTACGACGCGCTAAGTGCTACGAGGCCTGGGCTTGTTTTTGAGACTCGAGCCAGGCGTCTGAATTAGGCCGTCAATGTTAGATATAATTTTATTTTTGAAATAGTCATATAGAAGCGAACAAAATGAGGACAAAATACGTATTTGTAACGGGTGGTGTGGTTTCCTCCCTCGGTAAGGGAATTGCAGCAGCCTCTTTGGCCGCCATCTTGGAATCACGAGGTTTGCGGGTCACCATGCTGAAGTTGGATCCCTACATTAACGTGGATCCAGGTACCATGAGTCCTTTACAACACGGCGAAGTCTTTGTGACCGAAGACGGTGCCGAGACTGACTTAGACTTGGGGCATTACGAGCGTTTTATTTCTGCCAAAATGCACAAGGCTAATAACTTTACTACGGGTCAAATTTACGAAAGTGTCCTAAAAAAAGAACGTCGAGGCGATTATTTAGGCAAAACCGTACAGGTCATTCCTCACATTACTAATGAGATCCAAGACTTCATTATTAACGGTGCCAAAAAAGCTTACGATGGCAACGCCGATGTCGCCATTGTAGAAATCGGTGGCACCGTCGGTGATATTGAATCTCTGCCATTTCTTGAGGCCGTCAGACAGATGAGCTTACGGCTCGGCCGCAATGCAACGGCCTTTGTACATTTGACCTTATTGCCGTATATCCCATCGGCTGGCGAGCTCAAAACCAAGCCGACCCAGCACTCTGTCCAAAAATTACGCGAAATCGGTATCATCCCTAACGCCATCTTATGTCGTGCCGATAGACAAATCCCAGACGATGAACGTGCCAAAATTTCGATGTTCTCGAATGTGCCACTCGATGCCGTGATTTCGGTGTGGGATGCTGATTCTATCTACAAGATTCCGGCGATGTTACACCAACAGGGCTTAGACGACATTATTTGTCATACCCTCGATTTACAAGCACCACCTGCCGATTTATCTAATTGGGATCGTTTGGTGCATTTGCTTGAGCATCCAAAACACGAAGTCACGATTGGCTTAGTCGGCAAGTATGTCGATTTAACCGAATCTTACAAGTCACTCACAGAGGCCTTGGTGCATGCAGGCATTCATACCGAATGTCGTGTCAATGTGCATTATATTGACTCCGAACAAGTCGAAAAAGAGGGCGTAGAGTGCCTGGAAGGCCTGAATGCCATCCTCGTGCCAGGGGGCTTTGGTATTCGTGGCACCGAAGGCAAAATCAAAACCATCCAATACGCTCGCGAGCATAATATTCCCTTTTTAGGGATTTGCTTAGGCATGCAATTAGCTACCATCGAGTTTGCGCGCAATGTTGCGGGCCTAGGTGGCGCCAACAGTACCGAACTTGATCCAGCCGCTCCACATCCTGTGGTAGCCCTTATCACCGAATGGAAAGACCGAGAAGGCAAGATCGAAGTACGTAACCAAGATTCAGACTTGGGCGGTACGATGCGTAAGGGGGCCCAACGTTGTCCAGTCAAACCAGATACCTTAGCGGCTAGCATTTACGGTGATACTGTTAATGAACGGCATCGACATCGTTATGAGGTCAGTAATGTTTATGTACCTCGCTTAGAAGAGGCTGGTTTGGTCATTAGCGCTCGTACACCTTCTGAAAATCTCCCTGAAATTATGGAAATCCCAAATCATCCATGGTTCTTAGGTGTGCAATTTCACCCTGAATTTACCTCTACGCCACGCGATGGTCATCCATTATTTATTAGCTACATTAAAGCCGCGATCCACAATCAAGAAAGTGCCGCGGCCCAGTCTGCGCAATCTGAGTGAGTACCGATATGAAGTTATGTGGATTTGATGTGGGTCTGACACAGCCATTTTTTTTGATTGCGGGTCCTTGCGTGATCGAATCAAGACAAATGGCACTCGACACGGCTGGGCGCTTACAAGAAATTACCCAGCAGTTAGGCATTCCCTTTATCTACAAAAGTTCATTCGATAAGGCCAATCGCAGCTCAGGCAGTTCTTTCAGGGGGCCTGGTCTCGAAAAAGGTCTAGATATCCTCGCCGAGGTCAAAAAAACCTTTGCCTTACCCGTCCTGACGGATGTTCATGAAACGTCGCAGATTGAGCCTGTGGCGGCTGTCGTCGATGTTCTGCAAACCCCAGCTTTTCTGTGCCGTCAAACCGATTTTATTCGCGCGTGTGCGGCAAGTCTCAAACCCGTCAACATCAAAAAAGGTCAGTTTTTGGCGCCAGGCGATATGATAAATGTCGTCAAAAAAGCCCAAGACGCGGCTAAGGAGGCGGGGGGTGATGGCCAAAACATCATGGTGTGCGAGCGTGGGGTGAGTTTTGGTTATAACAATCTAGTCTCTGATATGCGCTCTTTGGCAATCATGCGCCAAACGCAAGTGCCGGTTGTGTACGACGCGACGCATTCGGTGCAGTTACCGGGTGGTCAAGGCAGTTCCTCCGGAGGCCAAAGAGAGTTCGTACCCGTTTTAGCACGGGCTGCGATAGCGGCAGGGGTGAGTGGGATTTTTATGGAAACCCATCCTGACCCCGATAAAGCGCTATCTGATGGCCCCAATGCAGTGCCTTTGCACCATATGCAAAGCCTATTGACGGTGCTTAAAACCATCGATGCGAGTGTCAAATCGCAAGGCTTTTTAGAACAGCAATTTACGTAAATTGACTGATGCTCCTTAGACTTCGGTACAATGGCGCATTAGTTATCAAAAACACACTTAAAACTTAGGATTTTTATATGAGTGCTATCGTTGATATTATTGGTCGCGAAATTTTAGATTCTCGCGGCAACCCAACTGTAGAATGTGATGTCTTATTGGAATCAGGCGTAATGGGTCGTGCTTCAGTGCCTTCTGGAGCTTCTACCGGCGCGCGTGAAGCCATCGAATTGCGTGATAAGGATCAATCACGTTACTTAGGCAAAGGTGTTCTCAAAGCTGTCGAAAATATCAACACCGAAATTTCCGAAGTCATCATGGGCTTGGATGCTCAGGAACAAACGTTTATTGACAAAACCCTTATCGATTTAGACGGTACGGAAGACAAAAGCCGCTTAGGTGCAAATGCGATTTTGGCCGTGAGTATGGCCGTTGCCAAAGCCGCTGCCGAAGAGTCTGGCTTGTCTTTGTATCGCTATTTTGGTGGCAGCGCTCCGATGAGCATGCCAGTACCTATGATGAATGTCATCAACGGTGGTGCGCATGCCAATAACAGCCTCGATCTCCAAGAATTCATGATTGTACCGCTGGGGGCAAGCAGCTTCCGTGAGAGCTTGCGTATGGGCGCAGAAGTGTTTCATGCCCTCAAAAAGCTCATCAATGACCAAGGAATGTCTACCGCGGTAGGCGACGAAGGTGGTTTTGCTCCCAATGTCGACAACCATGAAGCGGCAATTGAATTAATTTTACAAGCGATCGACAAAGCGGGTTATACCGCAGGTTCCGATGTTGCCCTGGCGCTCGATTGCGCCAGCTCTGAGTTCTACAAAGATGGCCAGTACATCTTAGCTGGCGAAGGCAACCTAAGCCTAAGCTCAGAAGAATTTGCGAATTTATTAGCCACTTGGTGCGACAAATATCCAATCATCTCGATCGAAGATGGCATGGCCGAAAACGATTGGGAAGGCTGGAAAATCCTCACTGACAAACTAGGCAAAAAAGTGCAGTTAGTGGGTGATGATTTATTTGTGACCAATACACGCATTCTCAAAGAAGGCATCGACAAACATATCGCCAACTCCATTTTGATCAAAATTAATCAAATTGGTACCTTAAGCGAAACCTTCGCGGCGATCGAAATGGCCAAACGTGCCGGCTATACCGCTGTTATTTCTCACCGTTCTGGCGAAACCGAGGATTCTACGATTGCGGATATTGCCGTGGCCACCAACGCTATGCAAATCAAAACCGGTTCATTATCTCGCTCAGATCGCATTGCCAAATACAACCAATTGCTTCGTATCGAGGAAGAACTCGAAAACGTCCCTGATTTTCCAGGCGTAAATGCGTTCTATAATCTCCGTCGCTAAGCGCTGTAGATAGTATGCGTTTGTTGCTTTTGATCTTGCTGCTGGCTTGTCTGGCGATTCAGTACCCCTTGTGGCTCGGTACGGGTGGCTACGGCCGCGTTGACGAGCTCAAGCAGCAGCTAGCTCAGGCTAAACAGACGAATATCGACTTGACCTTACGTAATAACGCCATGCAAGCCGAAATCGAGGACTTGAAAAATGGTACTCAAGCCCTCGAAGAAAAAGCTCGTGGCCAACTAAACCTGGTCAAAAAAAATGAAGTTTTAGTGCAAATTCTCAGTGAGCACTCAGACAAAGAAGACATCATTCCACCCACTAAGGTACAACCCAAGCTGAACTCGAACGACAAAAAAGCCAGCTCCACTAAGGCCAACGAGCCCAAAAAAACGCCAGCGGCAAACCCTAGCAAAAAAACCAGCACGACCGCAAAACCAAACACACCGAGCAATAACAAAAACTCATCAAAAAACGCCGCAGCCCAGCCCGCCAAAAAACCGAGTTCCGCCCCCAAAAAGCCCGTTCAATAAGCCTCTAAATAGCCTCTAAATAGCCTTTTCTTGCAGCTTGGCCTCATACAGTTTACTCAGCCGAAACAAGCGTTCGCGCTTGAGTGCCTGAGCAATACTTAAGGGTTCTTTGCCGATTAACAGATAATCCGCTTCAAAAAAATCAAAGAGGGACAACATCAGCTCGCTGTTGTGACGCCAATACAGGCATAAGACTTGGTCTGGGGTATATAAGTTTAAGTCGTATTTTCGGAGTTCGGAACGATGAAAATCCTTAGTGTTCCACGTGATGATTGCCGTTGATTGTTGTGGGTTGCGTTCTAAATGGGCAATGCCACAAGCAATCACATGCCAGTCTTTAGGATCACTTTGTCTTAGGTCGGTTTCGTATTTATGCACGCGTCCCATATTGGCTTGGGGAAATTGCTTTTGCATAAAATCCCATTCTTGTTGTGCCTCCAGTTCAGGGATTTCCCAGATCCGACAGGCGTTGCGACGCCATTCTTCGCCAATATAATCACCCCAAACAGGACTTAGACATTGGTGTTGTGCAAGACGCAAAAATAAGCGTCTGAGAATATTCGAAATTAAGACATTGGTGTCGAGCACGACGGCTTGAGGGCTAGGGGGTAAATGTTGGGCGAGCATAGTGTAAAAACCTGTGATTAAAAAAAAGTATAAACAAAGTCAACGGTAAAAAACAAAATCACAAGCACATCATAAATTTTTAATCACTAGGGTTGATAATGGCACTAACTAATGGGTGGACACAGGGTTTTTGCGGCATAGTTTGCGCCGCATCACCCAGCGCTGAATCTTGAAAACTTAGATATTGGTCTTATATATGTTATATCTAAGCTTACAATCAAGCAGATTAATTTTTTAAGGTTTTAAATCATGAGAGCAGATAAACTCACTACCAGATTCCAACAAGCATTGGGAGATGCTCAAAGTTTAGCAGTTCGTCAAGACAATTCCTATATTGAGCCTATTCACTTACTTGTTGCCCTACTTAATGATACAGAAAGCGGTGCGGCCAGCTTATTAGCGCGGGCAGGCGTTCGCGTCAATGCCTTGCGCAATACGCTTAACACCGAAATGAAAAATCTCCCGACCATTGCAGGGGATACGCAGGCCATTCAAGTCAGCAGAGACTTGAGTCACTTATTAGATCAAACCGATAAGCAAGCTTATCAACGTGGCGATGAATTTATTTCGAGTGAGCTGTTTTTATTAGTGCTGGCTGATGACAAAGGGCCCGCTGGTCGTGCCCTCAAAGAGGCAGGACTCCAAAAACAAGCATTGATTCAAGCTATCGATGAGGTTCGTGGCGGCCAAAACGTTGACAACCCAGAGGCCGATGCCAATCGTCAAGCCCTCAAAAAATACACCACAGACGTCACCGAGCGTGCCCGCCTAGGCAAACTCGACCCTGTAATTGGCCGTGATGATGAGATTCGTCGCGCGATTCAGATTTTGCAACGTCGCACCAAAAATAACCCAGTATTGATTGGTGAGCCAGGCGTCGGTAAAACCGCAATCGTCGAAGGTTTGGCCCAACGCATCGTCAATAACGAAGTCCCTGAAACGCTACGTGGCAAAAAAGTCCTCTCGCTAGACCTCGCGGCCTTACTGGCGGGCGCTAAATTCCGCGGTGAGTTTGAGGAGCGCCTCAAAGCTGTACTTAAAGAATTGGCCCAAGATGACGGCCAAAACATCGTCTTTATTGATGAGATTCACACCATGGTGGGGGCCGGTAAGGCAGAAGGTGCGATGGACGCCGGTAATATGCTCAAACCTGCTCTATCACGTGGGGAATTGCATTGTATTGGTGCCACCACCTTGGATGAATATCGCAAGTACATCGAAAAAGATGCGGCACTCGAGCGCCGTTTTCAAAAAGTCATTGTCGATGAACCGGATCTAGAGTCAACCATTGCGATTTTACGCGGCCTCAAAGAACGTTATGAAGTACATCACGGGGTACAAATCACCGATCCTGCCATTGTGGCGGCCGCCGAATTATCTAGTCGCTATATTACCGATCGCTTCTTACCCGACAAAGCGATTGACTTAATCGATGAAGCCGCTGCACGTATTCGTATGGAAATCGACTCCAAGCCGGAGGTCATGGACAAATTGGATCGTCGTATCATTCAACTCAAAATTGAACGAGAAGCCGTACGTAAAGAAGAGGATGAAGCCTCTCGCAAACGTTTAGGCGTGATCGAAGATGAGCTTGAAGATTTGCAGCGCAAATACAATGATTACGAAGAAATTTGGAAATCCGAAAAAGCCGCCGTGCAAAGTTCTCAATCGATTAAAGAAGAGATCGAGAAGTGCCGTGCCGAAATGGCGGAATTCCAACGTAATGGTCAGTACGAAAAATTGGCTGAGGTCCAATACAGTAAATTGCCAGCCTTAGAAGAGCGTTTACGCGCGGCTGAAGAAAACTCGGAAACCAAAAACAATCGCTTATTACGCACAGAAGTGGGCGCAGAAGAAATCGCCGAAGTGGTTTCCCGCGCGACAGGTATTCCTGTCTCTAAAATGATGCAAGGGGAGCGCAGCAAATTGCTTCATATGGAGCAAGAATTGCACAAACGTGTGGTTGGCCAAGATGAAGCCGTCAATCTCGTCGCTGCTGCCATCCGTCGTTCACGCGCGGGTTTATCCGATCCAGGTCGTCCTTATGGTTCCTTCTTGTTCTTAGGACCGACGGGTGTCGGTAAAACAGAATTGACCAAAGCATTGGCGGGCTTTTTGTTTGATTCCGAAGAGCACTTAATTCGCATTGATATGTCCGAGTTTATGGAAAAACATTCCGTGGCTCGTTTGATTGGTGCGCCTCCGGGATATGTCGGTTACGAAGAGGGAGGTTATTTAACCGAAGCCGTTCGTCGGAAACCGTATAGCGTGATTTTGTTAGACGAGATAGAAAAAGCCCATCCAGATGTTTTCAATGTGCTTTTACAAGTCCTGGATGATGGTCGACTCACTGATGGTCAAGGCCGAACAGTGGATTTTCGTAATACCGTAGTCGTCATGACCTCAAACTTAGGCTCGCAACATATTCAAGCGATGGCGGACCAGCCCTATGATGAGGTTAAAGCCGCCGTTTGGGAAGAGCTCAAACAAGCGTTCCGCCCTGAGTTCCTTAACCGTATTGATGAAGTCGTGGTCTTCCACTCTTTGGATCAAGAACAAATCGCTAATATTGCCAAAATTCAGATTAATCGCTTGGCAAAACGTCTTGAACCCTTTGAGTTACAACTTAACGTCAGCGATCAGGCTTTGGCCTTCTTGGCGCAAGCAGGTTTTGATCCTGTTTATGGGGCTAGACCGCTTAAACGATCCATTCAACAATTGCTTGAAAATCCATTGTCGAATATGATTCTGGAAGGCGATTTTGCTCCTAAAGACATCATCAAAGTCGACAAAAAACCAGATGAGGAGCTCTTAAGCTTTTCTAAGCAAGCCAATCAAGCTACCTCATAAGGGGCGCGAACTGCTCATCAGTCTTTTCTCCAGACTGATAAGCATACTCAAAAGCCGCAGACCGTTAAGGCTGCGGCTTTTGTTAGGCTTGCACCATTTGTCCTTGGGCTAAGAAGTAACGACGATCGCAGATTTGTTGCGCAAAAAACTGATTTTGCTCAGAGAGTAAAATCGTCAGTCCTTTTTGTTTGAGGGTAATCAAACTCTGTGCGAGCTGATCAATAATAATGGGGGCGACGCCTTCGGAGGGCTCATCTAATAAGACCACATAAGGATTGCCCATGAGGCTTCGAGCAATGCTAAGCATTTGTTGTTCGCCACCACTCATTTGGCCTCCCAAACGCTTGCGCAACTTAGCGAGATTGGGAAAAAGGCTAAATAATTCTTCTAGGGTCCAGGTATGCACGGGACTGCCATCCGGCCATTTTCTGGGGGCTTGGTAGGCGCATTGGAGATTTTCTTCGACACTGAGGTCGGCAAATATGCGTCGTTCTTCTGGGACATAAGCTAGGCCTCGACGTGCGATTTGATGAGTACTCAAGGCCAGAATATCTTTGCCCAGAAAGTCCAACGTATGCGCTTGGTGCTTGACTAAGCCCATAATGGCTTTCATGGTGGTACTTTTGCCTGCCCCATTAGGGCCCATCAATGCCACTGCCTCGCCTTTATGAACCTGTAAATTAAGATCAAAAAGTATTTGTGCCTGGCCATACCAGGCCTGGAGTCCTTGAATATCTAAAATGACAGTTTGTTCAGAGTCAGTACATGAACGTTCAGACATGCTCCATCTCCGTGTCTTGCCACTGACGAAGTGACTGGCCTAGATACAGTGCCTGTACTTTGGGATCCTTTTGAATGCGTTGCGGCTCACCCTGGGCAATCAATTGACCTTCAGCGATGACTAAGATGTCATCGGCATAATTAAACACCATATCCATGCTGTGTTCGGTAAACAATACGGCCAATTGTTCTTGCTTGACCAAGCGGCGCACTAATTGCATTAGTTCATGTCTTTCGGCTTCGGCCATGCCTGCAGTGGGTTCATCCATCAATAACAGTTGTGGCCGATTGCTGAGAGCGAGGGCTAATTCAAGGCGCTTAATATCGCCATACGCCAGCTGACTGCAGGGCGTCTGGCGCAAAGCTAGTAGACCCACCCACTGTAGTAGGCGATCACAATCTGCTTCAAGTGAAGCGCAGGCTTTACGCCAAGGCTTGAATAACTGTTTGGCGGCACTCAATAAAGCGACTCGCACATTCTCTGCCACCGTCATTGACCAAAAACATTCAGCCACTTGAAAGGTGCGGCCGATGCCGCGTTGCCAGCGATGCAAAACATTATGCTTTTTGAGTGGCTGGCCTTGATAGAGAATTTGCCCGCTACTGGGCGCCAATTGACCACCAATCATATTGAAAGTCGTGGATTTACCGGCGCCATTGGGACCAATTAAGGCCAGCAGTTGGCCCTTGTGCACTTTGAAGGATAGGTCTTTAACTGCTATAAATTGCTGATAGCGTTTGCTGATTGCTTGTAGTTCTAAGACCACTTCAGGTGTTGATGTCATGATGTAGACCTCGTGTGCAAGCGCTCAAATAAACTCATCAGCCCCTTCGGTCGAACAAACACCAATAGCAGAATTAATGCCCCTAATAAGGCTTTCCAATGCTCGGTGGCACTGGTCACATAATCATGTAAAGCCGTGTACACAGCGGCCCCTAACCATGGACCGATAAGGGATTGCATGCCGCCGAGTAACACCATAATCAGGCCATCCACTGAGCGTGCGACGTCTAATTCCTCGGGTGAAACACTGCCTTTACTGTAGACAAAAAGAGCGCCGGCTAAACCCGCAAATAATCCTGCTAAAGCAAAACACAACCACTGAGTTTGTTTGACGCCAATGCCCAGCGCTTGGCTGCGTAAATCTGAATCTCGAGTGGCACGAATGGCCGCGCCCAAAGAACTAAAGTTCAGCCAGCGAATCAATAAAATTGCCAGGGTGACAATAAATAAGACTAAATAATAAAAATAAGTAGCGTCACCGAATACGCCATCGGGCCATACGCCAATCAGGCCATTTGAACCGCCAGTAAAGCCGTCCCACTGGAAAATGGTGGACCATATCAATTCGGCAAATGCCAGCGTTAACATGGCCATATAAATACCTGTCAGGCGAACACTAAACCAACCAAGAATAATGGCGGCGACAAACGCTCCTAAGGGGCCCAGTAGCAGTCCTAACCACATCGGAACCTCTAGGTTAAGGGCACAAATAGCGGCGGTATAAGCACCTAGGCCAAAGTAGGCCGCATGGCCAAAGGATATTAATCCTGCCGTGCCTATGATAAGGTGTAAACTGCTGGCAAATAGGATAGCGATTAAAATATCGATCGCCAAAATCATGACATAAGGATAAGTATCGGCGAGTAGGGGCAGACAACACAAAATAAGCAAACAGAGCAGTCCTAAACACTTAACGAAAAGCGGGGCAGGATAGAGTGGTTTATTCAGTCTAAGCTCTGGATTAGGGTGCTGATTTTTTTTGCCTAAAAGTCCCCATGGCCGCAAAATCAAGACCAACGCCATGGCTAGAAATTGTACGATTAGCGTCAGTTGACTAAATTCGATGGTGATACCAAAAATAGTTTGTGTCCCTAACCAGAGGCAGATGGCTTTGAGTTCACCGAGAATCAAGGCGGCCAAAAAAGCACCGGGAATGGAGCTCATACCGCCAATAATCACGACGGCAAAGGCTTCGCCGATTAAGCTTAGATCCAAGGCTAAGTTGGCGGGTTCTCGTGGTAATTGGATGGCACCCCCTAAACCCGCCAAAAAAGCCCCCAGAAAAAACACCTCGGTAAACAGTCGCTTCTGATTGACCCCTAAGGCGGCTAACATTTCTCGGTCTTGCGTAGCCGCGCGAATTAACAAGCCAAAGCGGGTGAACTTCAGTAAGCACCAGAGCAGTAGCAGTAAAAACGGCCCCAAGACAATGAGAAATAAATCGTAGCTAGGAAATTGGCTCGTCAAGAGTGACACAGAACCGCTTAAACCTGGTGCTTGTGGACCGAGTAAGTCTTCGGGTCCCCAATAAGCCAGTACCGCATCGCTAATCATGAGTAAGATAGCAAAAGTCGCCAGGAGCTGAAAAATTTCTGGGGCTTGATAGATACGACGTAGTATTAAGATTTCTAAAAGAGCGCCTAGACAAGCGACTAAGAAGGCCGCCGCCAATATACTTAGCCAATACGTCCAAACACTTAGAGACCATGCATGCGTGAGGCTATAAGCTATATATAAACCCAGCATGCAAAAGGAGCCGTGAGCGAAATTGACAATACGACTTACCCCAAAAATCAGTGACAAGCCCACGGCCATAATAAACAAAGAAGATGCATTAGTTAGACCATTGAGTAATTGAATGGCCAAACCGTATAAATCCATGATGATGCCTAGTCGTTAGGACGTAGTTTTTGAATTAATTCATCGTTGGGTTGTACGGCAGCGCCGTCAATATACTTGATATCTGTCATGACCCCTTTACCATCTTTGAGATCTAGCTTGCCGACATAGGCGCCCATGGTGGATTGATGATCAATCTCACGATAGTGGATAGGACCGAGTGGCGATGTAAATTCTAGGTCATTGAAAGCCGTGATGAGTTTTTCGGGATCAGAGGAGCCCGCTTTTTGCAGACCTGCGGCTAAGGATTGAATCATCATATAGCCAACAATAGAGCCTAAGCGTGGATAATCATGGAATTTGTCCTGATAGGCGTGTAAAAACGCCTGATGCTCAGGCGTATTGATGGCATACCAAGGATACCCCGTGACAAACCAACCTTTAGGAGTGTCGGCGCCTAAGGTATCGAGATATTCAGGTTCACCAGTTAACACACTCACCGTAGGTAAATTCTCAAACAGATGGCGAGTATTACCAGCTCGCACAAATTTAGTTAAATCGGTACTAAATAAGACATTAAACATGGCATCTGGTTTAGCATCTAAAACGGCTTGAACTGTGTTGCCGGCATCAATCTTATTAAAAGGGACCGCAATTTCTGTAAATTCGACATCGGGCTGTTTTTCTTTGAGTAATTGCTTGAACGTTTTGATCGCAGATTGCCCGTATTCATAGTTGGGATAAACCAATACCCAGCGCTTTTTGTGGTATTTGAGTGCCTCGGGTAACAGCATGGCAACTTTCATATAAGTGGAGTCACGCAGCCTAAAGGTATAACGGTTCCCTTTCTCCCAAGTCATTTTGTCGCTGAGCGGCTCTCCAGCTAAATAAAACACTTTTTTGTGTTTGGCAAAGTCAGCGAGCGCCAAGGCAATATTTGATAAAAAGCTACCTGCGAGCACATCGACCTTGTCTTTACTTAGCAATTGTTGGGCTTCACGCACCGCCGTGCCTTGATTACCGCCATCATCACGAATAAGCAGTTCGAGCTGTTTGCCGTCAATGCCACCTTGTTGATTGATTTGTTCAATCGCCAAGTCCATGCCCTTTTTGTAGGGTTCCAAGAAAGAGGGAATGGCTTTATAACTATTGATTTCACCAATTTTGATGGTATCGGCCAGGGCTAAGGAACTACCAAGAAAATATGCACAGGCACCAAGTGTAAGGCTGAGTTTTTTGAGATTCATAATGCGTGTCCAAAAATATATTGTTATATCTTTAACACGTTATTACATGATTCACTATTTGAAAAAGCACATACTAGTATTAATACCTAGATATAAACCCCTGTGATCCAATACGTTGGCTGAATTTAAGTGAGGCTAGCGATAAACACGAAATAACTAAGATAAGAGAAATCGTATTTATCCTGGCGGGCGATCTCAAGGATGAAAAATTTAAAAAAAGGGAGGCAATCAAGCAGAAAAATTGGCGGTAAAGCGTTTATGTTAAAACGTTTAAAACGCAAGAAGATAGAAAAGCGTTAGAAAAAGAGAAGAGAGAAGCCAGAAAAGGAAAAGTAGAGGAGACTGGAAGTCGATAAAGAAAAATTGGTGGCTCTTCCCCGACTCGAACGGGGGACCTGCGGATTATGATTCCGTCGCTCTAACCGACTGAGCTAAAGAGCCACTAATTGAAGCACTTACTGTGTACTATTATGTGTGTACTATGTTATGGGTAATTTATGAATGACTATCTATATAAGCCATGTAATTAATGACCATATATCATTCTATGTCATAAACCCATGATCTATTCAGACATAAGCTGACTAGACAAACGCATAACGGTAATACACATCATGCAGTAAGTATTAAATTATATATTTGATTGCATAATAATGCAAGTATTCCGACTGCTTTTTTTTGGAAAATTTACAATTTTTTGTCGTGTTTTTTCTCCTGTCGTCACTTTCAGACAGTTCATCAGCGATTATAAAGGATGGCGCGACCTTAATGAACGGCGATTCTGTGACCTCAGATCAGACTAAAGCAAGCTTGCTGAGGGCGAGTATTTATAGCGACTAAGCATCCTTAGTTATAATGAAAGCACTTTACAAATCTTTATTTTGGAGGGGTAATGTCGTTTACAAAAGAATTATGGCAGGCGAATCTGCCTTTATTTGAGGCCACGGTGCAACATCCTTTTAATCAAGCATTAGCGCAGGGCACGCTGAAGTTATCCGCATTCAAACATTATGTGATTCAAGATGCTCATTATTTGCTCGCTTATGCTCGGGCGTTGGCGATTACGGGCGCCAAGGCCGATTTACCCGAAGATGTGATCCAATTTACAAACGCGGCTCAAGAAGCCATTGTGGTTGAACGCAGTTTACACGATGGCTTTATGCAGGATTTTGGAATTACTAAGCAATCCTTTACAGAAACGCCGCTGACTCAAGCTTGCGATCATTACACCTTATTTTTACAAGCATGCGCTTGGAGCCAACCCTATGCGGTCACGCTCGCGGCAATTTTGCCGTGCTTTTGGATTTATGCCGAGGTGGGTAACGCGATCTTGGCGCAAAGCGTCAAGGATAATCCTTACCAAAAATGGATTGATACGTATGCAGGTGAGGAGTTTCAAGAGGCTGTCCGCAAAGTCTTGGCAACGATTGACAGAGTGGCCGAGCAAGCGGACGATTTAACTCGCCAAAAAATGCATCAAGCTTATAAGCGTGCCGCTGAACTTGAATGGTTGTTTTGGGATTCCGCTTACCATGAACGGACTTGGCCTGACATGACTAAATAAACCCGCCAAGTCGGGAGAGATGCACAAAAAAAGCGAGCACGATTAAGGCTCGCTTTTGGCGTTAGATATTGTTCTTTTTTAGTGTTTTCCCGTGCTACCAAAACCTCCTTCACCGCGGGCACTGGCGGGAAATTCTTCAACAATATTAAATTGCGCTTGCACAACAGGCACAATCACCATTTGTGCAATACGTTCCATGGCTTCAATTCTATAGGGCTCGCGGCTGCGATTCCAAACCGAAACCATGAGTTGACCCTGGTAATCGGAATCGATGAGACCGACCAGATTCCCAAGCACAATACCATGTTTATGTCCTAGGCCTGAGCGCGGCAAAATCATGGCAGCATAATTTGCATCTGCCAGGTGGATGGCAATACCCGTTGGCATGAGATAGCTCTGATTAGGCTCAAGGGTAATAGCCTCTTCAAGGCAGGCTCTAAGGTCTAAACCCGCAGCGCCTGCTGAGCCATAACTTGGCATAAATTCTTGAATGCGAGGGTCTAAAATTTTTAAGTCGACTTGCATGAGAGATCCTTTTTTGGAAAAACTAAAAGCAGCGCTTAGTGATGATGATGATGATGATGGCGATGGTGTTGTTGTTTTTTGCGGCGTGCACGCCAATACAGTGCAATACTTAAAATAACGACAATCAGCAAAATAATGAGGGCAATAGCGACGGCTAGTTCTGTGCCGCTGAGATGGGTAATCTTTTCTGTGATACGACCGCCAAAGTAACCGATCGCTAACCACAGGGGTAACCACAGGCAAGCCGAGGCTATGGTCGCCATCATAAAGGGGAATTTGGCAAATTCGAAAATCCCCGCAATGGCTGGCATAAAACCGCGGAAAGGTCCCATAAAACGGCCTGCAAAAATCGCCCAGATTCCGTATTTTTCGAATAACAAACGGCATCGCAACACTAGATTATGATGCTTTTTGAGATAGGGATTTTTGAGTAGACGGGGTCCATAACGAAGCCCCAACATATATGAGACCGCATCGCCTAAGATGGCCCCGATCACGCCACAAATCACTAAAGACCAGGGATCTAATACGCCGGTGGCAATGAGTGCCCCTGAGGCCGTTAACAAAACGGTGGCAGGCACGAATAAGCCAACAATGAACAGTGATTCGGCAAACGCCGCTACGCCCATGATGGGGCCGGCCCACATTTGCTGCTCTTGGATAAACTCCATGATCAGTTGGGTATAGTGACTCACGGTTGTCCTATTTTTCTTGAGTTCGACCAGGATAGTATTGCATGATCTTGTTGATCAATAATGGTGCAACCTCTTGCTTATCACCTTTGGCAAGGTGCTCGGCGCCAGCATCGCTATACAAAATCAGCTCGGTTTGATTTTGACCCAAGACTTTTTGGACCAAGTTACCCACTAATAAATCGATATTTTTGCGTTTGCGTTTGGCTTGCGCATACTCCGTTAAGCCTTCAGTTTCGGCCGCAAAGCCGACACACCAAGGGCCATGGTCGAGGCTGGCTACTTGCGCAAGAATATCAGGATTTTCGGCAAAATCGAGTTGCGGTAATTGATTGACCACATGTTTTTTGATTTTTTGATCACTGGCGTTTTTGATGTACCAGTCGGCAACGGCAGCCACACTAATAAAGATATCGGCTTGAGGCGCTCGTTGCATGACGGCTGCATACATATCTCGAGCACTGGTCACCGCTGTAAAGTCCACGCCATAAGGTTGAGCTAGGGCTGTCGGGCCTGAGACTAATTGCACTTGGGCACCCGCCCGTTGTGCAGCTTGAGCGATCGCATAACCCGTTTTGCCTGACGATTTATTACTAATGACGCGAACCGGGTCAATGGCTTCTTCGGTGGGACCAGCGGTTACCAGCACACGTAATCCTTGCATGATTTTAGGAGTAAAAAAGGCCAGACTCTCGGCGAGTAATTGAGCGGGTTCGAGCATACGACCACTACCAATTTCGCCGCAAGCTTGGGAGCCATAACCAGGTCCCCAGAGGTGTACTCCATCGGCCTGCAACTGTTTGACATTGCGCTGTGTGGCGGCATTGGCCCACATCTCTCGATTCATCGCCGGAGCAATGATGAGCGGGCAGTTACGGGCTAAACATAAGGTCGACAAAATATCGTCGGCTAAACCATGGGTGAGTTTAGCCATAAAATCAGCACTGGCTGGTGCCACGATAATCGCATCAGCCTGACGACTTAAGTTAATATGCGCCATGCTATTTTGAAGCTGCGTATCGATAGTATCGGTAAACACAGGACGACCTGATAAAGCCTGAAACGTCGTAGGCGTCATGAACTGGCAGGCCGCGGGCGTCATAGCGACATGTACTGTCGCTCCCAAATCCTGCAAGCGTCGAAGAAACTCTGCACTTTTGTAGGCGGCGATACCTGCAGTAATGCCTAGGACGATCTGTTTGTTGGCTAGCGGTTTATGCATGAGAGCCACCTTTAAATGATTTAAAAACTTCTTGGATAATCAAGAGCGCAGCGCCCACAGTGATAAAACTATCCGCTAAATTAAAAGCAGGGAAATACCAATCGTTATAGTAGAACAACAAAAAATCGATGACATGTCCATACACAATGCGATCAATGACATTGCCTATAGCGCCAGCCATAATCAAGGTCATGGCAAAGCACATGAGCTTTTGCTGCTTATGACTGCGCAACATTTTCAGGATGATGAGGGTGGCACCGATGCCCAAAATCAAAAAGAACCAGCGTTGCCAACCCGCCGCAGACGACAAAAAACTAAACGCCGCGCCTTGGTTATAGACCAAAATAAAGTCGAAAAACGGCAATAGATTGAGGCGCTCTAAATACTCAAAAGAATGCTCAATCGTCATCTTGCTCAGTTGATCTGCTGCAATCAAGACCAGCGCCAGCAGGAGCCAACCCCAATAGGGCACAATACGGCGCTCAGTCGTGTTGGCTCGGGCGGGTGGTGCTACGTCTACCGAGGTCGCCTTAGACATGGCGGCGTGCCTCACCTTCACCATAGAGATTACTGACGCAGCGGCCACATAATTCTGGATGCTCAGGATCTTGACCAACATCTGCGCGATAATGCCAGCATCGCGCACATTTTTGTTTGTCAGACGATGCAATATGGAAACTCAAACCCTCACCCGGAATCGCTTGGTACAAGGTGCACTTAGACACGATAAAGACAAAACCTAAATCTTCACCTAGACTATCGAGCGCCTCGTATTCCTCGCCTTCAGCATAGATATCGACTTCAGCTTGCAGCGATGAGCCGATGGCGCCTTCGGAGCGAGCTTCTTCAAGTTTTTTGTTGAGTAGACTACGCACTTGCAAGATAATGCGCCATTTTTGCGCTAATTGCTCGGCATTTTCTACAGTTGGCAAGTCTTCATTGAGCTCACTAAAGATAGTGATATTGTCTTGCAACGCTGGAAGGTGTTTAAGAGTCGTCGCCCGCAGTTGTGCCCAGGCCTCTTCAGCCGTAAAGGAGAGAATAGGCGCTAATAATTTGAGCAGTGTCATCGTGATATAGTACAAAGCACTTTGAGCTGAGCGACGAGCACGGCTATCGGTTGCGGTAGTGTATAAGCGATCTTTGAGAATATCCAAATAAAACGCCCCTAAATCTTCTGAGCAGAAAATTTGGAGTCGGGAAACGGCTGTATGGAATTCATACTTGCGATATTGTTGCAAGATATAGTCTTGTAGTTCCTTAGTAAAGACTAAGGCAAATTGATCCACTTCGGTCCATTGCTCAACAGCTAGTAAGTCTTTGCTAGCGTCAAAATCGTTGAGATTGCCCAAAAGAAAGCACAAGGTGTTACGAATGCGACGATAGCTTTCAACGACGCGTTTCAGAATTTGATCGGAAATGGAGAGTTCGCCTGAATAATCGGTCGCCGCCGTCCAAAGACGGATAATTTCGGCACCTAGACTATCGGAAACTTGTTGTGGAGCGATGACGTTACCCACGGACTTACTCATCTTGCGCCCTTGACCATCAACCACAAAACCGTGGGTCAAGAGACTATTGTAAGGGGGACGGCCAAACAACATCGAAGAGGTCAACAAAGACGAGTGGAACCAACCTCGGTGTTGGTCAGAGCCCTCGAGATATAGATCAGCGGGCCAGCGCAATTGCGCCGCGTGGGAACCATCAAATTGACCGTCTTTGCCACCCATGACATGAATATGGGTGGTACCAGAGTCAAACCAAACGTCTAAGGTATCGCGGTTTTTTTCGTACTGGTCAGCTTCATCACCTAATAAGTCTGCAACTTCAAGGTCTTGCCAAGCTTCGATGCCGTCTTTTTCGACGAGATCCGCGACTTTATGGAGCAACTCGACGGTATTGGGATGCAACTCGCCAGTTTCTTTGTGCACAAAAAATGCCATCGGCACGCCCCATTGGCGTTGGCGAGAGAGTGTCCAGTCGGGACGATTGGCAATCATGGCGTGTAAGCGGGCGCGTCCCCAAGCCGGGTAGAAATTAGTGGCTTCTATCCCTTTGAGGGCGGTCTCACGCAGTGTTTCGCCACCATCTTTAGGGGTTTTATCCATGCCCGCGAACCATTGACTGGTCGCGCGATAAATGACAGGCGTTTTGTGGCGCCAGCAATGCATATAACTGTGGTTGAGCGGGCTGACTGACAGTAAATTGCCTGCTTCTTCGAGCGCTTTGACGATTAATGGATTGGCTTTCCAGATATTTAGGCCACCAAATAACGGTAAGCTGCTGGCATATTGGCCGTTACCCATCACAGGATTGATAATGTCCGCATCGGCGAGGCCGTTTTTACGGCAAACAATAAAGTCATCTACACCATAGGCAGGCGCCGAGTGCACAATCCCCGTACCAGCATCAACGCTGACATAGTCTGCTAAGTAAATCGATGATAAACGATCGTAGCCTGCATCCGCTTGATAAAGTGGGTGATGAAAACGAATATGCTCAAGCGCTTGACCTAAACAGCTAGCGACAACTTGACCATTTAGCCCCCATTTTTCGAGAAGCCCTTGATACAAGTCTTTGGCCAGTAATAAATGTTCGCCACTGGCGATAGGCTGTTCTAGTTTGACCAAGACATATTCGACCTCTGGGTGAACATTAAGTGCTTGGTTAGAAGGAATCGTCCATGGCGTCGTGGTCCAAATCACAACAGCACCACTTGGGGCTTGTTCTAGACCAAAGGCCCGAGCGATTTTGTCCGCTTCGGCAAATGGAAACGCCACATCGATAGCTGAATCTTTACGATCGGCATATTCAACCTCAGCTTCCGCTAAGGCAGAGCCACAGTCAAAACACCAGTTCACGGGTTTGAGACCACGGAATACATAGCCTTTTTCGAGAATGGCCGCGAGGGCGCGGATCTCCGTGGCTTCATTTTTGTGGTTAATCGTAAAGTAAGGATCGTCCCATTGACCTAAAACACCCAGGCGTTTGAAGTCCTTGCGTTGGTTTTCAAGCTGCTCATTAGCGTATGCGCGGGCTTTGGCCATGACTTCACGGGCGGGTAAATTTTTGCCGTATTTTTTTTCAATTTGAATTTCAATGGGCATGCCGTGGCCATCCCAGCCTGGGATGTAGGGAGCATCAAAACCGTCCATATTACGGCTTTTAAGAATAATATCTTTGAGAATCTTATTAACGGCGTGCCCGATGTGAATATTACCGTTGGCATACGGAGGGCCATCATGCAAAATGAATTTAGGGCGACCCTGACTGGCACGACGGATGGCTTCATAAACTTTTTTTTCTTGCCATTCCTCAACCCATTTAGGTTCACGTTTTGGTAAGTTGCCCCGCATAGGAAACGCGGTGCTAGGTAGGTTAAGAGTATTTTTATAGTCCATGAATATCAAAATAATGTTGCGCTTCGCGAATGTCTTTTTGAATCGCGATCTGCATAGTTTTTAAAGAAGGAAATTTTTCTTCGTCCCTGAGAAATTGCAGGAACTCAGTGCATATGAGCTGGCCATAAGCATTGATACTGGCATCGAGTAAATGCACTTCAAGTAATACTTGGCCATTGTCTTCGACCGTTGGGCGCACCCCTAAACTGGCGACTGCCGCATAACAACGATGCTGAGCATCAATCACGCGAACTACATACACACCAGAACGCACCGCACAGTGCGGCATGACCTTAATGTTCATCGTCGGTACTTGAATACGCCGTCCCAATTGCTTTCCACGAATCACCCGTCCCGTGATGCGATACGGTTGTCCGAGTAGATAACTCGCTTGGGCCAAGTTGCCTTGTTCGAGGACATTGCGTAACTCAGAGCTAGAGACTCGTTGCTTGTGCTGGTCCAGAATATCTTCAAGACAATGAATCGTAAAACCATGAATACGGCTGGCTTTTTGAAGATAAGCCAAATTGCCTTCACGCTTATGGCCAAAACGAAAGTCTCTGCCAACAATGAGGTGTTTGATATTAAGGCGCTCAAGAAGCAGTTTTTGGACAAACTGCTCTGGGCTCAGTTGTGCCATTAGTTGATTAAAACGACTCAGCACTACATAGTCTACACCTGCTTGTCTTAAGCGCTCGACTTTATCGCGTAAGGTGCTGATTTTTGTGGGAATAAACTCTGGTCGCTTGTGGAGTTTGGCAAAGTATTCGCGCGGATGTGGCTCAAACGTCATGGCACAGGTAGGCAAATTCGGAGCGATGCGTTTGAGATGGGCGAGCAAAGCCTGATGACCGATATGAACGCCATCAAAATTGCCAATGGTCAGCGCACAGCCGTCTCTAAAGGCCACGGCACTGGGCTTGGGCAAAAAATAAGTAGAGGGAAGTAGACAAGAACTAGCCACAAAAAATTTTTTTAAAGTAATAGTTATCAATTATAATAGATAATTGCCTTAAAAGCTTGATTAAACTTTTCGGTTTGGTATTGTGGCCAAAAGGGGAGTTGGTTATTGGCTATCTATGCGCTAGCTATTGGCTATCTATTGGCTGTTTATTGGTTGTTTATTGGCTGTTTATACGCAGTTGAAGTCTCGCTCTGCTGTTGCTGCAATCTCGCTACCCATAGCACCATAGTGCCCATAGTCTCATCCATAGCGCACCGATTTCACTAAAACGTATTCACCCCGGTATTCAACCACGTATTCAATCGTTTTAGGCATTCTACAGCGCATTTCGCCACTAAGGTTTACATAAATTTAAGACTAAGCTACGAGACATAGGCTAGCGACCGCGTGACTTATTTTATAATTAACAGATTAATGTGATTTGTCTCTCTTTTTAGTTTTCCCATGTCGTTTGCCAACTCTACTTCGCCGCTTAAATTTGCTATTTTGATTTCTGGTCGTGGTTCCAATATGCAGGCGATTGTGCAGCAATGCCAACAAAATCCTCAGTTACAAGCGACGGTAGTCATTGCCAACAAGCACGACGCTTCGGGGTTGCATTGGGCCCAAGGGCAGGGGCTAGAGACAGCCGTGTTATCGCACAAAGACTATGCCACTCGCCAAGCATACGATGTCGCGCTAATGCAGTTAATCGATAAGTATGAGGTCGATTATGTGTTGTTAGCGGGCTTTATGCGTATTTTAAGTGCCGCATTTGTGGCGCATTATGCCGGCAAATTAATTAATATTCATCCTTCCATTTTGCCGGCCTTCACCGGGCTAAACACCCATGAACGTGCTATCCAAAGCGCCGTCAAAGTGCATGGGGCCACCATTCATTATGTCACTGCCGAACTCGATGCAGGGCCGATTATTTGCCAATCGGTGGTTCCAGTTAAGACCGACGATACTGTCTCGACTCTCGCGCAACGTGTGCTAGCCACCGAACATACGATGTACGCAGCCGTGGTTAATTATTTAGCAAAAGGCAGTTGTAGTCTAATCGAGGGGCGTACGCATTGGCATAGAGCCGAGCAAACTTTGTTTATGCATCCTGACCTTTGCAAAGCAACACCCGCGCGTTAATGTTCAGTATGTGTCTGCACAGTATCCGTCGCATAAGCTATCCTAAGTCTATAAACGCCGCATACCATCCTTAGACAGATAAACACGCACCCTCTACCTAGCTCTCAACGTATTTATATTTGGATGTCATATGACCAAACAACATTCTTCTGCTCCTAAAAAACAGCATAAAGCGAACCCAGAGCCGCGCTCTAAAACGGCGTTACGTCTTGAGCAAATTAGCGATGTGCTCGAGCAAATTCTTAAATTTCGTTTTGCGGCGGATAGTGTCCTTTCAAAATGGTTTCGTGAACACAAAAAACTGGGCGGTCGTGACCGTGCCGAGGTGGCCGAAGCCGTATTTGATGTCTTGCGTCATCTTAAACTTTATCGTTATCTAGCGAGCAGTGGTCAGGGTCCACAAAATCGTCGCTTGGCTATTTTAGGCTGGCAGGCCAGTCAAGCCGAGGCCTTTAGTACTGAGGGGTTGAGCCCTTACGAACAAGAATGGCTGCAACATATTGCGCACCAAGATATCCAAAGTCTACCGTGGGCGCTGCGCTATAGCGTACCTGATTGGTTAGCCGAATATTTACAAGATATTGAGCAGAGCGATGCGTTAATGCAGCAACTCAATCAAAAAGCCACCTTGGATTTACGTGTTAATCCCTTGCGCTTGACGCGTGACGAGGCGCTTCAACAAATTCAAGAGTTATATGACCAGCAGGCTCAGGCCACCCCGTTTTCACCTTGGGGCGTTCGCTTGACCACTAATCCAGGTCTGCAGCAATGGCCACTTTTTAAAAACGGTAGTCTTGAAGTTCAGGATGAAGGCAGTCAATTATTATGCTTGTTGACTGCACCGAAACGCAATGAACTTGTCATTGATTTCTGTGCCGGTGCGGGTGGTAAGACCCTGTTATTGGGCGCCATGATGCGCTCGACAGGGCGCTTATACGCTTTTGATGTCGACGAAAAACGCCTCGCCAAAGCCAAACCACGGTTGGCACGCAGTGGTCTCTCAAATGTCACCCCAGTGCTGATCAAAAATGAAAACGACACCCGCGTAAAACGTTTGGCCAGTAAGGCGCACAAGGTCTTGGTTGATGCCCCTTGTTCTGGTATTGGCACCTTACGTCGTAACCCTGATCTAAAATGGCGCCAAACCCCAGAAAAACTACAACAGCTGCTTGAACTACAGCAGAGTATTTTGCAAAGTGCTAGCCGTTGCGTGATGCCGGGTGGCCGTTTGATTTATTCAACGTGTAGTTTGCTGGCGCAAGAGAATCAAGAACAAATCAAGACATTCTTAGCCAATCATCCCGACTTTACGATCTTGGATATTCGTGATGTCTTGGGCGATAGAGCCGCGTCATTACAAAGCGATAATAATGGCTTTTTACAATTGCGCCCAGATGTACACGGTACGGATGGCTTTTTTGCGGCGGTCTTAGAACGTAGCAAATAGGCGATGCTTGGCCAGAGTCTGTGCCACTTTCACGCGCAGCAGAAGCCATTAATGGCAAAAGAGGGCAATAGAGGCATGTAATTCAGAGCACAGAGAAGTACTAAATACTGGCAGAGCCAACATGCGCATGAAGATCTTTAAACGTTGCTTGAGCGTTTCTTAATTGCTTCTTAAGCGCACCCTAAAAATCGAGTGTGCAACATCTCAGCGTAGGATACTTGAAGCCAAATAGTTAGCCTGCAAGACTTGATTGTCGTCAGTATTATTTGATTATTTTTCGTTATTTGTCTTTAATTATTGCTCTTTTGCCTTTATCTTAACCACATATACCGTTAATAGTTTTTGTCTTTAATTTTTGTATGATCTTAGATAATTTAAATCCACAACAATTGCAAGCGGTTACCACGGATTGGCAATATACCTTGGTGCTGGCAGGCGCCGGCAGTGGTAAAACCCGAGTACTCACCAGTCGCATGGCCTGGTTGATGCAAACACGTCGCTGCCCGGCTAGTGGATTATTAGCGGTAACCTTTACCAATAAAGCCGCCAAAGAAATGCGAGCTCGTTTAGCCGCCATGCTGCCGATTAATACGCGCAGCCTGTGGGTGGGCACTTTCCATGGGCTCTGCAATCGCCTGTTGCGAGCACATACCCAAGAAGCGGGGCTGCCGCGTAACTTTTTAATTCTCGATAGTACTGATCAGCTCTCAGCCATTAAACGCCTACACAAAGCCATGAATCTCAACAACGAGAGCATGGCGCCCAAATCGCTACAGCATTTTATTAATCGCCAAAAAGAACAGGGGCTAAGAGCGCAAGCGCTCACGGCACATAATGCGCATGAACAGCAAGAGATTGAGTTTTATGCCAATTATGAAGCGCAATGCCTTAATGAAGGCGTGGTGGATTTTCCGGAGTTGCTGTTACGTTGTTATGAGTTACTCCAGAATAACCATATTTTGCGCGAGCACTATCAAGAGCGTTTTAAACATATTTTGATAGATGAATTCCAAGACACCAATGATATGCAATTCAAGTGGTTGCAATTATTAGCAGGAACCCAAAATAGTATTTTTGCCGTTGGTGATGACGATCAATCGATTTATGCTTTTAGGGGCGCGAATGTCGGTAATATGATTGCCTTTGAGCGTAATTATGCCAAAGGGCAAGTGATTCGCCTTGAACAAAACTACCGTTCGACCGCGCATATTCTTAATAGTGCCAATCACTTAATCAAAAACAATAGTACGCGATTGGGTAAGGATCTGTGGACGGCACAAGGTGAGGGCGAGCCGATTCGAATCTTTGAACTCGAAGACGAGCAAGACGAGGCCAAAACCGTGGTCGCTGAAATCCAACGCTGGATAGTGGAGCAGGCTCTACCACGTCGTGAGATAGCGATTTTGTATCGCAGTAATGCACAGTCTCGTGCCCTAGAGCATGTCATCTCCAAGCAAGGTATTCCTTATAAGATTTATGGCGGTACGCGCTTTTATGAACGTCAAGAAATCAAACATGCCATGGCCTATTTGCGACTAGCGGCCGATATTAACGATAATAGTTCATTTATGCGCGTCGTCAATTTTCCGGCGCGAGGAATTGGTACGCGCACCTTAGAGAACTTGCAAACGCTCGCCGAACACAAACAATCGAGTCTCGCCGCCGCGATTGCCGATAGTGAAAATGCCGTCAAAAATAAACTGGCGCCTTTTTTAAAAATCATTAAAGAGATCCGTGACGCCGCCCAGGAACTGCCACTCAATGAATTGATTGCGCACGCCATAGAGGTCAGTGGTCTTAAGCATTATTATCAATCGCAAAGAGAGGGGCAAGAGCGCCTCGATAACTTACAGGAGCTGATCAATGCGGGTATGGTTTTCCAAAATGAAGAAGGCTTTGGTCAAGCTAAAGCCCTAGAAAACATTGCCTATCAAATTGATGCCGAACAAGAGCCCGAACAAAGCAATGCTTTGCTTGAGTTTTTATCACATGCGTCATTAGAATCCGGTGACAATCAAGCCGAAGCTCATGAGGATGCCATTCAACTGATGACTATCCATGCCGCTAAAGGCCTGGAGTTTGATGTGGTGTTTTTGGTGGGCCTCGAGCAAGGCTTGTTCCCTCATAGTCTCTCGGTCGAAGATCCTAAAGCCTTAGACGAAGAGCGACGCCTGATGTATGTGGCGATTACCCGAGCGCGCAAGCAGTTATATATGAGCTGGGCTCATTGCCGTATGTTGTATGGGCAATCACGCTATAGTAAAGCTTCTATGTTTTTTGAAGAGTTACCTGAGTCATCACTGCAATGGCTGACACCCAAATACACGGGTCACAGCGGTCGTCAGGGCATGAATAGTGATGATTTCTTTAGTAAATTTTCAGCGTCGTCTTCCCGGTCAACAACGTCAGCCAGTCGTAGTCATGCAAGTTCTGGCGTGGAGGTTAACGGTCAATTCTTTAAGGTTGGGCAGACCGTCAGACATAGTCATTTCGGTCAGGGAGTGATTATGCAGATTTCTCACCAAGCGGCAGATGTTTTTGCCAGAATCTTTTTTACGCAAGTTGGTGAAAAAAACATATCCTTGAGTATTGCTAAATTGGAGATTTTATAAATTGCGTGGCTTGTCTATGAACGCTAACTTTTGTTGTAAAAGCGCTGCACTCCTATTGGGCTTAGGTGCTGTATGTTTATTGAGTGCTTGTGCCCCGCGAGGTTCAGATAAATCGATTGATCAGCACTCAGGCATCCAAGTCTACGGTACAGTGGATGCGGGTTACGGCATCCAAGAGCGACGTAGCCATCGTTCCTCTAACGCTAAGTTACCTAGCCGCTCAAACCAGTCTAAACAAACAGGTGTTTATGCCTATTAAGCTATTGACTTATAAGGATTTATAAGCTAATATAGTGAGCTTATTCATCCTCTGGTAATTATCAAGTTGGGTGCTTGATACATGTGAGCATAGCTACATGGAGTGTTTCGTTACGTATGATGAGTGTGGAGTTCAAATGAATTTAATTCAACAACTAGAACAGGAAGAAATTGACCGCCTTACTGGTGGCAACAAACCTACCGAATTTAACCCAGGCGATACAGTGATCGTTAACGTAAAAGTGGTCGAGGGTAATCGCCAACGTTTACAAGCCTACGAAGGCGTGGTTATCGCTAAACGTAACCGTGGTTTAAACTCATCTTTTATTGTTCGCAAAATCTCTTCTGGTGAAGCGATCGAGCGTACCTTCCCATTGTATTCACCACAAATTGCTTCTATCGAAGTTAAACGTCGTGGTGATGTGCGTCGCGCTAAACTTTACTACTTGCGTAACCGCTCTGGTAAAGCCGCTCGCATCAAAGAAAAATTGGTACGTAAAGCCGTATAAATACCTGCTTTTAATTCCAGATCCAAAAAGCATTGGGTGCTGACCCAATGCTTTTTTTGTTTGTGTGGGTGCATGACTTCAGTGATTCAGTAAAGCCGTTATAATCGAAACAAACAGGTTAATATACACGCTTATGGATGCCAATCGCTTGAATACGAAACCTCCCACCAGCCCCAAATCGGTGCAATTTGATCCCAGCACTCAACCCTGGGTTGTCGCCAATACCTTACAACATCCAGATGGCAGTTCGAGCCTATTACCAGCGTTACATAGCCAAGATTTTAATCGCGATTTAATCGATCAAATATTCAATGCTGGCTTTATTTGGCACGAAGATGTCAATGTTAGGCAGTGGAATTATGACAAGCGTCATAGTGGTAATTTGGGTCGTTACATTCAAGCCGCCGTGCTTATTCCTTTAGTCATCAACGCCCAAGGGCAAACAGAGGTACTGCTAACTCTGCGCTCCAAACGTCTGAAAAACCATAGTGGTCAAATTAGCTTTCCGGGTGGGCGTGTCGAGAGTACTGATTTGAGTAATCAGGAAGCTGCCATTCGAGAAACCTACGAAGAAGTTGGCGTCGCCAAAGAAAACATCGAAATTTTCGGCCAAATGCCGGAGTTTTTGACAGGCACGGGCTTTGTCATCAAACCCTATATTGCTTATATTAAACCTACCCAAGCCTATACCATTGACCCCAATGAAGTCGAAAAGACAATTCTCGTGCCCTTAGATTATATTTTGGATCCCAACAACCACCGTTATTACAGCACTGAATTGGGACCCAAATTAATTCAACATTATTATGGAATTGAGTGGCAAGATGCGGAGGGTAACCGCTTTTTAATCTGGGGGGCTACAGCGGCCATTTTGCGCAATCTCTATCAACGGTTGCGCCAAGGCATGGCCCAACAGCAAATTCATAATGCGCCTTAGCACGCTAACTTTATAGGCAAATTCGGCTTAAATCATCTACAATAATTGGATATGAGTACATGCATGCGTCTGTTACAAAATAATAGCCATGCTAGAATGTACGCTTAATTCAATTCAAGTACAAAGGGAACAGCATATGGATGATAAGCACGCCGATGGCACTCCTAACCCAGCCAAATCTAATGTTGCTGCAAAAACGCCAAACCAATCTAGCCAATCCTCAAGAGCAGATAGCACTCAAGCGACTGCGCCAGCGGCTAATCCATCAGCCAGCTCTTCTGCTGTCTCCAAAACAGCCGCAGGCAAAGGTGCCGATATCCAAAAAAGTCAAACACCTAAGCCAAGCATACCGTCCAACCCAGCGAGTCCTGCTAAATCAGCGAGTACGTCTGGCACTGTAAGTAGTAGTGCACAACCGAGCAGTGCAACGGTCAAGCCATCTGCTAGTAGCGCTAGTTCAAGCAGTGCTAGCAGTTCCAGCTCAAACCGTGTCAACCCACCAGCGCCTAAGCCTGGCACTAGTGCGCCAGCCGCTGCCGCCGCTAAGTCAGCGAGTGCTAGCAGCGTTGCAAGCGCCGCTAAGTCCAGCAATGCACCCAGCGCGCCGAGCCCGACGAGTAATGTCTCTAAGAGCGCAAGTGCGGTGCCACCTAGTGCCGCCGCTAAGTCAGCATCTAACGCCGCCGCTAAATCAGCGCCTAACGCTGCTGCTAAAAGCGCCTCCAAAGTCGCTTCCAAAACGGCCAGTGTCAATACCGCCAAGGCGGATACTCAGGCCAAAATCAATGCCGAAAACAAAGCCAGCGCGAACGCACCTAAGAGTGGTCAGACGCCGCCACCCAACAAATCTAATCACAAATCCAAAAGTGGCGGCAGTAGTGCCGCATGGATTGCTGCTTTGGTCGTGGTCTTAGGCTTGGCAGGTGCTGGTTACTATTATGCAGATGATATTAGTCATTGGGCTAAGGGCTTGACCGGTCAATCACAATCAGAAAGCACCACGTCAGCCGCCGATAACTCCGAGTCTAACCATCCTGATAATGCCGACCCAGCTAGCCAACCCGCTGCCGCTGATGATAATGCAGCCAGCACGTCAGACAACACATCTGAGGCTACAGAGGCCGAGAGCACAGACCCTAATAGCGCCACAGAAAATACCGATAATAATGCTTCTGAGGCGGACGAGAACAATCCAGATACGGCGACGGCTGCATCGACCGAGGATACTACTGAGTCTGATGACCCAGAGGCTTCAGAAGCCTCCGATGAGCGTTCTCAGAGCGCTGTCGAAGGTGAGACTCAGGAAACTCAGCAAGCGACTGCAGATTCGAACGTTTCGGGCACGCCTTCCCAAGATACCGAAAAAGAGCTCCAAGAACTGCGTCAACAAGTGCAGGCACTGAGCGCTCAGGTCAAAAACAGTCAACGCTCGCGTGAAGACAGCTTTGTACTGAATGATGTTAAGCGCTATTTGCAATTTGCGGATAACGAATTACAAATCAATGGCAATGTGGCTAATGCCGTCAATATTCTTGAACAAGCCAAAGCGGCCGTCAGTACCACACATAGTCGTCTTTTTGCTGCCCTACAAGATGCCATCAGCGCCGATATTGTCACGCTCAAATCAAGCCAATCAGGGGCTACCTCTGAGCTCTATAAGCAAGCGCAGCAAATCGCTGACTTCTTAGAGTCTGCGCCCCTTAAAACGCCAGATACCGTCTCTCAACTCAAGGACAAAGAGCAAGCGGCTTGGCAAAAACATGATCAAGACATAGCTGAGCAGCAAGCTCAACAACAGCAGGCGCAGGCTAATCAAGAGGCGCAAGCGCCTGAGGCCGCGGCTGACCCACAAGCCCCTTGGTACAAAAAAACATGGCGGACAGTCGAGGGCTGGGGCAATAGTGCCTACAGCGCTGTCTCAGGTGATCTCAATGGCTTTATCCGCGTTGAAAAACTTAATGACCCTAAACTTGGTCTATTAACTGCAGATCAAGCGGGTCTAGCTCGCAAAAACTTGCAAATGCAATTGAATTTTGCGACTCAGGCCTTATTAAGTCAGCAACAAGAAATCTGGCAAGATGCCCTCCAACAAGTGGCACAAGGCATTGAGCGTTATTACGATAGTGAGCAGCCAGAGGCTCAAAAAGTACTTGAGCGCATCAAGCAGTTAGCCCAACAAAATGTCAAAGGTAATCTACCTAAACTCAAACAATCGCATGCCGCGCTCGAAGAAACCTTGCATCAATTGCAGTCTGGTCAACAAGCACAGGAGCAATAAATGAAATCACTCATAAAACTGGTTATTTTATTGTTCGTGGCAGTACTGATGGCAGTCTATCTCAAACAGAGTAATGGCTATGTCAGCATTGTCACGGGTGACGAACGTCGCACCATGTCACTGTTAGCGGCAGTTATTTTGTTGGTGTTGGCATTTGCTGTCTTATACTTTTTGATTCGCCTCTACAAAGGCATTACCAATACCCCTGATAACTTCCGTAGTTGGCGCCACAAACGACGTGTCCACAAAGAGTTGGACTTGTTCGAACAGGGTTGGGTGGTATGGTTAGAAGGGCGACATGCCTTAGCCGAAAAAGACCTCAAAAAATTACAGTCTACGTCCAACAGTAAAAGCCGCCAAACCGTGGCGATGCTAGCGCAAGCCAAAATGGCCCATGTTAATGGCAATACCGAGGATAGAGATAAGCTAGTTGATGATGCCATCGCCCAAAGCCTAGAGACACCACAACTGTATGATGCGGGTCTGACTGTCAAGGCCGAAATGTTGGTCGAAGATGGTCGTGGCCGTGAGGCCTTGCCGCTCCTAGAGAAGCTCAACGCCGACAACCCTAATCAGCTTAATATCCTCAAACTCAAACTGCGCGCTCATAAACAAGCTGGGCAGTTACGTGAAGTCATTAAATTGGCGCGTTATCTTCTCAAGAAGAAAAAAATGGACAAGCTTGAGGCTGAGCAATTGATTGAGCAGTCCGCGGCGCAAATCATTGCAGATCCAGAAGACCAATTATGGGAGTCTTTGTTCCTAAGTCTCAAATCACAAGAGCAAACAGCTGCACCTGTCGCCTTGGCGGCCGCACAGCGTTACCATCACAAACAAGATTACGCTCAAGAGTCCAAAATCTTAGAGGCTGCGCTCAAAGAGCATAAGGATCCGCGCTTACTCACGGCGTATGCTGAACATTGCCCAGAGAGTCAAACTAAGCATCGCCTCGAAAAAGCCCAAAAATGGCTCAGTATCGAGCGCAATAATCCACAGTTACTGAATGCAGCCGCCTATTTGTGCATGCTCTCCAAACTCTGGGGGCAAGCGCAAAGCTATCTCGAAAAAAGCCTGGCGCTTGAGCCGTCCAGTCATACCCACGCCTTATTAGGGGCACTTTATGACAAAATTGGCGAAGAGAAAAAAGCGCAATTGCACTGGCGCCAAAGTTCTGGCCAGGTCTTTAATGTGCCCGATATGCAGTTGCCTTTGCCAGCTGAACCCGATGATCTTAAAGATTTTCCTGGTGGTGCTGAATCTATGCAAACCCCTGTTAAAACCGTTAAGCCTAAGGGTAACTCTAGCACAGTGGTTTATCAGGATGCCGATGACGAATACTTTGATAGTGCGCCCATTCCAGGTCTAGAAATAGAAGACAACCAAACTAGTAAGCAAAAGGAAGATAAATGAGCTTAAAAAATGTCCCAGCAGGTTCTAAATTACCTGAAGAATTCAACGTTGTTATTGAAATTCCTGCCAACGCAGCGCCTGTCAAATACGAAATCGACAAAGAAAGCGGAGCGGTATTTGTTGATCGTTTTATGACGGCGGCAATGCATTATCCATATAACTATGGTTATATTCCACAAACACTATCTGAAGATGGCGATCCAGTTGACGTTTTGGTAAAAACACCGTTCCCGGTAGTAGTCGGTAGTGTGATCAAATGCCGCACAATTGGTGTACTGAATATGGAAGATGAAGCGGGTAAGGATGCTAAATTACTTGCCGTGCCTGTTGACAAGCTTTTCCCAGTTTACAAAAACATTAAATCAATTGACGATTTACCTGAACTTGAGCTTGAACAAATCAAGCATTTCTTTGAGCACTATAAAGACCTAGAGCAAGGTAAGTGGGTTAAAGTCACTGGTTGGGAAGGTCCAGAAGCTGCCAAAAAAGAAATCAATGCCAGTGTGGAACGCTTCTCTAAATAAGCAAACTGCATAGTGTAAGCGCTTAGTCGTTTTACACGGCCTCTTGGTCAATCTAAAGGTCTTCGATCATGATCGAAGACCTTTTTTGTTGGAAAGCTATCAATGACAGTCCCAGCGGGTTTAGCTGAAGATTAGGCGCTTTAAGCGTAGCAGCCATGAACGAGGCCATTAGACGCTTGTATAGAGGTAGCCGGGTTAGACAAACATCCAAGGTATGACTTTGCATGCCGTTACTAAACAACAAACCGCCAGTCTATAGCATATTCTAAGCTGATAAGTACTAGCAAATACAAGCGCTTCTCATAAAAAACCGCCTGCATAGCAGGCGGTAGGTTTATGCGGTAGCGTCAGAAATTAGGACAACTTACGAATCTGTTCACGGACTTGGTTGGCCAATTCGTTAAATTTATGTCGACGCTCTTTTTCTTGTTCAACCACCGCTGCAGGGGCCTTGGCCACAAAGGACTCATTATTTAACTTGCCATTGGCTTTGGCAATTTCTCCCTCAAGACGACTAAGTTCTTTGTTGAGGCGTTTGAGTTCTGCTTCCTTATCGATCTCAACCTTCAGCATGAGTTGATTTTTGCCAAGGCTTTGTACAGGAGCCCCCAGGTCAGGCAAGCGCTCTATAATTTCGACCGCTTCGAGTTTGGCTAGCGCTTTGAGGTATGGCGAAAAATCCTCTAATTGTTGGGCATCTCCAGTAGCAATTAAAGGCACTCTGAGCGCGGGTGAGAGATTCATCTCACCACGGAGCGCACGCACCGCATTGACGTGTTGCTTGAGTTGCGTCATATTCTCTGTGGCGTCTTCGTGGATAAGCTTATCATCCGGAAGTGGGTAGGGCTGGACACTAATGGACGTGCTATTGCCTTTGAATAATTTGCCACTGACAACACCTACGGTTTGCCACAACTCCTCTGTGATGAATGGAATGACAGGGTGAGCTAGACGCAATAGGGTTTCGAGTACCTGAATTAGGGTTCGATACGTGCCGCGTTTTTGGGCGTCAGTACCGTTTTGAATTTGTACCTTAGAAAGTTCCACATACCAGTCACAATATTCGTCCCAAATAAAGTGATAGAGTTGATCAGCGATAAAATCAAAACGATATTCGGCAAACGCTTTATTTATATTCTTCTCGAGAACTTGTAAATCGGAAACAATCCATTTATCGACAAAAGAAAACTCGGCATCACCACTGAGGAATTCTTGTCCTTCGAGATTCATGAGGACAAAGCGCGTGGCATTCCAGAGTTTATTGCAGAAATTGCGATAACCACCGACGCGTTGCAAATCGAAACTAATATTACGGCCTAAGGTGGCGTAAGCGGCCATGGTCATGCGTAAGGCATCGGCGCCATAGGCCTGAATCCCGTCTGGGAATTTCTTGCGAGTCGATTTGCTGATTTTGTCAGCCATCTTCGGATTCATCAGACCGTAAGTACGCTTTTTGACTAAATAGTCGAGCTCAATGCCATCGATAATATCGACGGGATCCAAGGTATTACCCTTGGATTTGGACATTTTTTGGCCCTCGTCATCAAGGATCAGGCCATGCACGTACACATCTTTGAAGGGGATTTCGCCCGTTAGGTGCATGCTCATCATGACCATTCGTGCCACCCAGAAGAAAATAATATCAAAGCCTGTCACTAATACATTAGAAGGCATGTAGCGGGCGAGATCTTTGGTTTTTTCGGGCCAACCCATGGTGGTAAAAGGCACGAGGGCAGAAGAGAACCAGGTATCTAAGACATCGGGATCGCGTTTGAGATCGCCTTGCACGCCAGCCTTGCGAGCTTGCTTGAGCGCTTCTTTTTCGGAATGAGCGACAAAGATCTGACCATCCTCACTATACCAGGCAGGAATTTGATGACCCCACCACAGTTGACGCGAGATACACCAATCTTGGATATTGTTAAGCCATTGATTGTAAATGTTTTTCCAGTTATCTGGATAAAATTTAATGCGTCCTTGATTGACCACTTCGAGGGCCACTTCGGTAATGCTTTTGCCTGGGTTATAGGTGTCCTCAGGGGCCGGTTTACTCATCGCCACAAACCATTGATCAGTGAGCATAGGTTCAATGACTGATTTGGTGCGATCACCACGAGGCACCATCAGTTTGTGTGGTTTGGTGGCCACTAATAACCCGAGTTTATCTAGATCTTCAAGAATTTTACGACGGGCCTCAAAACGATCCAGGCCACGATAGGCCGCAGGGGCGTTGTCGTTAATCTTGGCGTCTAGCGTCAAGATACTAATCGATTCGAGCTGATGACGTTGGCCAACCTGATTATCGTTAAAATCGTGCGCAGGCGTGACCTTAACCACACCGGTCCCGAAATCTTTGTCGACATATTCATCGGCAATCACCGGAATGGTGCGATCGACTAGGGGCAGATGCACCGTTTTGCCAATCAGGGCTTGATAGCGCTCATCCTCTGGATGCACCATGACGGCAACGTCACCCAACATGGTTTCGGGGCGAGTCGTCGCGATTTCGAGGTGGGTCAAACCATTACAAGGCTCAGTCAATGGATAATTAATATGCCATAGACTTCCGTCTTCTTCGACACTTTCGACCTCAAGATCAGAGACCGCGGTTCCTAAGACCGGATCCCAGTTAACCAGACGTTTGCCACGGTAAATCAAGCCTTGTTCGTATAACCGCACAAAGCTCTCGATCACGCCCGTCGACATTTGTTGGTCCATAGTGAAATACTCACGCGACCAATCGGCAGAGGCCCCCAGGCGTTTAACTTGGCTAGTAATAGTACTACCTGATTCTTGTTTCCAGGCCCAGACCTTATCGACAAAGGTTTCGCGACCCAATTGGTGGCGCGAGATGCCTTGGGCATCTAGCTGCCGCTCAACCACGATCTGCGTAGCAATACCCGCATGGTCGGTACCCGGAATAAAGGCGGTGTTGCAACCTTGCATGCGGTGATAGCGGACCAAACCATCCATAATCGTTTGGTTAAAGGCATGCCCCATATGTAAGGTGCCGGTGACATTGGGCGGTGGGAATTGGATGGTGTAGGAATGACCGCTCATGGGGGAGGCGGTTTGAACATACTGACCGACATCAAAGATCCCCATATCGAGCCATTTGTCATACCATTTATTTTCGATGGCTTTGGGGTCAAAACTCTTAGATAATTCTTGACTCAGAATTTTTTGATTCATTATTGCTAAAAACCTTTGCTATAGCTATATCCTCGCCTGAGAAAGACAAGGCATGAGCGGCGAAAATGTCTTATTGTAAAAGAATTGTATCGTCCGTATAAAGTTGTAAATACCTACTATACGACGGCTTTTGTTTCTTGATAAGCCTATATTTTAAGATGTTAAAGCGAGTTTTTGCATGTTAAAATAAGAAGCTGCGCAAAATCATTGCGTTACTTTTGTTTTTATTAATTAAATTGGAGTCTTAAATGGCTGTAGAACGCACTTTATCTATCATTAAACCTGATGCCGTTGCTAAGAACGTGATTGGCGAAATCATCTCTCGCTTCGAAAAAGCTGGCCTTAAAGTCGTAGAAGCTCGCATGCAACAACTTAGCCGCGAAGAAGCCGAAGGTTTTTACGCTGTTCACAAAGAGCGTCCTTTCTTTAATGACTTAGTTGAATTCATGATCTCTGGTCCTGTTTTCATTCAAGTGCTAGAGGGCGAAAACGCCATTGCCAAAAACCGCGAATTAATGGGTGCCACTGACCCCAAAAAAGCCGATGCAGGTACCATCCGTGCTGACTTTGCAGAAAGCATCGACGCCAATGCGGTTCACGGTTCAGACGCTCCAGAAACTGCCGCTACTGAAATCGCTTACTTCTTCAAGAAGTAACTAGCCATCAGCGCCACTTAAACTTGGCACGAAAAGGATGTTAATGTCAGAAAAACAAAATTTACTCGATTTTGACAACGAACAATTAGTCGCGCAGCTCAAGCTGCACGGCCATAAGCCGTTTCGTGCCAAGCAATTACTCAAATGGGTACATCAACGCGGTCAAGCTGATTTTGATGCCATGACGGATCTCTCCAAAGATTTCCGTCAGTTTTTACACAATGACTACGAACTCAGCACCCCTAGTGTCCTCATTGACAAAACCTCCAAAGATGGCACTCGTAAATGGCTCTTTAATATTGGTCAAAACAACGCCATCGAAACCGTCTTTATCCCAGAGGATGATCGCGGTACACTCTGTATTTCCAGTCAGGCTGGCTGCACTGTCGCCTGTCGCTTTTGTTCTACAGGACATCAAGGCTTTAATCGCAATCTCACCACCGCCGAGATTATCGGTCAGCTCTGGCATGCTCGCGCGGCGCTGCAAGCGGCCAATCCTGATCATACCGATGAGCGCATCATTAGTAATGTGGTCATGATGGGTATGGGTGAGCCCTTGCTCAATTATCACCAAGTTTTGCCGGCGCTCAAGCTCATGCTCGATGATAACGCTTATGGGCTATCCAGACGGCGCGTGACGGTCTCCACCTCAGGGGTGGTGCCAATCATGGATAAGTTATCGCAAGACTGTCCAGTGGCACTTGCCGTGTCTTTGCATGCCCCTAATGACGATTTACGTGATCGTTTGGTGCCACTCAACAAAAAATACCCCCTCAAAGAATTAATCGCGGCCTGTCAACGTTATCTTGAGTTTGCTCCGCGCGATTTCATCACCTTTGAATACATCATGTTGCAAGAAGTCAATGACTCGCCAGAGCACGCCAAAGAACTCATTGAGATTGCCAAACAGGTGAACTGTAAACTTAATTTAATCCCGTTCAATCCATTCCCAGAGTCTGGTTTGTATCGTTCTTCCAATAATAGAATCCACCGTTTTACTGGTATGCTACTAGATGCAGGCATTGTCACCACGGTGCGCAAAACGCGTGGTGACGATATTGATGCAGCCTGTGGTCAATTAGCGGGCGACATTAAGGATCGCACCAAAATTAGCCAAAAAATGCAAGCCAACAAAGCCATTCCTATCATGGAGATCAGAAATTGAATTTAGATGCCAATAGTCCAGACCTTACCCGTGAATCGGCACCTTTACCAGAAGATCAGTCAACGCTTAGCAGTTGGTTTTATGCGCAACGCCTCAAAAAAGGTTGGAGCCTAGAAGACATCGAACAAAAAACCAAATACAGTTGGAAACAAATCAAACACCTAGAGCAACAAGATTGGGATCAGTTACCAGTGGCGTTTGCCTTGCGCGCTATGGTACGTCGCTACGCTCAGACCCTCGATCTTGACGTCGAAAAAGCCTTGGCGATGCTCGAGCAAGAACGCAAGGTGAGTGCCCCCAAAAATAAACGCTCGCCAGAAATGCTCAGCACGTTAGACCACAAAATGAATCCTGTCGCCGCCACCCCAGAAGCGGCCCATGGGTTTAGTTGGGGCTTATGTCTCTTGATCGCTGGGCTTATCGTAATTGCGATCTTGGCGTTTGCGATTTTTCAAGGCAAAATCGATCCAGCTGATTTACATTTAGATTTTTTAAATGATTGGTTGAACACCTCTAAATAATGAACACAGACGCATTTCCTGTGGGTCCTAACCCCCGCCACAAAACCCACCAAGTCACCGTGCAGTGGGGCAATAATCAAGTACAGATTGGTGGTGATGCGCCCGTTGTGGTGCAGTCCATGACCAATACCGATACGGCCGATGCCATAGCCACAGCCATTCAAGTCAAACAATTAGCACAAGCCGGCTCGGAGATCGTGCGCATCACGGTCAATAGTCCCGACGCTGCCAAAGAGGTTCCTGCTATTCGCGAGCAATTAGATCGTATGGGGTGCTCTGTGCCCTTAGTGGGGGACTTTCATTTCAATGGTCATAAATTACTGACACAATTTCCTGAATGCGCGCAAGCACTCTCTAAATACCGAATCAACCCTGGCAATATGGGTGGCGGCAAAAAACGAGACGATAATTTTGTGCAAATGATCGAGGTCGCCTGCAAATACAATAAACCAGTCAGAATTGGCGTCAATTGGGGCAGTTTGGACCATGATTTAATGGCCAAAATGATGGATCAAAACAACCAGCGCAGTGCCCCTTGGAGCGCTCAGGCCGTGATGCGAGAGGCTTTAGTGGTGTCGGCGCTTAGCAATGCCGAAAGGGCCCAAGAAATAGGTTTAGCGGCTAACAAGATCGTCTTATCTTGCAAAGTGAGTCATGTCCAAGACCTTATCTCGGTTTATCGCAATATTTCCAGCCGCGGTAATTATGCCTTACATTTGGGCTTGACCGAAGCCGGCATGGGCAGCAAAGGCATTGTCGCTTCTACGGCAGGGCTCTCCGTTTTATTACAAGAGGGCATAGGCGATACAATTCGCATCTCCCTAACACCTGAACCGGGTGGTGATCGTGCCAAAGAAGTCATTGTGGCCCAAGAAATTTTACAATCCCTAGGATTGCGGGCCTTTACCCCCTTAGTTGTATCCTGTCCAGGCTGTGGGCGCACCAGCAGTACCTTTTTCCAAGAACTGGCTGACAAAATCCAACTTTATTTACGCCAAAGCATGCCCGAGTGGCGCATTCGTTATCCAGGGGTAGAAAATATGAATGTCGCGGTCATGGGCTGTGTGGTCAATGGTCCTGGTGAGAGTCGTCACGCCGATATTGGTATTAGTCTACCAGGCACCGGTGAAGTGCCAACGGCACCTGTTTTTATTGATGGCGAGCGTCGCATGACCCTTAAGGGCGATGATATCTCTGAACAATTCCAGGAAATTGTCGAAGAATACGTAATTAATCGCTACGGCAAAAAAGCCTAATTTTTCTACTGATTCAAATTTTCTTTTAACCAGCATGTCTAAGACTTTTCAAAAACTAAAAGCCATTCGCGGCATGAATGATATTTTGCCTGCCGAAAGTTTTAAATGGCAACAACTAGAAGCACAAATCACACAGCTATTAAGCCTTTATGGTTACAGCAATATCCGTACCCCGATTCTAGAAAGTACACGTTTATTTGCTCGGGGTATCGGTGAAGTCACAGATATTGTCGAAAAAGAAATGTACACCTTTAGTATGTCGCCTGACAAACAAAATATCGACGATATGCTGACGATGCGCCCAGAATTCACAGCAGGTATTGTGCGAGCCGCCATCGAACACAACATCACCTATGATCGCCCACAACGGCTCTACACCATGGGGCCTGTATTTAGGCATGAGCGCCCACAAAAAGGTCGTTATCGCCAGTTCCACCAGCTCTCTGTCGAAGCCCTTGGCTTTAGTGGCGCCGATACCGATGCTGAGTTAATCATTATGCTTAAGCGCCTCTGGCAGCAATTAGGTCTTGAGGATATTCGTTTGGAACTTAACTCCTTGGGGCAGCCTGAGGAACGACTCGCGCATCGTGCGGCCCTAATCGCTTATTTTGAGCAACATAAAGAACAGCTAGACGAAGACGCTCAGCGCCGCTTATATAGCAATCCGTTGCGTATTCTGGACACCAAAAATCCCAATATGCAAACGCTTGCCAATCAAGCACCTAAGCTTTTTGATTTCTTGGGTCAAGCATCCAAAGCACATTTTGCTGAAGTCTGTCGCCGCCTTGAACAAGCCGGTATTAGTTACACGCTTAACCCACGCCTAGTGCGCGGCCTGGACTATTATAATTTGACCGTGTTTGAATGGGTGACCGACAGGCTCGGGGCTCAAGGCACGGTCTGTGGTGGTGGCCGTTATGATGGTTTGTGCGAGCTCTTGGGCGGCAAAGCCACGCCAGCAGCGGGATTTGGTTTGGGGCTCGAGCGCTTACTGGCATTGCTTGAACAAAAAGAATCAGAGCAGCTCAATAGCGAGTGTGACGTGTACTTTGTGCATCAAGGTCAAGCGGCTTCAGAATTAGCCGCTCAATTGGCCGAACAATGCCGTGATCAAGGCGTTCGCGCCATCGTGCACGCTGGCACATCTAGCTTCAAAAGCCAGTTTAAGCGTGCTGACCAAAGCGGCGCCCAATGGGCGGCCATTTTGGGTGAATCAGAAGTCAACGAGGGTAGCATTAGTCTAAAACCGTTGCGGGCTGACAAAAATGGTAATATATCTAGTCAACTTTCTGTGCCGCAAGCACAACTCGTGACAACGCTAACAGAGCATCTTGCATAGGAATCAAACATGGCTTTTGACTTAGAAGAACAAGAAAAGATCGACACCCTAAAAGCGTGGTGGGAGCGCTTTGGTACATTAATTACGAGCTTAATTATTATTGCTGCGCTGACCGTCTTGGCGCGCTATGGCTGGGATTGGTACCAAAAGCACAAAGTCGAGCAAGCACTGGGCTATTATGAAATCGTCCTTGAGGCCTCAGAACAGTCTTCGGATGACGCCTATAAGCGTCTTCAAGAAGTCAGTAAAACCATGCAAGAAGATTATAGTAGTGTCAATTACACCGGACGCGCGCTAATGATTGCGGCACGAGCCGATTTGCAGCAACAAAATTACGATGCGGCGGCTGCCAAATTGCAGTGGTTAGTCGAGCATCATAAAGAGTTTCCAGAGCTTAAAGCAGCCGCTACATTGCAATTGGCGACGGTCTTAGCGGACCAACAAAAATATGATCAAGCCTTGGCTCAACTGAAGGATGCCCCACAAGGTCTACAAACGTTGTACCAAGATCGTCAAGCCGATATTTATTTTGCCAAGGGTGATATGGAGCAAGCTCAGCAACAATGGCAAGCTATCGTCAAGGATCCCCATGTGGATGAAAGATTCAAAAATTTGGTGAACCTAAAACTTAATATCTTCAAACAGTAGAGTGACCGCATGAATTTCAAAAAAATCAAACTTGCCGCCGCTGTGGCGTTGACCTCAGTTTCTTTAGCTGCTTGCAGTATATTTGAGAACCCCGATAGTTTTGAGCCTGTTGATTTAACTGACTATACCTTTAAAGTTCAACCCAATATTATTTGGCAAGCTAATATTGGCTCCGAAGCCGGGCCTGGTTTTTCACCAGCGGTGCAGGACAATAGCATTTATGCTGCCACACCATCTGGTGATGTCACCAAGCTTGACTTAAGTAGTGGCAAGATCATTTGGCACACCAAACTGGAACAAACGCTTGCGGCGGGTGTGGGCACCGATGGTAACATCGCGACAGTCACCACACGTGATGGTCAATTGATTGCCCTTAATGCGGCTGACGGCAAAGAGCTCTGGCACACTAAAGTCTCTACCATTACCTCAACCCCACCTGTGGTCGGTCAGGGCAAGGTGGTCGTTCGCGCTGATGATTATCGTGTGCAAGCCTTTGATGCCCAAAACGGTGAATTACAATGGAGCTACTTACGTACGAATGCACCCATGGCACTCAAAGGTAGTATTCGGCTCATGATGACGCAAGGCGCCGTTATGGCCTCCGTGCCAATCGGTAAAGCCGTCGCACTGAATATCAATAATGGTCAATTGATTTGGGAATTGTCCGTAGCACCTATCCAAGGGGTGACTGATCTGGACGTGGTGACCGATGTAGTCGGTTTACCTGTGTCAACTAACGGCATTGTGTGTCTAGATACCTATCAAGGTCATGTCGCATGCTACACACCAAGCAAAGCGGGTCAGGCCCCAGCACTATTATGGAACAAGGATTTCTCTAGTTCTGTAGGTCTCGAAGCGCACGATAATTTGATCTATGGTGCCAGCATGCATGGTGAGTTGACGGCTTTCTCTGCCCAAAACGGGGATATGCAATGGCAGGACAATACCTTGTATAACCGTGCACTGACCAATCCTGTGTGGTTTAACAATACGTTAGCCGTTGGCGATTATGAGGGCTATGTGCATTTTTATAACCCACAAACGGGTGAAATCCTTGGACGCATCGAAGCGGGTAGCAGTGATCCGATCCAATCACCTCTAACCCAAACGGCTGCCGGTCTACTCGTACAAACCGGCAACGGTAAATTAGTCATGCTGGGTGTACAGTGACAACAAAACTCAAACCTGTGGTCGCCCTGGTAGGGCGACCGAATGTGGGCAAATCTACCTTATTTAACCGTCTTACACGATCTCGCGCGGCCTTGGTGGCAGATTACTCTGGCCTGACTCGCGATCGTCATTACGGCGAGGGCCGTGTCGGCGATATTCCCTTTATTGTGGTCGATACGGGTGGTTTCGAGCCCGTCACCAAAACCGGCATATTACAAGAAATGGCGCGCCAAACCGAGCAGGCCATTGTGCAAGCCGACGTTGTGATTTTTTTGGTCGATGCGCGTAGTGGTATCAATGGTCACGATCATGAGATTGCCGCCATGTTACGCAAGACAGTAGGTCACAAGGTCTTATTGGCCGTTAACAAGGCCGAAGGTATGACCACTGGCAATGCTGGCGCCGAATTTTACGAGCTAGGATTAGGACAACCTTTAGCCATTTCTGCCGCTCATGGTGATGGTGTGGTTAGTTTGATTGAACTGGCCCTAAAAGATTTTGCTGATGATCCTACTCCAGAAAGTCCAGAAGATGAGTTCGCTACTGAGCTAGAGTTTGACACATCAGAACTCGAGGACGAAGCGCCAGAGCATACTGCAGACGAAGAAGCCGTACAGCATCGTCTCAAACTGGCCATTGTAGGCCGTCCAAATGTGGGTAAATCCACGTTGATCAATACTATTTTAGGTGAAGAACGCGTAATCGCTTTCGATTTGCCTGGAACCACGCGTGATGCCATCGAGATTGAATTTGAGCAGGATGATTATCACTACACCCTGATCGATACCGCGGGCTTGCGCAAGCGCGGTAAGGTTTTTGAATCCATAGAGAAGTTCTCAGTGATTAAGACCTTACAAGCGATCGAGGCCAGCAATGTGGTGGTATTGGTGCTTGATGCCATCGAAGGGATCTCTGATCAAGATGCCCATATTGCAGGCTTTGTCCTCGAGAGTGGAAGAGCCTTAGTCGTGGCCTTTAACAAATGGGATGAGGCCGACGCCGACCAAAAAGCCTGGATGCAACGTGAATATGAACGCAAGATGCGCTTTTTAGGCTTTGCTAAGGTCCACCAAATTTCAGCGCTCAAAGCGCGGGGCATTAAAAGTCTGCTTAAATCCGTGCATCAGGCTCATGCCGCTGCCTTCAAAAAACTCTCGACACCAAAACTGACGCGAGTCTTGCATGCTGCTGTCGAACAGCAACAACCTCCGCGTAAGGGCATTTTTAGACCCAAAATGCGTTATGCCCACCAAGGAGGTCAAAATCCACCGTTAGTGATCATTCATGGCAGTGCTTTAGATGCTATTCCCGATTCCTATCGGCGCTATCTAGAAGTGCAGTTCCGACATGCTTTCAAGCTACATGGCACGCCTTTACGCATTGCCTTTAAAGCCTCGAAAAATCCATACACTGAGTCCAAAAAATGACATCGTTCTGGAGCGATTCGGTTCATCAATTAGAACCTTATGTGCCGGGTGAGCAGCCCAAGCAAGCTGATTTTATTAAGTTAAATAGTAATGAATCGCCTTTTGCTCCTTCGCCAAAGGTGCGTCAAGCCCTGCAGCAAGCGCTCGATACTGACCTCCAGAAATACCCCGATCCAGAATCCGAGGCCTTGCGAGCCACTATTGCGCAGTACTACCAACTTCAAGCTGATCAAGTCTTTGTGGGTAATGGCTCCGATGAAGTCTTGGCTCATAGCTTCCGCGCTTTATTACAGCATCCTGGCCGTCATATCCTTTTTCCGGATATTACCTATAGTTTTTATAAAGTCTATGCAGCGCTCTATGAGGTGGATTATCAGACCATCCCTTTAGGCCCAGACTTTAGTCTAGAGTTGTCACCCTATCTGCAGGCTAATCCACAAGCGGTGAGTGCAGTTATTATTGCTAACCCCAACGCACCGACGGGCAAGGCCTTGCGTTTGCAGCAAATTGAGCAATTATTGCAGGCGCAGCCCAATCTCTTAGTCATTGTCGACGAAGCCTATGTTGATTTTGGCGCGCAATCAGCGGCCAGCTTGGTACCTCGCTATGACAATTTATTAGTGGTACAAACTCTCTCTAAGTCGCGATCCTTGGCTGGGCTGCGTGTGGGGGTTGCGCTGGGCCAAGCCGACTTGTTACAAGCCTTGGTACGTGTCAAAAACAGTTTTAATTCTTATCCCTTGGATCGTCTGGCGCAGGTGGCGGCTCAGGCGGCTTTTGAAGACGAAACGTATTTTCAGCAATGTCGTCAACAAATCATCAGTTCACGTCAATACTTAAGTCAAGCCCTCATGGAGTTGGGCTTTGAGGTCCTGCCTTCGCAGACCAATTTTGTGTTTGTGCGCCATGCTGAGATTGAGGCCGCACAAATAGCGGCTGCGCTTAGACAGCGAGGCATTCTGGTACGGCATTTCAAACAAGCCCGTATAGAGAACTTTTTGCGCATTACGATTGGGCTACAAGTAGAATGTCAGCAACTCATCCAAGCTTTGCAACAAATTTTATCCGAGATTGACAAAACAGCAAATTAATATTAATTTAAACAGTTAGAAATCACTTAGGACTTTTTTGCTAAGTGGTATAACAACACTAAACAATATCAATACAAATGGAGGCTCAATAATGAGCAATAAAGGACAATCCTTACAAGATCCTTTCTTAAATAGCTTACGCAAAGAACATATTCCTGTATCCATCTATCTCGTTAACGGTATCAAACTACAAGGCCAAGTCGAGTCTTTCGATCAATATGTAGTATTACTCAAAAATACCGTCACCCAAATGGTCTACAAACATGCCATTTCAACCATTGTTCCGGCTCGTGCGGCAAGTTTTTCAGCCAATGCACCCACTGAATAATAGTAAATATTAATAATCATTTTTCTAGGCTGGGTGCCGTCAGCTCATTGTATAGAGCGATCGTTTACTGTTTACCTTACTCGCAGTGACCCCAGCCAACATGCCCGCTCGCTCGGCGGGCTTTTCTTTTATGAGACATAGATGCGTGGATTTGTATTAGGCGTCAATTTAGGAAATTTAGATTTTCAAGCACAACACGATGAATTTTTAATGCTGGCCAAAGGCGCAGGTGCCAAGGTCGTCGGCAATTTAGTGGCTAATCGTGAGCGCCCCGATCCTGCATTTTTTATTGGTAAAGGCAAGTTGCAGGAGGCGGTTGCATTAGCCAAAGCGGCTGACGCAGAGATCGTCTTATTTGATCAACCCCTAAGCCCCGCCCAACAACGTAATATTGAACGAGAATTTAATCTTCGTGTGATTGACCGAGTGGCGCTAATTTTGGATATTTTTGCGCTGCGTGCCAAGAGTCACGAAGGTAAACTGCAAGTGGAGTTGGCGCAACTCCAGCATTTACGCACGCGTTTGACCCGTATGTGGACCCACTTGGAGCGTCAAAAAGGGGGGATTGGTCTGCGCGGTCCGGGTGAGTCGCAACTAGAGATGGACCGCCGTGTGATTGGTGACAAAGTCAAAGTGCTGCGTCAGCGTCTGCACAAAGTCCAAAAGCAACGCCAAACGCAACGACGTTCGCGTCAGCGTTCTGATACCTTTAATGTCTCGCTGGTGGGCTACACCAATGCGGGCAAATCGACACTTTTTAACGCCCTCACCAAAGCCAAATCCTACGCCGCTGATCAGCTCTTTGCTACGCTCGATACGACCACACGTAAGGTTTGGGTCGAAGGGGCAGGGCAAGTCACCTTATCGGATACCGTAGGGTTTATTCGGGAATTGCCAACAACCTTAATTGCCGCCTTTAAGGCGACGCTCGAAGAAACGGTAGAAGCCGATGTCCTCTTGCATGTGATAGATGCTTCGAGTACAGAACGCGATGCGCAAATACTCGAGGTCAATAAGGTCTTGCAAGAAATCGGCGCTGAACATGTGCCCATTTTGTATGTCTATAACAAAATCGACTTAGCGGGATTGCCCCCCAAAATGGAATACGATGCCCGTGGTTTACCCGCTCGAATTTTTGTGAGCTCAGTCGAGCGTCAAGGCTTGCAATATATTCGCCAAGCCTTAGCGCTTTTTAAGACGCATCTTGATGAGCAAGCTAAGCGCCAGGCACTGGCGCCGTCTACGGATTCGGTATTACAACATAGTCCTTATCCATCCCCAGAGCAGGCGGCTCATGATATACAATCAATGGATGCGAGCGCACTACAGCAAGATCCTATCACGCCCGGCACGGATGATCCCTCCTAGAAGGGCCAATTCTGCGCTCAGCAGACGGTTTTTCACTTAACTTTATATTGATGGTGACACTGGGTTTAAACATGTATTTATCCGAAAAAAAAGACACTAAGTCAGAGAAAAAACAACGCAATAATGACGGACCACCTGATTTGGACCAAGTGTGGCAAGATCTCCAAAATAATCTGCGATCTATATTGGGTGGCAAAGCCAAAAAAGGCGCGGGTCTACCGCCACAGGGAGGGCGCCCTAATCACAAAAACCATCGTCGCACCACATTTAAGCTGCTCAGTACTATTGTAATTTTGCTACTGCTTATGTGGGCCGCTAGCGGTATCTTTACCGTCAAGGAGGGCGATCAGGCCGTGATTACACGCCTGGGTAAATACCACAAAACTGTCGGTAGTGGCTACCATTGGCATTACCCAACCCCCTTGGGCGCTGACGCCATTATTAGAAATGAAAACCTCAATACGATTCGCTCCGTATCTGGCTCTAATCACGTGCTAATCAGTGCTGACCATCGTTTATTTACTATCGATGCCTTAGCGAACTTACGCCTAAAAACAGCAGAAGAGCTGCAACATGCAAACATAGAGACGCCAAGCGCCGCCGCCAGTTATTTATTTCATTCGGTCTCTCCAAGTCTTGCCGCAGAGCGGACATTGAACAGTGTTTTACAAAATGTCGTCGCGCACAGTACGAGTCAAGAGCTAACAGCAATTAAGCTTCCTGCAGATCCGTATGATGAAGAAGAGGGGCTAGCCCCTCACGAGACACAGACGGCTGGCGCTCCCGCCGAGTCTGACCATTCGCGCGCAACGCCGCCGGACAGTAGTGATACCGTTGTGCAGAATGATCCCTTTGTGCAGCAGTTACAACAACATCTGCAAGCTGAGTTAGATAAGCAGCAGTTGGGACTGCAAGTGGTCAAGGTCGAAGTCACGCTGCTAGCGCCATTCAAGCCTCAAGCTAAACAAGCCGCTACGCCACAAGATACACCTAAAGAACCAGAGGTTGCTGCGGCACCTCCTACAAATCGTATCGCCCAAGCCCAGAAACAAGCCAAAGCCATACTTTTGCAAGCCGAAAAAGATAGCCATCAGGCCATCGATAAAGCGGCCCTCGAAACCGCTGATTTTGAGCAGCAGTTACAGGTTTATCGCAAGGCGCCAGAGCTTATGCGCCAAAAAATGTACGATGACACTATGCAAGAGGTCATTTCCAAAGCCCAAGCGGTGGTGGTTAATGACTCGCAAAATCCTCATAATGGCATCACAGTGAATATCGCGAGCAATGCCGTTGCGCCTGCTGGCACAGCGCAAAGTACAGCACAGCGCCAAGCAGAACCTGGCGCCGAGTCGCCACAAGCGTCAGAAAATCAAACGGACCCTAGCGCGGCACCCAATCCCGAGGACGTCGAGTCAGACGATGTGACTGACGAAAATCCGCGTTCACGCAGCTTAAGCCGTCATCGCGATGCGGCCCTTAAAGCACGTCATGAACAAGAATAAAGGAATAGCTATGTCACGCAAAAAATGGATAATGATTGTCGTCTTGATTATTGTGCTGATCGCAATAATCAGATCGTTGTTTACCGTCAGAAACACAGAGATTGCATTGGTGCTAAACAGCAGTGATATCAAACGAGTCATCACCGAGCCTGGCTTACATGCCATGTCACCCCTTCCTACCACGAAGGTGGTGTATCTTGATAAACGTGTCCAAGAGGCCAATAGTGACCAAAAAGATATTGACGTGGTCTCCAAAGATGATAAACAGCTATCACTTACCCCAAGTATAGAGTGGCAAATCACAGCGCCTCAGGAATTCTATAAAAACCACCGTGATGCCCAATATCCTATGAAAGAGGCCAATGCCTTCCTCACATCTATGCTTGAGCGACAAATGGTCACGATCGCCCAGCAGTTTACAGCGCTTGAATTGTTACAGGATCGCGAGCATAAATTTAGTCAAGCACTGCAAGCCGCTATGCAAGAAGGGCTCCAAAACCGCGGTTTAACACTCCTTCAGGTGAGGATGATTGATAACAGCGTAGCTGAGGATGTTCTGCATGAGCTCGCACAAAACTTGCAACCAGAGCCAGCCGTGGTCGAGAAAGCGGGCCAGCCTCAAGCCGCAGCACTAGCCGCGCCACCTGCACTTAAACCCGCCGAAATAAGCGCCGAGCATATTTTACTTGAGGCGCGGCTTGAAGCCCAAAAAATCCGCACGCAAACGCAGCAACAATTAGCTGAACTCTACGCTAAAACGTATAACCAAGATATGGATTTTTATCGTTTTTATAGTCGTTTGCAGGCGTACAAAAAAAGTTTTGAAAAGGGCAATGGCATCTTGATTTTAGATAGCCAGTCAGATTATTTACGTTTTTTTAAAAAAAATGAATCTGACTAACAAAAGCGCCCAATCGATTGTACAATATAGTGCAAGTTAAGAATATTTCGCTACGGCTTGCCCCTTTGGCAAGCCGTTTTTTATTGTTTACAGTTTCGTAGTGCTTATGAGTATTAGTGCTTGGCTTTTACCTGCCCATATGGCAGATATTCTGCCCGCAGAGGCAAGACGTACCGAAGAACTTCGCAGAAAAATTTTAGATCTCTTTCGAACTTCTGGCTTCGAATTAGTCTCTCCGCCTTTGTTAGAGTTTACCGAGTCTTTACTCGCGACCCAAAGCCGTGAGTTGGCCTTACGCACCACTAAAGTCATCGACCAACTCTCAGGGCGTACCATGGGAGTACGAGCCGATATGACGCCTCAGGTCACGCGTATTGATGCGCATTTGCTTAACCGTCAGGGCGTCACTCGTCTATGCTATTGTGGACCGGTTTTTCAGGCACGGCCAAGCAACGCATTGGGGGATCGTGAATTACTCCAAATTGGCGCCGAAATCTACGGTTATCCAGGCCCCGAAGCGGACTTATTAATCATAGATTTGGTCTTGCAGACCTTGGCAATTTGTGGCGTGCAAGCGCCGCGTATTGATCTCAATCACTCTGGGATTACCCGCGCTCTGATCCAACAAGATCCGCAACTGAACGCCCACGCGGCGACTATTTTCACTTTGCTCCAAGAAAAAAACACCCCAAGTCTTCGCGAGTTATGCGAACGTCTGCAAACAGTGCCTGAAGCACTGCAGCAAGCCCTCTTAGCGCTGCCAAGTTTATATGGTGATCAGAGCGTACTCGATAAGGCCCAACACATTCTGCCAGACTTACCTGCGATCCAACAGAGCCTCGCGCAGTTGCGCAGCGTCATGCAACGCTTTCCCAATGCTAGCGTGGATTTGGCTGATGTCAGTGGTTATGACTATCATACCGGGATCCGTTTTGCTGTCTATGCGAGCGCTTGGCACAATGCCATTGTGCGTGGTGGTCGCTTTGATCATGTCAGTAAGGCTTTTGGTCGGGCACGTCCAGCGACAGGGTTTAGTTTGGATCTACGCCAGTTAGTACAGGGCTTAGCACCAGCGCCCATCGTACAGGCCATCAAGGCGCCCTGGCAGTCCCAAGATGCATCACTGAGGCAAGCCATCGCCCAGCTACGTGCCCAAGGCCACATCGTGGTCGAAATGCTGCCTGATGCGCAACAAGATCAAGACGAATTTAAATTCACACAAGAATTAGTGCAGGTCGATGCACAGTGGCAATTGCAAGACATTGCCTAAGAGTTTTTTATTTTAATTTTTAAATACAAAGCATCAAATATGAGTAAAAACGTTGTTGTTATTGGTACCCAATGGGGTGACGAAGGTAAAGGTAAAATTGTTGACTGGTTGGCCGAGTCAGTGCACGGTGTCGTGCGTTTTCAGGGGGGGCATAATGCTGGACATACCCTTTGGATCAATGGTCAACGCACCGTTTTACGCTTAATTCCTTCTGGGATTATGCATCCGCATGTGTATTGTTATATTGGTAATGGCGTGGTCTTGTCACCACAAGCCCTGATCTCAGAGATCCAAGAGCTCGAAAGCGCTGGCATTAAGGTACGCGATCGCCTCAAAATCTCCGAAGCGTGTCCCTTGATTTTGCCATATCACGTGGCTATTGACCAAGCCCGCGAAAAAAGCAAAGCGGATCAAAAAATCGGCACCACAGGCCGAGGTATCGGTCCAGCCTACGAAGACAAAGTCGCGCGTCGTGCCATTCGCGTACAAGACCTCTATAGCGATAAGCTCGATGAAAAATTACAAGCTGTGATCGACTATCATAATGTCGAATTGCAACACCTAGGCGCCGCCAGTATTGATTTTGCTACGGTGCGCGAGGAGATCCGAAGCTTAGCCGAACAAATCGCACCGATGGTAGCTGATGTTTCTGCCTTGTTATATCGTGCCCAAAAAGCGGGTAAATCCTTGCTTTTTGAAGGTGCCCAAGGGGCCTTATTAGACGTTGATCACGGTACTTATCCGTTTGTGACCAGCAGCAACTGCCTGGCTGGTCAAGCGTCAGCCGGTGCTGGTGTTGGTCCACAAAGCCTGCACTATGTCTTGGGTATCACCAAGGCTTATTGTACACGCGTCGGTTCCGGCCCATTCCCGACCGAGCTCGATAATGAAACCGGTGCTCACATTGCTAAAGTAGGGCAAGAATTTGGTGCCGTCACTGGCCGCCCACGCCGCTGTGGCTGGTTTGATGGCGCCGCCCTAAAACGCTCAGTCATTATTAATGGCATTAGTGGTTTATGTGTCACTAAGCTTGATGTCTTGGACGACTTAGCAGAAATTGGTCTGTGTGTGGGTTACAAAATCAATGGTGAGACCATCGATTTATTACCGTATGGCGCTGACAAGGTGGCTCAAGCCGAAGCCATTATTGAAACCTATCCAGGTTGGCAATCCTCAACCAAAGGTCTAAAAGAGTACGACAAACTCCCTGAAAATGCGCGTAAATTGCTGGAGCGTATTGCAGAAATTTGCGAAGTGCCAATTGCCATGATCTCCACAGGCCCCGATCGCTCAGAAACGATTCTCTGCCAAGATCCATTTGCTTTAACTAAAGCATCATAGGGTTTATAATAGGGGTTTTACCTAGGATAACTTATGAGCACCTTGCCAAAAAGCACCGAGACTGATGAGTGGGTGAGTTGGGAGCAGTACCACCGCCTAATCGAAGAATTGACCTTACAGGTTTATCATTCTGATTGGAAGTTTGACGTTATCGTCTGTTTGGCAAGGGGCGGCGTGCGCGTAGGCGACGTGATGTCCCGCATCTATGATGTGCCATTGGCCATCCTGGCCACCAGTAGCTATCGCGAAGCGGCCGGAACCATCCAGAGCACGTTGGATATTGCTGAATTCATCACCATTACTAAAGGCACCCTCAGTGGGCGTGTTCTATTGGTCGATGATATGGTGGATACGGGGCATACCTTCAATAAGGTGCGTGAGCATTTGCTTGCCCAATTCCCCCAAATCGAAGAACTGCGTTCAGCTGTTTTGTGGTGGAAAGGCCACTCTACTGTACAACCTGACTATTATGTCAAAAAGCTCGATACCAACCCTTGGATTCATCAGCCTTTTGAGGATTATGATACGATTCGACCACACCAACTCGAGGCGTGGATGCGAAAAGGTATACAAAACAATTAAAATATGCTATCATCCTAGATTAAATTTAATCTTAAGTAGTTGTAATTTATAGATTAATTTATTTAGGGTAAAAGATAAAAGTGTATTGATCCTAAGTAAAGTTCAGTATTTAGTAAAATTTAATCAGTGCTGAAGCGTAGACGTGTTGATAAAGTGTTTTAGCGTTTTAGACTTTAGGTCATAGGACTATAGAGCCTTCGACTTCGATTTGGCCGCTGCTTATCGGTATCGGTGTTGATCGAATAGGCACTATAGGCTAGAGGGATACTAAAAGGTTGCCAAAGTTAGCAAAAGCTTGTCGAAGGCTTACCAAAGAGTTAGCAAAGGCTTTTTAGTGCTGGCATAGAGTGTTATAGAGTAGCACGTTATCAGTAACACGTTATCGTCGGATAAAGACGGTGATAAGCTGGTCGTTAGGCCACATTATGGTCTACTATATCGTCCTCAGGGGCTATGAAGTGCTAATGATTTAATACACTAAGCACTTACGGATTTATCGTAATATCAGCTTGATTGAGTCACTGATTAAATCACTGATTAAATCACTAAAGGAACCGCTTACTTAGTTGCTGCCACTAGGTTTATGTCAGTGGCTAGATCCTACACTTAACTTTCTAATAATTTTTTTAACTCACTAAAAGTTTATATTACATGCCATACATTCGCGTCAAAGAAAATGAGCCGTTCGAAGTTGCTTTACGTCGCTTCAAACGCACTATCGAAAAAACTGGTCTTCTTACTGAATTACGTGCTCGTGAATACTACGAGAAACCTACTGCAGAGCGCAAACGCAAACACGCTGCAGCGGTTAAACGTCACTACAAACGTATCCGTAGTCAACAATTACCACCGCGCCTATACTAATTCTTAGCGATTGTTCATTCAGCAAAGGTCTTGGTGACGAGAGGGTTTGCTAAGATAGGATGGGCGTAGACAATGAGTTCGCGTCCATCCATAGTTAATCCTTTTATAAAAAGTTGATATTCTTTTTAATAACTGCCCACCAAGACTGAGCGCCTAGTGATAGCGCCTAACTTAGTTTTCATGGCATTTCTAGGTGAGTGTGATGCTAAACTGTCATTCAATCGCAAAGCAGTACACGCTTAAAATACGCGTTTAGCCTAGCTATCAGCAATGTTTTAATAAGCGATGACATATATAAGGCTCGCACAAGTCAGTATCTAGATCAATGCATCACTCAGGATGCTAGGACTTAGCCAGCTAACTGCTGACTTATTTTAAGCCGACTGAATACTCGCGCAGATTCCTTATTTTCAGGCATAATAAATTCTAATTTCTTGTAAATTGGGATTTATTATGCCCTTTGCTGTTTGTACTGACCCGACAGCATTTTGTTCCCATCCAATTGTTTAAGAGCGCCCGCGTGATCCCAGAAGACTTTATTCAACAATTGCTAGAACGCGTCGATATTACCGATGTTGTCGGGCAATATGTGCAATTAAAGAAGGGCGGTAGTAATCTTTTGGGCTTATGTCCTTTTCATCAAGAAAAAACACCGTCTTTTACCGTCAGTCCTAGTAAGCAGTTCTATCATTGTTTTGGTTGTGGCGCTCACGGCACAGCGATTAAATTTTTGATGGAGCATACTGGCCAAAGCTTCCCTGAAGCCGTCAAAAGCTTAGCGCAATCTGTGGGCATGGAAGTGCCCCAAAAAGAATATAGTCCCTCCCAAAAAGCGAAGTTCAAACAGCAAAAAACCGAAAAAGAATTACTCACCGATGCGCTGAATCGAGCCGAACAGCATTACTATGATTTACTCAAGCGCAAAACCTTAGGCATAGAGGCGCATGCCGAAAAGCGTCTCAATGAAGCGGCGCTTTATCTCAAAGGCCGGGGGATTAGCGGGCAAACAGCCAAAAAATTTCGGCTTGGTTGGTCTGGCCATGATCGCCAAAGTCTGGCCACAGTGTTCGCCGATTATCAAAGCAATGAGCATTTAATCACCAGTGGTTTGGTCATAGAAAACCAGCAAGGTTTACGCTATGACCGTTTTCGTAGTCGCGTCATGTTTCCGATCCGCAATGCGCGAGGTCATATGATTGGTTTCGGTGGCCGTGTCTTGGGTAAGGGCCAACCTAAGTACTTGAACTCGCCCGAAACCCCGTTATTTAATAAGTCCAAAGAGCTTTACGGTTTATGGGAAAACCGCCAAAGTATCCGCAAAGCGGGGCAGGTGTTGGTGGTTGAAGGCTATATGGATGTGGTCAGCTTGGCCAATGCCGGCCTAGACTATGCGGTGGCGACCTTAGGTACTGCTACGAGCGGTGCGCACATTCAGCAACTGATCAAAGTCAGTGACAGAATTGTTTTTAGTTTTGATGGTGACGCCGCCGGTCAAAAAGCCGCTTGGCGTGCTTTGCAATCATGCTTGCCGTTGCTCCAAGATGACCTCTCTATACGGTTTTTGTTCTTACCTGCAGAACATGATCCGGATAGCTATGTACAAGCATACGGTAAGGCGCAGTTTGAGGATTTACTCAAAAATGCCCAAACCCTATCGAGCTATTTGTTCGCGCAACTACAACAACGCTATGACTTGCAACAAGCAGAAGGTAGAGCCGCCTGCTTACATGCGTTTTATGACTTGTGGCAACAGTTGCCAGCGATTAATCTGACACTCCAAATTCAAAACGAATTGGCGCGGCTTTTGCAGCTGACACACGATGAAATGCAACAAGCCTTATGGCAACGACAACAGCAACAAGAGCAGCGTCAAGCCCATTATCCAGGTTTGGCGACCTCGGGCAGCGCCACTGCCACTCACTCACACCAAGCGGCGCCAGCCAATAGTCCAGACGATGATGATCCTTTTGCCGCACTCTCTAGCGGACATTCGGGCTCATCATCACCGCCGCCTGCGTCACGACCTTCACGCTATCGGTCGCATACGCCTTCGACACCATCGCGCAGTCGTACCACACCGTTGTCTAAGCGCCTCCTGACATTGCTCCTCATGCATCCCGACTTATTCGAGCAAATTAATGAAAGGCAGTTAGAGGTGCTCAGTCGGCATCCCCATTTAGGTTTAGTTGTGGAATTTGTCGCCTTTGTGCAAAGTCAGGCGGGCAGAAATTTAGCCATCTGGATGCAGCAATTGAGCCCACAAGATCGGCTCTATCAAGTGCTTTTAGGTTTACAAACAGAGGCGAGCCAGTTAGAACCTTTGCCTCAACCGTTGCAAGAATGGCAAGATGCGTTGCGTAAGATCGAATTGGAAAATCTACTCTCTGAGCAGCAAGACTTAGTGGATAAGGGCTTACAGACCGATAGCGCCCGTAAACGTTACCAAACCTTAAATGCACGTATACGTATCTTAAAGTAGGTATAAATCGGATACATGTTATAATATTAGGTTACCTATGACTGCTAATGCTGCAAATAGAGCACCTGCAAATAGGACAATTTCAAACGATAGGACATCGCTCTGCAAGCGCTAAACTCTTATCCCTCTTATACAGCGAGAGCCCTTATAAGCTAAGCGAGGACATCGGTCTAAGGCCGCCAAAAGTAGCCTCAGGTTGCCAAAAGCAGTTCAAAGCCACCTCAAGCAGCACAAAAAGGCTGGTATGTTGCTTCTTATCTGGCTCTTTGGGGTGGCAGATGTGGTGGATAAAGGTAGCGCTGGCAAGCAAATGGTGAGTTAAGCCTTACGCGTCTCTCCATGTTAAGCCCTCAGTGTCGCTAGCAAAGATATGGCTTGCTAGGCGGCATGTTTTAAGGACGATGCTTGGGATTGTTTGCGAGCGATCGTAATATGGTGGGTACCTTTTTAGGTAAAAGAAGACTGTGTATGTAGGGGAAGGGCTTGGCTTTGATGGCATCAAATGTCAGCTAAGTTTAAACACTTTGCAGCGAGTTTTAAATACGTTCACTCTGAATGCCTTGGCGTCTCGTGAGCATAGACAATGGTTTTTAGGCGTTTTGTAATTAGCGCATATAAGGTAACGATAAATCGCCTTTTGGGGCTTAATTTACTTGAAATTTATTCATTAATCCCTATGTAATGTGATAACTTCTTAGTTTTTAGAAGCGACACCGTTTATCGGTATTTTCTTAATTTAATTATTCTTGGTTTAAGGTGACAATTTCAATGTCTAACAGCAAATCTCAATCTACGACACCAGCAAAAACTCCAAAAAAAACCACGGCTGCTCAAGCGGATACGACACAAGCCCAGAATACTACGGTCAATCCTAGCGCTACCCCAAAAGCGCCTGCTACTCGTCGCAAAACGAACAAAAGCAGTACACGCAAAACGTCAAGCACGGCGACCACTCAAACTAAAGAAAATCCGAGCTCAGAGGAAGCGCTTGCACTAAGTGCAGAGAGTGCCGCAGAGTCCTCTACGACGGCGCAAAAAGCCCCAGCCAGGAAACGCGCGGCCAAGAAAGCGAGCGCCAAAAAAGCCGCTAGCAAAAGCACCGCTAAACGTGCCCCAAAGTCCAAAAGCACCGCTAAAAAAGCCAGTGCCAATAAAGCGCAATTGCAAGATGACGATGATGATCAATTAGATAATGATCATGATTTTGACGATTATGATGATAACGACGACGATTACGATGAGGATCAAGACGCCGCGTTCATCGAAAAAGAAGAAAGCAAAATCTCTAATAGTAAGCAATCTCGCAAAAAAAGCGGCTCAAAATCCAAAACAGTCAAAGAAAGCGGTAGTCGTAAAACCATTAATCTCGAAGAGCGTCGTAAACGCTTACGTGAATTAATCCAATTGGCCAAAGATCGTGGCTATATCACGTTTGCTGACGTCAATGACTCCTTGCCAGAAGATTTGGTCGATTCCGATGCGATGGATAGCATTATTGCGACCTTCCACGAAATGGGCCTCACCGTTTACGATCAAGCACCGAGTGCCGAAGATTTACTTCTCAATGATCCAAATCCTGTCAACGATGACGATGTTGACGACGATGCCGAAGCGGCTCTGACGACAGTCGACTCTGATTTTGGTCGTACGACCGATCCTGTTCGCATGTATATGCGTGAAATGGGTTCAGTGAATTTGCTAAGCAAAGAAGGCGAGATCGAAATTGCTAAACGTATTGAGGGTGGCCTCAAACACATGCTAATGGCGATCGCGACCTTCCCTCGTACCATTCGAGAAATCCTCGATCACATCGAAAAAGTCAAAAACAAACAAGCGCAAATTGAGGATATTGTTGACGGTTTACTCGATGAAAATGGCGAAGAATATGCGGGTTCAGGAGCTTCTGAAGACGGTGAAGATGCACCTGCCGGCGGTATGAGTAGCAAGCAACTCGAGACCCTACGCGTGGAGTCCTTTGACAAATTTGCACGCATCGAGAAATCCTTCAACAAAATGCTTGACGAGCACAAAGCAGGGCATTACAAATCTGCGGCTTACAATAAGCACCAACAAGCGATTCTCAACGAATTAATGGGCGTGCGTTTGACCTCTAAAATGGTGGAACGCCTCAGTAATATCTTGCGCGAAAAAGTGGCCGAAGTTCGTGCGCTTGAGCGCAGCGTGTTAGATGCCTGCGTTGAACGCGTCGGTATGCCACGCGCCGACTTTATTGCGTCTTTCAAGAACAATGAAACGAATTTAGAGTGGATCCATCAAGAAATCGCAAAAAATCCGCCGTATGTAGAGAGCTTGTTGCGTGCAGTACCAGACGTACAGGAATTACAACAACAAATTCATGCTATTGAAGAAGAGGTCTTGCTTCCGATTAGCGACCTTAAAGACATTAACAAACGCATGATTAATGGTGAAACCACTGCCAAGAAAGCCAAACAAGAAATGATTGAGGCTAACTTGCGCTTAGTGATTTCTATTGCCAAAAAATACACCAATCGTGGTTTGCAGTTCTTGGATCTGATCCAAGAGGGTAATATTGGTCTCATGAAAGCCGTTGATAAATTCGAATATCGCCGTGGTTATAAATTCTCTACCTATGCCACCTGGTGGATTCGTCAGGCCATTACCCGTTCCATTGCTGACCAGGCACGCACGATTCGTATTCCAGTGCATATGATCGAGACCATCAATAAGATGAATCGTATCAATCGCCAAATTCTCCAAGAAACTGGCCTAGAGCCTGATCCAGCCACGTTAGCCCAAAAAATGGACATGCCTGAGGATAAGGTTCGCAAAATCCTCAAAATCGCCAAAGAACCGATTTCTATGGAAACTCCTATCGGTGACGACGATGATTCACATTTAGGTGATTTTATCGAGGACGTGCAAACGACTGCACCAGTAGAGAGCGCTCTACAAGGCTCTATGCGCGATGCCTTCCGTGAGGTCTTGGATTCACTTACACCAAGAGAAGCTAAAGTGCTCCGCATGCGTTTTGGGATTGGCATTAGTACCGATCAAACGCTCGAGGAAGTGGGTAAACAATTTGACGTGACCCGTGAACGTATTCGTCAAATAGAAGCCAAGGCTTTACGTAAATTGCGTCATCCAAGTCGTGCAGACAAACTCAAAAGCTTTTTAGGTGGTAATAACGACTAGTATTTAATGGAAGGAATCCCTATGACGACTTATACGTTCGAACCAGCACCGCGCGCCGCCATCCCTGTTGAAGGCAGCGAGCAAGTTTTTCCAGTACGTCGTATTTATTGCGTGGGCAAAAACTACGCCAATCATGTCAAGGAAATGGGCGGTGATCCGAGTCGTCAGCCCCCTGTGTTTTTCACTAAGGCCAGTGATGCTCAGTCCTTACTCGTCGTCGATCCGCAACAAACTGTGGAATTGCCGTATCCACCACAAACCACTAATTTGCACTATGAGGGTGAATTAGTGGTGGCCTTGGCCAAAGGTGGTCGTCACATTGCAGTGGAACACGCGGCGCAACATATTTTTGGTTATGCTGTAGGTTTGGATATGACCCGTCGCGATTTACAGCAACAAATGCGCGAAGCGGGTTTGCCTTGGGATATTGCCAAAGCCTTTGATTATGCCGCGCCCATCGGTCACATCAAGCCCATCCAAGCCACGGGTGAATTGACCGAGGGCCATTTACAGTTATCTGTAAACGATACTGTCAAACAAAATGGCCAATTCAGCGATATGATCTGGTCTGTCAACGAAACCATTGCTAAACTTTCAGAACTCTTCGAATTGCAGGCGGGCGATATCATCTACACAGGAACGCCAGAAGGCGTGGGCCCAGTACAAAAAGGTGATGTCATCCACGTGACTGTCGATGATTTACCCAGCATTAACGTCAAACTCGTGTAATTTCAATCTTTTAACTGAAGCTGGACCGCAATGTTCAGCTTTTTTATTATGACAAACGCTTCCACAGCTAGCGCAGCAGACGATATTATTGTCTCTATCAAAGATCTCAAAAAATCTTACAAAAATGGTTTTACCGCTCTACATGGAGTCAATCTCGATATTAAACGCGGCGAAATCCTGGCACTTCTCGGTCCCAACGGTGCTGGCAAAACCACGATGATTGGTATTATTACAGGCTTAGTGAATGCCAGCAGTGGTCAAGTTCTGATCAATGGCCTCGATATCCAAAAAGATTATCGTCAAGTGCGCCCACTGGTTGGTCTCGTGCCCCAAGAGCTCCTGACCGAGTCCTTCGAAAAAGTCTACGATACCGTCGCCTATAGCCGTGGTCTCTTCGGCAAAAAAGCCGATCCTGCCAAAATCGAGCAAATCCTCAAAGATCTTCATCTTTGGGATAAGCGTGACAATCGTATCCTTAGTCTCTCAGGCGGTATGAAACGCCGCGTGCTTATTGCTAAGGCCTTGGTGCATGATCCTGAAGTCTTATTCTTGGACGAGCCGACCGCTGGCGTCGACGTAGAACTGCGTCGTGATTTGTGGCGTATGGTCAGTCGCTTAACCGAACAGGGTATGACGATTATTTTGACCACCCACTATATCGAAGAGGCCGAAGATATGGCCGATCGTATTGCTGTCATTAATCACGGGCGGATTTTATTGGTCCAAGACAAAGACAAACTCATGGGCCAGTTAGGTAAAAAAGAACTCAGCTTGCATTTAGTACAAGCGCTAACTAGCCTTCCTGAATGCCTACACGATTGGCCGATTCGCCTCGAAAACCATGGCCACACCTTAGTCTATACCTATTCACGTGAACACCAGCGGCAGAACAGTTTTAATGTGTTACTGTCAAAACTACTCGAAGAAAATATCCAAATCAGTGATATTCACTCCTCTGAAAGTAGTTTAGAAGATATTTTTGTTTCGCTCGTCAAAGAAAATGCCTAATGGGCGCTTGCTAAATCGCCGTATCTAGCGTTTTTTGTCAACACTGACCACTGCTGTTTACCTTCTCCTTAAGGAACTTGTATGAATTGGCTTGCCGCCTTTACCATTTATAAATATGAAGTTAAACGTGCTTGGCGCACGTTATTACAAAGCCTTTTAGCCCCCGTCATTTCAACCGCTTTGTACTTTGTGGTGTTTGGCAGTGCCATGGGGTCCCGTATAGGCAATATTGGTGATGTCAGTTACGGTGCCTTTATTGTGCCAGGATTGATGATGATGACTCTCATGGGGCAGAGTGTCTCCAACGCCTCTTTTGGCATATATATGCCGCGTCATAATGGGGCAATTTATGAAATTCTCTCGGCGCCGGTTTCTTACAAAGAAGTGATTCTGGGCTTTGTGGGTGGGGCCGCCACTAAGAGTGTCATTATTGCCTTATTAATCCTGATCACGGCCTCATTTTTTGTTGATTTTGAGGTACAACATCCCTTCATGATGGTCGTATTTCTCGTGCTGACGGCTATTACCTTCTCTATGTTTGGCTTTATTATTGGCTTGTGGGCCGATGGTTTTGAAAAACTGCAAATTATCCCGCTGATGGTGATTACCCCCTTAACCTTTTTGGGTGGTGCTTTTTACTCTATCGACATGCTGCCTGGGATTTGGAACAAAGTGGCTTTACTCAATCCCTTAGTGTATTTAATCAGTGGTTTTAGATGGAGTTTTTATAGTAGTAGTGACGTTAGCCCCTTAGTGAGCTTTAGCATTATTATTTTATTCCTCGTCTTATGCTCTAGCTTGGTGGCTTGGCTTTTTAAAACGGGTTATCGACTGAAGGATTAATAAGGGGGTGCGGCCTAATTAAGCGACCGTCTGATCTTTTAATGATCAGTCGTACCAATCTTGCGGAACTAAAGCTACTCAACGACCGCTGTACACACAGCATCGACGAGCAGCTAGACGTAAAAAAGCCTCCCATCCATGGGAGGCTTTTTTGTACGGACACTAAGGCAATTCTTTAGTCAAGTTTACGTAAGTGTGGGAATAGCAAGACATCACGAATGCTAGGGCTGTCGGTCAATAACATGATCAGGCGATCAATACCAATGCCGCAACCACCCGCATAAGGCATGCCGTATTCCAAGGCGCGAATATAATCGGCATCGTAATACATGGCTTCTTCGTCACCCGCATCCTTGGCTTCCACTTGGGCACGGAAACGCGCCGCCTGATCTTCGGGATCATTCAACTCCGAAAAGCCGTTGGCGATTTCTCGGCCAGTAATGAATAATTCAAAACGCTCCGTAATGTCTGGGTTGGCATCGCTCGCACGTGCTAGGGGCGAGACTTCCACAGGGTAATCAACAATAAAGGTCGGCTGCCACAATTGTGCTTCAGCGGTTTCTTCAAATAAAGCAAGTTGCAAAGCACCAATTTCGGCACGTTGCATCACAGCACCATCGACATCGACCTTAAATTGTCTTAATTCATTGCGCAAAAAGTCTTTGTCCTGCAGTTGTTCAGCCGTGTATTGCGGCGCATATTTAAGAATGGCTTCGGTAATGGTTAAGCGATCAAACGGTTTTTCTAGGTCTAATTCACGCTCTTGGTGAGTCAGCACCGCGGAACCTAGCGTACGTTTAGCGGTTTCCCGAATCAAATTCTCGGTGAAATTCATCATCCACTCGTAGTCTTTGTAGGCCGCATAAAATTCCATCATGGTGAATTCTGGATTATGGCGTGGACTGACACCTTCATTACGGAAATTGCGATTGATCTCAAACACCCGCTCAAAACCACCGACAACCAAGCGTTTGAGATAAAGTTCTGGGGCAATACGCAAATACATATCCATATCGAGCGCATTGTGATGCGTAATAAAAGGTTTAGCGGCAGCACCACCTGGAATAGGGTGCAGCATCGGCGTTTCGACCTCGATGAATTCATTATCGAGCATTAAATTACGAATCACACCAATCGCTTTACTACGGGTTTTGAAGGTTTGGCGCGTTTGCTCATTCATAATCAAATCAACATAACGCTGACGATAGCGTGTTTCTTGATCGGCTAAACCATGGAATTTGTCAGGAAGGGGACGTAAGGACTTCGCGATAAGGGCCAATTCTTGTACACGAATAGATAACTCGCCCTTATTGGTTTTAAAGATCTCACCACGAGCACCGACAATATCACCTATATCTAAGCGCTTGAAATCCTCATACGCGTCTTCACCCAGCACACCCTTATCTAAATACAATTGAATCCGACCCGAGCCATCTTGGATGGTGGCAAAACTGGCCTTACCCATGACCCGCTTGAGCATGATTCGACCGGCAACACTGGCCTGCTGGGCTTGCTCGGCTAAAGTCTCCTTGCTGGCTTCAGCAAAAGCTTGTTGTAACTCGTCAGCATGGTGTTGCGGTTGGAATTTATTTGGAAAAGGATTGCCTTGCTGGCGTAGTGCCGTGAGTTTGTCGCGGCGTTCAGCAATTAAATGATTCTCGTCTGTGGAGGTTTGATCTTGGCTTGTCATAATAATAAATAGCGATGTTTAGATAATATTGTTGATATGGTCAATAATAGGATCACCAAATTCTGGCGTCGTCATGTACTCAATAATGGCTAGGGCCACTTCTTGAGGGCTCCGTAGTTCATGCTCAGCATGTAGCCGCAAAAAACGCTCAATATTTGGAAAATCCTCTTCAGATTGACGGCGGATATTGGCTTGCATATCGGTATCTACCACGCCTGGCGCCATGGCGACCAATTTCGCGTGTTGTACCTCGCTTTGTGCGACTTTAGTGTACATATCCAGGGCGGCTTTACTGGCACAGTATACGCCCCAGCCCTCGGTGGCTCGATGTGCGGCACCGGAGCTGATATTGACCACCTTGGTTAGGCGATCTTGAGTGGCTTCTAAAAAGCAACTACAGAGTCGCATCACTTGCACCACATTGAGGTTAAAGGCTTGACTAATGGTTTGCGCGCTGGTCCGTGCTAAGCCGTTGAATTGCTTCATGGGGCCCAAGGTGCCTGCATTGTTGATTTGCCAATACTCATCAAACGCGTGAGTTTGTAAATAGGCACTGAGGCCTTGGCATAACTGATCGATTTGCTGACAATCGCTCAGATCACAGGCTTCAAAGCGCAGCTCGCAAGCACTTTGAGTCGCCAAGGCTTGCAGTTCTGCGCTTGGGTGTCTTGCAACTACGAGTAGCGTATCGGCATAGGGGAGAGCAGCTTTAGCGAGCGCAAGCCCGAGACCGCGGGAGGCTCCCGTGACCATGACAAAACGTTTCATTTAGACTCCTTGCTTAAGACTGGCTTCAATAAAGGGATCCAAATCGCCATCCAACACTTTTTGCGTATTAGAAATCTCTACGTTGGTACGTAAATCTTTGATGCGACTTTGATCGAGAACATAGGAGCGAATCTGATGGCCCCAACCCACATCGGTTTTGGCGTCTTCAAGGGATTGTTGCTCTTGCATGCGCTTGCGCATCTCTAATTCGTACAATTTCGAGCGTAACATCGACATCGCTTCGGCACGATTACGATGTTGCGAACGGTCATTTTGACATTGCACCACAATCCCAGTGGGTTCGTGCGTAATACGCACGGCCGAGTCAGTTTTGTTAATGTGTTGACCACCTGCACCACTGGCGCGATAAGTATCAATACGTAAATCAGCCGGGTTGATCTCAATCTCGATGGAATCGTCAACCTCTGGATACACATACAAACTCGCAAAAGAAGTATGGCGACCATTATTTGAGTCAAATGGACTCTTACGCACTAAGCGGTGCACACCACTCTCGGTACGTAATAAGCCAAAGGCGTATTCACCTTCGACCTTGAGGGTAGCGGATTTAATGCCTGCCACATCCCCCGGAGACTCTTCGAGTACCTCGACCTTAAAACCTTTGTTCTCGCAGTAACGAAGATATTGGCGCAACAGCATAGAGGCCCAGTCCTGAGCCTCGGTACCCCCAGCACCGGATTGAATATCAATAAAGCAGTTTAATGGATCGGCGGGATTGGAGAACATACGACGGAACTCAAAGCCCTTAATGGTTTTTTCAAGCGACTTAGCGCTTGTTTCAATAGCCTTGAGGGTTTCGTCATCCTCTTCTTCTTGGGCTAATTGCAGAATATCTTGGTTGTCAGCAATGTCTTGCTGTAATTGTTCTAAGACCAAGACCACATCGTCGAGACGCTTTTTTTCTTTGCTAAGTTTCTGAGCATGCTCAGGATCATTCCAAATCTCTGGATTTTCGAGTTCTAGATTGACAACTTGTAGGCGCTCGCTCTTTTGGTCGTAGTCAAAGATACCCCCGTAGGGCAAGCTCTCTGGCGCTCAAATCCTCTAATTTGGCGCTAATTGCGTTTTGACGTTCTGCTTCCATGCTAATACCAATAAAAAGATAGTAAACCCAATATTTTAAGCGTTTGTGCTGTATAAGTGTCAGCAAGTGGGTAAATCTGCAAAATGAGTCTTTTTGATTTTGGCTGGATGGCGTAGCGGCCAACCCCCAAGCAAACGGCACTAAGTGATTACCAAGAATGCCCCGTCACCTGTCCAAACGAGCCGCCCACGGTGCCAATCATGCCATCAATTTGTCGACTAATCGGGGTCGCGTCGGCACAGCCCGCCAAACCCACAGCCAATAGACTAAGCGGCAGCACTATGCGTAGTGCACGTCGTAAGCAAGACCGCAAAGCAAAATGTCGCATTTAAAAAAGCCTCCCTCTAAAAAGCCTCCGTGGCGTGTCGAACTAATAACTGTACTTTGCTTAAGCCTTGCCATTCATTATTATCCAATTCATAGGCCACCTCGATGTATTCAGGCAAAGGATCAACATGATTAAACCAAATCGCTTCAAATAATTGTTGGTTTTTTTCTAGGACTAAGCGACTATGTTTTTCTTTGAGAATAAGATGTTTGCGCAGACGAAAAACATCACAAAAAACGGGATTAGGAAAACCTGTGCCCCATACTTGTTGTTGCAGTAACTGGGCATTTTGTACCGTCACTAATTGATTATCCAGTGGACCATCCGTTTCTAGTACGGCCTCAAATTTTTGTTTACCCGTCATGCTGACAACCGCTTCGTGCAGGGCTTGGCGAAAAAGAGGCAAATCTTGTTCGAGGATAGATAGCCCCGCTGCCATGGAGTGGCCACCAAATTTAAGCAGTAGTTTAGGATGTTTTTTAGAGACCCAGTCAAGGGCATCGCGCAAATGCACATCCGGCACTGAACGACCAGAGCCTCGCAATTCATGATCATCACCCCGAGCAAAGGCAAATACCGGCTTCCAGAATTTTTCTTTGAGACGCGAGGCAACTAAGCCAATCACCCCTTGATGCCAACCGGGCTCATACACACAAATCGCCGCTAGTTCATTCAGTGCTGTATTGTTTTCGAGCACTTCTAAAGCATCCTCGTTCATGTGAGATTCGATGCTACGACGTTGCAAATTAATGTTATTGAGTTGCGTGGCTAATTCAAAGGCCTCATCGTAATTATCGGTGAGCAAGCAGTGAATGCCAATACTCATATCTTGTAAACGGCCGGCGGCGTTGATACGCGGACCGATTTTGTAGCCCAAATCCATAGTGCTGGCGCGCCGATAATCGGCTCCCGCCACATCAAATAAAGCCTTAATACCGGCCGCCATTTGACCATTACGCATACGTCGTAAGCCTTGCGACACTAAAATCCGATTATTGGCATCGAGTTTCACCACATCGGCCACCGTACCCAGGGCGACAATATCCGTCAGTTGATTCAGATTGGGCTCGGGCTTGTGCGCAAAGGCGCCGCGTTGTCGTAATTCAGCACGCAGTGCAATTAAAACATAAAAAATCACACCGCAACCCGCCATGCTCTTAGACGGAAATTGACAGCCTTTTTGGTTTGGATTAACAATGGTTAAGGCCTCGGGCACCTCATCGGCCGGCAAGTGGTGGTCCGTCACAATCACATCAATGCCGAGGGCCTTGGCTGCAGCCACACCATCGATACTGGCAATCCCGTTGTCGACCGTGACAATCAGATCCGGTAGGGGATCAAAGCGCTTTTGGATGACTTCAATCACGGCTGGAGATAAACCATACCCTGTCTCAAAACGATTCGGCACCATAAAGTCGACGTTGGCGCCAAACATCGACAGGCCGCGCAAGCCAATAGCGCAGGCGGTGGCGCCATCACAATCGTAGTCAGCCACAATCAAAATGGATTTTTTGGCGGCAATGGCATCAGCCAAGAGTTGCGCGGCTTTTTGGCAGTTTAAAAGCTGGCCGGGCGAGAGCAAATGGCGCAAATCATATTGCACTTCTTGTAATTGCTCGATACCGCGGGCGGCAAATAACCGCGCCAAAATAGGCGCCACGCCGGCTGCTTGCAGTGATTCTTGGGCTTTGGGGTTAGTCGGACGGGTTTCTAAAATGATTGAAGCCACCATTGATTCCATTGTTTATTGCTCTTATTCAGTGTTTGTAGAAGGCGTTTAGCGCCCCATGGTTTAGTGCGAGTCAACGTTTTTAGCTCCTCAGGTCCAGTGAAAATGAACCGAGTGTGCGGCCTCGCTTTCCAGGCCTGTGCCATAAAGTCTGAGAGGCCATTAAAGCCTTGTAGCCAAGCGCCCCAATCCTGTTTTCTGAAAGCCGGTTCTAAGACATCGATATAGGCGAGCGCATGATCACCTTGTTCAAAAACCTCATAAGTCAGACCCTGGTAGCTGGCAGTGTGCCAGCGCTGTTGGCTGTCAGGACGGATGTGTGCTGGTAACTTGCCAAAAATCCAGGCACTATTAATGGCAGGCAACCCCGCTACATGGCGCGCTTGATTGACGGCACTCTGAAAGCATTGCATTTGAATTTCATTAAGTAGCACTCTGAGCCCCTTGTATTGGGCGCTTTTGGGCCAGTATTCATGCACCAGTTGCGAGGCCATTTTGGCGCTGCTTTGTGGCGCTGCTACAATACTGTCTGGCAAGCTAATGAGCCATCTATCTTGACGGTGATCGTATACAGTGATGTTTTTTTCGGCCAATAAAGGGGCTAGCTCTGTGAATAATTGCTGCCGATGCTCGTTGCTAATGTGCAGTTCTTTGGCGGGAATTAAGCCACTGTGCTGCTGGTCAATCTCAAAGTGACAAAGCTCTAACAACGCCAATGGCTGCGTTTGCGGTGTCGACAATGGGCTTTTTAGGAGACTCAAAAAAGGCAATACATCAAGCAGCGGGGAATTTGCTGACGCTGTGTAGCCATAATGATTTAAAATCACAGCTTCACTGCTGCTGCAGCCCTGCTGCTGATCGAGGCGCTCGACCTGGTGGGTCGCGTGTTTGAGCACTTGCCGTAAGGCATGTTGGGGGCTGATATGCGCGCTAATTTCGGTAGCAAGATCGACGGGCAATACGGCGTCGCTAATTAATATATCCATCGCTCTATTGTAATTGTTTAACGAGTAATTTTTAATGAAAAACTTATATGAATTTTGGATTGGTCTGCGCTATGCGGGACTGAGCCGAGTGGCTGGCCGAGGCAAAAAAAAGGACCGCTATATCTCGGTCATCACGGGCAGTTCAATGGCCGGTATTGCCTTAGGAGTAGCCGCCTTGATCATTGTGATGTCTGTGATGAACGGCTTTCAGGTGCAAGTGCGAGATCGCATGTTGTCGGTCATCCCACATATTCAGGTCTTTAATATGAACCAAGATCCAGCCACGAGTCTTGAGCACTGGCAAGACTTGGCGCAACAAGCTGAACGTAATCCCGAAGTGATTGGTGCCTCTGCCTTTGTCTCGGCCACGGGGATGCTCAGTCGCAACGGCATGCTAAAGGGCGTAGAAATCCGTGGCATCGATCCCGTTAATGAAGGGCAGGTCTCTGAATTACCTGAGCAAATGGTGCAGGGCGATCTGCAACAACTCAAACAGGGCGCCTACAATATAGTATTGGGGGCAAATTTAGCGCAATCAATGGGGGTTCGTGTGGGCGATACCTTATTATTATTAAGTGCCCAAGGCTCTATCAACCCCTCTGGTTTTTCGCCACGGATGCGACAGTTTACCGTCTCTGGCATTTTTTCTTCAGGGCATGATCAATATGACTCGGGTGTCGCCTTTGTGGCAGCTCATGACGCCGCCGTGCTTTTTCGTGACAATGGTTATGCCGGCACTCGCCTCAAAATCAAACATATGATCGAAGCCCCCAAAGTCGCTATGGAACTCGTCAGTAGCATGCAGCCGGGCTTAATTATACGCGATTGGACCCAAGAAAACCGTACGTGGTTTGCCGCTGTCAAAACCGAAAAACGTATGATGTTCCTAATTCTTGCACTTATTGTCGCCGTCGCTGCCTTTAATCTCTTATCTTCACTTGTGATGGCCGTCAAAGATAAGCAATCGGATATTGCGATTTTGCGCACGCTCGGTGTCACCCAAAAATCGATTGCCTTAATCTTTTTAGTTCAGGGTGCACTGATTGGTATTGTAGGCACTTTTTTAGGTGTCTTATTTGGGTGTCTGATTGCCTACAATATTGATGTCATTATTCCGTTTTTTGAAAATATCTTTGGCGTCAAATTTATCAATGCCCAGATTTACTTTATTAGTGAATTGCCATCCAACCCAGAAATTAATGTGATTACTGTGATTGCACTCACTTCACTGATCTTGTCGCTATTGGCGACCCTTTATCCAAGTTGGCGCGCTTCTAAATTGCAACCTGCGGAGGTCCTACGTCATGACTAATTCATTCAAATCCCAACCGCAGGCACCAGAGATTGTGCTGCATGCCAAAGATATTCGTAAAAGTTATCAAGATGTAGACCATGAATTAGTCATCTTGGATGGCATTGATTTACAGGTCAAAAGAGGGGAGATGCTCACGATTGTCGGCGCCTCTGGTTCGGGTAAAAGTACCCTCATGCATATCCTAGGCTTGCTGGATAAGCCCAGCACGGGTGAAGTGATTATCAATGGTAAAACGACAGACAAATTATCAGAAAACCAATTGAGTCAGATTCGCAATCAACATTTAGGCTTTGTGTATCAGTTCCATCACTTATTGCCCGAGTTCTCGGCCTTAGACAATGTCGCCATGCCCCTGATTGTCAGACGCATGAGTCGCCATAAAGCGCGCCAAGCTGCCGAGCAAGTATTGGGCAAAGTCGGTTTAGCGGATCGAATGCAGCATAGCCCAGGGCAATTATCGGGCGGTGAGCGCCAACGCGTCGCTTTAGCACGCGCCTTGGTGACCAATCCGGTCTGCGTCTTGGCCGATGAACCTACGGGCAATCTCGATAGCAATACCGCGAGCCAAATGTTTGATTTACTCAAACAAATCAAAGCAACGTTTAATACCGCGTTTATTATCGTTACGCACGATCCAAAACTGGCACAACTCGCCGATCGCAAATTACAAATGGAACGCGGTCAATTGCTAGAAGTCGCTGCCTAAGGCACTAGCTGATTATCCTTAGGGCCGCCATGTTAATCGATAGCCATTGCCATCTTGATGCAGCCGAATTAGCGCCGGAACTGGATCACCATCTACGCCAGGCGCGAGCTAAAGGGGTGGTGGCCATGATTGTGCCCGCCGTTAAACCGCAAACCTTTAGCCAGGTACAAGCGGTGGCGCAGCGATATCCTGGGGTTTATTACACCCTGGGAATTCACCCCATGGTAGCTCATCAGTATACAGAGCGCGACCTCAAGCAATTGTCGGACACGGTCGCTCGGGCTATGCACGATCCACGCTTTGTGGGACTGGGTGAAATTGGCTTAGATTTTTTTGACAAAGAAAAGACGACGGATCAGCTAAAGACCCATCAGGAAACGTGTTTTCAGGTACAACTGGCGTTGGCGCGGCAATATGATCTTCCTGTGATCTTACACGTGCGCCGCGCCCAAGATAGGGTGCTTAAGTATTTACGCCAACGTCCAGGTCTTAAGGGCATTGCCCATGCTTTTAATGGCAGTCAACAGCAGGCTCAAGCCTTTATAGCCTTAGGATTTTGTTTGGGCTTTGGCGGCGCAGCGACGTTTGATCGTGCACGCCAGATCAGACGCTTAGCGCAAAGCATCCCTTTGCCACACCTGGTACTCGAGACGGACGCACCCTACGCGCTACCGGCTTGGCTCGGGCAAGGCCCGAATCAACCTGCAGAGCTATTGGGGATTGCCCAGACCATCGCGCAACTGCGGCAAATCCCAGTCGCCGAGCTCTCTCAACAAAGTAATCTGAATGTGTTAAAGTGTTTTCATCGAATCAACCCCATGGAGATTTTCGATGAAACTCTACTATAAACCTCGCGCCTGCTCACAGGCCGCTCATATCATCCTCTACGAGCTTGAACTCAAGCATTCTCTCGAAGAAGTCGACGTCAAAGAAAAACGCACCAAGTCTGGTAAGGACTTTAATGAAATCAATCCTAAGGGTTACGTACCTGCCCTTGAACTGGATAATGGCGTGATTTTGACCGAGAACTTTGCAGTCCTCACTTATCTGGCTGATCTCGTGCCTGCCAAGGATATCGCGCTGCAAAGCTCCAATGGCCTAGAAAGCTATTATGTAGCCGAGTGGTTGAGTTATGCGGGCACTGAGTTACACAAAAATTTTACGCCATTTTTCTACAAAGCCGAAGGCGCTTGGTTAGACTATGGCGTGCAAACGCTAAGCAAACGCCTCGATTATGTGGAGCAACATTTGGCCGACAAAGAATATCTCGTAGCCGACAAATTTACGATTGCAGATGCCTATTTATTTGTGATTTTGGGTTGGCTCGGCGTCACACCGCTAGAGCTTTCTCAATGGCCTAATCTTCAGGCCTATCGCGAACGCATCAAAGAGCGACCATCTGTGCAAAAAGCCTTTAAGGCCGAAGGTATCAGTGAATAAGCGTGATACATCAGTCGCTATTTTAAAATAAACCCCGCTGCATGCTAAGCGGGGTTTTTAGTATTGGTAGCCATGTGAATATTGGCAACCGAACCAATCTAGGGGTCACACTCTACCTAGTACTTTTTGGCGTCGTCCAATTCGTTAAGCAAGCGCACATAAATATCGTAGCGTGCCGGCGTAATTTCACCAGCATGCACGGCGGCAGTGATGGCACAGCCAGGTTCTTTGAGGTGACGACAATTATAAAAACGGCAGTGCCCCAGATGCGGTGTAAACTCAGGAAAACCACGGACAATCGCTTTGTCATCTAAATGCAGTAGTCCAAACGCCTGAAAGCCAGGCGAATCAATAATCGCCCCATCATCGTTTTCAAGGGCATAGAGACGACTTAAAGTGGTGGTGTGTTTACCGGTACCCAAGGCCTGCGAATGCGCTTGCGTAAAGGCCTGCGCCTGCGGTACAAGTATATTTAATATACTGGACTTACCCATGGCGCTTTGACCCAGTAGTAAACTCGTCTTGTGCTGCAACAACGGCCTTAGTTGCTGCTTAAGCGCCTCAGGCGCATGTGTACTCAGTTGTAGGATTTGATAACCCATCTGTTCATACACCGCCAGTTTTTGCTGCGCTGCGCTTAATTTATCGTGTAAATCGCATTTATTGAGGATAATCACCACCTCGATGCCTGCACTGGCAGCAGCAATTAGGGCACGACTTAATAAATCCTCCGAAAAACTCGGCTCGGTAGCGACCACAAAAAGCAATAAATCAATATTGGCCGCAAATTGTTTGCTACGCATTTGATCGGAGCGATACAACAGATTACGGCGCGGCAAAATCTGTTCAATCGTGGCCTCCGTCGTGCTCTGCGGCCGCAGTTCCACCCAATCACCTACACAGACCTCTTTTTTCTTGCCACGAGCATAGCAATGCCAAATCTTTTGGTCTTGCGCCAGCGCCGTATAATGGCGCCCATGCGCTGTGATAATACGGGCTTTGACCTTGGCTGAGTCCATAGGACTGGCCATTAGGCGCTCATCTGCGCTTGCAAATGCGCAATGCGTTCTGGGGCAGGGGGATGACTATAGTAGTAAGCCGTATAAATAGGATCAGAGGTCAACGTGCCAGAGTTTTTTTCGTAGAGTTTGAGTAAGGCGGCGACTAACTGCTGGGCATCACTATGTTGCGCCGCAAAGGCATCGGCTTGGAATTCATCTTTACGGGACATCCAACTACTTAAAGGAGTAAACCAAAAGGTAAAAATGGGTACAACCAAGGCAAACAATATTAAGGCATGGGCATAAGGGTAAAAGGCGATCTGCTCAGGTGAAACTCCCAAACCCGCATAAAACCAGGTTTGTTTAGCGACAAAGCCCAACACCGCAAAGAATAAAAAGGCTGCGAGCACCATTAGTAGCATGCGTTTGAGTACATGCTTGTGTTTAAAATGCCCCAATTCATGGGCCATGACGCTTTCAATTTCAGCCGGTTGCAACGTCTCAAGCAAGGTATCAAAAAACACAATACGACGGTTTTTACCAAAGCCCGTAAAAAAGGCATTGCCATGGGCACTGCGTTTGGAACTATCCATCACAAAAATCCCATTGAGGGCAAATTGGCAACGTTGCGCTAAGGCTTGGATGCGTGATTTCACCTCACCGTCTTGGATCGGACTGAATTTATTAAAAAGTGGCATCAAGAGCGTGGGACTGATGTACATCATCAAGCTAAAAAACAGCAAACTAAAGAGCCAGGCCCATAACCACCAGAGTTGCGTGCTTTGCATCAGATACAAAACCCCTAAGACTAAAAGTCCCCCAAGCAAGAGACTGAGCAAGTATTGTAAGAGTAAGTCCTTGATAAACAGGGCAGGGGTGCTGCGATTAAAACCAAATTTTTCTTCGAGTTTAAAGGTTTTGTACCAGCCAAAGGGGATCTGTAAGAGGTAAGACAGGGTGAACAGTATTAGAATTAAGCACAGGCCTTGCAATAAGCCAGGCAGCATCAGACGATTGAGACCCCGCGTTATCAGATCAATGCCGCCCATCAGGGTAAAGACCAAAAGAATCACATTTTCGTAGAGTAACTCAAACTGCGATAAACGCAAATTCTGTAAGGTGTAAGCAGCCGATTTACGATGCGCTTGAAGACTGATTTGCTCTCTAAACGTGGCCGGGACGGTATCGGCATGGGCATGGACATAGCGGCTTTGACGTACATTTAGCCAGGTTTTTATGGCAAATTGCACAATCAAAAAAATCACAAAAATTAAAGTAAAAAAACTCGCTTGCATACGCCCATTGCTTCCTTTTAAGTGTACAGATGGCTGTGAACAAAATACAATTATAACCATAGCTGTTATGTAAATTTAAGGATACCCAAAACTATGACAAGGAATAGTCAACGCTTAATTTGGTTAGATATGGAGATGAGCGGGCTCAATCCTGAGCACGATCGCATCCTTGAGGTGGCTGTGGTGGTGACTGAAGCCGATCTCAGTATAGTGGCTGAGGGTCCCGTCATGGTCATCCATCAAGATGATAGTGTCTTAGATGGTATGGATGAATGGAATCAAAACCATCACGGTCGCAGTGGCCTAATTCAAAAAGTCAAAGACTCAACCGTGACGGAGCAGCAAGCCGAACAACGCTTAGTGGAATTTTTGTCACAACATGTACCCAAAGGCGTGTCCCCCTTGTGTGGTAATACCGTCAACCAAGATCGGCGTTTTATGTTCAAGTACATGCCGCAATTAGAGGCTTTTTTCCATTATCGGACGATTGACGTGAGTACCCTTAAGGAACTCTCTAAACGCTGGCGTCCCGATGTCTATAAAGGCATAAGAAAGCACGGTAAGCATGAGGCGCTGGCCGATGTGATCGAGTCAATTGAGGAACTCGCTTATTATCGGGATCACTTTTTGGTGATGCAAGCCCCTAAAGATTCCAACAGTCACGAGTCGTAACGTTTACGACTTGCCAACCCCAGAGGTTATCTTAGAGAGTATAGAGTCATGCAGACGGCAGCGCATATTGCAGGTATCGGCACCGATCTAATTTATATCGATCGGATTAGGGCGTCTTATCAACAATTTGGTGATAAATTTGTCCGCCGCATTTTAGGCGCCCAAGAAATCCAAAAATTCCAGCAGCGTTATGCGCGTGATCCACAGCGCGGCATGCGCTTTTTAGCGACGCGCTTTGCTGCCAAAGAGGCCTTTTCTAAGGCCATTGGTTTAGGCATGCACAGCCCCATGCGTTGGTCGGCCATGCAGACCCTGAATGACCCCAGTGGTAAACCGATAGTGGTATTATCAGAGCCTTTACTGTCTTGGTATCAACAAAAATTTGGAGTAGCACATGTTTCACTCACCGATGAATCAGACTTGGCCATGGCCTACGTTATTATCGAATCAAAATAAAAAAGCCATCGCGCCGGGTCCCGTCATGGTGGATATTGAGGGACTACAATTAAGCGAGCACGAAAAAAAACGTCTTCAACACCCTTTAGTCGGGGCGGTGATTCTCTTTAGTCGTAATTATGAGAGCCCTCAGCAACTCACGCAATTGTGCCAAAGCATCCATGATTTGCGCGATGAACCCTTATTAATTGCCGTCGATCACGAGGGCGGGCGAGTACAACGTTTCAAAAGCAATGGTTTTACGCATTTGCCAGACATGGCGACCTTGGGCAAATTGTGGCAACAACGGCCCTCACTAGCCAATCGTTTGGCCAGCGAAGTCGGTTATATCTTGGCGGCTGAGCTGCGTGCTTGTGGGGTGGATTTTTCCTTTACTCCGGTGTTAGATCTGGACTATGGTCAGAGTCAAGTCATCGGTAATCGCAGCTTTGATCGGGATCCACAAATTGTGGCAGGCGTCTCCCGCTCCTTAATTCAAGGCTTAGCCTTGGCGGGGATGGCCGCTTGTGGTAAGCATTTTCCTGGTCACGGTTTTGTGCAAGCCGACTCGCATGTGGCCTTACCTGTCGATGAACGCAGTTTTGAAGACATTATGAAAGACGATATTGTGCCGTATTTAGCCTTGGGGGATATGGTGCTACCATCGATCATGCCGGCGCATGTCATATATCGTCAATGTGATGCTCAGCCTGCTGGTTTTTCTAAATTTTGGATTCAAGACGTGCTGCGCGATCGCCTCAATTACCAAGGCATGGTATTTTCGGATGACCTCACCATGGAAGGCGCCACAGTGGCGGGGGATATCACACAGCGTGCTCAAGCGGCCTTTAGTGCCGGCTGCGATATGGTGCTAGTGTGTAATCGCCCAGATTTAGCTGATGAATTATTGCAGCATTTACAGCATCAAATGCCTGCCGAATCGGTCAACCGCTTACGTGCACTCTATCCGCAACAAGCCTTTATGAGTTGGTCGCAATTACAACAAGATAGTCGTTATCTGTATGCCCGAGAACTTCGATCTAAATACCTTCCTGCATGAGTTACCGCATCTGCCGGGTGTGTACCGTCACATCTCGGCCGATGATGAGATCCTCTACGTAGGTAAAGCCAAAGATCTCAAACGTAGAGTCAGTTCCTATTTTCAGCGCACCCCGAAGAGCCCGCGTATCGCCCATATGATCGCGCGGGTCCATCATGTTGAAATTACCGTCACCAACTCCGAAGCCGAGGCGCTCATCCTCGAGAACAACCTCATCAAGCGCTATCATCCCAAATATAATATTTTGTTTCGCGATGATAAGTCTTATCCTTATTTGTTGTTTACCGATCATGAAGCCCCACGCATTATGTTTTATCGCGGTACGACGCGTCGTAAAGGAATATTTTTTGGCCCTTACCCCAATACCTATGCGGTGCGCGATACCATTCAAGTCCTGCAAAAAGTCTTTAAGTTGCGCACCTGTGAGGACGGGGTCTACCAAAATCGGTCTCGCCCCTGTTTATTGCATCAAATCCAACGCTGCTCAGCACCTTGTGTGCGACGCATTAGCCTAGAAGATTATCAAGACGACGTGCAACAAGCCGTCAAAGTCTTGCAAGGCGAAACCTCGCAAGTCATGGATGATCTAGTACAAAAAATGCAAAAAGCCGCCGCGAATCTCGACTACGAAAACGCGGCCGTGTGGCGTGATCAAATGCAAAATCTCTCGACCCTCATGCACTCACAAAGTATGGAGATGCCCAGCGATACCAATGCCGACATTATCGCGGTGGTGCAGAAACAAGGTCGCTATTGTGTCAATTTAGCCATGGTGCGCGCGGGACGCCACCTCGGGGATAAAGCCATCTTCCCGACTCAGATTGATGGCGACAGTGCGAGTGAAGTCCTGAGCGCCTTTGTGGCCAATCACTATATAGATCATGCGCTGCCACCGCTTTTGATCTGTTCAGATCCGCTGATTGACCCCGAACTATTAGTCCTATTACACCAGGGGGGCGGCAAACCCCGTCTGGTGTTACGTCCCACCGAGATCCGTCGGCATTGGCTTGAACTGGCCATTCGCAACGCAGAACTGGCACTAACGCGCCATCTGTCAGACTCCTCTCTACGGCAACAGCGAACCTCGGCCTTGGCTGAGGTCTTGGGTCTTGATGACGATGCCGAATCGCTCGATCAATTACGCATCGAATGCTTTGATATTAGCCACAGTCACGGCGAAGCCACGCAAGCCTCGTGTGTGGTGTTTCAACATCACGATATGCAATCTTCTATGTACCGTCGCTACAATATTAATGGCATTACGCCCGGAGACGATTATGCCGCCATGCGTCAAGTGCTGCAAAGACGCTATAGTCACAATACGGACGAGAACATGCCAGATATTGTCCTGATTGATGGCGGCAAAGGGCAGGTGAATATTGCCAAGCAGGTTTTTGAAGAGCTGGGATTGGACACCTCTATTATTGTGGGCGTTGCCAAAGGTGAAGGTCGAAAGGTCGGTCTCGAAACCTTGATTTTTACCGATGGTCGTGATCCACTTGAGCTCGGTTCAGGCTCACAAGCATTGATGTTAGTGGCGCAAATCCGCGACGAAGCGCATCGTTTTGCGATCACAGGCATGCGTAGCAAACGTGCCAAGGCACGCAACGTTTCGCGATTGGAGGATATTGAGGGCATTGGTGCTAAGCGTCGCCAAAAACTGCTGGCTCGTTTTGGCGGGTTTAGTGGTGTGGCCAATGCTAGCGTCGAAGACCTTAAGTCTGTAGAAGGCATTTCTAAGCAATTAGCCGAAAAAATCTACGATTCCTTCCGATAAGGGCGGTAACTATCCCTTTCTTAAGTAACATAAATTTGCTAAGCTTACAAATAAATTGTCATGACTTAGCTCCGTTACCTAAAGAATCTATGAAGTCCTTTAACTTGCCCATCACCCTGACATGGCTACGTATTGTCGTTATTCCTGTACTCGTAGCCTTGTATTATCTACCCACAGACTGGATGGGCGAGCACTTGCGGGACGATATTGCCACGATTTTCTTTATTGCTGCTGCGGTCACTGATTGGTTAGATGGTTGGTTAGCTCGACGCTGGAATCAAACGTCTAATTTTGGGGCTTTTTTGGATCCCGTCGCCGACAAACTCATGGTCTGTACGGCGCTGCTCGTGTTGCTTAATTTGCAGCGCGTCGATTCCTTTATTGTTTTGATTATCATCGGTCGCGAGATAACCGTCTCTGCCTTACGTGAGTGGATGGCCTCTGTGGGGGCGCGCGACAATGTGGCCGTCCATTGGTTAGGCAAATTCAAGACCACAGCTCAAATGATCGCCATTCCCTGTTTGCTCTTTCACCAAACGGTGTATAACATCGATTTGGGTATGGTAGGAGAGGCCCTAATCATCGTAGCTGCCATACTCACACTCTGGTCCATGGTCTATTACTTACGCAAAGCCTGGCCGCAATTGCATGCCTAACGATAGATATCTAAGATCTCATTCATGACACCACAACGAGGATCAAGTCTACATAGATCATAATAGATCTTAGTAGTTCTTACCGATCTTAATTGATCGTAATGGTTCCATAGTCATCTTTTAGCTTATTAAGTCCTCCTATCAAAAAAGGATAGCCTGTTTTATAGCGCTATCCTTTTTTTGAGAGGTCGCCTGCGCTAACACTACCTTCTTTGCTTGAGCGCTTGGGCTAAGTCCGCCACGGCTGTGGCATAAAAATAACTATGATTGTATTGCGTAATAGCGAAGAAATTCTGCGTCGCTAAACGGTAGGTGGTTTGACCACGGCCTTCCTCCTTGAGATCAATCACGCCCAACACCTTGCCATGTTGCCAAGCCGCTCCCTGTACCTCACTATTTGCACCCTTGGCCTGTAACTGCGACCAGGTATAAGAGGGCGTCAAGCCACCATCCACGAGACTGGCAGCATTACTCGGCAGGCTGGCCGGCGCAAATACGGGTAATTGGCGCTGCCAACCGTGATCCACCAGGAACTTAGCCACAGAAAAAATCGCATCGGTGGCATTATCGGTTAGATCAATGCGGCCATCGCCATCTCCATCCACGGCATATTGCAAAATACTAATCGGCATAAATTGCGGCAAGCCAATGGCCCCTGCAAACGAACCGGTGACGCTCATCGCATCGAGCTTCCCTTGTTGATGCAAACTCATCAGCGCTGCTAATTGATTACGAAAAGACAGATGACGATCAGGACGGCTACTGTCTGGATGATGAAAGCCCAAAGTATACAAAGCGTCTAGGGTTCGAATACTACCCGTGTTGCGACCATACACCGTCTCGACCCCAATAATGGCCACAATAATTTCGGCGGGCACGCCATAGCGTTGTTGTGCTGCCGCTAATGTACCTTGGTGTTGTTGCCAAAACTTGTGGCCTTCTCGCAAACGAATCGGTTCCACAAAGCGTGCCCGATAGGCCTGCCAAGAGCGCTTAACGACGGTTTTGGCTTTGGGCGTCATGAGTTTAGCCGTCGTCGGGTTATAACGTGCACTCTGTAAAATATGCTGCACCGTGCTGGCCGGGATTTGGTAACGCTGTGCCACCTGAGCCACAAATTGCTGAGGAACGGCACTGAGCGGCTGCGCCTCTAATTCAGCACTACGTACCGTCGTTGGCACGGTGCCGGAGGATGTTCTCACTGGCGTTCCTGTCGTAGTCGTATGGGGCGAGTGACTGCAGGCCACCGTACTGAGTGAGAGTAAGCAGGCAGGCAATAGTTTTTTAGAAAAAGCAAGCATAGCGATAATCCCAGTGTTTAAGTGCTGTAAAAAGTTTTATAGTCTAATGATAACCTGAAGCTGAGTACTCACAGGGTCGAGAACAGGCACTTACCCTAACTCAAGACAAACCCATCGCGTTTCAAACACTTATTGGTATCTAAGGCACACTATGGAGACACTCTACATCACGCACCCAGACTGCTTATTACACGAAATGCAGAGCTGGCACCCCGAGTCTCCACAACGCCTAGAAGCGATCAATGATCGTCTACTATCGAGTGGTTTGCATGATTTTTTGCATCACGCAGAGGCGCCCAATGCCACCGAAGAGGATCTCTTAAGTTGCCACGATGCCGATTACATTGCCTCTATCCGCGACAATATACCAACACAGGGTTATTATCTGATCGACTCTGAAGAAACCAGCCTCAACCCCCACACCTGGCAGGCCGCTTTGCGCGCTGCCGGCGCTGGCCTTTTGGCAGTCGATGAAATCATGGCTCACCATTACAAAAATGCTTTTTGTGCCGTGCGCCCCCCTGGCCACCATGCCGAACCCCATAAGGCAACAGGTTTTTGTTTTTTTAACAATATGGCCATCGCGGCACGTTATGCCATTCAACAATACGATCTCAAGCGCATCGCCCTAATTGATTTTGATGTGCATCACGGCAATGGCACCGAGCGCATTTTTGCCAAAGATCCTGCCATTCAAATGTATAGCTTTTTTCAGTCGCCTTTATTTCCGCACTCAGGTGAAGTCAGCCTAGGCAAAAACATGCATAACACGGCCGTGCCAGCGTACACACGGATGTCCAGAATCAAAGAAATTGTTGAGCAGGATTGGATTCCAGGCATTCGTCAATTTGCACCGCAAATGATCATGATTTCGGCTGGCTTTGATGCCCATCGCGAGGACGACATGGGGCAACTGGATTTACTCGAAGGGGACTTTGTCTGGATTACCGAGCAAATCATGCAATTAGCCGAGACCTATTGTGATGGCCGTATTATTAGCTTTTTAGAGGGCGGTTACAATCTCTCGGCGCTTGCGCGCAGCACGGTAGAGCATATTCGTACCTTGGCCGCACTTTAGTTCAGCTCATAGAGTACCCATCCGCTCATCCACCGGTCTCATTAGCATCATCAGCCGCTCTAGCCTGATCAACCTGATCAGGTTTTTTTGCCAAGAGGTTGCAGACTCAGTGTTGAGCTGGATTCTAGGGGATTACCCTTCAGAGCCCGTAGAGCGCAAGCGCTCGCTTGTTTTAGTGCTATAAACAATATATAGTTAGGTGATTAGTCGAAGGCACACACGCTAGCCAACTAGAGGCTTTAACTGAGCTTAACTTAACCTAACTTATATTAACTTAGGATTAAAGGTGCCTAACAGTACCGAAGATTGGCTAATATTAACTAACAGTTATTAGTAACTCATTAGTAGCTAAGAAGTGACTAAGTAGTAACTATGCGCCCCAAAGTCGTCCTCTTAGACCAGAGATCAGACGGCTTAGTGTACGAAGTCGTAGTCGCTTAATGCGTTAGTCTTTACTGTTTTAGTTTTTAGTGCTCAGTAAACATCTTCTAGTAGACTGCTGTGCCCTTAGACCTAGATTTGTTCAATTTTTACTCAGGAGAGTTGTGGATGAAGGTATTAGTACCTGTCAAACGTGTTGTTGACTACAACGTCAAAGTACGTGTCAAATCAGACCAAACGGGTGTAGATATCGCCAATGTCAAAATGTCGATCAACCCGTTTGACGATATTGCTGCAGAAGAGGCCATTAAACTCAAAGAAAGCGGTGCTATCGAAGAAGTCATTGCGGTTTCTTGCGGCGTTAGCCAATGCCAAGAAGTGTTACGTCGCGTTATGGCCATGGGGGCTGACAGAGGCATCTTAGTGCAGACCGACGAGCAACTGCAACCGCTAGCCGTTGCTAAACTTCTCAAGGCGGTCGTCGACAAGGAGCAACCACAACTGGTAATTCTAGGTAAGCAAGCGATCGATGACGATGCCAATCAAACCGGTCAAATGCTTTCTGCCTTATTGGGTTGGGGGCAAGCCACCTTTGCTAATAGCGTACAGTTAGAAGGTGATAGCGTCACTGTGGCACGTGAGGTTGATGGTGGTCTAGAAACCATTAAATTATCGCTTCCCGCCGTTATTACCACAGACTTGCGCCTCAATGAGCCACGTTACGTAACCTTACCTAATATTATGAAGGCCAAGAAAAAAACCATTGATACCTTGTCACCAGAGGATCTAGGGGTCGATGTGAGCCCACGTCTCAAATCCCTCAAAGTCACGGAACCGCCTGCACGCCAACCAGGCATCAAAGTGCCAGATGTAGATACCTTAGTAGACAAACTAAAAAACGAAGCCAAGGTGATTTAATATGACAACGTTAGTAATTGCAGAACACGATAACCAATCCCTTAATGTCGCTACGCGCAACGCCGTTGCCGCGGCCTCACAAATTGGCGCCGATATCCATATTTTAGTAGCCGGTAATGACGCTCAGGCCGTCGCCGATCAAGCGGCTCAAGTGGCTGGCGTTAGCAAGGTCTTATTAGCGCAGGACGCTAGCCTACAAGATGGCTTAGCCGAGAACGTCGCCCAACAAGTTGTCCAAGTGGCAGGTGATTATAATCACATCCTATTTCCAGCGACGTCCAATGGCAAAAATATCGCGCCACGTGTGGCAGCTTTATTAGATGTGGCACAAATCACCGACGTTATTGAAGTCGTCGACGACAAAACCTTTGTTCATCCTATTTACGCCGGTAACGCTATTGAAACCCTACAATCATCAGACGACAAGATTGTCGCTACTGTGCGTACTACGGCTTTTGACCCTGTGGCTGCCGAGGGTGGTAGTGCCGAAATAGCCAACATCGACGCCGTCTCTGACAGTGGTTTATCTAGCTTTGTCGAACGTCAACTAGCAAAAAGTGATCGCCCAGACTTGACGACTGCTTCAATTGTGGTCTCTGGTGGTCGTGGTATGGGCAACGCCGAGAACTTTGAATTACTCGACAAACTCGCAGACAAGCTAGGGGCAGCCGTAGGTGCGTCCCGCGCGGCAGTCGATGCGGGTTATGCCCCTAACGACTTCCAAGTCGGTCAAACGGGTAAAGTCGTCGCGCCACAACTATATCTCGCTGTCGGTATTTCTGGCGCTATTCAGCACTTGGCTGGTATGAAAGACTCCAAAGTCATTGCTTGCATTAACAAGGACGAAGAGGCACCGATTTTTGGTGTGGCAGACTACGGTTTAGTCGCTGATTTATTCCAAGCGGTTCCAGAACTCACCGAGAAACTCTAAGTTCTCACTAGTTGTAGTGTTCAAGCTCGCTGCCAGGGTGGCTACCCTGGGGCGGGCTTTTCTATAAGCACAAAAAACAGACAGCGACTTGTGTAAGCAATTAGGCTTCGATGCGTCATAAATCAAATCTTATCTACATCACCTGACGGCTAAGCGTGGGGATTTGGTTATAATGCTGTCACATTCTATGAGGGGAAAACCATGTCAAGCAACAAAACGATTCTGGTCACGGGTGGTTGTGGCTATATTGGATCACACACGGTGGTCGAGCTCATTCAACGGGGTTATGAGCCCATCGTCTTTGATAATCTCAGTAATAGTTCTCGAGTCGCCCTAGAGCGCGTTAAACAAATCACCGGTCATGCCGTGCCTTTTATCCAAGGTGACATTCTTGATAAGAATGCACTTAATCAAGTGTTTGCTGATCATCAGATCAACGCCGTGATTCATTTTGCAGGCCTAAAAGCGGTGGGTGAGAGCACCCAAAAACCATTGGAATATTATCAAACCAATGTCTACGGCACCATTCAATTACTGCAAACCATGCGCGAACATGACGTCTTTAATGTGGTCTTTAGTTCCTCGGCCACGGTTTACGGTAATCCGCAACAAATCCCAATTACTGAAGAGTGCCCGCTGGGTCAACCCACCAATCCTTACGGTATGTCCAAGCTGATGGCCGAGCGTATTATGCAAGACCTCTCCAAGAGTGACGAGCGCTGGTCCATCGCCTTATTGCGCTATTTTAACCCCATTGGCGCCCATCCTAGCGGTCTGATGGGAGAGGATCCTAGTGGTATACCAAACAACTTAATGCCTTTTGTCACTCAAGTGGCAATTGGTAAGTTGCCGCAGCTGAGTATCTTTGGTGACGACTACGACACCCAGGATGGCACCGCTATTCGTGATTATATTCATGTGGTCGACCTCGCAAATGGGCATTTAGCGGCGCTTGATTACCTTAAACACCATGCGTCAGGTTGCCATGTTTGGAATCTAGGTACGGGCAATGGTTATTCCGTTTTACAAATTGTCCAAGCCTTTGAAAAAAACAACCAAGTCCACATCAATTATAAAATTGCCCCGCGTCGTCCAGGCGATATTGCCGAATGCTGGTCTGATCCGAGCAAGGCCAAACGCGAACTCAATTGGCAAGCCCAATTAGGTTTAGATGAAATGATGCGCCATAGCTGGCATTGGCAAAGTAATAATCCTAATGGTTATCGTGACTAAAGAGCAGGGGGTCCTATGCGTATACGTGTCAAGATCTGTGGTATTACCAATTCTCAAGACTTACACGCGGCTGTAGCGGCCGGCGCCGACGCTCTCGGTTTTGTAATGTATCCCAAAAGCAAACGCGCCATTGACATGGCTACGTCGCGTACCCTGATTTCGCAAGTGCCTTTTGGCGTGAGCTCGGTCGTACTTTGTGTTAACCCAAGTGTTAATGAAGTGCAACAAATTATGACCGAGTTGCGCCCAAGCTATATTCAATTCCATGGTGACGAGACGGCGAGCTTTTGCGAGCAGTTTAATTATCCCTATATCAAGGCCATTCGCGTAGGGGCGCCAGGCTTAGATAACCCTATTTCAATACAGCAAGCTGTGCGCACTTATAGCCATGCGAAAGCAATTTTATTTGATGCATTTACACCACACTATGGGGGGGCAGGCCAAAAAATTGATCTCAAAATGTTGCCAAATATGTCAGAAAATAATGTAAGATATAAGTACATTCTGGCCGGTGGGATCAATGCCAGTAATGTGATTGAGTTAGTAAATAGCGTTCAACCTTATGCGGTTGACCTGAGTAGTGGAGTAGAGCAAGCCCCCGGGCGTAAGTCTATCACTAAGCTACAAGCGTTTTTTACTGCACTCTATCAACAACAATAACCCAACCCTCAAGTCACCTGATCGCAGAATCAAGCCAGGGTAATTCAAACATAACATTGTAGTAGTAAGTAGTTAGTAGTACTCATAGAGCCTAAGCCTTTAGTGGCTATGTGGCTCGAGCGGTCGTTTTTTTTGATCGATTATTGCATTTATGAATGATTAGGCTTTTTTGCGTATACAGTGTCGCTGCACGCAGTAATCAAGAATGATTGCTATTTGCGTGGTATCTCAAGCTCCATACACATTAGAGCTCATTCCTAAACGTTATAGAAGTGCATAGGCCAGAAGTACCTGCTGTACATAATGTGCATTACTTGCTGTATTTTATTTTTTCATGAGTTTCATGAATCCCCAGGTAGTTCACGAGTCAGCAGCTCCAAGTTAGGCGTCATAGCACAGATCTCGATTGACAAACGTATCTCTCAACCCCTTGTATTTTAGTGTTAACTTGTAGTAATCGCAGTAAACCGTTGTCCAGTGTTTTGCCAGCATCAGTACGGCATTGAATAAGTTAGTTCGATAGCATTTGCTAATACACCTGACCGCCAGAGAGTTTACCCCCGCTGCAGCGCCTAAACTCTCTGACGAACTCAGACGAAGCCAGCTAAGTGCTTAGACCTATGGCTCAATCGCTTGCAATAACCCTGGTTTGTAGACATTTTGTATTTGTAAACATTTTGTATGTTTGCTTGCTGTTTGAAGTTGCTTGTAGTTGTTTGTAGCTGTTTGTAGTTTAGCCATGACACTAACCCAGCGAGCTGACACATAGGAACAGTAGACCTGCATGTTTTTATACAGTTTTGTAAATTTACCAAAAATCGACTTACCAAACCTACCTAAGCTTTTTCGATGTTGACCCTGTCAGTAAGAGAGCTTGGTGGATTTGGTTTTTTTATTTTTACTTTTAACGCTTACTTTTATCTTTTACTTTTTAACGGTTTTGTCATCTTAGTCAACTAATTTGTTTTTGTTTAATCTTTAATCCTAATTTTTGTAATTTTGCAGTTTTTTTGTTTTTAATTAGCTGATTTGCAGTTTCGTTTTTTATTTCGTCTTTTATTTCGTTTTTAATTTTTCAGCTTTGTTTTTAACTTTTAGGTTTAGTCGTACAACTTATATAAGCGCTTAGTTCGTATTTCAACTTAATTTCTAAATTATTAAGACCGCATATCTTATACATATTTATCTTAATAATCAATACATTAAGCCGTTTTTTATAAGAGTTGTTGCATAAATCGTACGTTGTTTGATTCATATTAGCCAGCGCTGATGGCTAACACTATTAGCTGTATTTACTTTGTTTAATTTGGAGATCTCGAATTATGAACAAGATTCATAAAGTCATATGGAGCGCTAACCTTGGCGTGTGGGTAGCCGTTTCTGAACTCGTTAAGGGCAAGAAAAAGTCCTCAACCTCTTCACAAGTCGCCGATCATTCCCATACGACTAAGCAACATCACTCTTACCTCAAGAAAATACAGCTTGCTTCTGTGTTTCTTGCGCTAGCTGCCTTAACTCCATCAGTGTATGCAGGTATTCAAATTGGGAAGGGTGATTATTTTACTGGTAATCGCCCTAATTTAGGAACCTTCATGGGCGATGACATCACTGCGGATGGTGATATCAGAGGTAAATCAATCATCGCTAACGAAACTGTTAACTCTGTCGACGGTAATTTTTTAGGTACATTAACATCCAAAAACGGCGAATTCACCAACGTTACTGTTCACAAAGACAGCTTCTTTGAAGGCACTGTCAATGCGGATAATGGTATTGTTATCGGTAGATCCTACGAAGACCCAGATCGCACACGTCTTCTACAAGGTTCGCTCACTATTGATACCGTGACTAAAGACGGTGAAAACAACATATATACAAGAACGCAACTAGATAAAAACGGCCTTACACTTAAGAATGGTCCAAGCGTCACACTCAGTGGTGTGGATGCGGGCAACGCCAAGGTGACGAATGTCGAAGACGGTGATGTCACACAAGACAGTAAACAAGCCGTCAACGGTAGTCAGCTTTACGCTGCGATTAATGATAGTAAAAATCTCTATAATGCCTTAGCAGAACGTGCTGGTGGTAATATCAGGGTTCAAGCGGGTGAGAATTCAGGTTTCAAAGATATCGGCTTAGGTGATACCTTAAGATTCGAAGCGGGTAATAATACAAGCGTACGCGTGACACCAGAAGGTTATCTTGAATACAGCGTCGCTGATGAGCCTACCTTTACTAATCTCCATGTCAACGGTACGACGACCAGCAATTCTCTAGAAGTCACGGGCAATGCCACTGTAGGCGAACGACTTTTTGTAAATGACACCGCCGTCGTTAACAAAGAACTTCACGTCACAGGCGGCGATGCCTTCTTCGGTGAAGACGAAAACGGTTCTTTTACCCATATCCAAAAAGACAATATCATCGTTCAAAATCCAAAAACGGATGGCTCTAACGGCTTCTACCGTACTGAGACCGCAGATGATTATTTTGGTGTTTATGATGTCAACAACGATGCTAAGACAGTAAGTCAGGCCACTGTCACTCCGCATTTCTTATATGTCGCCGACAAAGCTAATGGCGCCGAGGATCGCGCTCAATTAGATAATAGCGGCTTAAAATTCTACAGCACGGATGCCGATGGTAATTTAGCGGCTACCGGTCCAGATATCACGCGCGATGGCTTAAATGCTGGCAACCTAAAAGTGACTAACGTTGCCCCTGGTGCGATTGCCACTGATAGCACGGATGGCATCAATGGCAGCCAATTATTTGGCCTTGGCAATAGTGCCGCCACTGTATTGGGCGAAGGCGTGACCTTTGAAAATGGTCAGTTAGTCGGTAAGGATATCGGCGGTACAGGGGCTGATACTATTGTTGGTGCGATCGCTGCCGCCAATAAGGCAGCCGGTACCGCAGGTCAGGGTTGGAAGTTGAATGTTGACGAAGGTTTCTTAGGTAGTAAAAAAAGTGCAAATATCGCTCCAGGATCCGAAGTTAATCTAGTTTCTGGCAAGAATATTTCAGCTTTCTTGAAGGAAGGCAATACAGTAGAACTTAATTTAAATGATTCTGTTCAAGTAAGTAGCCTAGGTGTTGATGAAAAACTCGGCGTTGATGGCGCTATCGATGCAGGCGGCAATATAACGACTGATAGCAGTATTACAGCTAAAAAAGATATTACTGCGAAAAGGAATCTAAGTGTTGAAGGTAACGCAATCATCGATGGCGGTTTAACTGCTTTCGGACCCACTGCTTTGTCATCAACACTGACTGTCACGGGTCAATCAACATTTAATGATGCCATTGTCAGAAAAAATCTTAATGTCAATGGCGACTCAATTTTCAAAGGTAATTCACTCGTCAATGGCTTTATGCGAGTTGAAGGTGACTCTGGTTTATTTGTAGGTAAATCACTGGATGATCCTAGAGGATCAGCGCAAGTTAAACCGGGTGTTATTGTTGTTGATAAAGTCAATGAAAATGGTGGTCGTGCACGTACTGAAGTGGCTTCAGATTATATTGGTTCTTATGATCTAGACGCAAATGATGCTAAAACTAAGAGTTCAGTGCTTTCTCCAAACAACTTGGTGTTGAATCAAACCAACACAGAAAACGGAGAGATCAATGAGGTTAGTTTAAGTGGTCAGCAAATGAAAATGTCGCAAGCGGATGCAGAAGGAAATCCGCTTAAATGGACTATTCAAAATCCAGGTGCGATCACAAATATCGATCAAACTGCTGAAGATGGATCTTATACTTTCGCAGGTATGAGTGCGACTAATTTTGTGACTCAAAAGGTTGCTAAAGATGGTTCCGTATTGGCACAGTCAGGCGTACGTCCTGAAAGAATTTGGACGCAGTCTCCAACCGAAGCAGGTTCATTTGAAGGCATTAATCTAACTAAAGACGGCTTAGGATTTTATAATGAATCTACTGGAGAAGAGGGAGGACCATCACAGGTTCGTACGGGTCCGTTTATAGGTCGAGAAGGTATTAGCGCCGGTGAGTTTAAAATCGCAGATGTCGCTGATGGCGAGGTGTCTGAAACGAGTAAAGACGCGATCAATGGTAGCCAACTATTCGCATCTACGAATGCCTTATCCGACCGTACTGACGACTTAGCGAAAGCCTTAGCTGCCACTACCAACAGTGTTGGTGATCTAGGTGCAAGTGCCGCTAACGTCTTAGGCGATGGCGTGACCTTTGAAAATGGTCAGTTAGTCGGTAATGATATCGGCGGTACAGGGGCTAATACTATTGTTGATGCGATCGCTGCAGCCAATAAGGCAGCCGGTACCGCAGGTCAGGGTTGGAAGTTGAATGTTGCAGATGGGGATTCTGTAAATATAGCCCCAGGGAGCAATGTTAACTTTACTGCAGGTAAAAATTTAACAGTTAGTCTGAATGAAGGAAATAACGTTGAGTATGGTTTGGTTAGTAAACCTGTAGTTGAAAGGTTGACAATTCAATCTGCAACAGCAGAGACAGATAAGGTCACACAAGTTGCTGATTTAGATAGGGCAACATTTCATTTAACCCAGTACACTCATCCACAAAATGGTTCCAAGGACAAAGTTGTATCCACAGATATCTCTCCTGGACGTTTCAGTACAACTGATTACCGTCAAAATAAAGGGGTAGAACTTAGCCAATACGGGTTAAAATTCTTTGAAGTCAACCCTGAAAACAACTCTACCATCTACGATGGTACTCGAGTAACCTCTAAAGCCATCCTTATGGGTAAGGATGATGGCAGACCTTATACTTCAATTTCACCAGAATATTTTATTTCTCGTAGTAACAATAAAGAGGGTATTACTGTATCTCACGAGAATGGTTCTGATTTTGCCAAAATTGGTTCTTATTTAAGAGATGAAAACGGTAAAATTATAGAGAGATACACATCTTCTGGTTTTACTAATGACCGCATTTATTCTTGGAATCAAAAGAAAGGTGTTGGAACGGAAATTGATCCCGATAGAATCACTTTCTTTGAAGCTACTGGTCCTGAAAAAACAACCTACCGTGGAACAGTGATTGACCACTCTGGTATTAAAATTCCATCTAATGACGGACAAAACTACCTTGTTCAAAATAGTAAAAATCTTGTCATTCGAAGTAATAACCCAGAAGGAGTTAACAAAACTAATGAGTTAGGTTCAGATTTCAATCGCATTGCGACTTTTACACAAACTGAAGATGGACAGATTAATTTCCAGAATTTAACCGCACAAACTCCAGATGAATTCTACACCTTTGATTATAAAGCTAACGAAGGTACTAAACTAGACGCAGAAGGATTAGGATTTTATTCTAAAGATGCGGATAATCATCGGATTTCCCAGGGACCAAGTGTTACTCGTACTGGCATTGACGCAGGCGAACTAAAAGTAACAAATGTAGCAGACGGTGAAGTCTCCGAAGCAAGCAAAGATGCTGTCAACGGTAGTCAACTATTCGCTTCTACGAATGCCTTATCCGACCGTACTGACGACTTAGCAAAAGCCTTGGCCGCCACTACCAACAGTGTTGGTGATCTAGGTGCAAGTGCCGCTAACGTCTTAGGTGAAGGTGTTACTTACCAAGACGGTAAGTTAGTCGGTGATAACATCGGTGGTACCGGTGCGAACACCATCACAGGCGCTATCCAAGCGGCTAGCGAAGCAGCTTCTGATGCTGCAGCTAATGCCGCTAAAGGTTGGAATGTCGTAGCAGGTGACGCAGAAGCGCAAAACGTCGCTCCTGACGATACTGTTAACTTCACGGCTGGTAGCAACTTGAACGTCGCCCTTAATGACGGTCACAATGTTGAATACGGTTTGAATCCTAACCTTGTCGGCCTTAACAGCGCTCAATTCGGTGACGAAAACGCTAGCACCATCGTTGATGGTAAAGGCTTAGTCTTCGCTGCTAAGAATGAAGCCGGTGAAACGGTTCCAGTCGGTCCTAGCATCTCTAAAGACGGTATCGATGCGGGTAACACTAAAGTGACTAACCTCGCTGACGCAGACATCACAGCTGATAGCACAGACGCTGTCTCTGGTCATCAATTGTTTACTGCTACAGATGCACTTGCTCAACGTGACCAACAGTTGGCTCAACGCGATAACGACTTAGGTAACTCTACGGCCGGTGTTCTAGGTGAAGGTGTTACTTACCAAGACGGTAAGTTAGTCGGTAATGACATCGGTGGTACCGGTGCGAACACCATCACAGGCGCTATCCAAGCCGCTAGCGAAGCAGCTTCTGATGCTGCAGCTAATGCCGCTAAAGGTTGGAATGTCGTAGCAGGTGACGCAGAAGCGCAAAACGTCGCTCCTGACGATACTGTTAACTTCACGGCTGGTAGCAACTTGAACGTCGCCCTTAATGACGGTCACAATGTTGAATACGGCTTGAATCCTAACTTAGTCGGTCTTAACAGCGCTCAATTCGGTGACGATAACGCCAGCACCATCGTTGATGGTAAAGGCTTGTTATTCGCTGCTAAGAACGAAGCCGGTGAAACCGTTCCAGTTGGTCCTAGCATTTCTAAAGACGGTATCGATGCGGGTAACACTAAAGTCACTAACTTAGCTGAGGCTGATATCACGGCTGATAGCAAAGATGCTGTGTCTGGTGGTCAATTATTCGCAGCGACCGATGCTTTAGCTCAACGTGACCAAGAGTTAGCACAACGCGATAACGACTTAGCCGCTGGCTTAGGTGACTTAGGTGCTTCAACAGCCGGTGTTCTAGGTGACGGCGTCACTTACCAAGACGGTAAGTTAGTCGGTGATAACATCGGTGGTACGGGTGCTAACACCATCACGGGTGCTATCCAAGCCGCTAGCGAAGCAGCTTCCGATGCTGCAGCTAATGCTGCTAAAGGTTGGAATGTCGTAGCAGGTGACGCAGAAGCTCAAAACGTCGCCCCTGATGACACTGTTAACTTCACCGCTGGTAGCAACTTGAACGTTGCCCTTAATGACGGCCACAATGTTGAATACGGCTTAAATCCTAACCTTGTCGGTCTTAACAGTGCTCAATTCGGTGACGAAAACGCCAGCACCATCGTTGATGGTAAAGGCTTGTTATTCGCTGCTAAGAACGAAGCCGGTGAAACCGTTCCAGTTGGTCCTAGCATTTCTAAAGACGGTATCGATGCGGGTAACACTAAAGTCACTAACTTAGCTGAGGCTGATATCACGGCTGATAGCAAAGATGCTGTGTCTGGTGGTCAATTATTCGCAGCGACCGATGCTTTAGCTCAACGTGACCAAGAGTTAGCACAACGCGATAACGACTTAGCCGCTGGCTTAGGTGACTTAGGTGCTTCAACAGCCGGTGTTCTAGGTGACGGCGTGACTTACCAAGACGGTAAGTTAGTCGGTGATAACATCGGTGGTACCGGTGCGAACACCATCACGGGTGCTATCCAAGCCGCTAGCGAAGCAGCTTCTGATGCTGCAGCTAATGCCGCTAAAGGTTGGAATGTTGCGGTTGGTGAAACTAATCAAAACGTCGCTCCTGATGACACCGTTAACTTCACGGCTGGTAGCAACTTGAACGTTGCCCTTAACGATGGTCACAATGTTGAGTACGGCTTAAATCCTAACCTTGTCGGTCTTAACAGTGCTCAATTCGGTGACGAAAACGCCAGCACCATCGTTGATGGCAAAGGCTTATTATTCGCCGCTAAGAACGAAGCCGGTGAAACGGTTCCAGTCGGCCCTAGCATTTCTAAAGACGGTATCGACGCAGGTAACACTAAAGTGACTAACCTCGCTGACGCAGACATCACGGCTGATAGCAAAGACGCTGTGTCTGGTGGTCAATTGTTCGCCGCTACAGATGCACTTGCTCAACGTGACCAAGAGTTGGCGCAACGCGACAAAGACTTGGCTAA
>NZ_KK211206.1:113472-114500 GCF_000621025.1 Brackiella oedipodis DSM 13743
AACTTGAACGTCGCCCTTAACGACGGTCACAATGTTGAATACGGCTTGAATCCTAACCTCGTCGGTCTCAACAGCGCTCAATTCGGTGACGAAAACGCCAGCACCATCGTAGATGGTAAAGGCTTATTATTCGCCGCTAAGAACGATGCCGGTGAAACGGTCCCAGTCGGTCCTAGCATTTCTAAAGACGGTATCGATGCGGGTAACACGAAAGTCACTAACTTAGCTGAGGCTGATATCACGGCTGATAGCAAAGACGCTGTGTCTGGTGGTCAATTGTTTGCGGCGACCGATGCTTTAGCTCAACGTGACCAAGAGTTGGCTCAACGTGATAAAGACTTGGCTAACACCTTGTTCGATACGGCTGAAGGCTTAGCTAAACGCGACCAAGAGCTAGCACAACGTGATGACGATTTAGCTAACGCTTTATTCGACACGGCTAACAGCGTGGGTGTGTTGGGTAATACCACTGCTGACGTCTTAGGTGATGGCGTGACTTACCAAGACGGTAAGTTAGTCGGTGATAATATCGGTGGTACCGGTGCGAACACCATCACAGGCGCTATCCAAGCGGCTAATGACGCAGCTGGCGCCGCAGGCAAAGGTTGGAACGTCGTTGCAGGTGATGCAGAAGCGCAAAACGTCGCTCCAGGCGAAACGGTTAACTTCACGGCTGGTAGCAACTTGAACGTTGCCCTTAACGACGGCCACAATGTTGAATACGGCTTGAATCCTAACCTAGTCGGTCTCAACAGTGCTCAATTCGGTGACGAAAACGCCAGCACCATCGTCGATGGCAAAGGCTTATTATTCGCCGCTAAGAATGAAGCCGGTGAAACCGTCCCAGTCGGTCCTAGCATTTCTAAAGACGGTATCGACGCAGGTAACACTAAAGTGACTAACCTCGCTGACGCGGATATCACGGCTGATAGCAAAGACGCTGTGTCTGGTGGTCAATTGTTCGCCGCCACGGATGCTTTAGCTCAACGTGACCAAGAGTTGGCGCAACGCGACAAAGACTTGGCTAA
>NZ_KK211206.1:115923-325540 GCF_000621025.1 Brackiella oedipodis DSM 13743
ACTTACCAAGACGGTAAGTTAGTCGGTGATAACATCGGTGGTACCGGTGCTAACACCATCACAGGCGCTATCCAAGCGGCGAACGATGCAGCTAGCGCCGCAGGCAAAGGTTGGACATTAGAGGTCGGTGAAGGTTGGAGTAGTAAAACTAAAGACATCCAACCAGGTGATACCGTTACCTTCGATGGCGATGGTAATATCGATGTCGCTCTAAAAGGTAATAAAGTCGCTATTGGTTTAGGTGATCAAGTGGTCTTCTATAAATCACTTAGCACGCCACCAGTTGACGGCGCTGCGGCTGATCCAAATATCCAGGGCGGTGTTGTTTCAACGTTGAAAGCTGATTATCTCAATATTGATGAGAGAGTCACGATTGACGATGAAATCAAGAAACATAGCCTTGCTCGTGTGGATCAAAACGGTGTGACCTTGGCTCATAGTGAGCTCGATGCCAAAGGCGAACCTATCCGTGAGGATAATCTGAAACTTGCAGCGGATGGCTTACGCTTTATCAACCAAGACGCTGTAACAGAAGAAAATCCTGAAGGTTATCAAGGTCCTAGCATCACTAAAGAAGGTGTTGATGCCGGTAACTTCAAAGTGACCAACGTCGCTGACGGTGATGTAACTGCAGAAAGCAAAGACGCTATTAACGGCGGTCAGTTGTTTGCTGCGACGGATGCTCTAGCTGCACGCGACCAAGAGTTGGCTCAACGTGATAAAGACTTGGCTAACACCTTGTTCGACACCACTGAAGGCCTAGCTAAACGTGACCAAGAGTTAGCACAACGTGATGACGATTTGGCTAATGCCTTGTTCGACACCGCTAACAGCGTGGGTGTGTTAGGTAATACCACCGCTGACGTCCTCGGTGATGGCGTGACTTACCAAGACGGTAAACTTGTGGGTAATAACATCGGTGGTACGGGTGCTAACACCATCACAGGCGCTATCCAAGCGGCTAACGATGCAGCTGGCGCCGCAGGCAAAGGTTGGAACGTTGTTGCAGGTGACGCAGAAGCGCAAAACGTCGCTCCAGGCGAAACGGTTAACTTTACAGCCGGTAGCAACTTGAACGTCGCGCTTAACGACGGCCACAATGTTGAATACGGCTTGAATCCTAACCTTGTCGGTCTCAACAGCGCTCAATTCGGTGACGAAAACGCTAGCACCATCATCGATGGCAAAGGCTTGTTATTCGCTGCTAAAGATGCTGAAGGCAATACTGTTCCAGTCGGTCCTAGCATTTCTAAAGACGGTATCGATGCAGGTAACACTCGAATCACCAACTTAGCGGATGGTGAAGTGAATGCCAACAGCAAAGACGCTATTAACGGCGGTCAGTTGTTTGCTGCGACGGATGCTCTAGCTGCACGCGACCAAGAGTTGGCTCAACGTGATAACGATTTAGCTAATGCCTTGTTCGACACCGCTAACAGTGTGGGTGTGTTAGGTAATTCAACCGCTGACGTCCTCGGTGACGGTGTCACTTACAAAGACGGTAAGTTAGTCGGTGAAAACATCGGTGGTACGGGTGCTAGCACCATCACGGATGCAATCAAAGCCGCTAATGATGCAGCGGGTACGGCAGGCAAAGGTTGGAACGTTGCAGTGGGTGACACGACGCAAACCGTAACACCTGAGCAAACCGTTAAGTTCAACGCAGGTAACAACCTCAATGTGACGCTGAATGATGATCACAATGTTGAATACGGCTTGAACCCTAACCTAGTCGGTCTTAATAGCGCTCAATTTGGTGACGAAAACGCCAGCACTATCATTGATAGCAAAGGCTTATTCTTCGCAGCGAAAGATGCTGAAGGCAACACCGTACCAACGGGTCCAAGCATTAGCAAAGACGGCATTGATGCAGGTAATACTGTCATTAGTAACGTCGGTGCTGGTAGCGTGGCTGCTGGTAGTACGGATGTGGTCAACGGTGGTCAATTACATGACTTCGGTGAGAGTGTGGCTGATGTCTTCGGTCAAGGTGTCACCATGGGTGATGACGGTAAGTTAGTGGGTAATGACATTGGTGGTACCAATGCCTCTAACCTAACTGACGCCATCCAAGAGGTGAACGACAAAGCTGATCAAGCCGCTAAAGGTTGGAACCTTGCTGTAGATGGTCAAGAGCCAGTCGCTGTAACAGCAGGTTCAACAGTGGGTCTCACTCACTCTGATGGCATTGTCTTGACTCAAAGCGAAGGCCCAGACGGACGTACCAACATTAATATCGGCTTTAATGGCCAAGCCCCAGCTTACAACGGTGACATAACCGCTGACTCTATCACTTCTAAAGTGGTCAGCGCGAATACTCTCAACGTAGGTCAAGGTGGTATTAATGTGGCACCAGGCGCATCCATCAATATGGGTGGTAACCAAGTCCACAATGTGGCTCCAGGTTTTGCACCTAATGATGCTGTAAACGTCGGTCAATTGAACCAATTGGCAACGGCTACTGCTAACGAAACTAATCGTCTAGAAAACGAAATTCGTAAGGAACGTAATAAAGCTCGCGCAGGTACAGCAGCCGCTCTTGCTGCCGCTGGTCTTGTTCAAGCTCAACAACCGGGTGAATCAGTATTCGCTATCGGTGGCGGTACCTTCGAAGGTGAAGGCGGTTATGCGGCTGGTTTATCATCTGCCTCTGAAAACGGCAAATGGTTGATCAAAGGCTCTGTCGCCGGCGATAGTCGTGGTCAGGTCGGTGGTTCAGCTAGTGTAGGTTACAGATGGCGTTAAGGCTGATACAGCCCTAAGCGTTGACTTAACTCTTCGCTAAACCTCACAAAGCCCTTGATAGTCATATCAAGGGCTTTGTTTATGGAGGCTCACGAGAGTGAAGTAGGGTAGTACTAGACTCACATAACAAGCCAATATCTAATCGGAGCCCGGACTCCCAATAAAAAACACGCTAGTCAATAACGGCCATCGAGGCCATCCAAATACCGGCTTTCTAACGCACACTCCTAAGCATAAAAAAACAGCTACACATGGGATGACAAGGTAGCTGTTAACTGATCAGTGCTAACAGATGTGATCTAAGCGATTCGTTTTAGCTAATGAAGTATTTTGATTCTAGATAGATCTGTAAAATATGGCTTAGTAATACGTCCCACAAGCCCCATTAAATATAAGTGTTAATCCATCCTTAATCGTATAGGGGTGCATAGTGCTAAAACTACTTAAAACTAAAACGATTTGTCTAAAAGCCTCTGGCTTTGCCAATTAAATCATAGGCCGCATTGATTTCTTGACATTTTTTGTTAGCGTATTCTTGCATTTCTTTGGGTAGATCTTGTGCCGCAAAACGGTCTGGATGGAATTCTTTGATTAATTTACGATAGGCTTTTTTGATATCCGCTTCACTGGCATCAGGCATGAGCCCCAGCGTTTGATAGGCTTTTTGAATTTTATCGGAGAGATTTTGGGTCGTGCCAGCATAACCACGCCCGCCCTGGTATTGGCGTTGTTGAGAACTACCATAACTGTATTGATGGTGCTGTTGTTGGCGTCCAGCCCCTTGTTGCCAAGTACTTTGCTTATTGTAGTAGGGGCGACCTGTCATATTCGTGATGATGATATTAAATTCTTCGGCGCTGACGCCAGCATAGGGGGCGATTTTGGCTAATAAGGCCAATTGCTCAGCACTCGGGAAGGGTTCAGACTGCAAGAGAATATTAAAAATATTATTCGTCAGTTGACTCGAATTGGTTAGGGAGTAGCTCATCTCCGAAAGAAGATTTTCTACCGAAAAATTCGCTTGTTTACCCTCGTTAAAACGCTGCTGAAGATGGCTGCGCGACGTACCTTGGATTAACATCTGATCGAGTAAATCATTGGCATAATCAATATCATCGCTATCGACCACACCTTTGGCTTTGGAAAAAGCCCCCAAAAGACTAAATAAACAAGTCAATAAATAATGCTGTGGGGTAAAGACCTGATTAAAAATCTGTGAGCGAAAATATTTATTAGGAGCATAGCCCGCTTTTTCAAGGTTTTCGGCGGAAGAGGTGATTTTTTTGGCCTGTTGCATACCAATGAGTGAGCATATGACGATAAATATAAAAAAAGCAAAAAGCATAATTGAAACTCTAGAGTGCTGGAGACCAGTGCGGGTTGGACAATACCTAAGAATATATAGACAAATCAAAAGAATACAAGCTAAAAAACCGATAGACCAAATTTATGAGCTCACGAGACTGACTGGCAAGCTAGTGATCTAATGCCGTTTTTATGCCTTTGATAAGTATGTAGTTCTATGAAATAAATTGTTAATAATACCTTGCTATAAAAAAGTAGCCTGAATGCAACAGAATCGGTCAATTTAAGCGAAAACCCTTGTAATTATTGATGATTTTAACGTTTTCAGTGGGGAGCTTATATTATTAATGTTACAATAAATTGACTTTTATCATGGCTTTTTGTGCTTGTTGTGTGGGCGTAACTGTTGTGAAATAACTTTTTTTTAAGTGAGTGACTATGAAACTAAACAAAACTTTATTGGTCTTAGCAAGTACATTCGCACTCAGCGCGTGTAACTTATCTGATATTAACGACGGTCAAACAGACGATCCAGTTTGGCCAGATGTTGAAACTAACCTAGACCTTTCCAAAGGTACATTCCCTGATTTGACAGCGCTTGAACAAGTCAAAGAGGGCATGACTAAAGATCAACTTTATTACTTAATTGGCAGACCGCACCACGGTGAGGGCTTCTTCGGTGTTAAAGAATGGGATTACACATTCCACTTCCACACCCCAGGTCAAGGTACGAATGGTATCACGACTTGCCAATTCAAAGTCTTATTTGACAATAATCGTTTGACTCGCAGCTTCTTCTGGAAAGCGGTTGATCCAGCAGACGCGGTTTGCGGTCAAGCTAAACCACAACGCTTTACCTTAGCGTCTGACGCTTTATTTGCTTTCGATAAATCTGACTTACGTGCTGGTGCGCAAAGCAAATTAGATGAACTTGTCCAAAAAATCTCTCAATTCGATCGCTTCCAAGGCATTACTGTGACGGGTTATACCGACCGTCTAGGTAACCACGACTACAATGTGCGCCTATCCCAAAAACGCGCGCAAACTGTTGCTGATTACTTAACTGGTCACGGTATCCCTGCTGATCGCATTCAAGTCCGCGGTTTAGGCCCACAAAGCCCTGTGAGCAATTGCTCCAAAGACTTAGGTCGTAAAGACTTAATTTCTTGCTTGCAAGCTGACCGTCGTGTCGACGTTGAAGTAGCCGGTTCTGGTGTAGTTAAAGCCGCTCAACAAGCGAGCAACTAAGTTTTATTAACTTATACCAACGCCAACAAAAAGCCGAACCTATTCGTTATGCGTATTAGGTTCGGCTTTTTTTATTGAGCTTGTAAGCACGGGGCGGTGTATGCCGTCCTTATTCTTGAAAGGGTTCGAATTGGCCTGTGCGTTCATTGCGCACAAACAACACACCTGTCGCAATCCCAAAATACGCCCCATGAATTTGCAATTCACCGGCATCGACTCGCGCTTTGACATTAGGGAAGGTGAGCAAATTATTCATACTGTACTCAACCACGGCCCATTCCATTTTTTGGATCCAAGCGGCTTTATCTTCACCTTGAGGACCGACTTTTTCTTTAATGGGCTCAATCTGTGACATCCATTTACCAATAAAATTGCGTTTCGTCAGCGGCGCGGCATTGTTCGCAAACGCCGCTACGCCGCCACAGCTGGCATGACCCATAATAACGATATGTTTGACTTTGAGGGCTTCGACCGCAAATTCGATGGCGGCGCTGGTACCGTGATAAGAGGTTTCTATACTGGCGGATTCGCAAGGCGGCACAATATTAGCGATATTGCGCACCGTAAAAATCTCTCCTGGATTGGCATTAAAAATGGTTTCGGGTGCGACGCGAGAGTCACCACAGGCAATGACCATGATGTCAGGGTTTTGACCTAATTCTCCGAGTTTTTTGTAGACTTTTTTTTGTTCTTCTAGGCGACCATGCAAAAATTCTTGGTAGCCCGCTTTTAAGCGTTTAGGAAACATTTCAGACCTTATGGGATAAAAATAGCAACATGCTATTTTAACGTTTTTCAAAAGCCTTAAGCTTAAGTTTGCTCAGAAATACGCAGACATTTAGGTGACGGGCATCATGCACCAAGCTTATAACTTCAGTAACTACAAGGGTGTTTTTTATTTATTTATTGCGCCTAGCCTGTGTGCTGGCTTACAGAGCTTGCCCACATTAGCTAGTACTCGGTGTGTCTACTGGGCGGCCATTTTATGCGGCTTGGGGCTCGTGTTGTATTTATTGAGTTATTGCCCCTACCTGTCAGTGTGGCTGCCCAACACTCGTTGGCGTGCTGGCTTGGTCCTGCTTATATACGTGTTGCTGGTGTTTAGCTACTTGGCATGGCGCCTGCAAACGCGTTTTAGTGATCAATTAGCAGATAGTCATAATCATCAAACGGCCTATTTGCTTGTGCAGGTCAGTGGTTTACCACAGATAAATGATACCTCTCTGCAGTTTGATGCCAAGGTACTACAATCACGGCCGTCGCAGGGGATTCCTAGGCAAATTCGCTTAAGCTATGCGCTGGCGCCTTGGGCCGGGCCTTATACGCAAGCCAAACCCACACGCACAGTTCCCCCTATTAAACCTGGTGATACCTTAGCGTTTTATGCCTTACTCAAGCGACCTGAATCTTTACTCAATCCAGGGCAAAGTGATCGGCGTGCTTATCTGCTCAGTCAGGGTATTCGTGCACTTGGCACGATTAAAAGCGAGCCTAAAGGGGTGCTTTACGACACGCCTTTGAGTTTGTCTATTTGGCTACAAAAAATCCGCTACCAGTTGCGCCAGCGTTTGCAAAGCTATTGGCAGGATAAGCCCTATGGCGGGGTCTTATTGGCCTTGGTGTTAGGTGATCAGCAAGGCATTAAGGCAGAGGATTGGCAACTCTTTAAAAAGGCAGGGATTAGTCATTTAGTAGCCATCAGTGGCACGCATATCGGCTTATGCGCGCTCTTGACGCTGCAGTTAGTCACACGGCTTTGGTCATGGCTGAGCTATCGCGGTAAACGGCTCTCCGAGTCCCGTCCCGCTCAAGCGACAGCGCTCAGTCTAGGGCTGCTGGCTGCGCTCGCTTATAGCTTATTGGCGGGGTGGGGGATCCCAGCGCAACGCAGTTTTCTGATGCTGTTTTTTGTGGTGATAGCTCAGCGCTTGCGCCTCAATGCCTCTACCTTTGTCGTGTTGTTATTGGCCGCCAATTGTATTATTTTATTGGATCCTTGGGCGCTGCTCAGTCCCGGTTTCTTTTTATCCTTTATGGCTGTATGGTGGCTGACTTTATTATTCAAAAAAACACAAAAGGGCAGCTCGACTAAGCAGCGCTTCTGGCTTTTTATAAAGCAGTATTGCGCAAGTCAACTTTTAATCTTTTTTGGCTTAGCGCCCGTGTTGATGTTGTTCTTTAGTCAGGTGTCAGTATTGGCGCCCTTGGTGAATCTGTATGCGATTTTTGTGGTGGGTAGTATTGTCACACCGCTGAGTCTATTTTTTGCAGTGTGGGTGTGGATACCAGGCTTAACGAGCTTGAAGGGCTATTTGGCGGATGTTATTCATGCCGTTCTCGCTTATACGCTGGATTTTACACATTGGCTATGTACGGGTACCTGGGCGATCTGGGATACGGGACAGCCTACATGGTGGGGGCTTGGCTTGAGTCTGCTAGGGCTTTATGCCCTACACCTGAGTCGCTTAAGTCGTGCCCATGTCTTATGGCTAGTGCCTGTGTTGGCGTTATGGTGGCGCCAACCGCCCAGCGCGACTGAGGGTACTTGGCGCTTAGTCGCCTTAGATATTGGTCAAGGGGGGAGTGTGCTGATTAGTACCGCCAAGCATCATATACTGTTCGATAGCGGCTTACGACGCAGTTATCAGCTAGAGTCAGCCAATCAGGTGATTTTGCCTGTTTTACGTAGTTTGCATATCAAGCAGTTGGATCGCTTGATTATTTCCCATAGTGACTTAGATCATGTCGGTGGTTATGCAGAGTTAGTGTCGCAAATCCCGGTAACCTTAGCTTATGCGCCTTTTCGCTTGGATAAATGGTTACAGGACGATAGCCAGCGTCTGCACAAAGCCTATACGCCACGCTATCCGCAAATGATGGCGGCGCCTTGCTATGCGGGGCAACGTTTTAGCCTAGATGGGGTTAGATTTGAATTTGTTTGGCCCGCCCCTGAGCGTTATGCGCAGGGACGCCTTGCCAACAAAGCCAATAACGCCATGAGTTGTGTCCTACGCGTTCAGGGTAAGTTTCATTCAGCGATCTTAACAGGGGATATAGGTCAGGCGCAAGAATTGGCCATGATGCACCACTATAAGCTCAGTAGTGATGTCGTCATGGCACCGCACCATGGTTCGGCCAGTTCCTCATCGGCGCCATTTGTGGCGGCGACGCAGCCACAACTAGTGATTGCGCAAGCTGGTTTATGGAATAAATTTGGACATCCACGACCTGAGGTGGTGCAACGTTGGCAGCACCAGCAGGCGCTTTTTTTTAATACTGCCAAGCAAGGTGCCGTTACCGTCAATTCTGATGTCACTGGCTTGCATTGGTATACGGAGCGCCAGCAGCGCGCTCGTTATTGGTACGAATAAGGCCTATTTCTAAGGCCCAAGGATGGCAAAGCCCCGCGATCTGGGGTAGCATAAAAAAAGGTAGGTGCTATTTATTATGTTCTTAGTTTGGGTGTATTTATTTCACAAAAGGTGAGCTTATGGCGCAATCACAACCTCGTTTACATTACGTCCCTTGCATTAGCCAAGCGGGTTTTCATCGCATGGCGTATTGGGAGTGGGGCGATTCCGCGAATCCTCGGGTCTTGCTCTGTGTCCATGGTCTCACGCGTAATGGCAGGGATTTTGATAAGGTCGCGCGTACCTTTGCTGATTATTACCGCGTAGTATGCCCAGATATAGTCGGTAGGGGCGCGTCGGATACCCTAATAAACCCTGATTTTTATACTGTGCCCCAATACATGGCTGATTGTGTCGCCTTATTGGCACGTATCAATGCCGACCACATCGATTATATTGGTACCTCTATGGGGGGGCTTATCGGCTTAGGTTTAGCGGGTTGGTCGGCGCTCAAGGTCAATAGTTTTGCCAATGCGCCCACCGTGTTTGAACTGCCGCCGTATCGCTTTTTGTTCAATAAAATGGTGCTCAACGATGTGGCGCCTACCATCGATGAGGCCGCACTCAAACGGATCGCTAAGTACGTGGGGCAGCCACAGTCTTATGCCACCTTTGAGGAGGCGGTCAATCGCACCAAGATACGTTGTGCGCCCTTTGGTCCGCTCAATGAAGAACAATGGCAGGAGTTCACGCGTGTTGGCTTAATCGAGGCCAACGGTCAATGGCAACAAAAATACGATTTAAGTATTGCTCAAGCCTTTGAACATGAGTATAGTGACGAGACCAAAAATCGCATCGAAGAGCTGATGTGGAATGCCTACTCGCATATTCCATGTCCAATTTTAGTGTTGCATGGTGAAGAGTCCGATTTACTCTCCAAAAAAACCGTCAAAAAAATGCAAAGCATGAACGACAATACCCACGTCGTCAGTTTTGCCAAGCAAGGTCATGCACCCACCCTTTTACCCGATAATCAGATTACCGTCCTTAAAGATTTTTTGTTCGATGAATAAAGCTTTTGTAAAAGAAAACGATAACGAGCCAGACGATGACCTCGAAGCGGAGGCTTCTCCTTTGCCTGCTGGCACTAAAAACTACATCACACGCCAAGGTTATCAAAAACTTCGTGATGAACTCACGCACTTGATGACGACGGAGAGGCCAGATGTCGTGTCGGTGGTGTCGTGGGCTGCCTCAAATGGTGATCGTTCTGAAAATGGTGACTACTTGTATGGTAAAAAACGCCTACGTGAAATCGACCGTCGGATTCGTTTTTTAACCAAGAGGCTCGATAAGGCGGAGGTTGTCGATCCAGAGCAACAGCCCAACAAAGATCAGGTGTTTTTTGGTGCCACGGTAGCATACATGGACCAAGATGAGCAGGAGTTTACGGTCACAATTGTGGGGGTGGATGAAGCCGATCCCTTGCAAGGCAAGATCAGTTGGATTTCTCCAGTGGCGCGCGCCCTCACCAAGGCTCACGAAGGTGATGTGGTGACCTTACGCACCCCCGCCGGTGAGCAAGAGTTAGAGATTCTCTCGGTTACTTATCCTGTTGCTCAAGCGTAAACTGGGCCGCTTGATCCTGCGTTAAGCACTGTTGCAAGATAGGCAAGGCCTGCGCGAGAGCGGGGCCTAGCGTATAGGGTGGGTTGATGACAAAAACACCACTACCATATAAACCATGTCCCCCCTTGGGTATGGCACTGATTTGCAAGGCGGCGTGCACGTAGCCTAAAGACTGGCCACACAGGTTTTTTAGACCTTCGAGTAAGCTTGCCACCTGAGGACGATGCACTAAGGGGTACCAAATCATATAGGTGCCAGTGGCAAAACGTTTAAAGCCTTCTTGGCAGGCCTTTAGCACCGCGACATAATCGTTTTTGTCCTCATAAGAAGGATCGATAAGAATAAGCCCCCGGCGGCTCGGGGGTGGTAATAAGGCCTTAAGCGCCGTAAAGCCATTGTCATGATAAAGCTTGACTTGTTTTTGGATGTCGCTGTCTTGATAGGCAATATTGGCTTGAAGGTTCGCAAACTCAGTTGCATGCCACTCAAATAAATGCAAGCGATCGTGGTCACGCATGTATTCTAAACACAACCATGGCGACCCTGGATAGACGGTTAACGCGCCATTGGGCTCGGAATTGAGTGCGCCAATAGTGTGAATATAAGCGTGTAATAGGGAGCTGGATTCGATAACTTGCGCTTGCTCAATCAAGGCGCTCACTCCCGTGGCAAATTCTTGATTAGTCGCCGCCCATTCACTATCTAAGTCGTATACACCAGCACCTGCATGACAATCGATCACGCTATAAGCTTTGTCTTTTTTGTTGAGGTGTTGCAGGATGTGAATCAAAACGCTGTGTTTGAGTACATCGGCATGATTGCCCGCATGAAAGGCGTGTCGGTAACTAAACAAAGTAAAAATACCCAAAAATAAAGAAATACCCTTATTAGTTTATAAAAATCCCTCCTAAATGTTCACCAATTCGTGAATTCAATTTAAAATAGCCTATTTACTTTTATCAATTTAACGCCTAGGTTTCTTGCATGTTAGAGTTTATTCGTAAGCACCAGAAGTGGGTCATGTTTTTGATCTTTGTGATTGTGGTGCCTTCTTTTATTTTTTGGGGCGCTGGAGACTACCAAAGCTTAGTTTCAGATGGCAGTTATTTAGCCAAAGTGGATCGCCAAAAAATCACCGCAGCCGCCTTTAATGAGAGCTGGCGTAACCGTCTGAATCAAATGCAAAGAGAGCAAGGTGAGAAGTTTGATGTGCATCGAGCTGATACGCCCGCCAACCGCCAGATCTGGCTTGATCATATGATCGACGGCCTGGTCATTGGCGAAGTGATGCGACAACAACACTACAGTGCCACTGACAAAATGGTACAACAGGCGATTGCAAGTGAGCCCGCTTTCCGCAAAAATGGTAAATTTGACCAAAAAACGTATCTTGAAGTGCTGCAATACTCCAATGTTACGCCGCAGCAATTTCAACAACAAATGCGTTACACCGAAGCCGAGCAGCAAGTCGTCGCGCCGATTGTTAATAACTTCAATGTACCAAATGCCATCAATGATGCCATTATCAAGGCGCAAGCTGAGCAACGCACTGTTAGAATGCGTCTTTTTGAAGCCTCTAATTACCTTGACAAAACGCATGCCGTGAATGATGAGGATGCACAGTCTTGGTACAAAGAGCACCAACAAGCATTTGAAGTACCTGCGATGGTAGATGCTGATTATATTCTTCTTAACAAAGAATCCACCCTTAAATTAGTTGATCAGCCCTCCGAACAAGATCTCCAAACCTATTACAAAAATAATCAATCGCGTTTTGCTGGGACCGAGCGTCGCCAAGTAAGCCATATTCAGTTGCATTTACCAAGCCAAGCGGATGCCGCCCAAAAGGTTAAGCAAGAAGCGCAAGAAATCTACCAAACCGCTCATGAGCACCCCGAGCAATTCGCGGCCTTGGCCAAAGAGCATTCTGCAGACGCCGGCACTAAAAACACCGGTGGTAGTTTAGGTATGCTCACGAAGGGTGATATTCCTGACTTCGATAAGGTGGTCTTTGGCGACGATACCATTGGTGTGCGTGAGCCGATTCAAATCGGTCAAGATCTGCATATCATCTATGTCCAAAAAATCGCCGCGGCCAACAAACGTAGTTTTGACGAGGTTAAGGATCAACTCAGCAAAGAGATCAAAGAGCAAAAAGCCGCCGATAAATTTTCCGAATTATCGAATTCGCTTAGCAATGCTATCGAATCAAGTCGTAACGACTTACAACCCGTAGCGGAGCAACTCGATCTCAAACTTCACACGGTTGATGGTATTAGCCGTAGTGGCTTGCATGCAGACGCTCAAAAGGACATCTCAGACGAAGCCAAAAAAATCTTTGCTCAACCCCGCGTCTTGGACTATTTATTTAGCAGTGATGGCATGACTGGTCATAACTCGCCCGTGATTGAGTTGTCACCCGGTGAATTATTGGTGGTACGTGTCACTGAAAACCATAAAGCTCGCGTGCCAGAATTCCAAGAGGTCAAAGATCAAGTGGAGCAACAGCTCAAATTTGCGCAAGCCGAGCAAATCGCCAAAGCAGAGGGTCAAGAGCTACTCAAGGCCTTGCAAACCTCGCCTGATAACCAGGCCTTACTCAAGAGCTTTGAATCAGCTCAGACAGTCACCCGTCAGGATCTCATGAGCGCGGGCTTGGCCAATGATCAAGTCAATGCCATTATGCGTGTCGATGCTGACAAGCTTCCAGCGTATGCAAGTTTTGATTTACCGGGGGCATTTGGCATAGCCCGTGTCGAAAAAGTCGAAGCTGGTTCGCCACAGCGAATTGCGCAATTGCGTCAACAAACCCCTATGCTTTATTTCCCGGCACAGGCTCAACTCGAAAAATCCGTCTTAGCTGAGTTACGCCAACAGGTGGGGCTCAAACTCCAAGAAAAAAATATCAAGGAGGTTATCGAGGCCGATGATGCCGATAACTAAATCGCCTACCTCAGATTAATGTGGCTGAAGACCCATGGTGTCCTAGATACCATGGTTTTTTTTATGGCTATTTATGTGTGCTTTGTGGGTAGTGACGTGGTTTGCGCTTAGGCAGAGTTGCTTGAACAGGTAGCGCTAGATGAGGTAAGTATGATTGATTTGTGTGAGGTGACAAGTATTTAAGACGACCGCTGGTAGGCAAGCCGCAGCCAGCAACACCGATGGTAAGCAGCCATGGTGAGTTTGCTTTTGACTGTAATACGGGTATGTATGTTATGTCGATAATTGAGGAGGGGGGACGCTAAAGGTTGGTCTTGGCGTTGGCGAGGCACTGGCGTTCGCCGTTGCTTAATAGAACAAGCGGTTAGCGCACCGTATTGCAGTGTTAATTTAGCTCTTTGTAGCGTAGGGCCGTGAATCTGTGGGGCCGATTTAGGGTGCTTATTAGGATAAATAATAATAGTGGTGTTCACCTAAAAGAACCGCTAAGGTGATGCTTTCAATTAGCTAAGTCGTGCTGAGCTTACGTTTTCACAACGCGCGTAAACTTTGCTTAGCCTCGCTATCGTGTAAGCAGCGGGGCTTTTTATTGAAACTGAGAACATACCAAATGAAGTCGAGGGTGAGAAGTCTTAGAGGAGCGAAGGACTTAAAAAGCAAAAAAAGTACAAATAAGCGTAGCGTTGCGTGACTCAACACCACAAAAACAAATCGATCAAGCGCATAGACGACGTTTTTGGTAGTGCAGGCGGGCGTCGTCAATAAACAGAGGTCGCGCGGTAAGTGGATGATTATTGAGCGCTATGGGCGGTTTTTAAAAAAGATAATACGAAAGCCAAAAGGCGGGCTCATCATGCTATCCTTGCTCAATAGGTCGACACAGAAAAATAGCTAAGCAATGATGAACGGTCTGTCGCGCCGTAGATTAGCCCTTGAGGCGTTTGACTTTGTAGACGGCCTTAATACGGCGCACACGGCGGATAATGCGTGCCAGATGATTGCGGTTTTCTACTTCTAGGGTCAGCAGGACAACGTGGACGTTAGTATCTTGGTCCTTGGTACTAATATGGACAATATTGGCATCTTCGGCCGCAATTTGCATCATGATGGCGCCCAATACACCCCGATCTTTTTCAACAATGACTTCGATGCGTGTATGTAAATGCTTGCTAGGCGCATCGTCCCAGGCCACATTCACCCAACGCTCAGGTTCACGATGTTTTTGGCGCACGGCCACAGGGCAGTCTTGGCAATGGACCACCAAACCATGACCTGGGCGTAGAACAGCGGTGATGGCATCGCCTGGGATTGGCATACAGCACGGTGCTAATTGTACGGATTGACCCTCGCGGCCTTGAATCAAGATAGGAGCTTTGTCACGGCTGTCTTTTTCGTCTAAAAGGGCAGCGGTCGTGGCGAGCAGCGGATCATTGGTCAAGAAGCGACGGGCAACAACAGAAGCTAGGCGATTACCCAAACCGATATCGAGGAAAATCTCTTCAAGACTACTGGCATCGGAAGATTTCACGAGTTCGTGCCAGAATGGATCGTCATCGGCAGGCATCTGAATGCCGAGATTATCCAGAGCTTGTTTGAGGACTTTTTTGCCGAAGCTGACGGAGTCGGCATAATTATGGTTGCGTAGATAATTACGAATTTCTGAGCGCGCGCGTCCCGTGCGAACAAATTCAATCCAATCGGCACTTGGTTGCGCTTCGGGAGAGGTGATAATCTCTACCGTATCACCACTACGTAATGGCGTATTAATCGAGGCGGCCTTGTGATTAATACGTACGGATTTTATGTGATTGCCAATATCGGTGTGAATCGCATATGCAAAATCTATGGGCGTCGCTTTGCGAGGTAGGGACACGACGCGGCCCTTAGGCGTAAGTACAAAAACCGCATCTGGGAACAAGTCGATTTTGACATGTTCGAGAAATTCTGCCGAATCACGGGTCTTATTCTGGATCTCTAGCAAGGACTCCATCCAGCGATGCGTTTGCTGCTGAATATCACTCAAATCGGTTTTGTTTTTGTACATCCAATGTGAGATGACGCCGTTTTCGGACATTTGTTGCATATTGCGCGTACGAATCTGAAATTCGATCGAAATGCCGTAGGGGCCAATCAGAGTAGTGTGCAAAGATTGATAACCGTTGAGTTTAGGCAGCGCAATATAGTCTTTGAATTTGCCGGGTACGGGTCGGTACAATTGATGCAAAATCCCTAATACCAAATAGCATTCGGCCTGCGTATTGACGACAATTCTAAAGCCGTGAATATCCATGATCTCTGAAAACGACTTGCGCTTGCCTTTCATCTTCTTGTAGATACTGGCTAGCGATTTCTCACGGGCTTGGACATCGGCTTCAATGCCCTGAGCGGGTAAGGCAGAACGCACACTATCCAAAATAGTGCTCAGCACATCACGGCGATTGCCTTTGGCATGCATTAAGGCCTTGCTAAGCACCTCATAGCGATAGGGGTACATGCCCTGAAAGCACAAATCATTAAATTCTCTATACAAAGAATTCAGACCCAGTCTATCGGCGATGGGTGCGTAAATTTCTTTGGTTTCTTTGGAGACGCGACGCGCTTTTTCGAGGCCAACACCATCGAGAGTGCGCATATTGTGCAGCCTATCGGCTAGTTTGACAAGGATAACGCGGATATCGCGAGCCATGGCCAGCAACATTTTGCGAAAACTCTCGGCTTGTTGTTCGGCTTTAGAAGAAAACTGCAGCTTATCGAGTTTGGTGAGCCCGTCCACCAGTTCGGCAATATCGGGATTGAATCTCGCGCTGATCTCTTCTTTGCTGACATCCTGATCTTCGATGACATCGTGCAACAAAGCGGCTAAGAGGGCATTAATATCGAGTTTCCAGCCAGCACAAATTTCGCAAACAGCAATCGGGTGTGTGATATAAGGCAGCCCATTATTACGCATTTGCCCTTCATGAGCTTTGCGTGCAAATTCAAAGGCTTGAATCAGCGTTTGGATGTCGCTAGCACGAAGATAATTATTGGTTTTTTGGAGGAGGGATTCAATCAGGTCAGAAGTGTAACGAACCGGATTCTCAATATGGGCGGGAGTGCTTTTTTTGGCGAAGCGCCCTGCAGCAATATTCTGTCGCCTAAAAGGCGAGGAACGCCGCAGGTCTTGGATCAGGTGATCTGCATCTTTGCGCTTCATGCGAGGGCCTAATGTAATAAGAGGTGATCAGCGAAATTAGACGGGAACTTTGCGTAGCATTTCGGTGCCAGTCAGATCTTGAGCAATCTCGCGTAAGGCAAGCACAGTCGGTTTGTCATTATCGACGGGTACGCGAGGTTCGTGACCTTGGGCAATTTCGCGTGCGCGGTAAGTCGCCGCCAGGGTTAAATCAAAACGATTAGGAATATGTTCTAAGCAATCATCAACAGTAATACGTGCCATAGTAATTTGAATTATCTATTATGAGTGAGGAAAATGTGCAAAACGGTTGCACTAATACCATCATTTTAAAGAAAAATAAACACCGAAAATATACGCATAAAAACCTAAAAAAGCCAAAAACAGGTTTGGCTTTGAAATCATGACGTCTGGCGTTTACTTTACAAATTCTTTAATGAGTCAAAACACCTAAACTTGCAAACAATTCTGCGTGTAATTTCGCTTGCGTAGCACCGCGAAGACGGGCGGTGTTTACAATTTGCTGCAGCTGTTGTAAGGCGGCATTAAAGTCATTATTAATAATAACATATTCACAATCAAGGGCATGCTTGATTTCTGTGGCGGCGCCATTTATACGGCGTTCGATAACGTCGGCGCTGTCTTGGCCACGATTTTGTAAACGTTCTTTCAGGGCTTCAAGGGAAGGTGGCAAGATGAAAATATCGATTAAATCAGAAAATTGTTGACGTACTTGAGCCGCCCCTTGCCAATCGATTTCAAGGAGGATGTCGTGACCTGCGGCTAATTGTTGCTCAACATACTGCTTAGGGGTGCCGTAGTAATTGCCATGCACATGGGCTGATTCCAGCAGTTCACCATTGGCTTGCATGCTTTTGAATTGGTCTTCAGAGACAAAGAAATAGTGTTTACCGTGCACTTCGCCTTGGCGCGGTGCGCGCGTAGTGCATGAAATTGACAAACCGATATTTTTATCTTGTTGTAATAAGGCATTGACTAGACTGGATTTACCAGCACCACTGGGCGCAACCACCATAAATATATTGCCAGGCGTCTTGGACATAAAGCTCTCTTTAAAACAATGCGGCCGCGGCGGCGAGTCAAGGAAAGCGAATAGCGCTCAAGGATAGATTTGCGCCTAGACCGTGCAAGTAAAAATATCGATCATTTTAACGTAAAAAAGCCGTGATGCGTATCTGGCTGCGACGCTATTGAAGGCAATTTTTGCTTGCCTCAAGCGTTATGTCAGTTTTGGAATCGGTCATGCTGGTAAATATCCATCGTGACTTTAGACGATTGTTGTGCTGATGGTGATTGGGCAAACTTAAATCCTACTTTAAGGAGATCAACATGCACACAATCAAGCCTCAGACGTCATCCAAATCCCTCATCCGTCAATGCGGTCAAGCCATGACCGAATACATTATTATCGTCGCCTTGGTGGCTGTCGCCGCCATCGCTGTGTATCAGCTTTTTGGTCAAGTGGTGCGCTCGCAAACAGCGGCAATGGCCAAAGAGTTAGCCGGCGAAGACGGTTCGGCTCAATCGCAACAGGCTCAAACCGCGGCACAATCGGCCGAAGCCCAAACCGCGGCTAAATCACTCAAAGCCTTTACTGGCAATGCGGCAGCAGGCCAATAAGATGAAGCGCACTGGTCTGTACCAACAACAAGGTCAAGCCTTGGCACTGGGGATTTTGTTTTTGAGCGTATTAGTGCTTATGCTCTTAGCGCTATTTGGCTTAGCGCGTTTGCATGATGCCAAAAATCGCCTGATCAATGCGGCCGATAGTGCTGCTTACTCAGGAGCCTTGGTACAGGCCAGAGCCCTCAATATGCAGGCGCACATTAATTTAGCGCAAGTGGCCCATCAGGTCGCGATGGCGCATCTCGTCACCCTAGGCTCATGGGCAGAATGGGCAGCGCGCGAGAGTGATCGTCTCAGTCTAGGTAATCCGCCTAGCTACTTGATCGGTATGATGTTTGGTGCCGATCATATGGCCGCTTATCAAGCGGCTAGAGGCGCCAGACATATTTATAGTGCAGGCCGTCAGCATGGGGACTTAGCACAACAATATAGTCAACATGAGGAAATTGTGCATGCAGTTTTAGCCCAGCTCAGTCAAGTCATTCAGCAACAGCTTCCGAGCATGCGCGATCAGGCGGTACAGGCCATTCTACAGAGCAATTATCCAGAATTACAGACTATAAGCCGCGCTCAAATCGCGCAATTGACTCTAACATCGCCTGCGAAGCAGTCGTCAAACCTTGTATTTAGCAAGATGACGCAATTGCGAAATGCCGAGTCCGCGCAGTTGCAATGGCAGACCCAAGATTTGCACGCCCCTTTTATCCATCGTGTGCCGTGGCAAGGACCTTATCGAACGTTTCTACAGACAGTGGTGGCCGATTATCATTTTTTGGACAAACGCCAGCAGCTGGCCCGTAATTTATGGGCTATTGATCCCAAATGCCCATTTAAGCGTCATGAGTTGCGGCGCAATGGCAGCACTTTTTTAGATCAGGATGGCTTATGGCAAGCCACGGACACACAGTCCTATCACGCCTTGCGCTCGAATCGCTGGATAGGCTGCTATTTTCGTGAATATCCAATGGGTTGGGCTTGGATCAGTAGTCAATCTAAACACAAACCGGAGGGTTTTGAGTTTATTGATGATGCACCAGAAAATTTTTCTGCCATGGATTTTTGGCGTTGGGTGCAGAGTGCGACACAATGGAATTTATTTTCTGGTAGCAGTAATCCACTGGCCAATTCTTATGCGGCAGCTAGCACCCAAAAATGGGGCACTCGCGGTTTGCCTGCGCTCATAGATACGAAGCCTGGGTCGACGCCCCAGCGCTTGTTATTTAAGCTGCAGTTGCAGCAGACGCATTTCTTTGGTTTATCACTCCATAGCCGCGCCCATGCTGAGACCTTTTTTGAGCGCTATCAAGCGCGTAGCGACGCTCAGCACGAAGCGCCTAATCTTTGGCACCCGTATTGGCAGGCACGTTTAGTCTCAGATCCCTCTAGCAAGGAGCAACCATGAAGCAAACTGCCATGAGACAAACCCCCATGAAGCTGCATGGCTTAGCATTGCAAAGCGGCCAAGCAGTGGTCGAAAGCGTTTTATTGCTATTAATTCTGATCATTTTTTTTGTGGCGATTCATTGGCTAGCATGCATCGGTGATATGGCCCTCACAAGCACGCAGTGGAGCCGCTACGCCGCCTTTCAGAGCACTCAAGATCCTGATTTTGACCCCTCGCCATTAGCAGCGACTTTTGTCAGTGGTAGCAGTAATCATTGGCGTGATCGCAAAGGTGAGAAATTATTAAATGCACAGGCGATAGCTTTAGACATAGATCGTTCTCAGCCACTGCTGTCTGAGGCCCAGCCGGGAGGGCGCCTGCAGACGGCAGAGCAACTCAGAAGCGAGTGGCATTTGGCCGATACAGGTATTGCCACGGCTCGCGTGCAATTACAGCCACACTACCAAGTCCTTAGCCATAACCAAAACGCCTTAAGCCCGCAGCTGCAGGTATTTGCGCAACAACATATTGGGATTACGCGCCACACGGCCATTCTTAATCGAGCTGGACATAGTCAAAGTGATGAGCAAGCGCACCAAAAAACGGCGCAATCTCAGCACGCTTGGCTAGCGGCTTATCAACCTAGTCATACCATCGCTACCAAAGTCAATCACATTGTCGCGCCTGTCGACCATGCTTGGCAGCGGCCCGCGCTGCGATTTGACTGGTTAAGCGGCTGGGCCTCGAAGTTGCCTCAGATGCACCTAAAACGCCAACCAGGCCACGCCAATCCTGGGCCATAAGCCATTTCAATGTTGTCAGCTTTTTGGGTAGTTAGATTATGTTAAAGAGTTTTTTTCTACGTTTAATTTATTGCTTATTTTTATTCTTGCTGTTACTGCAGTGGCCTATCAGTGTGCGCGCCGCAGACTCCCAGGCGTCACTCCTACAAGGCTCAGCGCTTTTTAGTGCTGAACACTGCGCCAAGACACTCGATACCTTGCCAGCGCTTAATCAGATGCAACCATTGCAGCAAGCCTTGCTGTTGGCTATGGGTGCTCATGAGCCACAATTGCTCTTTGAGGGCAAGAATATGGGCATATCCATGCGGGTCTGGCAATTTAAGAGTCTCTATAGCCAAAAAGAATTGAGTCAATGTATAGAACGGCAAGACTTCTTTAAGAGCTTCAATATATTGGCCAAACAATGGCTTTTGCAAGGACAAACCGCAGAGCGACATGTGTTGTTGCAACTGCAAGCAGCAGAACAGGGGACGCAGGGCTTTGTCAGCATTAGTTCACGCACAGCGCTTTCAAGCAAGGCACTTGGGCAACATACCGAAGCTTTCCTTAAGCAAGCCTTTCCCGCCTGGTTGCCAGCACAGACGCAGTTGCTGAGTCACGTACAAAGTCCCGATCAAGCTATCACACAAGCGGTTTACTTCAATCCTAAGCCGCTAAAAAGCTTTAAAAACGAGGTCTTACAAGCCTTGGAGCGACAGGGTCAGGAGGTATCGCAGCAGAACTCGCCTTTCACGGTCTGGCAATGGCAAAAACAGCAGTTGCATTTGTTTTTTGTGGGTTTCAAACAAGGCAGCGCACTGTATCTAAAAACCCTCAAGTATCCGTCTTCTCACTAGCCTGGTTCAACTTATCACAATAGGGACCCCTTATGAATGTAAATTTCAATAAAAAAAGCGTCATCGTGCTGGTTTTAGCGCTAGGCGCTGGCGTGTTGGCCGCCTGGTCCGCCCAGCAATATATTAGTGCCAAAATCGCCAAACTCGAACAAGATGCACAAGTCAAAACGGTGCCGCGTATTGTGGCTGCCTATGATTTACCCGTAGGCACTAAATTAAGTGCCGATCATGTCGCCGTCAGGCAAATTCCAGTACCTTGGATTATAAGTGGCAGCATTAGCCCAGAGGAATTTAACAAAATTAAGGGGCAAGTGATTACCACAGCGCTCAAAATTGGCGACCCCGTGCTTTGGGCAAATACGGCAAGTGCCAAGAATAAACCCTTTTCCGACAAAATCGCTTATGGTCGACGCGCACTCACCATTCCAGTCGACACCATAAATTCCGTCTCAGGCATGTTAGTGCCGGGTGATTTAATAGACCTTTACGTCTCTTTTGAATATCGCAAAAAACAAATCACCGCGCCTTTATTGCAAGGGGTCTTGGTGATGGCAACTGGCAAACAAAGCCGACAGGGAGGTGATTTTGGTGAAGAGGCCAGTACATTTTCAACGGTCACTCTAGATACGGCGCCAGAAGAGGCCGCCAAACTGGTGGCGGCTAGACAATCAGGAACCATCACCGCTTTATTGCGCAACCCTGAGGACAATCAAGCCACTCGCAAAGGGGTGCGTGGCGATTTAGCGGGAATTTTGGGGATCTCACAGCCGATGCCTACGATTAAACGTAAACCGGTGGTGGTCTATGGCAATGACAAGACTCGGCGTTTACCTGAGCTCAATGCGACGATTGGGCCGAAAACGCCGAGCACCAATCAAGCGGTATTTGACCTGCCACAGCAAGACGATATTGTCAGTGCATGGATGAATAGTTTGCCACCTGCCCACTTGCCTAGTGATATGTCGATTACGGCGGGCGTTGGCGAAAATCCAGACACCGATCACCGCCTTAGCGCGACAGGATCCTCTAGTTTGTTAGCTCAGACTAGCAGGCTCTCCCAAGCCAGCTTAACGCCTTCTGTGGCGAGTCCAACCCCAGCGTCGGGCGCAGATAAAGAAATGCTAGCCTCGCGAACCTCGCCCAATACAGAAGCAAAAGCCCCCATCAGTCATCCTTTTTTACACGCAAGTGCCACGTCACTGGCTAATCCAGATTAATCAATCGTGGCTAGCGATATTAGCTATTGCAGGAGTCAATCATGAAAGTACTAAAAATGTTTGCTGGGCTCAGTTTACTGTGTCTTTTGTTTGTCATTGGCAATCTTAGCGCCCATGCAGAAACCCTAAAAATACGGGCGGGTCAAGTCAAGGTGTTACCCATTCCAAATATTGCACGGGTAGCTGTCGGTAACGGACAAATCCTCAATGCCGTAACCGACGATGATAAAGAAGTCGTGCTATTTGCTCGACAAGCCGGTGAAACCAGTCTGAGTATTTGGAATCAGGCAGGAGAGATTTTCGATTACCAGGTTCAAATTACCTCCGTTGAAGAGCGCCGTGTGCAAGAGGACATTCGACGTATGGTCGCCAAAATTCCTAATGTAAAAGCCACTGTGGTCGGTCAAAAAGTGATCGTCGAGGGGGATCAATTAACCGATGCCGATAGAGAACGTCTGCAATTACTGGTTAAGCATTATCCACAAATAGTAGATATGACCAGCCAGGTCGGATGGGATCAAATGGTCATGCTCGACGTGCAAATCGTCGAAATTCCCAAAAACTTTTTACGAGATATCGGTGTACGTTGGCAGGGCAGTTCTACCGGTGGCTTTAATACCGGTCTTGTGTGGGACAGTACTCACAAGCACTTGCAACAGCGGCCAGGTGAAACGGCGATTGATGCCGTGTTAGGCAGCCATGCAGTGCCGTATTTTGGGATTAATGCCTTATTATCTTCGACCATTCAACTCATGGCCAATGAAGGCAAGGCTGTGATGTTGGCTCAGCCACAACTGATGGCGCGCAGTGGTTCTACGGCAGAATTTTTGGCGGGTGGTGAGGTCCCGTATTCTGTTAATGACAAATATGGCAGTGCGCAAACGGTGTTCAAACCCTATGGCGTGGGTCTACAGATTACGCCACGAATTGAAAAAAATGGCATTGTGCGCTCCAAAATCAATGTCGAAGTTAGCTCTATTGATGGCAGCATGATGTTAGATGGCGGTCCAGCCCTCAAAATCCGTCGCACGTCGACTGAGTTTAATGTTCACTCTGGTCAAACCTTGGTGCTCTCTGGCTTTATCTCGCGCGAACAAATGCGTAACAGCGACAAAATTCCAGGCTTAGGCGATATTCCCATTCTTGGTGCCTTATTTAAATCCAAGCGTTTCCAAAATGATGAAACTGAATTAGCGATTTTTGTGCGACCGGTGCTGGTTTCTGCTGAGCAAGATGAGGTGCAGCAACGCGTGCAAAACGCTCAGCAGATCTTAGACTCTGCTTTTCCACAGGCACCGGTGATGAATGTTCGGATTAATCCAGCGCAGATGAGTTCAGAAGCCCATGAACAGCCTCAATCAGTGGCCCTTAGGCAGAACCAAGATGGACTAGCCACACGTTTTGCTATACCCGAAGAGAACTTTATGCTTAAGGAATCACTCTGGCAGCCTCTTGGCAAAAAAGTACGCATTCCAAAAGTCAAAAAACTCAAAATTCAACCCCTTGTTCAGCAGGATTAACACAAGCAACCTGAACTATCTAGGGCTTGCTCCACCATTTTTATATCAACAACGATGAAAATAAAATTACAAATCCATCTTGAAAATAAGCCAGCACAGCAGGCTTGGTTTACTTTGCCGCTGAGCATTGGTCGTGACAAAAGTAATCAAATCGTTCTTAAAAGCTGGCGTGTGGCCAAGCAACATGCTCAGCTGATATTTGAAGAAGATGAATTATTTGTCGTCGATCACGGCACAATAGTGGGCACCTTGCTCAATGGGCAGCGGGTATTTCATAAACAACTGCTAGCCGTGCATGATCAATTGATTATGGGACCTTGCTTGCTGCGCGTGCTGCAAATAGATACGGCCTTTCATTCCTTAGCTCCGAGTCCTAGTGCAGAGGAGGCTGTGCATAAAGCGCCAGAGCCAGCAGAGGCAGCGACCATGCAGCCTGTTCAGGCAGAGACGACCACTCTAAGTGTCGCTCAAGACAAGGGCAGCACGACGCTGGAGCAGGTCCACCCTAGTGCCAAGGAGGAGCCATTACAAACACCCGTACTCACGCCCAGTGTTGCAGTTCAACTTCCTAGTGAAGTCTTGAGTCTGAATGAACAAGAACAAGCGATTTGCCGAGAGCTCCATGGCAAATTGATTGAAGCTTTAGATTTACGGCGCAATAACGTCACTGTGCTCAAAGACCATATCCTTCGCAAACAAGCCCAGCAAGCTTTACAAAGTATTGTGGCTGACCATGAGACTTGGCAGCATATTGCCAACATCCAGGACTTATGCCAACACGTGATTGATGAAGCTGTCGGTTTAGGGCCGCTAGAGGCTTTACTGGCTAACACTCAAGTCAGTGAGATTATGGTCAACTGCTATAACGAAATCTACATTGAAAAAGCGGGTTGCTTACAGCGTTACCCTCTGTCGTTTAGTAGTGAGCAAAGTGTGCACGACATTATCGAGCGCATCGTCGCCCCCATCGGCAGGCGGATTGACGAAAGTTCTCCCATGGTCGATGCCCGACTCAAAGACGGCTCACGGGTGAATGCGGTGATTCCGCCGATTGCTCTCAAAGGAGCCAATCTCACGATCCGTAAGTTTCCGCAACATCGTCCGCAAATGCAGGACTTATTGCGCTTGGGATCCTTAGATCATGCCATGGCGAATTTTTTAGCGTTTTGTGTTGAAAATCGTATGAATATGATTGTCTCAGGTGGTACAGGCTCGGGGAAAACCACGCTTTTAAATATCTTATCGAATTGTATTCCTGCAGCTGAACGCATTATTACCATTGAGGATGCCGCTGAGTTACGACTCAATCATCAACATTTAATCAGTCTCGAAGCGAGACCCCCTAATGTCGAGGGCAAAGGAGCTGTGACCATTCGTGATCTTGTCAAAAATGCCTTACGTATGCGACCAGACCGTATTGTGGTGGGTGAATGCCGTGGCGCCGAGGCCTTTGATATGTTAAGTGCCATGAATACTGGTCATGAAGGCTCGCTCACCACCTTACATGCGAATACACCTCGTGATGCACTAGCTCGTCTTGAAACAATGATTTTGATGGCAGGTATGGATTTGCCACTGCAAGCCATTCGTGAGCATATGTCCTCCAGTATAGATTTTATTGTGCAACAAAGTCGACTAAGCAATGGTGCGCGCGTGATTTCTTCCATTGTTGAAGTCGGTGCTATGGAAAATGGCGTCATCAAAATTCAAGAATTGTTTCGCTTTGAGCGAACAGCCGATCAAGGATGTTTTGTGGGAGCGGGGATTTTGCCTGACCACTTTGAAAAGCTTCGCGAACAGGGCTTAGTTTTTCCTGCCGAGCATTTTGCTCAAAAAAGCTGGGTGAATTTTGCCGCTACTCAACAACAAGGACTTTAAGCGCTAACCAGCGTATGAAGGTATCCACACAAGGGAATAAGGCATGATTTTTTGCGCACTACTATTTATTGCTATCACCATCAGTTTGCTAGGCTGGCTGGTTTTACAAGGCTTGTCAAAAGCGGCAGCCAATTATCAACGCCAATTTAAAGATACGGCCCAAGTGCAACTGGCTGAAGCCTTTTTGTTTTTTGACCCCAAACAGTTATGGTCGGTGGCCGTGTTGCTGGCTGTACTCATGACCTTAAGTACGTGGTTAGTGCTGGCTTCTACCTACATAGCGCTACTGATGGGGGGCTTGTCTTTATTTGTACCTAAATTTTTATTTAGTTATTTGCGTAAACGTCGCCTCAGAAAATTTGAGCAGCAGATTCCTGATTTTTTGCTGGCCTTGGCTGGGGCGCTTCGCGCTGGGGTCAATTTGCAAACCGCTATGCAACAACTCAGTCGAGAACAACCGATTCCGATGTCTCAAGAATTAAGTTTAATGATGCGCGAACAACGCTTGGGGCGACCCTTTCATGTTTGTTTGGACGCTTTAGCAGCACGTATGCCACTAGAATCCTGCATTTTGACGGTATCAGCCCTAAAAATCGGTACCCAAACAGGTGGAAGCCTAGCTCAGGCCATTGAACAAATTAGTCACACGGTCAGAGCCCGTTTGCAATTGCAAGGTCGCATCAAAGCCTTAACCTCACAAGGCAAAATGCAAGCCTGGGTGATGGGTTTATTGCCGCCTTGTCTCATGCTTGTTTTGAGTAGCTTGGAGCCAGACAGTATGTATTATTTTTGGCATAGTCCCATGGGGTGGCTGGTCTTACTTATTATCGTTAGTTTGGAGTGCTTTGGAGTCTGGCTTATCAAGCGTATTGTGGCCATCGATATTTAGCGTCGTTACGCCTTAGTGCTAGTCATGACCATCAATCATATTTTTGAAAGAGGGTGATATGTTGATTTATTTAAGTGTGTTGGCCAGTGCGCTTTGTCTGAGCTTGCTGATCTATATGGTGCTTAGCCCAGCTTTGCGTGACAGTAAAGTGCCATTACAAGTTCCTTTGCACTGGTTTTGGCGGCTGCTATGGCCCTGGATTAGTCTGCTAGCGCCTTGTTTGCAGCCGTTTTTGACGTGGTCTTACCAACTTAAACTACACCGCGAACTGCAAAGTACAGGCCAATTGCATACCCTTAGTCCTGCGCAGCTAGTCGCCATGCAAGTAAGTGCCGCGCTGTTGACTTTAGCGGTAGCGACATATGTGTTTGTGAGCGTGTTCTCGTTCTCATTATCTGTGGCTTTGGGTTTAAGTTTGGCATTGGCTGTGTTAACGGCTTGGTTGCCACGCTACCAATTACGCAAACTTTGTAGCCAGCGGCGCCGTGCAATTCAAAAACAATTGCCATTTTTACTCGATATGCTAACGCTTTGTGTGGAGTCAGGGCTTAATCTACAAGCGGCCTTGCTGCAAACTTCCAGCCTCTTGCCCGCAGGTGCGCTTAAACAGGAAATACAGTATGCCCTCAACGACATGCGCACGGGTATTAATCGTAGCGTTGCACTCAAGCATCTGGCGCAGCGCACTGGCCTTAATGAAATGCAGCAATTTGCTCAAGCTGTGGCGCAATCGGATCGACTCGGTGTGGGGCTGGGCGTGAGTCTGAGGGCGCAGTCAGAGCAAAGACGGAATGAGCGTTTTTTGCGCGCTGAGAAGTTGGCCCTGGAAGCTCCTGTCAAAATGTTGATGCCGCTAGTAACGTGTATTTTCCCATGCACCTTTTTAGTGCTGATGTTTCCGATCGCCATGAAACTGATGCAGGCGGATTTATGAGTTTAGAGCAGTGTGACTACCGAAGCCATTCATGTCGTCTGAGTGCTGTCTGTGCTTTATCAAAGTGCTGCTGGTACAACATTGGGGAAAACCACAATCAAGGCTAATGCCTTGTAAATATTGAAATTGAGGGTAAATATTGTCCGACAATTATGAAATCGTTTTTTGCGATAGTTTTTATAAACGCCTAAAAGGTTTAATCGCTTATCGATCCTTAGCACCAGGCCGATTTTTCCTTATTGATCGTTGTAATTGTATCCATACCTTTGGTATGAGATTTGCCATTGATGCACTCTTTTTTGACAAAAAAGGGCGCTTTTTGCGCTATGTTCATCAGCTGCAGCCTTGGTATTACTACCATTGTAGAAACGCCTTTTATGTGCTTGAATTGTATACTTCAAAACGCCTGAATCCGCAGCAAATTGGCAGCATTGTTGCCTTTTGTCGGCAGTATGGTTTTAGGCCAAATAATAATTAATTTTTTATCAAAGGAGTGTGGCATGACTTACAAATCACCTGTGGACGACTATCGTTTTAATATCCATCACATGGGGCTACTCGAAAAGCTCAATAAGATTCCGCAATACGCCGAAATTTCCCAAGATATTGTTGATTCAGTCCTCGATGAAAACGTCAGAATCGTCGAAAATACCATTGCGCCCCTCAATCGTGAGGGAGACCTGAAGGGTGCACAATGGCAAGACGGTGTTGTCAAAAGCAGCCCGGGCTTTAAAGAGGCTTACAAAACCTACGTCGAGGGCGGTTGGCAAGGGCTTGCTCATGACGAAAAGTATGGTGGCCAGAACTTTCCACAAACCATTAATAACGCCACACTAGAAAATCTAAATTCCGCTAATTTATCACTGTCACTTTGCCCATTGCTCACTAATGGGGCTTTATTTGCGATTCACGAAGCCGGCTCACAAGCCCTCAAAGATACCTACATTCGCAAAATGGTCGAGGGCACCTGGACCGGCACAATGAATTTAACGGAGCCTCAAGCTGGCTCTGATTTGGCACTACTCAAAACCAAAGCCATCAAACAAGAGGATGGCACTTACCGCATCACTGGCCAAAAAATCTTTATTACCTGGGGCGAGCACGATATGACAGAAAATATCGTGCATTTAGTTCTAGCGCGTACCCCAGATGCGCCCGAAGGGGTTAAAGGCATCTCGCTTTTTGTCGTCCCTAAATTTCTTGTCAATGAAGATGGTAGTCTTGGTAAGCGCAATGACGTGTATTGTGCCTCTCTCGAGCACAAACTAGGGATCCATGCCAGCCCGACTGCCGTCATGATGTACGGTGACAATAAGGGCGAGGTTGGCGCGGGCGCCATCGGCTATCTAGTCGGCGAAGAGAACGCGGGCCTGAAATACATGTTCATTATGATGAATGAGGCACGTTTTAGTGTGGGTGTTCAAGGGATTGGTATTTCTGAGCGTGCTATGCAACAAGCTTTTGCGTATGCCCAAGAACGTTTGCAAGGCAATACGATTGATGGTTCAGAAGGTCGCAAAACCGTTGCTATTAACCGTCACCCCGATGTGCAGCGGATGCTATTGACCATGAAAAGTCAGGTGCAAGGCGCGCGAAGCCTCGCCTTTTATTGTGCTTATTGTCATGACATGGCGCGTGCGGCTGAAGACGAAGAGACTCGCAAACACTATCAAAGCCTCAGCGAATACTTAGTACCAATTGTTAAGGGTTTCTCTACGGAAATGAGTATGGAACTGACCAATTTGGCAATACAAGTGCATGGTGGTATGGGCTTTATTGAAGAAACCGGTGTTGCCCAACATATGCGTGATGCCCGTATCTTGTCAATTTACGAGGGGACAACAGCCATCCAGGCCAATGATCTTTTGGGTCGCAAAACTTACAAAGACATGGGGGCGGCTTGCCAAGCGATAGGCGGTCAAGTCCAAAAAACCTTACAAGCGCTAGAAGCAGAAGGCTCAGACACCTTTAAGTTTATCGCCGCACGCCTGCAAAAATCCCTCAAAAATTACGCCGATACAGTGATGTATCTCATGCAACAAGGTCAAGCTCGCCATCTCAATGAAGCCTTTATGGGAAGTGTGCCTTATTTGATGTTATCGGGTTATTTATTTGTGGGCTGGAAGTTAGCACAATCGGCCTTGGTCGCCAATAAGCTCGATAATAAAGCCTATCACGAAAAAATTGCCTTGGCACAGTTCTATGCGGCGCATATCCTGCCGCGTACCGCGGCGCTCGGACAATCTGTACTCGCTGGCGAACAAGCGGTTCAGAGCGCGACAGAGGTAGATTTTTCTGTTTAGGTATTGTCTACAGACAAGCAGCGCTAGAGCACCCTCGCTTGAGCGCTATCGCTAATCTCACCAAGCTCGGTACTGAGTTACCGAGCTTTTTTTTATGGGTTGCCAATAGTTCGCTAAGCCCTGCACCTTGACCTTGCGCTGGCAAATTCTCTACTAACCATTGACCTACGGCCGTACAAATAAACGCGTATTGGATTTGTTGTTGCAAATATACATAAGCAGCAAAAACTATTTGCAAAAAATACTGTTTTTATATACAGTATTAATTACTGTATAAATGATCAGTATTTATGAGTGTCATGGTCATGTCGCTCACTCAGTAGAGTCTAGGGTGAACGATTGCTAGTCTTTATAGGATGCAAGAGCGAGGTGTAATCGCCGGACGCAATTGCCGCTCTTAGAGGTCAGTGCCTATCACAATGACTCTGTTGCTTTCATACGTGCCTGATTTATACAGTGATTGGAAGGGGTTCCAATCGTGGGATAGGTGATTTGCGGTGTTTGTAGGAGTTCTAGACCTGCAGCGTACGTCTAGTTGTGACGGTCAGTAAGTGCATTAGATTGAGAGTGGCATCTGGTCTAAGTGGGGGCACTTACGACGAGCGTCATGCCAGTAGCCTGCGTAATTATCCTTAATTATTAAGGGTTTAGGACTAATACAACACCGCAGACGCTTACGCTAAGGGATTGGCAAGCGTGGTTTGCACACCTACCATACAAATTACAGATTTTGCATTTATAGATTTTGAGGAGTCATCATGAATAACAATAGCAGAGCCGCCGTATCTTCAAATCGTGTAACTAGCGCTAGCCATTACACTCCGAGCAGTTTATTTGGTAACACGCATAATCGATTTCGTTATGCCAGCCTTAAGCACACACGTAATCGTCGTCAAGGCAATCATTACAAACGCGATGCTGTCTTGTCACGTCAAGACCTGCTGCGTAAATATGCTTATCAACTGCAATATGGTTATCAATCGCTATGTGAGCAAGTACACAACAAGCCTCGCTTGGCGCATACCCTCAATCATTTAGGCAATATCGTTACCGTGCTTTTATTGTTTGTGGCGATACCTTCCGTCTTTTTATTGAGCTCATTAGTCTTACCGTCTTAACAATTGTCTTTTTAGTCTTAGTTCTTTTTGAGGTTTTAGATCTCGATAATGGCTACCACTCAGTGCTTACGCAAGCGAGCGACGAACAACTCCTTGCAAAGGGGAAAGGGGAATAAGCACTGAGTGACCCTATTAATGAGACGCAAGGGATGCTAATCCTACGCAAAGCCTTCCATCATACGCTCAAACGGTTCCGCCCAATGGGTCAAAATGATTCAAAATGGGTCAAAGGGGTCTAAAGCGTCAAATAGTTGCCTACTCAGTCGTATAGTGTTTAAAAAAGACTCATAAGCTCTTAACACGCTTATAGCAAGCTCGGTGTCAGTCTTTATAGCTGATTCAGCAGGCTTATTTCTTTGCTTTCACTTGTGTCGTGCTTCTCCGTTAAGCCATAAATAAGCATCACTATCTTCTACCGTTTATCGCACACAGATCTTAATAGCGGTATTAAAAAGCGGTATCGATAGTGGTTATAAAAAAGCGGCGTGGGTAGTAGAAATAAAATAAGCGGTATCAAAAGCATAAAAAGCGCCGTTTTAAACGGCGCTTATATAGTGTAAAAATAGCGTAAAAATAGCGTAAAAAAGAAAAATAGAATAAAGCAAAGCAGAAAAATAGCCTAAGGGCTCCTATCATTAAGCCAAGACGGTTTGCAACGCTATATCTCCTGTTTAGGCCTTGGCTAGACATCCTTAACAGCTACTTAATGGCCCCTTTAGCTTTGAGCTCAGCAATTTTCTCGGCACTGTAATCCGTCAATTCGCTCAAAATAGCATCCGTATGCTCGGCGAGCTTCGGTGGAGGCAAGTGCACGGGTATGCGTTTGCCATCGTAGCGGTAGGGCGCCTTCATAAAGAGATTGCGTTTTGTGTGCTCATCAAACTCATTCAAAATATCAGATTGCGCTGTACGCTCAGAGGATAAAGCTTCATACATGCCTTTGACTTCGCCACATGGAATATTTTGCTCATTTAAGCGACGTATAACTTCGGCACGGGGAATTTTGATTAACTCCCTCTTAATAAGTGCTAGTAGTGCATCCCGATGCTTAGCGCGTTTGAGATTAGTCTCATAATCAGGGTTGTTGGCGAGCTCAGGCATTTGTAAGACATGCTCAGCAAATCGCTTAAACTGGGCATTATTGCCCACCGTAATAATCAGTGGGCCGTCTTTGGCATCATAAACCCCGTACGGCATAATAGAAGGGTGCTGATTACCGTATTTCTCGCGCTCACGTTTCAGTAATATCGCTTCTAATCCATAAAAAGCTTGTATCGTCACACCACTATCGTAAAGCACCATTTCAATCAAACGGCCTTTACCATTTTTTTGCTGTTCATAAAGTGCTGCCATAATGGCTTGTGCGGCAAACATGCCGGTATACATATCTACCACGGACATACCAAATTTTAGAGGACCCTGACCGCGATCACCATTCAGGGCCATCAAACCCGCTTCACCTTGAATCATTAAATCGTAGCCCGGTCGTTTGGCTTCGGGACCCGTAGGATCATAGCCCGTGACCGCGCAAAAAATTAAGGATGGGTTGATTTCTTTGAGGGTTTCATAGCCTAAACCCATGCTATCAATATCGCCATATTTAAAGTTGTGCACCAGCACGTGCGATTTTTTGACCAGCTCCTTGATGAGTGCCTGACCTTCAGGTGTTTTGAGATTAACGCCAATGGACTTCTTACTGCGGTTGACGCTGTTGTAGTAGGTCGTGATGCCCCCCTCATCCAGTTTCAAACCCCAGTCACGAGTATCGTCACCACGTTCGGGATGCTCGATCTTAATTACTTCGGCACCGAAGTCCCCGAGAGATTGGGTGCAATAAGGTCCTGCAAAAACGCGTGATAAATCTAAAACGCGAACACCTTCGAGGGGCAAACTAGTTTCGGCTTGGCTCATACTCACTCCCAAATTTACAGGCACGGCGCAAAATCTGTGTATACTCTGTAGATGATGCGCAGTATATAGTTGTCTACAAAATTATCCTACAATTCTAGCAAGATCATTTTTGTGGATAGGTCCAAAAACGCTACCTAATGGATAACCTCTATAAGACTTAGCAACTGTCTGTTTTTATGAGTATTTTTGTTAGTCTTTTGAGATTTGACAAACTTCAGCTGACGAGTTGCCTGCAACCGGGATAGTTAGCGTGTATAACTGTACTATTGGCAGGAACTGATTAGTATGTCTATAGGCTCAGCGTCATTGCCTCATGCTTAGAGGGTAGTCACGAATGTGGGCGGGCGCGAGTTAGGCCAAGGGTGCTTTTTAAAGGGGCAGTATTATTTGCATCCGAAGGTTAGAAATAAAGTAGAGCGGCGTTAATCGTGAGCAACGCTAGTCATCACTAAAGAGCAATAAGGGGAACTAAAGAAAAGCAAGTAACGACATAAATGAAGAGAAGCACCTACAGATGGGGAAGGTTGTGCTACAAGGAGCTTGTAAAAGGCTAGCAGAAGGAACTAGCAGAGGGGTTAATAAGAGACTTATAAGTTTATAAGTATTAGCCCATGGCGTTGGCCTAAGCAGAGCACCTTATGAGAAAGTCTGCGAAGGTCTGAGAAAGGCTGCGAAAACGAGTCAATCGAGATAGCGAATAAATACAGCGCGGCTCAATTAGCAGTCACTAAATAAATCTGAATTGCAAGACTAGATCGCCTTTAGTGAACACTCGCTTTTAGTGGACACGCAAAGCACCCCGAAGTAAATGTCAACGTCAAAGTCAGAAGATAGTATTCGAACATGCCTAACCACAATACTTGCATAAACTGACTTTGCTACGTTAGGGATTTTTTGCGCGTAGCTCTTTCTATTTTACGCCTTTATTTGCGTTTAATATTTTTTTACAAAAATAGTTACAATTTACCTGAAAAACAGCCATTATTTCTAGAAAAAACAGCAATTTATTTGACTAAAGCAGGGTTTTTTTCTTATGATTAGCACTTAAAAATGCGGTTACTGTACGTGTACAGTAATCGTTTCAGTTTTTTACATTTAATAGTGGACTGTCAATGAAGGTTAGAAAATTTCTACTCTCTGCCTTACTGTTTTTGCCGTTGTTATTGCAAGGCTGTGATTACGCCCTGTTCAACCCCAAAGGACCAGTAGGGCACGAAATCAGAGGCACATTGTTCCTAACAGTAGGTGCCATGTTAATTGTTGTGATTCCAACCTTGTTAATGGTGATTATTTTTGCATGGAAATATAGCGCCAAAAACAAAAAATCTCAGCAAACTCATACTCCAGAGTGGGACCACTCCAAAAAGATCGAGATCTTTGCCTGGGGGATTCCTATTATCATTATTCTTTTCTTGGCGACGGTCACCTACATCGAGACACACCGCCTAGACCCACGTAAACATCTCCTGGTCGATGGCCAACAAGTGCAACCGAAGGTGATCGATGTGGTGGCGCTCAACTGGAAGTGGTTATTTATTTATCCAGACGAAAAAATTGCTGCAATCAATGAGGTGGCATTCCCTGTCAATCAACCTGTGGAATTCCATATCACTTCAGACAGTACCATGAACTCTTTCTTCATTCCGCGTCTTGGCTCACAAATTTATGCAATGAGCGGTATGGAAAGTCGACTTAATTTGATGGCCGATACGGTAGGTACTTATCCAGGTATTTCTGCCATGTACAGTGGTTACGGTTTTGCTGGTATGCAATTTAAAGCACATGCCCTTAGCCTAGAAGACTATTCACAATGGGTTAACAAAGTTCGCTCACAAGGCACACCTTTGACGGACGATGTCTTTAAATCATTACAACCGGATAGTCGTTGGGTTCCTGTAACTTACTATAGTGAGGCTGATCCGGGTCTCTACTCTAAAGTTATCAATTCATTTAGTGGAGTACAAAGAAATGACTGAGTCTTTACAAACAAGCTCAGAAGTGAGTCCTATTTTTGGTAAATTGGGCTGGGACGCTGTACCGTGGCATGAGCCAATTGTTATGGTCGTCACCGCTGGTATTTTTATCGGCGCATTTGCCTTACTCGCTTTTATTACTTACAAAAAAGCCTGGGGCCCACTGTGGCGTGATTGGTTCTGTACAGTTGACCACAAAAAAATTGGTATTATGTACATTATTCTTGCCGTCGTCATGCTCTTTAGGGGCTTTGCCGATGCGCTGATGATGACCTCGCAACAAGCGGTTTCCGTCATGGGGGTCAATGGTGGTGAGGGTTATTTACACCCAGAGCACTTTGACCAAGTCTTTACCGCACATGGCGTGATCATGATTTTCTTCGTGGCAACGCCGTTGTTTACGGGTCTGGCCAATATCGTCATGCCGCTACAAATCGGTGCGCGCGATATGGCGTATCCGTTCATGAACTTGGTGAGCCTCTGGTTTACCATTTCTGCCGCTATCTTGGTGAACTTATCTTTATTTATCGGTCAGTTCGCGGCAACGGGTTGGGTCGCTTATCCGCCTTTATCAGGTATTTTCTATAGCCCGAATGTGGGGGTCGATTATTGGATTTGGTCCTTGCAGCTGTCGGGGGTAGGTACGACACTGACGGCGGTTAATATCTTGGCCACCATTATCAAAATGCGTGCGCCAGGCATGACACTCATGAAAATGCCGACCTTCACTTGGACCGTATTTTGTACGTTCTTCCTCGGTTTAGTGATTTTCCCGATTTTAACCGCAGCGATTGTGCTTCTTACGCTTGACCGTTACTTAGACTTCCACTTCTTTACAGGGGCAGCTGGCGGTAACCAAAGCCTATGGGTCAACTTGATTTGGGGCTGGGGTCACCCAGAGGTCTATTTCTTGGTCTTGCCAGCATTTGGTATGATCTCCGAAATCACCGCGACATTCTCGCGCAAACGCTTGTTTGGATATACCTCACTCGTATACGCGACGGTAGTCATTATGATTCTGTCCTTCTTGGTATGGCTACACCACTTCTTTACCATGGGTTCAGGAGCCAGCGTTAACTCCTTCTTCGGTATCATGACCATGTTTATCGCGATTCCGACGGGTGTGAAACTCTATAACTGGATTTTCACCATGTACAAAGGTCGTATCGTCTTCTCTGCCTCTATGTGGTGGGTGATGGCTATGCTATTGACCTTTACTGTCGGTGGTATGACAGGGGTGATGTTATCTATTCCTACTAACGACTATGTGGTTCATAACAGTACCTTCTTGGTCGCTCACTTCCATAACACGATTATTGGTGGTGCAGTTTATGGTTACTTTGCAGGATTAACCTATTGGTGGCCTAAATTTACCGGTTTCAAACTCAATGAGAAATTAGGTAAATGGTCTGCGGCCTTATGGTTTGTTGGTTTCTTTGTCGCTTGGATGCCTAAATACCTCTCAGGTTTTGATGGTATGACTCGTCGTCTCTACAAAGTGACTGATCCAAGCATGGCTCCGTACGTCTATATTGCCTTCTTGGGTGCCTTAATTATCTTTGCTGGTATTATTTGCATGGTAGTGAATATCGGTTGGAGCTTCTACAAACGTAAAGATCCGGCTTACCGTGATGTAACAGGTGATCCATGGAATGCTCGTACGCTCGAATGGAAAACCTCATCACCTCCAGCTAGTTACAACTTTGCAGTGATTCCTCAGGTCCATGATCGCGACGAATTTGACTACATGAAAAAACAAGGTTATGCCTTTGATCGTCCTGCCAAAGTGACTGATATCCATATGCCAACCTCGGCTTGGGAAGGTCCTGTCATCGGTATCTTCTCACTCATTTTTGGTTTTGCTTTTGTATGGCATATCTGGTGGCTTGTCGTCGTCGGCTTTATCGGTATGATTGCGCCATGGTGGATGCGTAGTTTCTCTAAACACAAAGACTACTATATCCCTGCGCAAGAGGTTGCTGATTACGAAAACCAATATCATGATGAGCTAGACGCCGCCATGCGCGATCCATCTTTCGCGACTCGTCCATTGCCATCAAATTCAGTTAATTAGGAGTACACATGACTGCATCGATTCAAAATATGGCTCATGATGATCATCTACACGATGATCACCATCATGAGCACCTAAAAGAGCAGGCAGAACGCGATAATTTCGGTTTTTGGTTGTACATTTTGTCTGACTGCATGATCTTTGCCACCTTGTTTGCTTGCTATGGGGTCATGAGTGGTAACTTCGCACAACAAACCGAACCACACGAAGTGTTTGAAGTGCCTTTCGTGTTGATCGAAACCATTTTGCTATTGGTTTCTAGCTTTACTTTTGGTATGGCGATGTTAGGTCTCAACAAAGGCAACCTCAAACAAATTAAATTGTGGATGTCAATCACCTTTGTCTTGGGCGTAAGCTTCGTGACGATGGAGCTTTATGAGTTTAATAATTTAGCTCATGAGGGCGTGACACCACAGCTTTCAGGTTATTGGTCTGCTTTCTTTACTTTAGTAGCGACTCACGGTCTACACGTGACTGCAGGTTTAATCTGGATGATTGTCATGTTTGTTTCCTTTAGCAAACGTGGTCTGGATCATGAGAATGTCAATCGCATGAATCAATTAAGCGTGTTCTGGCACTTCTTAGACATTATCTGGATTTGTGTATTTACTTTCGTTTACTTATTAGGACAATATTCATGAGTCACGATTCAGCATCTTCACACGGCAGCCTCAAAAGTTACATCATCGGTTTGATCTTATCGCTGGCTCTGACGGCTGTCTCCTTTGGTTACGTTATGTCTACGCCTGAGCTAACGACGACGGCGCTTGCCGTCATTAGTTTGGCAGCGATCGCCCAAGTCTTGGTACAAATTGTGTTCTTCTTGCACTTAACCGGCAAAAAATCACAATCTTGGGAGAGCGTAGCAGGTTTATATACTTTACTAAGCTTGTTGTTCTTTGTTGTATTGAGTTTGTGGATCTTCCATCACTTACATATCAATACAATGATGATTGGGCACTAAAATGTGGCGTGATTCTTTAACCTTAATGAAGCCTGGCATCATCATGGGCAACCTGATTGCCGCTATCGCAGGTTATCTGCTAGCGGCAAAAGGGCACATCCATCATGATTTGCTCGCCGTCGTCTTAGGATCGACGGCAGTGGTGGCGTCGGGCTGCTTATTTAACAATTACATCGATCGCGATATCGACCAAAAGATGCGTCGTACACGCCATCGCATTGACGCCATTACTCATGTTGGCCCCCAGAATGTCAATATTATTGGCTTTTTGATGGGCGTCTTGGGTTTTAGTGTCTTGGCGGTCTATACCAACTGGTATGCCGTGGCTTTTGCCGCGTTAGGCTTTGTGGTGTATGTATTTTTATATAGTCTCAAATTCAAGCGCCATTCAACTTACGGCACCTTAATTGGTTCATTATCTGGAGCCTGTCCTCCTATTATTGGTTATACCGCAGTGACCAATAGTTTTGATATGGGCGCCTTGATTTTGTTATTAACGTTTTGTTTTTGGCAAATTCCGCATTCTTATGCGATTGCAATTTATCGTTTTGACGATTACAAAGCGGCCAATATTCCTGTATTGCCTATCGAAGAAGGGGTGAGCAAGGCTCGCAAACATATGATTTGGTATATTGTGGCCTTTGCCTTGGCCAGCTTAATGCTGTCATTATTTGGTTATGTCGGTAGTATTTATACGTTGACCATGGGTTTGGTCAGTATCTACTGGTTGTACCTTGCCAAAGTCAGCTACAGCCCAGATAGCCAAGTACAATGGGCACGCCGCGTCTTTGTCTTTTCGATTGTCGCGATTATGGCATTTTCTGCCTTAATTTCCATTGATTTTGTGGCTTCTCCTGCAAGTCACGTTTTCTTTACCATATAACGCATGCAACGCCTGTTTGTAAGCCTATTGGCCTTATTTTGTTCTTCACAAGCTTTGGCTGACAGTGGCCTACCGGCAGTGCTCAAAGATTATGGTCATGAAGTGGCTTGTGCCGCTGAACTCGATTCAGTGGCGCAAGCGCTTATCGGCAAAAATACCAGCCGACTCTATATTGATGCCTCCTCTCCTCAATCATCTTATCCGGTGATTAATGGCGTCTTGGATTTTCAGGATCGCAATGCCTTACTGGCTTTGCACGCTTATCCATCTGCCGCTCAACAATGCCAGATTGCCATAGAAGAGAGTTTTGTATTAACGGATCCTTGTATTAGCATTCGCGAAGAAATTTTTTCAAAGTGGTCAGAGATTGGTCGCTTAAATGAGGCCACTTCGGTATACAAAAAAAACAAAAGCCCGTATTCTCAAATTGCCTATTTGACGACGGCCATGAAAAGCAGTCCTATGTGTTTAGTGCATATCCATAGGGATGTGGATAGTGCAGTCACTGCCAAAGATATCAAACTCAAATAGTGCTAGGTGCTGCCTAGCGTGGCCAATCAGATTTTCCTGCTTGGCTTTTTTGTTTTTTTACTGAATAGGCGACAGAGTAGAATCTTGATGGTATGCATATGAACATTTCACGTTTTTTTTCTCGTACATTACTTGCCCTGACCTTAAGTAGCACAGCGGTATTGGCCTGGTCGGCGCCAGCGCCAGCGGGTTCTGCCACGTCCAGTAGTGCTAAGCCAACCGCAGCGCCCCAGCAAAACGGTGATTACGGCTTTACATTAGAGGGCGTCGATGGCAAGGTCTCAGATCAGGACTTTAAAGGTAAATATATTCTCTTAAGTTTTGGGTATACCTCTTGCCCAGATATTTGTCCGACCACCTTGTATGAAATTGATCAAACACTGCGTCAACTAGAGCATCCAGAAAAACTGCAAGCGGTGTTTGTTAGCGTGGACCCGACCATTGACACGCCAGAGCGTGTGGCACAGTACGCACATGGCTTTAACAAAAACATTGTCGGGTTGACGGCCGACTACGACACACTCAAAAAGTTAATTCGTCGTTATGGGGCGAGTTTTGGATATCGTTTCGGCAATGATGAAGTTGTGCCTCCAAATCTGCCCAGTTCTCACAGTGTTTATCACAGCACCTTGATTTATTTACTTTCTCCGAAACGGGAGATTATTGATGCTTTTGATTATCAAGCAGGGCACGAAGAATTAACCAAAGACATCAACAAAATCCTGTCGGATTCATAATTATCTGATTTCGATGTAGTCCCACTAGAATTATCTAAATGCCACGATGAGCACACCAGCCTCTGCAGACAACAACACCTCTCCATCTACGCATAACCAATCTCGTACCTATTTTTTGGGTCTCGAAAAAGGTCAGTTTTATATCATCGTGGGCTTATTTGTCTTGGTGCTCACATTTTTTGTATCGGGCTTTTGGTATTATCTGGATTTAGTGCCCGACTATGTGTATTCACCGTCTCGTTATGCCTATGTGAGCGATAAACGGTCGGATCAGCTGGCCATTATTGATCTCAAAAAAAACCAACAGATTGCGCGCTACAATCTTGGTATCACACCGGACATCTTAACGATTGCGACCGATTTTCCCATGATGGCGTATGCAAATCGCCAAGAAAATCGTCTGGTTTTTTATAACCTAAAAAAACAAAGCAAACAATTTATACGGTTGCCCAGCGAACCGATAGATATGTTTTTTATCCCGAATCAGCAATCCTTACTACTTGTAATGCAGGATCAAATTGCCTTAGTCGATTACGATAGTGGTAATTTATATCAACTGCCCAATCCGCCTGGCATCAAACAGTTTGATAAAGCCCATTTGCCCGTCTTTTCTGCCTTGAGCAATAGCTTATGGTTGGCCAATCAAGCTACCCAGGAATTACTGCAATTAAAAGTCAATCAACAACACAATAGTGCATGGCAACGGTTGCCGTTACGCTTGGCAGATGCTGAGAAACCGGGGCCATTGGCTGTCAATGCTCAAGGCACGATTATGGCGTTTGCCAAAGAAAATGGCCAGCAGGCTTATATTTATGACTTAGCGCAGCAACAACTGCACCGTGTCAGCGATTTATCAGATCAGGCTAAACCGGTCGATCCTTATTTGGATGCCAATCAACAATTTGCTGTATTTGGGGATGATCAAGGCTTAGTGGTGGGCTTAAATCCGTTGACGCAAACCCTTATCAAACGTGTGCACTTACCCAGTCCCGTCAAAAAAATTCGTGGTGGTTGGTTGAATCAATATTGGATTGCGATTGCCGATGGCGGTTTAGCGATTATTCCCGCCAATCCTGATCAAGCGGAACAATGGTTTGCTAGCCAAGGACAGGTACAAGATGTATGGATTACCGGTGATGGTAAAACAGCCCTATTATCGGTGACGGGAGGGCACGAACTACTCATGCCTTTTGATATTAAAAATGGCCAGGCAAAAGCGCCGATTGTTTTGGATGGCATTCTCGAAGCAAATTTAGTTCGCATGGGTGGTAACAATAGCTTTTGCTATTAAATCTAAAATATTCTTTTTGTGGTCAATTACCACGAAAAGAGATTATTTAATATATAAAATGCGCTTAATATAAAATTTTTGATCATGAGTTAATAGCAAATACTATTATGCATGCAATGCGTTAACCCCTTATGACTCATCGAAGTCATTCATACATTCGCGTCAGCCGTGTGAGCAACCGTTTTGATACGCTCGTTGGCTCAAACAAAGAAAAAGCCTCAAACGCTGCAAAGGTTTGAGGCTTTTTTATGCACTATGTTTTAAGCACTATGTATACACGATCAATTAGAGCTGAGGGACTAATTGATCATCACACTTTCGTTGTGGACTGATGTCGCACTCAGTGCTCTCTTGGGTTTGACCCGTTAATAAGTAGCGAATGGTGTCTTTGACCGTTTTGGCTTGATTACCAAAAGGTAGGGGATCCTTACCTCTAAAGAAAAGCCCCTTGCGGACATCGCCATTGAGGGCGTCGGTCAGACGTTGGTCAATACAAAATTGACCAATCTTACTGATACCATCACGTAAACCGCAAACAGAGAGGCAATTAAGACTTTGTACGCAGCGGCGTGGATCGGCCTTGGCGACGCCTTGTAATTTGGCTTCGTTTTTGAGGTATTTTTGAAGATAAGGGGTGAGTACAGCGCGTGCAGGTAAACCAGCGACTGACATAAACTCAACAATGTCTTTTTCTTCGGCGTCACGCAGTGTTTTTTTGAAGTTTTCGTGAGCATCACCTTCTTGTGTCACAGCAAATGCCGTACCAATTTGCACAGCATTGGCACCCCAAGTTTTGAGGGCGGTGTGAATTTTTTTGTAGTTGGCCATGCCACCGGCGAGAATTAAGGGGATTTTTTCACTCTCTAAACCGAGTTTTTTGAAGACTTCAAAGCTTTCTTCAAGGACACGCTTAAAACTAAAACGATCGCTTGAGAGTTCATTCATATTGGGGGCCCCTAAGTGGCCACCAGCATGATTAGGGTGCTCAATAATAATGGCATCGGGTAAACGATTTTTTTTCATCCAACGCTTGAGCACTAAATTAATGCCTCGGGACTCTGACAAAATCGGCAATAGAGCCACATTCGGAAAATCTTTGGTGAGATCAGGCAACTCCATTGGCAAGCCTGCTCCCATGACAATGGCCTGTGCTCCAGATTCGCACGATTGTTTTACCAACATGGCATAGTCTTTGACGGCTTTCATAACATTGACCGCAATCATGCCTTTGCCTTGACTGTCTGCAAGCGCTTGTTTGATTTCACGATCAAGCGCGATGTGATTGAGACGATCGTAGTTTTCTTCGACAGGGTTGGCTTTGGATTCGGCCAGTAAGTCGGGATGTAAATGGCGCAAATCAATGCTGGCAATCGTGCCCATGGCGTTTTCGCGGGCTACAGCACTGGCCAGTTTGTGTGCAGAAATACCTACACCCATACCGCCTTGCACAATCGGTAATAGAGAACGGCCACGAATGGTTAAATAATCATACGGGTTTTCCATGAGGCAACTCGATAGTTAAATTAATATTTTTGCAATAAACTACTGCTACAGATAAATAAAAATTTTATGTGCGGGCTCTCATACTGTCAATGAAAACCCTCTTAATGTGTTGACTTTTAAGAATTTTTTTAAAGAAATTTGATTTTTTTCAGTTAAGTTTTATTTTTTGATGTTTTTTTGAAGCGTTTTCTGTGTTCTTTTCGTGTCAGCACTTTCAGTAGAAATGACGCCAAGTCTAATGTTCCCGATACCGTGACTCGAGGTAGGGCATACAGATTATCGCTAGGTAAGGCCAAACCGCGGCTTACAATCGTGCTATTGCTATAGCCCGCGGCTTGCGTCAAGGCACAGATATCCGCATTATATTGTCCATAGGGATAGCAAAAGGATTCAATGCGCTGACCAAACACTGCTTGGAGCAGGCTGCGCGCCTGTTCAATTTGGTACTTTGCTTCTTGCAGACTGAGTTGCGTCAAATCTGTATGATCGACGGTATGGGCACCGATCTCTTGTGCGGCGGCCTGCCACTCCTTAAGTTGGGCAATCGTCATGAGTTCGCTACGGGCAATACCCTTGCTGCTATCCCAAAAATTCCATCCCCCAAAATGGCCTGCCACCATATAAACAGTGCTACTAAATCCTAGGTCCCTGAGTACGGGTAGGGCATTTTCAAAAACATTTTGGTAGCCATCATCAAAGGTAATGCCAAAGACTTTGCCGCGTTTCTCGCCTTTGATATAGGGGAGTAGTTGCTGCATGCTTAGACCCTGGTAACCGAGGCGTTTGAGCCATTGCATCTGCCGACGAAATTTGCTGGGTGGCACCGATAAGCCACGGTAAGGGCCGCTTTGTGGCATAGGGGCAATCTGATGGTACATTAAGATGGGTATCATAATGATGTTAGGCCTTTTTGGATTGTGCTAGAAGGTGTTGGTAACTGCTGGTGGTCGATTGCACAAATTGTGACATCGTAAATTGGTTTTCGGCTTTACGTCGTGCGGCTTGGCCGACTTCCTCAAGCAAGCTTGGCTTATCGAGAATGGCTAGCAGTAGCTCGAGTACGGCTTGGCTATTTTTACGCTGGACGATCCAGCCTTCTTTGCCATGCTCCAAGTTTTCTGGTAAGCCACCGGCATCACTAATGATCGTGGGTAAGCCTAAGGCCATACACTCGCGACATGCAAAGGAGAGGGCTTCATCGTGTGAGAGTACAAAGCCAAGATCACAAGCGCCTAATAAGGGTCGCACGTCATCGACCAACCCGGGGAATACTATTTGCGCAGCAATCCCGGTCTGAGCTAAGAAATTTCTGACCTCAGTTTTGGGTGGTTTACCTGCGACCATGATTAAACAGCGTCGACGTTTGTCTTCGGGCAGTTGACTGACGGCGCTCACCATTTCACGCCAACCTTTTTCAAAATCGGTACCGCCAGAACTACCCAGAATAATCCAATCCTCCCTGGTTTGCTTAGAGAGTGATAGCTTAGGGTTTTGCTTGGCAGCCAAGCGAATAAGTTCGCCACGCCAGCGTTGCTTTTGACTCGGGCTGGGCGGGCTAAAATAATCAGTATCTATACCGTGATGAATCATGTCACAGGGGATCTGGGCATAGGGTGATTGACGCACAATTTGTCGCACAAATTCACTGACGGCGATGACGCGGTCGGTAACACTGGCCCGCAAGCGATTGCCAATTGAGTCGATAGCTTTGGTATTGTGCTTAGTCCAGATGATGTTTGGGCGCTGACGCCAGCCGGCGCAAGCTAACCAGACTAATTTATGATCGGCACTACCATTGACATGGATGATATCGAATCTCTCTTGTTTAAGATAGCGCTTGAGTGCACGAGCATGGGCAAGCGTTTTGAAAAAATTCTTGGGATAGTCCTCCGCGTGACGCTGTACAGAGGGTAAAGCCTGAGCAAACTTATACAAGCGACTGCTCGCGGGCGTGGCTACCACGCATTGATGCTGTTGATGTAAATGCTTTAGTAAGTTGATGATATACGTCGTATGACCACCGCCATTATTGGGGTGGAAATTAGTAAAAAGAATTTTCATGTGATGGGCTTTGTGGCAAAACGTGTGGGCAACTGCGTGTCACGTCAATTCTTGTGATAGGCTAGCGGCTCTATGAAGGGAGCATGCGTTGAGCCAACAGTCAGATTAAATGCTACACTGCAGAAGGTTATTTTTGCAGATTTATGCAGTTCTATGTCAAAGACAAGGAGTTTACATGACAAATCGTATCTCAGGAACCATTGCTTTTATTGGTGGGGGCAATATGGCGGGGGCTATTATTCAAGGCCTTGTAAATACCCAAAGTGCGCAAAAAGAGCAAATTACGATTGCTGTCAACTCTGAGCAATCCCAACAAGCATGGCAAGAACAAGGCTATGAACATGTCTATGTTCAGCCTGACAGCGAGTTGAGTTCGGCCGACATTTGGGTCTTGGCAGTCAAGCCGCAAGTTATGCATGATGTCGTGCAACAATACCGTGGGCAGCTGCGTGACAATACCCTGGTGATCAGTGTCGCTGCTGGGATTAATTGCGACAGCTTGGCGCAATGGTTGGGTTCGTCTCAAGTACCGTATCAGCGCCTAATTCGTGCCATGCCTAACACTCCATCATTAATTGGCCAAGGGGTTGTTGGCATCTACGGAGCGCAAGAGGTAGATGCTCAGGATATGGCACGTGCCCAAGCCTTATTTGCTCCTTGCGGTAAGGTTTTTCAGCTTGCACACGAAAATATGATTGACGCCATTACAGGTGTGTCTGGCAGTGGTCCGGCATATGTCTTTTTATTTATAGAAAGCTTAATAGAAGGCGCTCAGGCCTTAGGTTTTGATAAACAACAAGCCACAGAGATTGCGATGGCTACGGTGTCCGGTGCGACAGCTCTGGCGCAGCAATCTGACCAAGATGCAGCCCAATTACGCAAAAATGTCACCTCAAAAGGGGGGACGACAGCGGCAGCCTTGGCCGTGTTTGAAGAGCAAGGATTTAAACATATCGTCGCCCAAGCTATGCAAGCGGCCTCTAAACGTGGTAGCGAACTCGCCAAGGAATTAGCAAAACCACATTAAAGAGCCTCGACTACAGTGATTTTCAGTGTAAAATCACACTCGATTGAGTAAACACAACCCTCTGTTGTGGTGTGAATCACGAATCCATAACCTGCCCATATGATGGGCGGGTTTTATTTTTGCTATTGTCCTCTAGGGGGTTGTGCATGAAAGCATTGTTTGTCACCTTTCCAGCGCTTTATTTTTCGGCATTGTTAATGTCTATGGGTATTAGTACCTTTAATACCTATATGGCCCTGGCTTTGGGGGCCGAAAATGTCTCAAGTTCCATTATTGGTTTGCTGATTGCCTTGTATTATGGCGGCATGGTATTGGGGGCCAAGCTAGGCAATCTCTTGATTCAGCATGTCGGTCATATTCGTTGCTTTGCTGGCTCAGCGGCCATCACGACAATTGCTCTCATTGTGCATCTGCTGACCAGTCAGCTTGATATTTGGATGGTTTTACGCTTTGTGATTGGTCTCTCCATGATGTGTCAATACATGGTGGTGGAGAGTTGGCTCAATGAAGAAAGCGAAGCTAATCAACGCGGTATTATTTTTGCGCTCTATATGGTTGCAGTCAGTGTCGGGCAGATATTGGGCCAATTACTCTTGATTCTGGTGCCTGAAATTGGGCCGCGTCCAATGCTCTTGGTGACCCTGTTTTTTGTGGCCAGTCAGTTACCGATAGTTTTGACAAGACGCAGTAATCCGCCGCAATTATTAGCGGTGCCGATGGAGTTATCGTATTTTTTTAAGCGTATTCCCCAAAGTTTAGCAATGTGCTTGGGCGCTGGTATGATGGCTGGTGTTTTTTATGGGCTGGCACCGGTCTTTGGTCACCAGCTTAATCTGAGTACGAGCCAAATCAGTATTTTTATTGCTATGGCCATTGCCGCTGGTTTTGTGGCGCAATGGCCCATCGGTTGGCTCAGTGACCGTATGGATCGCTCCAAACTTATCAAAATCAACCTCTGTTTAATGGCGCTTTGTGCTATTCCCTTGTGGGGGCTATTTACACTTAACTACACCATTATCTTAATCACTAGCTTTTGTATCGGCGTCTTTTTATTTACTTTTTACCCGTTGGCTGTGGCTTATGCCAATGATGCGATTGAACCGCACAAACGCGTCACCTTAAGTGGTTTATTACTGGCAATTTTTGGGGTAGGGGCGGCTATCGGGCCGATCATCACAGGGCTCTTTATGCGTTACTCACCGTATGCAGTCTTTATCATGTATTCGGTGGTCTGTCTAAGCTTACTGATCTGGATGCGTTGGCAAAATCGCTATGAAGATCGTATGGTGGGAGATGGCCCAGTGCCATTTATGCCAATGGCTGAGCATCCTGTCGGGATGCAAATGGTGACTCCGTTGGTCGAGGATCATGAGATTCCAGACGAGGTGATTGTTGAGGTGGTTCCCGCCGCCCCTGTGGAGTCGTCGTAAACTTTAAAGGGCCGCTAATGACGTGGATTTGGCGGCCGGGGCTTGCACCTCAGGGCTGGCTGGACAATGCTGGACAAGAGCAGCATTGCTCCCGATGCGATCCCCGTTACGTGGCTAGGTTTGCTGTTAGGAGTGATGTACTAAGTCGATTAATGTGGCGGCAATCTTGTTAATGTCTTGACTATTAGAGGCTAAATAGCGTGCGCGGCCTTTTTGATCAAAAATATAAATGCCTTGAGCGTGATTGACTTCGTAAGGTTCACCCTCTTGCTGAGGTTTACTGATTTGATACGAGACGCGATAACGTCGGGCAATATCAGCAATTTCGTCTTCGCTACCGGTGACCCCAAGCGCGTCTTTATCAAAGGCTTTGACATAGCGATTGAGCAGTTCTGGGGTATCTCGCGTCGGATCCACGCTAATAAACAAAATCTGTACGTTAGATTTCACGTCATCGGGTAGTTCTTGCTTCATGCCCGCTAATTCAATTAAGGTCGTAGGGCAGATATCTGGACAATGGCTATAACCAAAAAATACCAACACCGTTTTGCCCCGGAGTGCTTGCGCGGTGATGGTTTGATGGTCTGGGCCTTGGAGTGCAAAGCGGAGATCTGGTAAGTGACCACGAATCGGATAAATAGTGGTCACTTGTGAGGTAGCCGTCTCACTCGTTTGGGCCCAGGTCGGCGTACTCAGACTACACAAGAGCGCCGCAGCGCCTATGGTGAGCAGTGACTTGATGTTGTGACGTAAACGAAAGTGAGCAAACATACTGAAATCCACAATCCTATCAGCTTAGTTGGCTTGCATACCATTATGTCGTAATAAGGCGTCTACCTCTGGATCACGACCTCTGAAATCCCTGAAAAACTCAGCAGCGGGTTTAGACCCTCCGACAGCCAAGATTGTGTCTCTAAAGTGGCGGCCACTGCGAGGATTGACGGTGCCATGTTGGGCATCTGCATTTTCTTCAAAGTAGCTATAGGCATCAGCCGAGAGGACTTCGGCCCATTTATAACTGTAGTAACCCGCGGCATAGCCACCTGCAAAAATATGCGAGAAATTATGAGGGAAACGATTCCATTCGGGTGGCATAATGACGGCCACTTCTTGACGCACTTGCTTAAGGGTCTCGAGCACGTCTTTAATCTTCAAGCGTTTATCCGTGCTGTGCAATAACATATCAAACAAGCCAAATTCAATTTGGCGCACCGTTTGCATGCCACTTTGGAAGTTTTTGGCTTGCAGTAATTTTTCAAACAAAGCCTTCGGCATCGTCTCATGGGTTTGCCAATGGGCGGTTAAGTCCTGCATCACCGGCCATTCCCAGCAAAAGTTCTCCATAAATTGCGAAGGCAACTCAATGGCATCCCATTCTACGGCACTAAAAGGACCTGCCGCGGGGTCATCGACCCGAGACAGTAAACCATGCAAGGCGTGACCAGTTTCGTGGAATAGGGTAATGACATCATCATGCCGCAAGAGCGCGGGTTGCTCACCATTGCCCGCTGAAAAATTGCAAGTAAGATACACGACCGGTACGAGTAAATTATCCTGATAACGATGTCGTGTGCGCTCCGGTGCCACCCAAGCACCGCTTTGTTTACCGGTTCGCGCAAATAAATCTAGATATAAATAGCCAATGACTTGCTGCGCTTCATGCACTTCAAAGACCTGCACGGCAGCATCCCAAGTCACAATATCAGGGCTCGCCTTGAAAGTTACCCCATAGAGTTTCTCGATGAGCTTAAAGAGCCCTGATAAGACCTTGTCTAACGGTAAATATTGGCGTACTTCTTCATCTGAATAGGCAAAAAGTTGCTGACGGTATTTTTCAGAGACATAGGCATAGTCCCAAGGCTGCAGCGCTGGCATCTCTAGGGTTTGCTTGGCAAAAGCGCTTAGGTCTGCCACGTCTTTTTGGGCAAAAGGCTTGGCTTTTTGGGCCATATCACGCAAAAAATGAATAATTTGTTGCGGTGTATCTGCCATTTTGCTGGATAAACTCATTTGTGCATAATCTTCAAAGCCCAATAATTTGGCTTCACGTTGGCGTAAGTCCAGAATTTGCTCGATGACTTGGGAGTTATCATAGCGACTATCGCCTTGGTCGGAAGCCAAGGTGCTGTAAGCCCGATGTAAACACTGACGTAATTGACGACTATCAGCGTATTGCATCACTGGTAAGAAAGATGGCATTTTTAGGGTGAAGGTCCAACCTTCTTGCCCTTGGCTCTGCGCTAAGGCTTTGGCGGCTTGTTTGGCATCTTCAGGAAGACCAGAAAGTTCGGCTTCGTCAGTGACGTTATGATGCCATTGATCCACGGCATCGAGCGCATTTAGAGAAAATTGCTGCGATAAATTCGCCAATTGTTCATTGATTTTTGCGTAATCTTCCTTGGCCTGACCCTCGAGCTCCACACCACTTAATTTAAAGTTTTTGATGGCCTCATTAATAATGCGTTGGCGGGTCGCACTCAGTTTCTTAAAATCCGCACTTGATTGGATTTTGAGGTATTGCTTAAAGAGGTCACGATTAAGGCCAAGCCACGTTGAATAAGCAGAAACCTGGGGCAGCACCTTACCATAAGCCTCGCGAATCTGCGCCGTATTGACGACTGAATTTAGATGATTCACCACACTCCATGCACGCCATAAGTGAGCACTCTGATAATCACCGGGCTCGATGAAGTTTTGCCAATTAGGTTCCTCAATGGCACATAATTCTTGTACCAAAGCCTTGTCTTTTGAGAGCAAATAGTCCATTGCTGGCTCAATATGCTCTGGCTTGATTTTGGCATAATCAATTAAGTTTTCGAGTGGCGTTAATAAAGGGTTGTTTTCTAAATTCATATAAGGGTTAAGTCAATCTCTGGGTTTAAAATTTTAATAAAAGCGATGTATCAGCCTCTGGGCTTTGTAAAATGCTGGCATTAATGGTGTTGACCACTAACATCGCAATCGTCATTGGGCCCACGCCACCCGGTACGGGGGTAATGGCTTTGGCCACTTGACGCGCGCTCTCAAATTCCACATCGCCTTTGAGCTTACCGTCTGCCATGCGATTAATACCGACATCAATCACGACCGCACCCGCTTTGATCATATCGCCTTTAATCATTTCGGGTTTACCTACGGCTACCACCAACACATCGGCGCGTTGTGTATGCGCCTTGAGGTTGCGGGTCTTGGAGTTGCAGATGGTGACTGTCGCACCCGCTTTTTGGAGTAAGAGTGCGATGGGTTTGCCGACAATATTACTAGCACCCACCACCACGGCTTCGGCACCGCGTAAATTCACACCTTGATCCTGCAACATATACATAATGCCCAGTGGTGTGCAAGGCACCACGCGCGGTTGGCCATTCATTAAGGCACCGGCATTTTGTTCATGAAAACCGTCAACATCTTTGCGGGGGTCAATGGCTTGGATAACCTTGTCAGCCTCGATCTGTGAAGGTAAGGGTAATTGTACTAATATGCCCTTGACCTTGGGATCTTCGTTCAGCGCTTGAATTTTTTGTAAAAGCTCAGCTTCGGTAATGTCTTTAGGCAAGCGCACTATCTCTGAGGCCAGTCCTAAGTCCTTAAATTTTTTGTCTTTGTTTTTTACATAGACTTGTGAGGCGGCATCGTCACCGACCAACACGACAGAGAGCGAAGGCGCAATCCCATGGGCTTGGAGTTCGCTGACTTTAGTCTTCAGTTGTTCAGTAATACGGGCAGATAACTCTTTGCCGTCAATAAGCGTTGCATTCATTCTAACTCCTTAATACCACTTTCATGAGGTCGGCCACGGTGCTGACTTCGAGTTTTTCCATGATATTGGCTCGGTGCGCTTCGACAGTTTTGATACTGATATTAAAGTCATCGGCAATTTGCTTATTTAAGCGACCGGCCACAATTCGTTCGAGCACCTGTGACTCGCGCGATGTTAAACGCGATAGTAGTGATTCGTTGAATTTTTTGGTCTTGGCTTGATCCATGCGATTATAGGCCTCGTCCAACAAGCGTTCGATCACGCCGGTGATCTCTTCGACATCAAACGGTTTCTCGATGAAGTCAACCGCGCCTTTTTTCATGGTATTGACCGCCATTGGGACGTCGCCATGACCGGTAATAAAGATAATCGGGATAGTGGCTTCACGTTGGATCAGCTCTTCTTGCAATTGTAAACCAGACATACCAGGCATACGTACATCACATACTAATACGCCAACTTGGTCGGGATTGTATTGCTGCAAAAAATCTTCGCCATTGGCAAAGTCGCGCACATTGTAATTTTGGGTCTCAAGAAGAAGACGTAAAGAATCGCGCACAGCATCGTCGTCATCAACGACAAAAATCACACTATTGCTATGATCAATCATGGTTTAGGTTCCTTTCGGTATGTGGATGAGTTGATGGGGCCGCTAGCTCTGCAACACAGGGCAAACGAAAATGAAAAATACAGCCACCTTCGGGGTTGTGTTCGGCCCATAAACGACCGTTATGGGACTCGATAATCGTTCGACAAATATTCAGACCCATGCCAAGGCCTTCACGTTTAGTACTGAAAAACGGAGCAAATAATTGGTCGGGATCTTTAATGCCATGACCGTAATCGGTCACGCTCACATCGATCTCTTTGCCAATTTGCATGGCATTGAGCTGGAGCGATGATCCTTGATCGCAATCGCTCATTGCCTCTAGGCCGTTTTTAATTAAATTAAATAAGACTTGCTCAATCAAAATCGGATCGGCATAAATCTCAGGAAGCGTGAACGGAATATTATCAATAATTTTGATATTGTGTTTGCGACTCTCGATCATGGCCAAATCCATGGTGTTATCGATAATGTCCCGGATCTGAATCGCTTGTCGGCGAGGTTCACTACGTTTCACAAACTCACGGATACGACTAATAATGCGACCCGCTCTTTCGGCTTGTTGAATAGATTTTTCTAGGACTTTGAGTAGGGCTTCTTGCTCCGTTCGATTCGATTTAAGTAGGTTAGAAATGGCACGATTGTAATTCACAATGGCCGCTAGTGGCTGATTGAGTTCGTGCGCTAATGAAGACGCCATCTCACCCATGGTAGTGAGGCGACTATTAAGTTCGATTTTTTCTTGTTGGGTATTGAGCTCTTCTTGGTATTGGTGGCGTTGCGTAATATCACGTGCAACTTGCATACGCACCTTGCGGCCATCGGTCCAGGTTAAGGTACGGTGATGGATTTCGAACCAAGCTTGACTGGACTCATTAAAGTACTCATTGGTATTGTCATCAAGACGCGTATTATAGGTCTTAAGCAGTTCTTTGTGACCACGAGCATCCGAACCAAAAAGACGCCGATAGGTGCGATTAGCAAATAAGAGCTCTAAGCCATTGGGCGAATCGGCTGTCACAGAAATCGCATCATCGAGACTCTCTAACACCGTCATGAAGCGCTCGTGCGTTGCCGTAAGGGCTTCGCGGATGCGTTTGGGTTCAGTGATGTCGGTCATTGAGGTCATCCAACCGAATTGTTGGCCATTGGTGTCCCTGAGAGGTGACACATACATGCGTGCCGTAAACGATGAACCATCGCGACGCATGGTTTCTAGCTCTAGACCTGTATTGGGCGTTTTGCCGCTCAATAAAATATGCATAACGCCTTGGTGATAGTCCAGATGATCTTTGCGCCAATAGGGGTAGGGTGGGCTACTGCCTAATAAATCACTTTCATTCCAGCCAATTAAACGACAGAAAGCCGGATTGACATAAATAATTTTGCCCTTCATATCGAGTACTCGCATGCCCGTAGACATGGAATTCTCCATAGCACGTCTGAACGTGGTTTCGTTGTAAAGTGCGTTTTCGGTTTGGGCGCGAACCCGACTGAAATGCCAGATTAAGAGCAAACAGATAATAATCGTGGCCGAGAGAGCGAGCACAAAAATCAAGAGTAATTTCTGGCGGCTCGACTCAATATCGCTGACAAAATAAATATTTTCTTGGAGGTTTTTTTGGATAACAAAAAAAGCCAAGATGACCAATAAATACATGACCAGTACAACGCAGGGAATAATCCAAAAGAAACTACGTTTGCGAGTCAGGTCACGACTTATGATAGAAGTAGGTTCAAGCGAAGCGTGATCGTATAAAGTGGTCATAAGTGATTATAAAAGTCTAGCCACTGCATTAAATGATGATGCAGTTGGTGATGCTGTCGCACAAAAGCCTTTATGGAGTACTGGCAAGGGAACTGACGCTAGGACTAAATAAACCAACGTTTATGTAAGACTAAGCTTTTGCATTATTTAAAATTTAAGGCGTACCATACGTCAACTAATGGCATTGCTTAAGCTTTACACTGTCAGCACAAAAAGCTTGCTTAAGAGCAGTTAAAGAGAGGCACTTAAAGTTTCTATAAATCACCTATAAATGCCCTATAAATACCTTATTCATGTCCCTAAATAATCTCTAAAGGCTTGAGTTAATCTGATCATTATATAGCTTTAGGTAGCCTTGAATACTAGTAATACCGCAAATCTCGTAGATAAAAATAAGTTTAATTCAGCTTCTTTTATTAAACGTTAGTAGTTGTACTAGTGTTTAGATTACAATAGCAGACAATAATCTTGTTCGACGTGATTCTAGTATCGTAAGAGTCAGTCCAGTATAGGAGTATATGCATGTCTAATGAAAACAACCAAAATCCTAATCATCAAGACATCCAAGATGTTGATGTACAGGAAACCAAAGAGTGGCTCGAGAGTCTTGAGGCGGTATTAGACCGCGAAGGACCCGAAAGAGCCCATTTTCTTATAGAAAAACTTACCGATTTGGCACGCCGTTCTGGTTCCAATATTCCATATTCTCCTTACACTGCGTATGTCAATACGATTCCTGCCGGTCTCGAACCTCCTAATCCTGGTAATCTAGAAATTGAGGCACGAATTCGTCACTTTATTCGCTGGAACGCGATGGCGATGGTCGTCAAAGCCAATTTAGAGCCCGGCAAAGACGGCAGTAAATTGGACGGTCACTTGGCGTCTTTTGCGTCATTGGCCACGATGATTGAATGTGGCCAAAATCACTTTTGGCATGCTGAAAGCAAGGAGAGAGGCGGCGATTTAGTCTATCTCCAAGGCCATTCCGCACCAGGTTACTATAGTCGCGCTTTTCTAGAAGGCCGTTTAACCGAAGAACAATTGGATAATTTCCGCCAAGAGGTTGACGGTAACGGTTTATCGTCTTATCCGCACCCTAAACTCATGCCAGATTTCTGGCAATTCCCAACCGTCTCTATGGGCTTAGGTCCAATGATGGCGATTTACCAAGCGCGTTTCCTCAAATATTTACAGGCGCGTGGTATTGCCGATACCTCAAATCGCAAGGTCTGGTGCTTCTGCGGTGACGGTGAAATGGACGAGCCAGAATCTCTAGGGGCAATCGGTTTGGCTGCCCGCGAAAAACTCGACAATCTCATCTTTGTCATTAACTGTAACTTACAGCGTTTAGACGGTCCGGTTCGTGGTAATGGCAAAGTCATCCAAGAACTAGAGGGTGAGTTCCGCGGTGCTGGTTGGAATGTGATTAAGTTGATTTGGGGTGGTTATTGGGATCCACTTTTAGCGCGCGACAAAAATGGCACACTCGTCAAAGTCATGAACGAAACGGTTGATGGCGAATATCAAGCCTATAAAGCCAATGACGGTGCCTTTGTCCGTAAACACTTCTTTGGTAAAGACCCAAGCTTGTTAGATATGGTCAGTCGTATGTCTGACGAAGAAATTTGGCGTCTAAACCGTGGTGGTCATGACCCTAACAAAGTCTATGCCGCCTTTGATGCTGCCACGAAAACTAAGAGCCAACCGACAGTCATTCTTGCCAAAACCATCAAAGGTTATGGCTTGGGTATGGTGGCACAAGGTCAAAATACCGCTCACCAAACTAAAAAACTCGGGGTCGATGATGTCCGCGCATTCCGCGATCGCTACAATATCCCTGTGAGTGATGAGGAACTACAAGACATCCCGTATTTCCGTCCAGCGCCAGAGTCCGCAGAGATGAAATACATGCATGAACATCGTGACAAATTGGGTGGTTACTTACCGTCTCGTCGCGTGCATGCCGACGAAAAACTCAAAGTCCCTGATTTGGACTACTTTGATGCTGTTCTTGAACCTACCAGTGGTGACAAAGAAATCTCTACCACCCAAGCTTTTGTACGTTTCTTGAACTTCTTATTAAGAGACAAAAATCTCAAAGACCGTGTTGTACCTATTCTTTCTGATGAATCCCGCACCTTTGGTATGGAGGGTTTATTCCGTCAGATCGGTATTTACGCCCCAGAAGGCCAAAAATACATCCCTGTCGACAAAAAACAAGTGATGTTCTACAAAGAATCTGAAAACGGCCAACTTTTACAAGAAGGGATTACCGAAGCAGGGGCCTTCTGCTCATGGATTGCCGCGGCCACTTCTTATTCAAGCAATAACCGCATCATGATCCCGTTCTTTATTTACTATTCTATGTTTGGTTTCCAACGTTTTGGTGACCTGGCATGGGCAGCGGGTGATATGCAAGCGCGTGGCTTTATTTTGGGTGGTACGGCCGGTCGTACGACACTCAACGGCGAGGGCTTACAGCACGAAGATGGTCATAGCCATATTCAATCGTCTTTGATTCCTAATTGCGTGTCTTATGATCCAAGCTTTGGTCACGAAGTGGCTGTCATCATGCAACATGGTCTCAAACGCATGGTCGAAGACCAAGAGGACGTTTTCTTCTACATCACGCTGATGAATGAAAGCTACCCACAACCAGGTCTAGCCAAAAAAGAAGACGTGGATGGCATTATCAAAGGGATTTACCGCTTGCAAGAGAGCAAAAAAGGTAAAGCGCAAGTACAGTTGCTTGGTTGCGGCACGATTTTGCGAGAATCTATTGCCGCTCAAGAGCTACTTGAAAAAGATTGGGGAATTGCGGCGGATGTTTGGAGTGTCCCGAGCTTTACTGAGTTACGCCGCGAAGCCGATGATTGCAAACGCTACAATACCTTACATCCTAGCAGTCAAGGCAAAGTTCCTTATATCACTAAGGTGCTTAGCGACTCTCAAGGTCCTATCGTGGCGTCTACTGACTACGTTAAATTATTTGCCGATCAAATTCGCGAATATATTCCACAAGGTCGTAGCTACACGGTTCTGGGTACAGATGGTTACGGTCGTTCTGACTTCCGCTTTAAATTGCGTGAACACTTTGAAGTCGATCGTCACTACATCGTGCTTAACGCCCTCAAAGCGTTAGCCGATGAAGGCCAAATCGATGTTAAAAAAGTTGAAGAAGCCATCAAAAAATACAACATCAAGGTCGACAAAATCGCTCCTCGTTTAGCTTAAGCAAAAGGAATTACGTAATGAGTCAAATAGAAGTAAAAGTACCTGATATTGGTGATTTTGATGAAGTCGATGTCATTGAGGTTCTCGTCAAACCAGGTGATGTGGTCGAGCAAGAGCAAAGTCTGATCACTGTGGAGTCAGACAAGGCCTCTATGGAAATTCCTTCAGAGAGCGCGGGCAAAATCATTGACCTTAAAGTCAAGGTGGGTGATAAAGTCAAACAAGGTTCCGTCATCATGACTGTGGAACCTACTGAAGGGGGCGATGCCCAAGCAGACGCGCAGGCCAAAGACGCGCAAGAGAGCAAAGTCGAGTCTTCACGTGAGCCTGCCAAAGAGGCCGATGAGGCCAAGGCAGCGCCAGCGCCTAAGGAGCCAGCTGAGCCAGCGGCTAGCGAATCTGCCGCCAAATCTCAAGCTCCGAGTGGTGCTCCGAAACGCGCAGAATCGCCTACCGCTTCGTATGCCCTTGATGCTAAAGATTTCCGAAACTTACCGCATGCGTCACCGTCTGTTCGTAAATATGCACGAGAGTTGGGGGTTGATCTGACCCAGGTGGAAGGTAAGGGTAAAAAAGGCCGGATTCTGCTTGAAGACGTACAACAATTTGTCAAAACTGCCTTGTCTGTGTCCACGACGGCACGTGGTAGTAAGTCCATGGGCGGTGCTGGTCTTGAAGTCTTGGATTGGCCAACAATTGATTTCAATAAATTTGGACCTACAGAGACTAAACCTCTGACCCGCATCCAAAAAATCTCAGGCGCCAACTTGCATCGCAATTGGGTCATGATTCCTCATGTCACCAACAATGACGAAGCCGATATTACGGAATTAGAGCAATTCCGTAAGCAACTCAACAAAGAGTACGAAAAAGTGGGTGTTAAATTCACGATGTTGGCGTTCTTGATCAAGATTGTGACCTTAGCCCTCAAAGAGTATCCGCAATTTAATACCTCACTGGTCGACGAAAGTTTAGTCTACAAGCAATACTACAATATTGGTTTTGCCGCCGACACGCCGCAAGGCTTGGTAGTGCCGGTGATCAAAGACACTGATAAGAAATCTGTCTCTGAAATCGCCAAAGAAACCTCAGAACTTGCCAAATTAGCGCGTGACGGTAAGTTATCACCAAGCCAAATGCAAGGCGGTTGCTTCTCTATTTCGTCATTGGGTGGTATTGGTGGTACGCACTTTACGCCGATCATTAATGCGCCAGAAGTGGCTATTTTAGGGGTCTCAAGACAGTACATGAAACCGGTGTGGAATGGAGAAAAATTCGAACCACGCTTAATGCTGCCGCTATCGCTAAGCTATGATCACCGCGTGATTGATGGTGCCGTGGCAGCCAGATTTAATGTCTACCTCAGCAAACTCTTGGCCGATTTCCGTCGTGCCTTAATTTAAGGAGCCAATATGAGTCAAATAGAAGTAAAAGTGCCTGATATTGGTGACTTCGATCAAGTCGATGTTATCGAGATTCTCGTCAAAGAGGGCGATACAATTGCCCAAGAAGACAGTCTAATCACCGTCGAGTCTGATAAAGCCTCGATGGAGATTCCTTCGAGTTATGCGGGTAAAGTCACTGAACTGAAAGTTAAGGTGGGTGACAAAGTCGCCGAGGGTTCCTTGATTCTTATGCTTGAAGCACAAGAAGATCAGGCCGCTCAAGAATCGCCTGATCAAGCTCCTGCCGAGGAGGGTGCTGATAGTCAAACCACACGCTCAGACGACGCAAGCGCCGCTGACGCCAAAGCAGATGCTCAAAGCAATACAGAGGCAGCGGCTAGCGCGACGAAGCAGCAATCCTCTAGTGCCTCCTCACAAACCCCTGCCACTAGCGCTGCTGAACACAAAGCCGAGCCAATTCATTTTGAGAATTTAGGTGAAGACGCTTATGACGTCGTGGTCATTGGTTCTGGGCCAGGTGGTTATTCAGCGGCCTTCCGTGCCGCTGATCTTGGTCTAAAAGTCGCCCTGATCGAGCGCTATAGTACGCTTGGCGGTGTATGTCTCAATGTCGGATGTATTCCTTCAAAAGCGCTACTGCACAATGTGCAAGTTTTAGAAGAAGCTAAGCATTTAGCGGCTAAAGGCATTCGCTTCAGTGAGCCAGACATCGACCTCGATAAGCTACGAGACGCCAAAAATCAAGTCATTGGCAAGCTGACTGGGGGTCTTGCCTCGATGGCAAAAATGCGTAAAGTCACGGTCGTCACTGGCACGGCTAGCTTTAGCGATGAACATCACCTCAACGTCCAATTAGAGGATGGCAAAACGCAAGATTTGGCGTTTCATGCATGTATCATTGCTGCCGGTAGTGAGTCAGTCAAACTGCCTTTCTTGCCTGAAGATAAACGCATTGTTGACTCTACAGGGGCCTTGGAATTACGTCAAAATCCCCAAAAAATGCTGATTATCGGAGGCGGTATTATTGGCCTCGAAATGGCGACCGTCTATTCTGCGCTAGGTGCACGTCTAGATGTGGTTGAAATGCAAGATGGCGTGATGCAAGGCGCTGATCGTGACCTTGTTAAAGCTTGGCAAAAGAAAAATGCGGATCGCTTTGACCATATCTGGGTCAATACCAAAACGGTGGCGGCTGAAGCTAAAGACGATGGTATTTATGTTAGCTTTGAAGGTGCGGATGCCCCTAAAGAGCCACAAAAATACGATTTAGTCTTGCAGGCCGTCGGTCGTAAACCGAATGGCAAGAATATCGGCGCCGAGAAAGCCGGGGTTGAAGTCACTGACCGTGGCTTTATCGAGGTGGACACGCAAATGCGAACCAATGTGGCGCATATATTTGCGATTGGCGATATCGTCGGTCAACCCATGTTAGCGCACAAAGCCGTGCATGAAGCCCATGTCGCCGCCGAAGTGATTGCCGGTCACAAAGCCGGTTTTGATGCCCGTGTTATTCCATCAGTGGCCTATACCCATCCAGAAGTGGCTTGGGCGGGTATCACAGAAGAACAAGCCAAGGCTCAAGGAGTCAAGCTCGAAAAAGCCTTATTCCCATGGGCAGCTTCAGGTCGTGCCATTGCCAATGATGCCACCGAGGGCTTTACCAAGCTCTTATTTGATGCCGAAACCAAGCGCATCTTGGGGGGCTCGATTGTTGGCCTCAATGCGGGTGACCTCATTAGTGAAGTCGCTTTAGCGATAGAGATGGGCGCCGATATTGATGATATGGCTCATACCATTCATCCTCATCCTACCTTAGGTGAGTCTGTCGGTATGGCAGCCGAAGTCGCCGCAGGATCTTGCACCGATGTGCCGCCTGCTAAAAAGCGGTAATATCTGCTAAAATACTCGGCAGTTTGTAACGAACGTAAGGCTTTAACGTTAAGCCTTACGTTTTTAATTTTTAATCTGGTTCTTACATGGACGCAATCGACTCCAAGCCAGCAGTTCCCACTCAAACAAGTAACTTATCCGACTGGCTGACTTATCTAGAAAATCTCCACACGCAAACCATTGACTTGGGCCTTGAACGGGTTCAAGCCGTAGCTGACAAGTTAGGCATTGAATGGGATGGTGTAAAAATTATCGTCGCGGGCACCAACGGTAAGGGGTCTACCTGCGCTATGTTGGAGTCTATTTATACAGCCGCAGGCTTTAGCACGGGCTTGTATACCTCACCGCATTTGAATGTCTTTAATGAACGCATCAAAATCAATGGCGAATTAGCACAGGATCAGGCCATTATTGAACAGTTCGATCGCATCGAAAAAACTCGTGGCGATATTAGTCTGAGCTATTTTGAATACACGACATTGGCGGCCATATTGTTATTCCAGAAGGCCAATTTAGATGTCTCGATTTTTGAGGTGGGTTTAGGAGGGCGCCTAGACGCTGTCAATATTATCGATGCGGATTGCTCGATTGTCACATGTATTGATATTGATCACACGGCTTATCTAGGGGATACAAGAGAGCAGATCGCCCTCGAAAAAGCTCATGTGTATCGCAGTCACAAACCTGCGATTTGTAGTGATCCCATGCCACCGCAATCGTTAATCGATTATGCCCAAGCGATTGAAGCTGATCTTTGGCTCTTCGGCCGCGATTTTAATTACTCTGGTGATAAGCAGCAATGGGCCTTTGCGGGTCGCACAAATCGTCGCAATGCCTTAGCTTATCCGGCCTTGCGGGGTGCCAATCAGCTGCTCAATGCCAGTGCTGCCTTGGCCTGCATCGAAGCGCTGAATCTGAAATTATCTGTGCCTTTACAAGCGATTCGTGAAGGCTTGCTTTTAGTCAATCTACCTGGACGCTTCCAAATTTTGCCAGGTCAGCCTACGGTGATTCTCGATGTGGCGCACAACCCACATGCCGCTTCCGTCTTGTCACATAATCTTGAGCATATGAGTTTTCATCCTTACACTTATGCGGTGTTTGGTATGCTCAATGATAAGGACTGCGATAGTGTTATCCAGAAGTTAAGTAAGGATGTAGACTATTGGTATTGTGTCAGCCTGCAGGGACCACGCGGTCAGTCTGCTCAAGCATTAGCTGCTAAAATAGAGCAATTAATCGAAAAGGATGATGAGGGCTTGCCTCAGGTGCGAACTTTCGATAATAGTGTGCAGGCTTATCAACAAGCCTTACAAGACATGAACCAAAATGACCGTTTAATTGTTTTTGGCTCATTTTTGACTGTCGCTGATGTGCTCGAACACATTCGTCAATCTTAGTTATTTCTCCAATAAGGAATTCATTCAATGGCTTTTAATCAAAACCGATCACCGAATAACGAACGTAATCGCACCCAGAGCTCTCGCAACGACGATGAGCAACGTCAAATGAGCGAAATGCGTAGCAAAATTACCAAACGGTTAATAGGAATTATCCTGTTGGTGATTGTTGCAGTCATTGTCTTGCCTTTAATTTTTAAATCGAATGACGAACCAACGGAGCCGGAACAAGCGCCATTGGTATCGCCAGCCGGCTCTAACAATCAGGGTCAATCACTATCTGTTGAAACTGCACCGGGCGTGCAAGCTGAAGGCGAAGCAGCTACCGGTACCTTAGCGCCGCAAGAAGGTACCGAACAAGCAGATACTCACGATGGCACGACGACGCCAGACACTGAGGGTCATCCAGACAATCAAGATCAGTCTGCAACCGATCCGACCTCAGTCGCACAAAGTACGAATCCTGATTTATTGCCAGAGACGTCATCCGAATCTAACAGCCAAGATAGCACGCAAAATAACACGTCTTCCTCAGATTCTGTAGCGCAATCAACTGCAGATACTAACAAAGCGACTAGCCCTAGCAAGGATAGTGCCCAAAACAAAACGCCTAGCAAACCTAGCCAAAAATCCGACACATCCAAAAACAAAAAAAGTAACCATACGATTGCTGACAAGGATCGTACTGACGATGGCAGTAAAGCCTTAGCCTTATTGCAAGGTAAGTCTGTGAGCAAAGCGACGCCATCACAATCTAACAAAACCGTGACATCAGGCTCTTATAACGTGCAAGTTGGTTCATTTACATCAGCGGCCGATGCCCGTGCGCAACGCGATAAATTGCGTAGTAAAGGGGTCTCCGATGCTTATGTGCAAGTTGCACAAGTCAGTGGCAAACCGGTATATCGCTTACGCATTGGGCCTTTCTCATCTAAGGAATCAGCACAGGCCACGCAAACCCGTGTTAGAGCGCTTAACTTCCCCGATAGTTTTGTCACGGGTAACTAATACAAATAGTGACTATTTTTGATTTTATTGTCCTCGGAATTATTGCAGCTTCAGGTCTACTGGGGCTCTTCCGAGGATTTTTTAAAGAAGTCATCTCATTGGTGGCATTTATCCTTAGTTTCATGGGGGCATTGCGCTGGGGGCCATGGCTCATGCCCAGTCTAGGTCAATGGTTGACGCATCCCTTAGTCAATATGGCCGTATCCTATGTCGTCGTGTTTTTTGTGGTGCTGTTAGTGATTGGCTTAGTCAATCGTTTGTTAGCTACTTTCCTCAAGGCAACAGGGCTCACGCCTGCAGATAAGGGTCTGGGATTTTTCTTCGGTATTATGCGTGGTGTGATCATTGTCTTAATTCTTGTGATGATTGCGGGTTTTACGCATTTACCTCAGGAGCCGTGGTGGCAAACAGCGCAATTTTCGCCGATGGCGGTCGATGCCGTGCAATTTATCAAAGCACAGTTACCGGCTCCTCTAGCGAGTTATCTACCATATTAATTTTTATTCAATAGGTCAGAGTTATGTGTGGTGTTATTGGTGTGGCAGGCGCTTCACCCGTTAATCAATTAATTTATGATGCTTTGTTGCTTTTACAACATCGCGGCCAGGACGCGGCTGGTATAGCGACAGAGAGTAATCGTAACTTTAATATTTTTAAGTCACAGGGTCTGGTGCGTGATGTGTTTCGCACCCGTAATATGCGGTCTTTACCTGGCAATGCTGGCATTGGTCAAGTACGCTACCCAACGGCCGGCTCGAGTGAGAGTGAACTAGAGGCGCAACCGTTCTATGTGAATGCGCCATTTGGTATTACCTTTGCGCACAATGGTAATCTTACAAACTGGAAACAATTGCGTCAGTCTTTGTTTACAGTGGATCGCCGTCATATCAATACCAATTCTGACTCTGAAGTCTTGCTCAATGTATTGGCGCATCAACTACAAACAGCCAATCAAAGTAATCGCTTAACGTCAGCAGAAATTTTTAATGCGATTGCGGCGCTGCACAAGCGTGTTAAGGGCGCTTATGCCGTAGTTGCACAGATTGCAGGCTATGGCATGATTGCTTTTAGAGATCCATTTGGCATTCGTCCCTTGTGTATAGGCAAACATGAGAGCAAGCACGGCACCGAATGGATGTTTGCTTCCGAATCTGTGGCACTCGAGGGCAGTGGCTTTGATTTTGTACGTGATGTCGAACCTGGTGAATGCGTTTTTGTGGATAAGGAAGGTCAACTGACCGCACAACAATGCGCCGACAATCCAATTCTCACGCCTTGTATTTTTGAATATATTTACTTTGCTCGGCCTGATTCAACCATTGATGGCATCAATGTGTATAACGCACGTTTGCGGATGGGTGAATACCTGGCCGATAAAGTCGCTCGTGAATTACCTTTAGGCAATATTGATGTGGTGATGCCGATCCCTGATTCCTCTCGACCTGCTGCCATGCAATTGGCAGCTCGCCTAGACTTAGAGTATCGTGAAGGCTTTATTAAGAATCGCTATGTGGGTCGCACCTTTATTATGCCAGGTCAGGAAGTACGCAAAAAGTCCGTGCGCCAAAAACTCAATGCCATGAGTGTAGAGTTCAAAGACAAAAATGTACTCTTGGTTGACGATTCTATTGTGCGTGGTACCACCAGTCGCGAAATCGTGAATATGGCACGCCAAGCGGGGGCCAAAAAAGTCTATTTTGCTTCGGCAGCACCTGCTGTTCGCTACCCGAATGTTTATGGTATTGATATGCCGCTACAAGAGGATTTAATTGCCTACGGCAAAACCACTGATGAAGTTCGTGCCGAAATTGGCGCTGATGGTTTGGTCTATCAAAGTCTGGACGACCTCAAAAAAGCCTTACAAGAAATCAATCCAGCGATCCAACAATTTGATTGTTCTTGCTTTGATGGTAATTATGTGACGGGCGATATTGACCAAGTCTATCTGCAAGAATTGGCCCAAAGTCGTCGTGCCCAAAAAGCGCAAGCAGGCAAACAAACCAATATGGGTTACAGCGGTTAAGCACAGCCCCATAATAGTAGCTATTTGCACCGTCGTACTTCGCTGTACGACGGTTTTTTTATAAAAAACTAGCCGACAAGCCTCTTAAAAAACAATCTAAAATTCTTTATACTAAATTAATAAATGCAAAAAGGAGGCCTTATGAAAACCAAAGCGGCTGTCTTACACGAAATGGCATTAAGCAAACCCTATGCCCATAGCCAACCACTACGCATCCAAGAGCTAGAGCTTGATCCTCCCGGCCCCAATGAAGTACTTATTAAGATCGGGGCCGCCGGTCTTTGTCACTCCGATCTTTCTGTGATTAATGGCAGTCGCCCTAGGCCCCTGCCTATGGCTCTTGGCCACGAAGCGGCGGGTGAGATCATAGAAGTAGGTTCAGGGGTCAAAGGCTTCGAGCCTGGCGATCACGTGGTCTGTGTTTTTGTGCCGAGCTGCGGTCACTGCTTACCCTGTCGCAAAGGACGGCCAGCACTGTGTGAGCCCGGTGCTCAAGCCAATGCCAAGGGCGAGATGCTAGACGGCGGCATCCGTTTGCATGATCATGGCGACGATATTAAACACCATATCGGGGTCTCCGGTTTTGCACAATATGCCGTGGTATCAGAAAACTCAATTGTCAAAGTCGATCCTAGTATACCTTTCGAGAAACTCGCGGTTTTTGGTTGTGCCGTGATCACGGGGGTTGGAGCGGTGGTCAATACAGCCAAGATCGAAGCAGGCAGTACGGTTGCCGTGGTGGGGCTAGGAGGTGTTGGTTTGGCAGCTGTGCTTGGCGCCATCATGGCAGGCGCAAGTCAAGTGATCGCCCTCGATGTCAATGCCCAAAAACTGCAACTTGCGCAAGAGCTGGGGGCTACCGCTTGTTTTAATGTCACTCAGGATGATGTTCTCGAGCGCATCCAAGCTCTCACGCCAGGTGGCGTCGATTATGCGATTGAAACCGCCGGCGTAGTTACCGCCCTTGAGATGGCTTATGCCATTACCTGTATTGGGGGCACCACAGTGACCGCTGGCTTACCTGACCCCAAAGAGAAATTCGCGGTGCAGCAAGTCAGTCTGACCGCTCAAGAACGCACGATCAAAGGTTCTTATGTTGGCAGTTGCGTGCCCATGCGCGATATCCCACGCTTTATTGAACTCTACAAACAAGGCCGTTTGCCAGTGGATAAACTGATCACTGATGTTCTGAAACTCGAAGACATTAACGAGGGCTTTGATCGTCTCGATCAAGGACAAGCCGCTCGTTTAATTGTGACGATGGATTAAGCCTCTAGAAACTAAAAAGGACGGTCTGCAATGACCGTCCTTTTTTGTGTGGTTGAACCCCTAATTTTTGCGCAAGAGCGCGACAAACCCCAAAATGGCGATCAAGGCAAAGAGGAGTAGGGCCCACATAGAATACGGTAAGCCTAGGAATTTGACATCGGCGTCACTGCAAGAGGCATAAATACCAAATAACCATGGGGCAATACTATCTAAATGGGTGGTGCGACTCATGAATTCATCCGCAAAACTCATATCGCAAGAGAACATATGGGCGGCGACATTATGCTGATACCAAGCCGCAATCGCACCACTAATCCCTAATAAGGCCGTCAAAAAAGCAAATAAGCGTTTGACCATACTAGGCAAAAGATTGCTGACCAAACAAATCACAGCAATAATGAGTAATACGAAACGTTGCAATACGCACCAAGCGCAGGGGTTCATATCAAACACGTACTGAGTGATGAGGGCAAAACCCACCGCAGCGAGTGAAAGGACAGCAGTTGTATTGAGGATTTTTGATGTTGTGATCATCGCTAAAATTTAGACACCCATTTGAGTGGCAAGAATATGCGCTAATTCTTGCACACCACTCCAGATAATTTGTACACCTAAACAAAGTAAAATAAATGCTGCCAAGCGCATAAAGACCGCCGCGCCTGTATGGCCTAAACGGTGCATTAACTTGGCTGCATAACGTGTACACACAAAAATAATAAAGCCGATCACAGCACATGCCGCTGCAATACCTACGCTAAACAAACCCTGATTGGTCAATGTATCTTTGGGCATGTTGGTGGCCACGGTTAAGGCAATGGCGAGCGTTCCTGGCCCACAAATAAGCGGGAAAGTGAAAGGAAAAAAAGCATTGCTTTTGGCTTTTTCGAAAGTGAAATTCTCTATAATGGATTGGTTTTCGGTATCGTCGGGGTCTTCGGCGTTGAGTAGCTTCCAAGAGCTAGCGACCACCAGTAAACCACCACCGACCTGTACGATAGGAATTGAAATACCGAATAAGCGCAACACCATATTGCCAAGCAGCGCAGTACAGACCAAAAGTAGAAAGACATTCCAACCAAGAATTTTGGATAATTGCGCACGTGTTTGATTAGACGCCCCTTGAGTGATGGTCAAAAATATTGGAATAATTGCCAGGGGGTTCAAAATCGGCAGCACCGTACCAAAAAAAAGAAAAAATCCGGATGAAAGGGCAGTCATAAACTCTCTAATTATTGTTAGACACAGATTGTGGAAGAAAACTATTCAGAGTTTCCATAATATCATGTTCAAAAGGCAATTGTAATCTTGGCTCCTTCAGAATATCACCGTCGATCACAAACACATCCTCAACCCGCTCGCCCAAAGTTAGAATCCGCGCCATATGCAGATTGACTTTATGCTTATTAAATAATTGAGCAAGCGCATACAAAATGCCAGGTGAGTCTGTGGTCATAATTTGTAAACGCCAGGCATTGGCCAGCTCATCGGTCTCGAGTACCAAACGAGGTTTGATCGGGAAGGTGCGAGAACGGCGCACACTTGAATAAATGGGGATCGTAGGTTGATATCTCACAAGATCTGTAGGCAAGGCGGTTTGATTTTGCAGACGATCGTGTAAGCCCTTTTCTAATTCCCTCAGATAGTTGTCAGTTGGAGCTTCAAGATGCTGTGGTCGTTCAAGGATAAAGCTATCGAGCACATAGCCATTGTTACTGGTATGAATCTGCGCCTCAATCACATTTATTTTTTGCTCATAAAAAAAGCGCACAATGTGTTCAAATAAGCTGGCCTGATCCTTTGTAAAGACCATGACCTGCAAATCACTCTGACTTTCTAGCTCGCGGGCTCTGACAATCGTATCGGTATAAGGTAATTTGTCAAATAACTTGCGTGTATGCCAGGCAATATCACTGGCTTGCGTGCGCAAGAAATAGGCTTCACCCATACTACGCCAAAAGGCTTCACGTTCAGCCTGACCAATGCCTTGCGCCTCTAGCAGCTGAATTGCTTTTTTCTGTCTTAGCGTCAATATGGCTTCACGATCCATTTGTTTGCCATTAAAGACGCTAAGGGCAATTTCGTATAGGTTTTGTAAGAGTTTGCTTTTCCAGGCATTCCAAACGCGTGGGCTTGTGCCGCGCATATCGGCGATCGTGAGCATGTATAACGCGGCCAAACGATAGGGAGTTTTGACGATATCACAAAATTGTTGAATGACCTTAGCATCAGAAAGGTCTCGTTTTTGGGCGGTCATCGACATGAGTAAATGATATTTGACCAGAAACTCCAATAAATTCACTTCATCTTGATTGAGATTATGGGCTTGAGCGAATTTTTTGACCTCCTGGGCCCCCAGTAAGGAGTGGTCACCACCGCGTCCCTTGGCAATATCATGAAAAAGAGCTGCTAAGTACAAAAGCCAGATTTTGTCGAATTCCGCCGCGAGGCGGTTAGCCAAGGGATGATCCTGCGCAAACTCCGCCATCGTAAAGCGCCGAATATTGCGAAGAACCATTAGAGAGTGCTGGTCGACGGTATAGATATGCACTAAGTCATGCTGCATTTGCCCAGTAATTTTACGAAAAGCCGGAATATAGGCGGGCAAAATATCCAAAAAGGCCATGCGTCTCAGCGCATGCACAATGCCACTGCGTTGTTTAAGAATCTGCAAAAACAACCAATGATTGATGGGATTTTTACGAAATTGGGCGTCAATTTGGTGTCGAGAACTATAAATCAGGCGCTGCGCATTCACCGTAAAATTAGATAAATCAGGGTGTTGCTGCAAGACTAGAAAAATCTTAAGTAGTAATTGTGGTTTTCTCTGGAAGATATCCTGATAACGCACATCGAGCAAGGAACCAACACTTTTGAAGTCTTCATCGATGATTTGCTCACCACGATGATCTTTGAAAAGCATAAGTTCCATATTTTGCATGGTAAATTGCGTCAAAATATAAGCAATTTTGGCATTGAGATAATAGCGCTGCATAAAGACTTCGCTAGGGCGCTTACTCATGTGTTTTTTGATGTGATAGACCTCAGCCAGTTGCGGTTGCAGATGGAATAAAAGTCGATCGTCGCGTTTTTTTTGTAATAAATGCACCTCAATACGTAAGCGTTGCAGGGCATGCTCGATTTTTTGGATTTGTTTGACTTCGGCCTCTGTCATTAAGTTGGCATCATGTAAATTACGCCAACCCGGCGCGATGCCGCAAGCGGAAGCGAGCCATTGCAAGGTCTGCAAATCACGCAAACCTCCCGGCGATTCTTTGCAATTGGGCTCTAATTCAAACGGGGTATCCTTGTATTGAGCATGACGCTTTTGTAGTTCTAGTTTTTTATCCAGAAAAAACCGTTTGGGATTGAGTTGCGCGCGAAAACGTCCGAATAACTGGCGGTATAGGCGCTTATCACCCAACAAAAAACGCATTTCCAGGAGGCTAGTCGCGACAGTAATATCTTGCTCGGCCTGTTCAAGACAGTCATCTAGTGTGCGTACGCTATGACCCACATGTAAGCCCATATCCCAAAGGGAGGAGATAAATTGCTCTAATTGCTCTTGCTCAGGAGCGCTAGCGGGTTTACGCAACAAAATGAGCAGATCAATATCCGAGTATGGATACAGCTCACCCCGGCCATAACCGCCCACTGCACACAAACTGGCCTGATGCGGTAAGGGCACCAGGGCATGCAGTTGCTTGAGCGCTTGATCGATATGTTTGCGCAGTGTGATCAGCAGATTGTCTGGGCGCAGGCGCTTGTTTTGATACAGAGTGATGGCATCCGCTTGTTGTTGCGCAATGATTTGACGTAAGGCCTGTAATTGTTGAAATTTATCCATCACTCTGTGCTTGTCTTAGGATTGGATGAGTGCTGGAGCAGGTCGCATGCCAGGCGACGTCGTTAAGACCTCATAACCGTCGGCAGTGACAATAATTTGATGCTCCCATTGCGCAGATAAGCTGTGATCCTTGGTCACCACCGTCCATTCATCACCAAGCACTTTGAGTGCGGCTTTGCCGGCATTAATCATTGGCTCAATCGTAAACACCATCCCCTCTTTGAGAATAACACCCGTGCCAGCTCGACCATAATGCAACACTTGTGGTTCTTCGTGGAAGTGACGACCAATACCATGGCCACAGTATTCGCGGACTACAGAAAAGCCTTGTGCTTCGGCATGTTGTTGAATGACGTGACCAATATCACCTAGACGTGCGCCAGGTTTGACCTCGTTTATACCTAACCACATACATTCAAAAGTGGTTTCAATAAGACGTTTAGCAAGAATAGAAGGCTCGCCGACACAGTACATACGACTGGTGTCACCATACCAACCGTCCTCAATAATCGTAATATCAATATTGAGAATATCGCCTTTTTTGAGGACTTTTGTGCCAGGGATACCGTGACAAATCACATGATTGACCGAAGTGCACACATTGCCCGGAAACGGCGGATAGCTAGGTGGACCATAACCGAGGGTGGCAGATTTAATCCCTAGTTCTTTGATTTTGGAGGCGACTAACTGGTCAATCTCTAAAGTGGTAATACCCGGTTTAATAAAATCGGTGAGATAATCAAGAATACCCGCTGCTGTTTGGCAGGCCTTGCGGCATGCAGCAATATCTTCGGGTTTTTTTAGTACAGCCATTTGATTGTTTCCTAAAAATAAAATAATCAGTTATAATTATGCGCTTTAGCAAGGACAAAACTAATCTTTGAATTATAGCCCTATGATCTTAGTCAATTGATTTTAGTAGATTGCTACTAGTCAATAGATGGTTAAATAAGGTATTTAATCAAGCTTTATTAACAAAAGATTATTTAAAAAGCTTATTTAACAAAGTTATTTAACAAAGCTTTTTATTGAGTCTGGTTGCTAAGACGATTAATTGACAGAGTTGAGTTAATCTAATGAGCTAATCTATTGAGTTAAGCTATTGAGTCAAGCTTCATTGACTTTTTTAGATTAATTGCTAACTAAAATGTTAACTAAATTGTTAATAAACCGTTAACTGAATTGTTAACTAAAGCATCTGTCACTAATTGCTATCACTAATTGATTTTCAATTAGTTCAGTTAGAGTTCAGTGAACTCTGTTGCTAATGTTTATTTGATCCTTAGTTGATCCTTAGTTGATCCTTTAACGAAGACTTTCTGTGTAAAAGTCATCCCAAAAGGGCATTAATTTATAAGCTTAGCAGCGCTTAACTGATTCTTAGCTCAATATTCTAATAAAATAATGGGGTATTCGTAAAGCGCCACTAAGTAATTTAGCTTGGTTTTCTACTTACTGGCGTTCGCTGGTTGTTCGACAGTATTTACGTTCTTATTGTTTATTAGAGCAAGTACAGATTAGGTCTGTTTTCTTTATGGCTTAGTTTTGTTTTTGCTAAATTCCAGGCGTTTTGCCTGTTTTTTGTTGTAAATGGCGTGTGTATTTGCCTAGGGTGTTGGTAATAATAGTAGCTCGGCATGATGTATTGGTGGGCTTTTTTCTCTTTATAACTTCCAATCCTAAGTACACACAAGACTTAACCCTTTGGAGTAATTTATGTCTTTAATGCGCGATATGCTAGAAGCGGGTGTTCACTTTGGTCACCAAACTCGCTACTGGAACCCAAAAATGGGCCAATATTTATATGGCCGTCGTAACAAAATCCATATCTTCAACCTCGAAAAAACCGTGGTCAAGTACCTAGAAGCAATGGATTTTATCCAAAAATTATCTGCTCGCGGTGGCGAAGTACTATTTGTAGGCACCAAACGTGCCGCTCGCGATATTATCGCTGAGCAAGCACAACGTGCGGGTTGCCCATACGTAGACAACCGTTGGTTGGGTGGTATGATGACTAACTTTAAAACAGTTCGTTCATCTATCAAACGTCTCAAATCTATGGAAACGGCTGTTGCTGAAGGTAACGCAGAACAAACCACCAAAAAAGAAACCCTTGTTTTCAAACGCGAACTCGAAAAACTAGAAAAATCAATCGGCGGTATCAAAAATATGACTAAGCTGCCGGATTGCTTATTCGTCGTTGACGTCGGTTATCACAAAATTGCCATCCAAGAAGCTCGTACACTAGGTATCCCTGTAGTGGCTGTGGTAGACTCTAACCACGCCCCAGATGGTATCGACTACATCATCCCTGGTAACGATGACTCTGCTAAAGCCATCGAACTTTACGCCAAAGGCGTAGCGGATGCGATTATCGCGGGTCGCGAACAACGTGTTAACGGTGTCGTCGAAGAGATTCAAGACGCTCAAGCTGAGCCACAAGAAGCTGCAGCAGAATCTTCTGACGCTCAAACTCAAGAGTAATTGAGCTTATAAGTTAAACAACAGTGGGTTGTTCACTGACGTTTTTGAACGCCCTGCAAATGCGGGGCGTATTTATTGATATATTGGAGAAATAATGGCTGCTATTACTGCCTCAATGGTAAAAGAATTGCGTGAAAAAACTGATGCCCCTATGATGGAGTGCAAAAAAGCCTTGACCGAAGCGGATGGCGATCTTGCAAAAGCTGAAGAAATTTTACGTGTCAAACTTGGTAACAAAGCCAGCAAAGCGGCTTCTCGTATTACCGCAGAAGGTCTGATCGGATTGTATATTTCTGACGACAAAAAACAAGGCGCTGTGGTTGAAGTTAACTGCGAAACAGACTTTGTCGCCAAAAATGACGATTTCATTAAATTTGTTAACGACATGGCTGAATTAGTCGCCAAACAAAACCCAGCAGACGTCACTGCCTTGGCTGATGTCGCTTACCAAGATGGTACAGTTGAATCAGTGCGTACTGCCTTAGTAGGTAAAATCGGCGAGAATATGACCATTCGTCGTTTCGAACGTTTTGAGACCGCTGATCAATTAGCCAGCTATGTACATGGTGGTACTATCGGCGTCTTAGTTGACCTCAAAGGTTCCGAAGAAGTGGGCAAAAATGTCGCTATGCAAATCGCGGCGGCCAAACCTAAAGCCCTTAACGAACAAGGTATTGATCCGCAATTGCTCGAAACTGAGCGTTCTGTGGCTCGCCAAAAAGCTGAAGAATCTGGTAAACCGGCTGAAATCGTCCAAAAAATGGTCGATGGTAGCGTAGCTAAATACCTCAAAGAAGTCGTATTGTTGAACCAATTGTATGTCAAAAATGACAAACAAACTGTGCAACAAATGCTCAAAGAAAACAATGCCAGTGTCAACCGTTACGCTTTATTCGTAGTGGGTGAGGGTATCGAGAAAAAATCGAATGACTTTGCTGCCGAAGTGGCGGCCGCTGCTAAAGGTTAATGATTTTTTTAGTATATGAGCGCAAAGCTGACTCAACAGAGTCAGCTTTTTTTATGAGAGCTTCACACATGGGATTTAGATATTTATCTAAAACCCCTTGATTGGATTCTGTTAAAATGTGAAGTCAATTTTAAAAGGTGTTTTTTATGGCGGAAACTGCTTACAAACGTATTCTTCTTAAACTGTCTGGTGAAGCCCTTATGGGCGAAGACTCGTACGGTATTAATCGCAGTACCATCGTACGCATGACGCAAGAAATTGCCGAAGTCAGCAAGATGGGCATTGAGCTAGCGATTGTTATTGGTGGCGGTAATATCTTTAGGGGGATCGCCCCGGGCGCTCAGGGTATGGATCGTGCTACAGCCGACTATATGGGTATGTTAGCCACTGTCATGAATGCCTTGGCATTACAAGATGCCCTCAAGGGTCACGGTGTCGTGGCACGCGTGCAATCTGCCCTCAATATTGATCAAGTGGTCGAGCCCTATATTCGTCCCAAAGCGTTACGCTATCTCGAAGAGAAAAAGGTCGTGATTTTTGCGGCGGGTACGGGTAATCCGTTTTTTACCACCGATACGGCAGCGGCCTTGCGCGGAGTCGAAATCGGTGCGCAAATCGTCATGAAAGCCACTAAAGTCGATGGTATTTACAGTGCTGACCCTAACAAAGACGCCACCGCTGTACGTTACAACGATATCAGTTTTGATGACTGCATCAGCCGTCGCCTCGAGGTCATGGACGCCACTGCTTTTGCCTTGTGTCGTGACCAAAAAATGCCTATCAAAGTGTTATCTATCAACAAACCGGGTGCCCTACAACGCGCTGTCTTAGGTCAAGACGAAGGTACCCTTGTCCATATTTAACGAGTAGATTATGAATTCAGAAATTTTAAAAAATACCGAATCTCGTATGAATAAAAGTATCGAGAGTCTCAAAAGTAATTTATCCAAAATTCGTACCGGCCGTGCCCATGCGGGTTTACTAGATCAAGTGCAAGTCGATTACTACGGTACGCTCACACCGATTAGCCAAGTGGCATCAGTCAGTGTGATTGATGCGCGCAATTTGAATGTACAACCGTGGGAAAAAAGCATGGTGGCCGCTATTGATAAGGCCATTCGTGAATCTGATTTGGGCTTAAATCCCATGAATATGGGCGAATCTATTCGTGTACCTATGCCAGCGCTCACCGAAGAACGCCGCAAAGACCTCACTAAAGTCGTCAAAGCCGAAGGTGAGGATGCCAAGATCGCCATCCGCTCACACCGCCGTGAGGCAAATGATAGCCTCAAAAAACTCGTCAAAGAAAAAGAAATCTCTGAAGATGATGAGCGTCGTGGCCAAGACTTGGTCCAACAATTGACCGATAAATTCGTGGCTCAGATTGATGAACTCATCGAAGCCAAAGAAAAAGAAGTCATGACGGTTTAATTCTTTTATTGTAGTACTATGCCAATTAGTTCGACTCAAGCGATTCCAATTGCCAGCCAAACGCCAGAACATGTTGCGATTATCATGGATGGCAATGGTCGCTGGGCCCAGCAACGTCATCTGCCTCGTACCGCGGGGCATATTCGCGGTCTCAGTGCAGTCCGCAAAATCGTGCGTTTTTGTGGCGAATTCAATATTAAATATCTCACCTTATTTAGTTTTAGCTCCGAAAACTGGCGTCGGCCCAACGACGAAGTTAATCTCTTGATGCGTTTGTTTTCTAGAGCGCTGACTCGTGAAGTCGATCAATTGGTTAGAAACGGTATACGTTTACGCATTATTGGCGATATTTCTGCCTTTGATGAAAGCATTCAAGCCAAGATTGCTGCCGCGCAAGAATTGACGGCACAAGGTGAGCGTCTGCATCTGACCATCGCTGCTAATTATGGTGGCCGTTGGGACATCCTACAAGCTATCCAAAAATTCTATCAAGCACGTGTGCAAGGTTCTGCACAATCGTTAGAACAATTGTGTACCGAGGAGCAATTTGCGCCTTATCTGAGTATGGCTTGGGCGCCAGAACCCGATCTTTTTATCCGTACTGGCGGTGAGCAGCGTATTTCTAATTTTTTGATTTGGCAATTAGCGTATACGGAGCTGTATTTTACGTCAACTTACTGGCCTGACTTTAATAAGCGTTGTTTTGAGCAGGCTATCGCCTCCTATGGGCAACGCGAGCGTCGCTTTGGTCGCATCAGCGAGCAACTTAAAGCGCCTAATTAACACGAGTTTGCGTCATGCTTAAACAAAGAATCCCGACTGCCATTGTGCTTTTACTCATCGTATTAGCGTTTACCGTTTGGCCTCTGAGTCATTATTTTGAGCCATTTTGCTTTGTGCTTTCAGCCTTAATTCTCTACGAATGGTTTAAGCTCATTCTTGACTCAGACAAGCGTCATCAAATAGCGGCGGGCGTGGCGCTACTGTTTATCATTGTGACGATGTATTTTTGGCTGCAAGGTAGAGAGCAAGAGGGCGCTAATTTGTTTTATGCGCTGTTGCCTATTATGGCAGTTATCTGTTGTTTTGCTTGGCTGCTCGTGGTGCCTTTGATTGTGGCACGAGGTCAGGTAGAATATCGCGGCTCTACCTTTGCGCATGCTGTGCTCGCGATTGTGACGGTGAGTGCTAGCTGCGCGACCTTGATTTTCTTGTTTAACACCTTTGGCGTGGTGTTTTTATTATCCTTTTTAATCATGATTTGGCTGGCTGATAGCCTGGCCTACTTTGGTGGGAAGGCATTGCAGGGACCAAAATTAGCGCCCAAAGTCAGTCCAGGCAAGACCCGCTCAGGGGCCATTTGTGGTGTCGTCACTGGCGTGATCTGGCTCTTACTAAGCGCTCACGTTTGGCCGGGTTCTTTTGCTGACTATGTGCTAGCTCATAGCAATTACCTGGTCTTAATCATCGCCGGCGTCGTGCTCTGCAGTTATTCAATTTTGGGGGATTTGTACGAATCCTTAATCAAACGTCGCGCTCACGTCAAAGATTCAGGCCATCTTTTACCTGGACATGGCGGCTTTTATGATCGAATGGACTCGATTGTTGCCATTGCCCCAATGGTATCTGTGTTATGCCTGTTGATGCAAAACTATGCCTAAGCAAATTTCAATTTTAGGGGCAACGGGTTCAATTGGCCAAAGCGCCCTCGATATTATTCGCAGTCATCCCGAACAATTTTCTGTTTATGGCCTCAGTGCCTATTCGCAAATTCAAGCCGTCGCTAAAGCGGCCCTAGAGTTCCAAGCCAAGGTCGTGGTGCTGAACCATCATCAGCAAACGACTGAATTTCAAGAACATTGGCACCAGGCTTGTCAAGCGCTTGCCAAGCCATCTTGTCCGCCCCGGCCGCCAGAATTACGCTTTGGCCAAGAGGGACTAAAAAGCATAGCGACCGATGCAGAGGTCGATAGTGTTGTCTGTGCCATTGTTGGGACAGCCGGCTTGGCCTCTGCTTATGCTGCGGCCTGTGCTGGTAAAACGATTTTATTGGCCAATAAAGAAGCCATGGTGGCGGCGGGAGAGCTCTTTATGGCAGCGGTGGCTAAGCACCAGGCCACGGTTTTGCCACTCGATAGCGAACACAATGCGATTTTTCAGTGTTTGCAGCAAGCTCATGCCCAGCAATATATTCAAAATGTGATTCTCACGGCCTCTGGTGGACCCTTCAGACAAACGCCTCTAGCCGATCTCTCTCACGTGACGCCAGAACAAGCCTGTAAGCATCCCAATTGGCGCATGGGTCGCAAAATCTCTGTCGATTCTGCCACCATGCTCAATAAAGGCCTAGAAATCATTGAGGCTAAATGGCTCTTTAATTTGCCTTGGCAACAAATTAAAGTGCTCATCCATCCCGAAAGCATTGTGCATTCTTTGGTGCAATATCAAGATGGTTCCTTATTAGCACAACTCGGTCATGCCGATATGCGTATACCTATTTCCTATGCGATGGCGTATCCACATCGCGTCAGCAATAATAGCCGTTCCTTAGCATTGCACGAATTGACACAACTTAATTTTAGTTTGCCTGACTTGCAACGCTTTCCCTGTTTGCAGCTCGCTTATCAAGCCATGGCCGCTTCTCAAAGCCATTGCCTGGTCTTGAACGCCGCCAATGAAATCGCTGTAGCCGCCTTTTTACAGGGCAAAATTGGCTTTACGCAAATCGCACAAGTGATCGATACCATGTTGCAAGCGCATCAGACCCAGACTTTCCATCAAATCGATGACGTCTTAGCATTTGATAGCGAATGCCGTCAACGCACTTCACAGCTACTCAAGCAGCCATTGGACTAAAACTATGTTAATGACTTTGCTGGCTTTCCTTATCACCATTTCAGTGGTGGTCGTTTTTCATGAATTTGGTCATTATCTGGCCTGTCGCTTATTTGCCATTGAGGTTGAACGCTTTTCTGTAGGCTTTGGCAAGCTGCTATATAAGCGTAAGGATAAGCGCGGAACCGAGTGGGCGATATCCCTCTTGCCTTTGGGAGGTTATGTCAAACCACTCTCGGCCGAAAGCCCTAATTACCATGCTGACAATGCGCACGCCAGTATTGAATCGAAAAGCGCCTTGCAACGCTTTATAGTGTATGCAGCCGGGCCGATATTTAGCTTATTGTTGGCAATCATTATTTATAGTTTGACCTTTATGTGGGGGCAGCCACAAGTCTTGGCGCAAATTGCCGCACCTGCAGCCCAGTCAGCGGCAGCACAAGCCGGGCTCCATAAAGACGATTTAATCGTCGCCGTCAATCAAAACACCATACGTAATTGGGAAGAACTAAATACGGAATTAGCCGAAGCTCTCAGTCTTGGTTCTCGAGCTCAACTTGGCTATGTGAAGGCGACAAATGCCGAAAAATTACTCCAGGGCCATTTTGATTTTGATGCCATCGAGCCCTCCCTCATCAAAGAGACAGAGATTCAATTTAGTCGGCACGAGGGTAGTCTGGAAAACGTTAATCTTATGGGACAAGCAGGCTTGACGATTGAACCCAAAACGATTGTGGTCAAAAATGTCCTGGATATTAGTGTGGCGCACAAAGCGGGTATCCAAAAGGGCGATGTCTTAGAAGGTCTTTGCGGCCACAAACTGTCACCCAAGGAGTCACTTGAGGCGATTCGAAACAGTCCAGATCAAGCGCTTTGCTTGCAAGTGGTACGTCCCGTCGGCGATCAGCAACAGCGCTTGCAGTTCAAAGTCACGCCTGCAGGTACCGCCCTAGAAGATGGTCGCTATATTGGTCGCATTGGTGTTGAAATGGGCCCTGTCTTTAATACCCAGATACAACGTGACAACCCTCTGCGTGCGATTCTTCGTGGTAGCGACAAAACCTTTAAGATGTCGTGGTTCTCCATTAAGATGTTGGGCAAGGTAATCAGTGGTGATTTATCTTGGCGTAATTTGAGTGGTCCTATCGCTATCGCCGATTATTCTGGTAAAGTCGCGGCAGTTGGGGTGTTGCCGTTTATCAATTTTATTGCTCTCATCAGTTTGAGCATTGGTGTTCTAAATTTAATACCTATTCCTGGCTTGGATGGTGGTCAGATGCTACTGAGCGTGATTGAAATGGCTCGCGGTAAAACACTTTCTAAAGAAATGATGACTAAGCTCATTGCAGCGGGGTATAGCGTCTTATTATTAGTGTTTGTACTAGTAATTACTAACGATTTATCGCGGATCTTTTAATTATGTGTTGCAAAGCCATAAAAGAGGTGAGAAACCAAAGATTTTTTATTATACTATGACATACTTTGTCTTAGGTAGTTGCATTTTGCGGCATGCCCATATGCCTATGTGACCCGCTATCTCTACCATCTTGGTAGAACTGCAGACTTTAAGCGTTTGTTTCCACCTGCGTGACAAACAAGATTATTTTTACTGGAAGGACCATTAATGCGATTACGCTCTGCCACTATTTTGCATTATAAGAAGTTACCACTACTCCTTGCTTCGGCATTTTTTCCTGTAGCCGCTCATGCTTTTTCACCATTTACTATCAAAGACATTCAAGTGTCTGGTTTGCAAAGTACAGAGCCTGCTATGGTCTTTAGTTACCTACCGGTACGGGTAGGTTCTACCTTTGATGATGCCGCCTCAACCGATGCCGTTAAACGCTTATATGCCACTGGTTTATTCGATGATGTCAAAATCACGAATCGCAACAATGTGGTCCAAATCGAGGTCAAAGAACGTCCAGTGATTTCCTCTATCTTATTTGATGGGATGAAGGCGTTCAATGACAAAGAGCTCAAAGAAGCCCTCTCTAAAGTTGGCTTTGGGGTTGGTCGTGCTTTGGATCCCGCCTTATTGACCCGTGCCGAAGACGAAATTCGTGCTCAATACATCGATAAGGGTCGCTATGGTGTAGATATTATGCACACCATTACGCCATTACCCGGTAATCGTGCGGGGATTAGTTTCCAGGTTCAAGAGGGCGGTTCTTCCAAGATTCGTGACATTCATATTGTGGGCAATAAATCCTACTCTGAGTCTGAACTCTTAGACGAAATGAACTTAACCACGCCAGGATGGATGACGTGGTACACCAGCTCAGATAAATTTGAGCGCGAAAAAATGGAAAAAGATAGTGACATCCTCAAGGACTTCTATCTGGATCGTGGTTATCTAGACTTCAAGGTGGATGAACCACAGGTCACTATTTCACCAGACCGCAAAGATATTGCGATCAACTACACTATTCACGAAGGTAAACCCTATAAGATCAACAAGATCCAATTAGCGGGCGATCTGTTAGGCATGGACCAGGAACTGCGTTCTTTGATCCAACAAGTCCCTGGTGATACCTATAATAACAGCAAATCCAAAGAGACTTCTGAGCGCATCAAGTCGCGTCTCGGTGAGTTAGGTTATGCGTCTGCCGACGTGACTGTACACCCCATTGCCGTCCCCAACTCACAAGACGTTGATGTAACATTCTTCGTAGAGCCAGGCTCACGAATTTATGTACGCCGTATCAATATTGGTGGTAATACACGCACCCGAGATAAGGTGATCCGCCGCGAAATGCGTCAAGAGGAATCAGCTTGGTACGACGCCGCACGTATTTCAACGTCGCGTAACCGCATTGACCGTTTAGGTTACTTTAATGATGTGACTGTCAATCAATCTCAGGTCGAGGGTTATCCCGACCAGGTGGATATCAATGTGGACGTCAAAGAAAAACCGACGGGTATGATTAGTTTGGGTGTAGGTTATGGCTCCAATGACCGTGTCTCCTTCATGGCCGGGATTAGCCAAGACAATATTTTTGGTAGTGGTACCGACCTAAGCCTACAAGTCAATACTGGTAAATATAGTCGTGCGGTGGTCTTAACCCATTCCGATCCTTATTTCACTTCGAGTGGCATCAGTCGCACCACCTCGGCTTACTACCGCCAAGATAAGCCATATAACGATAACGACGATCTTGATCAAGACGAAGATACCTATAAAATCCGTACCATCGGTTTTGGTCAAAACTTCGGTGTCCCTATCTCCGAAAACGATCGTATTTTCATGGGCGTCACCTATGAAAACAACCACGTTAAATTGCCAAATGAAGACGCGGGTCTTGTAATTCCACAAGCCTATCGTGAGTTCGTAGATGTTTACGGTAAAACGACCAACACCTTCTTATTCAATGTGGGTTGGACTAAGGATACACGTGACAGCGCTTTAGCACCTACTAGAGGCTACCGTACCGAGCTCGGTGCCACATTTGGTGTGGGTGATCTCAAATACTATATCTTGAGTGCGGGTCAACAGTACTTCTTGCCAATCAATAAGGATTTTACACTTGCCTTTAATGCCTCTGTAGACTGGGGTAAATCCTTCAATAGCAATAAACCATTCCCTGTGATCAAGAATCTATATGCCGGTGGTATTGGTTCTGTTCGCGGTTATGAAGGTTCCTCTTTAGGCCCTCGTGATAGCTTCTCTGGCGACTATCTTGGTGGTTCACGACGCTACTTAGCGAACGTGCAGTTATACATGCCGTTCCCAGGCACCCAAAATGACCGCACCTTGCGTTGGTTCCTATTTGCCGATGCCGGTAAAGTCGACGTCAATGGTAAAGCCACTTGCACGAGCGGTAGTTATGAATATGGCTCACGTGTAGATGATCCTTGCGGCTGGCGTGCTTCTGCAGGTATTGGTTTATCTTGGCAGTCACCATTGGGACCGCTAGAGATCTCTTATGCTAAACCGCTCAATAGCAAAGATGGCGACGAGAAACAACAGTTCCAGTTCCAAATCGGTACGTCATTCTAAATAAAGATTTACATTTTACAGCCTCTTGTAAACAACTAAGGCTGTAAAATGCGTTATAAATATAGCTTGTATTCGTTTTATAGTTACAAAAAGGTTAATTTACATGAAACAGTCTACCCAAATTAAATTGCGTAAAACACCAGCGGTAGTTTTAAGTTTATTTTTAGCTGGCGCCGTTTTCGCTTCTAATAGCTATGCTGAACAAAAAAAAGAAGCAAAACCCGCCGCCGAGAAGGTAGTCAAAGCAGACGACAAAACTGACAAAGCAGCGAATAAATCTGCCGATAATAAATCTCTCGCCGACATTAAAATCGGTTTTGTCAATACCGAAAAAATTCTTCGTGATTCAAAACCCGCTAAAGAAGCCCAAAAGAAAATCGAAGAAGAATTCAAAAAACGCGATACTGACTTACAAAAATTAGCCAGCGAACTTCGCAAAAAATACGAGGACTTTGATAAAAACTCTCCGGTCATGAACGACGAAGATCGCAATAAAGCGCAAAGTGAATTAACGGATTTAGATACGCAATTGCAACGCAAACGTCGCGAATTCCAAGAGGATTTCAATCGTCGTCGTAACGAAGCGTTTTCAACCATTGTGGATCACGCCAACACCGCCATTCACAACATCGCTGCCGAAAACGATTACGACTTGATCCTCCAAGACGCCGTGACCGTGAGCGAACGTATTGATATCACTGACAAAGTTATTCAAGCCTTGGACAAAAAATAATGTTGATTTTGCAAGAGCCCGATAAAGCGATTTTATTGGATGCTTTGCTCGAGCAAATCAATACTCAAGGGCTCGACTGGGAACTTAAATTACCCGCTGGAGCCCAAATGCCGCTTATTAGCGGCATTGGTGCTTTAGATCGAGCTCAAGCCCATGAAATTAGCTTTTTAGCCAATCCCAAATTAGCACATTCTTTGGCCAGCACACAGGCTTCAGCGGTGATATTGCCTCCGCAAGCCCTACAACTGCTGCCCGAACAACTGCCATTTGCTGTGGTCCTGACGAAGGACCCTTATTTATTTTATGCAAGGCTGGTGAAGTGGTTTGCCCAAAAACAAGACGGCAGCCAAGCGCCTAGCATTAGTCCGCATGCCGTCATCGGCCAAAATGTAGTTATTGAAGATGATGTTAGTATTGGTCATTTCACCATTATCGAAGACAATAGCATCATCAAAAAAGGTGCGCGTATAGGCTCGCACTGTTTTATTGGTCCAGATTGTGTGATCGGAAGTCAGAGCCTTTTGCATTCCCATGTTAGCCTCTACAAACGCGTCAAAGTGGGTGAGCGTTGCATCATTCACAGTCAAGCAGTGATTGGCGGTGATGGCTTTGGTTTTGCGCCGGATTCCACCCAAGAAAAAGGCGCATGGTGCAAAATTGAACAACTCGGTGGTGTGACTATCGGCAACGATGTAGAAATCGGCGCTTGCACCACGATTGACCGAGGTGCTTTAAGTGACACACTTATTGGTAACGGTGTCAAACTAGATAATCTCATCATGATTGGCCACAACTGCGAGATTGGCGATCACACTGCCATGGCGGCTTGTGTCGGTATGGCCGGCTCCACCAAAGTAGGCAAACGCTGCATTATTGCGGGGGCCGCCATGTTTGCTGGTCATCTCACCTTGGTCGATGATGTGTATATTTCTGGTGCAACGGGCGTGATGTCTAGCATCAAGAAACCAGGTCAATATACGAGTGCATTCCCGATTACGGATCATGCGACTTGGCGCAAAAATGCTCCATTGGTCAACCAACTCTCGCAACTTCGACGTCGTATTCAACAATTAGAAAAAAAGGAAGGTTAGTTCTCCATGACACCTATTGATATTCAAGGCATTATGTCTCGCATTCCACACCGTTATCCATTTTTATTGGTTGACCGTGTGCTTGAGTTAGAACCCGAAAAAAGCATTACTGCCATCAAAAATGTCACGATTAATGAACCTTTTTTCCAAGGTCATTTTAAACATTTGCCTATTATGCCGGGTGTGCTTATTATCGAAGCGCTGGCGCAAGCGGGGGCTTTGTTCACTATGAGTATTGTGAATGATGGCAATGTTGATTTCTCGCAAATCGGTTATTATCTAGTTGGTATTGACGAAGCGCGTTTTCGTAAACCGGTCGTACCTGGTGATCAATTAGTGCTCAAAGTGGAAGCGATCAAAATTAGTCGTGCCATCTGTAAATATCAGGCCACGGCCTTAGTTGATGATCAAGAGGTGGCCTCTGCTAAATTAATGTGTGCAATCCGTGAACTTAAATAGGATGTCCACATGCAAAACATTCATGAAACGGCCATAATTCACGAGGGAGCCAAGCTACACCCATCTGTTAAGGTGGGCGCTTATTCAATTATTTATCCCGATGTGACGATTGATGAAGGCACCGTGGTCGGCGAGCATTGTGTCATTAGTGGCATTACTAGCATTGGCAAAAATAATATTTTTTATCGTTGTTGCTCTATTGGTGGTCAACCCCAAGACAAAAAATACAATAACGAACCCACTGAGTTGCGTATTGGTAATAACAATATGTTTCGTGAGTTTGTCACTGTTAACACCGGCACAGTCCAGGACTTAGGTTATACCCAAGTGGGTGACTACAATTGGATTATGGCGTATACACATATCGCTCATGATTGTGTCGTCGGTAACCAAACCGTGATTGCCAATAGTGTGCAAATGGCCGGTCACGTACACATTGATGACTGGGCCATTATCGGTGGTAATTCCTCAGTGCATCAATTTTGTCATATTGGTAAACATTGTATGGTAGGTGGTATGAGCGGCGTGCGCCAAAGCATTCCACCGTATGTGATTGGTTCTGGCTTTCCATTTAAGCCACGTGGCGTTAATCTCGAGGGTATTCGCCGTCGTGGCTTTACCCCTGAGCAAATGAGTGTCGTCAAAGAGGGTTACAAGCTGATTTACCTTCGTAAACTTGGCATCGACGAGGCGCTTACCGAACTTAAACAAGCGTTGAGCCAAAAGCAGGACACTGATCAGGCGGCTATTTTGCAGGATTATATTGATTTCTTTACGATTAATCCTGATCACCGCGGATTAAGCCGATCCTAGGCTGGGTGGCATGAATAAGCATTTAATTTCTTTGGTCGCTGGCGAACCCTCCGGCGACCTGATCGCCGCCCAGATTGTTAAAGGTATCCATCAGGCCAAGCCCGAGGCTAACTTCTTTGGGATTGGTGGTCCGGCCTTACAAGCTCAAGGCATGCATCTTAATTACCCGATGGATGCCTTATCCGTATTTGGGTATGTTGACGCCCTTAAATCCTTGCCTAAACTGATTCAGGTTTATAGTGGCATCAAAAAACAAATCATTAAGCAGCAACCAGGGGTATTTATTGGGGTTGATGCCCCCGATTTTAATCTACGCTTAGAGCATAGTCTCAAACAAAAAGGCATCAAGACCGTGCATTTTGTGAGTCCCTCTATCTGGGCTTGGCGCTATGAGCGTATCCACAAGATCCGCCAAGCGGTCGATCATATGCTGGTGTTGTTTCCGTTTGAGGTCGACATTTACCAAAAAGAGGGCATTCCCGTCACTTTTGTGGGGCATCCTTTAGCCAACAAAATTCCTTTTGAACCGGATCAACAAGAGGCCAGACAGCGATTAAAACTACCGACAGATGCCAAAATTCTCGCCATCTTACCGGGTAGTCGTACCTCTGAAATCAAACATTTAGCCCCGGTTTTTTTACAAACTGCCCAAAAACTCCAAGCCCAAGAGCCTGATCTGCATTTTATAGTGCCCTTGGTTAACCAAGCTCGCAAACAACAGTTTCTGGAGATCGCGGCGAACTGCAAACTCAAGCATTTGCATTTATTTGATACACCGAGCGTCGATCAGCCCGTCTCGTGGGATGTCATGCAAGCGTGTGATGCAGCTTTGTTATCGAGTGGCACGGCGACACTAGAAATGGCTTTGTTCAAAAAACCAATGGTGATCGCTTATATTCTGACGCCATTAATGCTCAAGATCATGACCTGGAAAGCGGGCCAAGATAGACCATCTGTGCCCTGGATTGGTTTACCTAATATCTTATTGCAAGAATTTGCTGTGCCTGAGTATTTACAAGAAGATGTAGAGCCCGAAGGATTAAGCCAGGCCTGCCTCAAAGCACTAGAAGATGAGGCTTACCGTCAAACATTGATGCAGAAATTCCAAGCACTACATCAGACCTTAGCGCTTGACACGGGCCGGATAGCCGCCCAAAAAATAATCGAAGTGATTGAATCCTAAACGATTATGCCGGTACCCCCCTTATTGAATCGCCAAGCATTGGTTCAGCAATGGCCTTTATTTGCACCACTAGAAAATGCCTTAATCGCCGGCATTGATGAAGCGGGTAGGGGGCCACTTGCTGGTGATGTCTTTGCGGCCGCCGTAGTGTTGCCTTTACACCACGATTTACAAGGCTTAAATGATTCTAAAAAACTTTCTGAAAAAAAGCGTGTGCAACTGGCCCAACAAATCAAAGAACAGGCCTTAGCTTGGCATATTGCCACGGCAAGTGTCCAAGAAATCGACGAACTGAATATCTTGCAGGCCGCACTGCTGGCGATGACACGAGCTTGGCAGGGGCTAACGATTAAAGGCGATATCGTGGTGGTTGACGGTAATCAATTACCGCGGGGTATCTTGTCGACAGGTCAAACATGCTATAATTTGGTTAATGGTGATAGCCGTTTAGCAGAGATTGCCGCCGCTTCTATTCTTGCCAAAACAGCGAGAGATGAGCAGATGCAAGCGTTGCATTTACAATATCCCGAGTACGGTTTTGATCGTCACAAAGGCTACGGCACTAAACAACACTTACAAAATCTGCAGTTACACGGTCCTTGTATTATTCACCGTAAGAGCTTTGCGCCCGTCAAGAAATACAGTAAGTAGCGCGAGCTCAGAGGGAAACCCTTTCAATTTTAGTGTTTTATTTTCTGTTTTTCTTAGTTTGCCTTAAAATTTATTTTAAGAATCCCTTTTATTTAAGTAGATTGATCCCATTTAGTCCTTAATTAATATTATAATATCGCGTTTAAATTCAATTGCTTAGTTAGCATTTATCTAAAGAACTGCTCGTCAGTCTAATTAATTACAGAGAGTTTTATTATCTATGTCTGACCAACATGCTCCAATACCCCCTAACGCAGAGCTTCCTCATCGGAAAGTAATTCGTAGTTGGCTTGTTTCTCATTCACAAAAAAGCACCGCTAGAGCATTGTTTTTATTGGTGTTTGATTTTATTTTGTACTTTGCTTTACTCGCAGGGACGATTTTTTTCCATGCGTGGTGGCTCAAATTAATCTGCTCACTTGTATGTGGCTTTGTAATTGGTCGTATCTTTATTATTGGCCATGATGCCTGCCATCAGAGCCTTACACCAAATCGTAAACTCAATAAATGGTTAGGTCGTATTGCCTTTTTACCTTCCGTATCGCCATATAGTTTATGGGATGTGGGTCATAACGTCGTGCATCACGGTTACACCAATCTCAAAGGCATGGACTTTGTATGGTGCCCACACACCAAGGAAGAATACCAAGCAATGAGCAAATCGCGCCGCCTGATGGAGCGTATTTATCGTAGCGGCTGGGCGCCTGGCTTGTACTACTTAATCGAGATTTGGTGGCATCGCATGATGTTCCCTAGCAAAGCCTATATGGGTACGCAACGTAAAGTCTTCTTTTGGGACGGCTTGTTGTGCTCCGTTTACGGTATTTTGTGGGCGCTTATCGTCGTCGGCTTTGCGATTGGTACGGGTCAAAGCATACTTTTGCTATTGTTGTTCTCATGGCTCATCCCTTTATTCTTCTGGTTCTCTATGATCGGTTGGGTAGTGTATGTACAGCATACACACACCTCCATTATTTGGCATGACGACAAAGTCGCTTGGGCTAAAGCTCAACCCTTTGTCTCTACCACCGTGCACTTATTGTTTAACTTCAACTTTGGTGCGGTCTTACATCACATCATGGAGCACACAGCGCATCACGTCGATATGAGTATTCCTTTGTATCGCCTCAAACAAGCGCAAGCTCGCCTCGAAGAGATGTTGCCTGAGCGTATCGTGATCCAAAAATTCAGCTGGCGCTGGTATTTCCGTACCGCTCGTGCTTGCAAACTCTATGATTTCAAAAACAAACGTTGGTTAAACTTCAAAGGCGAGGCCACGGCGCCAGCCCTCTAAAACATTAACCATCTATAGACAGCCGTTTTAACTGCTCGCTAGCAATTAGAACGGCTTTTTTTATCTCATGAAACTTATCCAATCACGGCAGAATGCTCAGCTCAAACAATGGTGGCGAATCGCCCAAGGCAAGGATAAAACCTCGTGCTTGCTAGAGGGCATTCATTTGTGTCAGGCCTATGTACAACACTACGGTCAGCCGCAGTGGCTTTTATTGAATCAAGCTCACTACCACGAAACTCAGATCGCGCAATTAATTCAGCAATTGCAAGCCTTGCAAATGTCCGAGCAACAGATGGTGTTGTTACCAGAACCTTTGTTTAAGCAACTCTGTACCGTTCCGAGTCCGCAAGGCATAGCTTTTGTGATTGCCACGCCACAGATATCGCTACACCCAGATATAAACGAGACCTGCCTCCTTTTGGATCGCATACAAGACCCTGGTAATTTGGGCACTATCTTGCGCACGGCCGCGGCAGTCGATATTAAGCATGTGCTGCTCTCCAAAGGTACGGTCAATGCCTGGTCGGCGAAGGTCCTCAGAAGTGCGCAAGGGGCGCATTTTGTACTTAATATTTATAGTCAGATTGATTTAGTCGCCTGGTGCCAAAATAGTCAACTTGCGATCTATGCGAGTACTCTAGATCAAGACTCGGTAGACTTATACAAGGCCAAGCTCGCGCATCCTTGTGCCTGGTTATTTGGCAATGAAGGGCAGGGTTTAGATCCTCACTTGCAAACCTTAGCGCAACAAAAAGTCTTCATACCACAAAGTCGTCAAGTAGAATCGCTAAATGTCGCCATTGCTAGTGCTGTCATTCTCTTTGAGCAACGTCGCCAACAATTATTAACCCAGTAAACACTAAAAAAGCGTTCCTGAGAACGCTTAATGTCTATGACGACTTAATAGCTGACGCGATCAATTTTGAGAATTTGCAATACCGTCGTGGAGATTTCTTCAATGGATTTAGTCGTCGTTGATAACCACTGAATACCTTCACGACGCATTAATCTCTCGGCCTCGGCGACCTCATAGTAGCATTGCTGCAAAGACGCATATTTACTGTTGGGGCGGCGCTCTTCTCGAATTTCATGTAAGCGATTGGGTTGAATCGTCAGACCAAAGAGCTTGTTCTTGAACGGTACGAGATTGGTCGGCAAAACACCACGCTCAAAATCTTCTGGAATCAGAGGAAAGTTAGCCGCCCGCACCCCATATTGCATGGCAAGGTACAAGCTGGTCGGGGTCTTACCACAGCGTGAGATGCCACAGAAAATCACATCGGCTTCTTTGAGGCCATGAACAAATTGGCCATCATCATGCGCCAAACTAAAATTAATCGCCTCAATCCGATTGCGATAGGCCTCAGAACCAGCATTAATGCGTGAGCGACCAATGGCTGGATCGGATTTGACCTCGAGAATATCTTCGAGCTGTTTGACACAGACGCCAAAAATATCCATAAAATTACAATCCGTGCCACGGATAATATTGACCACATCCTCTTGGACAACTGTACTAAAGACAATGGGTTTGTGTTTCGATGTGGCGGCGGCTTCATTGATGCGTTTAGCAATCTCAAGCGCTTTGGGAGCGGAGCTGACAAAAGGAGCACGCTCCTGGTTGAAACTAAATTTATGAGTAAATTGCGATAGCACCGAATGACTGAAGGTTTCTGCGGTAATCCCTGTGCCGTCAGAGACGATAAAGACTTTAATATTTTCTAGTTCCATAGCGTACGTTGTAGTAAATCGGATGAATGAATATCTGTGGTTTTATATAGCGCTGATCGGTGCTAAAATCACTGCTTAATTTTACTGAGTTATCCCCTGGTTGTTAAGTCCATTTTACAGGGCTTTTGGCCATTTCGATACTGGCTTTAACTTAGGCGTTTAATAGTGTAACGTTTGTAAGAATTCTGATATTTATCACGACAGTTTAATATATCAGTGCTAGTATTAACGGTTAGTACCTATATCACTGATGAGTGAGTTGTTTTGTAAGGAAAACCTAATTCATAAAGGCCTATTTACTGAGAGTTTAGTGATGTAAATTTTCAATAAATAAGCTTTTTTTCTTTGTATAAGGTGACTTTAATGTCTTATGTTATTCCGTTTGAACACCTTCGTATGACCGATGTCGAGGTTGTCGGTGGTAAAAATGCATCTTTGGGCGAAATGATTAGTCAGCTCGCCGAAGCCGGTGTGCGCGTGCCTGGTGGTTTTGCGACCACGGCTGAAGCCTTCCGTGACTTCTTAAGCGTTTCTGGCCTTGATCGTAAGATCGAAGAGCGTTTGCAATCGCTCAATCCAGAAGACGTAAGTGCCCTGGCCGCTGCTGGTACCGACATTCGTCAATGGATTATTGAGCAACCCTTACCCCAAAAACTCGAGCAAGCGATTCGCGATGAATTTGCGAAACTAGACGCGGATGGTAAGGGCTGTTTTGCTGTGCGTTCTTCAGCCACCGCCGAGGATTTACCCGATGCCTCTTTTGCGGGGCAGCAAGAAACCTACCTAAACGTGGAAGGTATTGATGATGTCATCAAAAAAATCCATCTGGTATTTGCGTCTTTGTACAACGATCGGGCGATCTCTTATCGTGTCCACAAAGGCTTTGCGCATTCAGATGTCGCCTTGTCTGCAGGTATTCAACGCATGGTGCGCTCTGACAAAGGCAGTGCGGGTGTGATGTTTACCATCGATACTGAGTCTGGTCACGACCAAGTCATCTTTATTACCTCTTCATATGGACTAGGTGAAACTGTCGTTCAAGGGGCTGTCAATCCCGATGAATTCTATGTGTATAAACCAGCCTTAGCCAACGGCAAATACCCGATCATTAGCCGTCGTATGGGCTCCAAAGCCATCAAAATGGAATTCAACGAAGGTCGTAAAGCGGGTGAAGAATCTGTTCGTACCGTAGAAGTCAATGATAGCGATCGTCATCGTTTCTCATTGACCGATGATGAAGTCATCGAACTAGCCAAATATGCAAGCATCATCGAGAAACACTACCAACGTCCAATGGACGTTGAGTGGGGCCGTGATGGTATCGACGGCAAGTTGTACATTTTGCAAGCGCGTCCAGAAACTGTGAAATCGCAACAAGCGAGCAGTGACACGCAAACGCGCTACAAACTTAAAGCGACTGGTAAAGTCTTGGTCACCGGTCGCGCCATTGGCCAAAAAATTGGTAGTGGTAAAGTCCGCATTGTGCACGACAGCTCAGAAATGGACCAAGTTCAAGCCGGTGATATTCTTGTGACTGATATGACCGATCCTAACTGGGAACCGGTCATGAAACGCGCTTCTGCCGTAGTCACCAATCGTGGCGGTCGGACATGTCACGCGGCCATTATCGCACGTGAGTTGGGGATTCCTGCCGTCGTGGGTTGCGGTGATGCCACCGAAGTCTTGCAAGAAGGTCATGAAGTGACCGTGTCTTGCGCCGAGGGTGACGAAGGTCGTATTTATGATGGCTTAATCGAGACCGAAGTCGAAGAGGTCAAACGTGGTCAATTACCACAAATTGACGTCAAAATTATGATGAACGTCGGTAATCCACAATTAGCATTTGACTTTAGCCATATTCCTAACAGCGGTGTCGGCTTGGCACGTTTAGAGTTTATTATTAATAATATTATCAGTGTTCACCCTAAGGCCGTACTAGATTATCCACATCTCGATGCTGAACTCAAACATGCCGTAGAATCTGCAGCGCGCGGCTATGCCAGCCCACGTGAATTCTTCGTTAAGAAACTAGCCGAAGGTGTGGCTACGATTGCTGCCGCTTTTTATCCAAAACCAGTCATTGTTCGTTTATCCGACTTTAAATCTAATGAATATCGTAAGTTAGTCGGCGGTTCTCGTTATGAGCCTAGTGAAGAAAATCCTATGCTTGGCTTCCGCGGTGCCTCTCGCTTTATTGCCGAGGACTATAAAGAATGCTTCAAAATGGAATGTGAAGCTCTTAAACTCGTACGCGATGAAATGGGTCTAGACAATGTCGAAATCATGGTGCCGTTTGTTCGTACCGTACGTCAAGCCGAAGCTGTCATCGACTTAATGGCACAAAACGGTCTGAAACGTGGTGAAAACGGCTTGCGCGTCATTATGATGTGCGAATTGCCAACGAATGCGATCTTGGCTGAGCAATTCCTCGAACACTTTGACGGTTTCTCTATTGGTTCTAACGATATGACTCAATTGACCTTGGGTCTGGATCGTGACTCTGGTATGGAATTATTGTCTGCGGACTTTGATGAGCGCGACGATGCTGTTTTATTTATGCTGGAACGTGCGATTAGTGCTTGCCTCAAAGCCAATAAATATGTTGGTATTTGCGGTCAAGGCCCTAGTGATCATCCTGATTTGGCCATGTGGCTCAAACAAAAAGGCATTACGTCTATGTCTTTAAATCCAGATACCGTCGTCAATACCTGGCAACGTATCGCCGCTGAGCAAAAGTAATCTTATAAGTGATTGCTTGAGCTTTTTGAGCCTTGTCTGACAGCTTAAGACCATGATCTTAAACTGTCAGATCCGCCTAAAATCATATACTCAGCAAAAAAATCCCCCATCGGCTTGGCCCATGGGGGATTTGTTATGAAGAGTAGGGAAGAATTGAACGATCTAGCGTCGGCGTCCAAAAATAAATGAAATTACTGAAACAATTAAGAAAATGACAAAAAGGACCCAAGCAATGTCTTTTGCCATACCGGCAGTGCCTGAGAAACCAAAAATACCCGCAATAATGGCAATAATTAAAAAGATAACCGAATAACGTAGCATGATGAGCTCCTAACTAGAAGTATAAATATCTAAAATAGACAATCTCATTTTACATAATTACCTTGGACATACAACAGATTATTTATGTTAACCCTATGTGTGCCTTACCGCTAAGTATGCCTTATGTGTTGTAAAAAAGTCACTTATCAATGAAGTGGGTGCTAGGGGCTAACGATTGCGTAAATCGTGTTTCATCATGCGTTGTTTTTCGCGTTGCCAATCTCTGTCTTTTAGTGTCGCGCGTTTGTCATGTGTTTTTTTGCCCTTGCCAAGACCAATATCCATTTTGATTTTGCCATGCTTATAGTGCAGGTTCAGTGGTACAAGGGTGTATCCTCGAATATCAACCTTACCCATCAGACGGTTGATTTCTTGACGGTGCAGCAGTAGTTTACGAGTACGTGTTGCATTAGGATGAATATGGGTAGAGGCTGTCTCTAGGGGGCTAATATGCATATTAATCACATACAACTGCGCGTCGCGCACAATCACATAGCTCTCGCTCATTTGTACGCGAGCCGCACGAATTGCCTTAACTTCCCAACCCTCTAGCACTAAGCCAGCTTCGTATTGGTCTTCAATAAAATAGTCATGCCGTGACTTACGGTTTTCTGCAATAGCCATAGAACGATTTGATAGAGCACTCCACGCTGCTTGTCTGCGGCTCACCCGCTACTGAATTTACGGGCTCCTTTAATCCTTAAACCCCTTAAATCCCCTTAAATCCCCTAAATCCCTTAAAACTTATAATCTCTTATAATTTTTTACGAATTTAATATTTACAAATTCAATTTTTTGTAAATGCAGCGCGTAGGCTTTTGTGTAAATAGTCTATTATACAATAGGAGTGTAGATCCAGTGAAGACGGAACAGTGACTAGACTAGCCACTCTATAGCGTCTTTAAACTTATATAAGTGATTGATTTTATGCATAATGTACAGCGCTCAGTGCTCGTTCCCTATAGTTGCGAACAAATGTTCAATTTGGTCGCCGACATCAAAAGTTATCCGCAGTTTATGCCTTGGTGTGGCGGTGCCGACATCCTCGAGGAATTTGAAAATGGTGTGGTGGCATCGGTGACGATTAGTATTGCTAGAATCAATCAAAGTTTTACCACAAGAAATACCCATGATTTTCCTCATAGTATTCAAATGGACTTAGTGAATGGTCCTTTCTCTCATCTCAAGGGCTTATGGCGATTTATTGAACTCGCCGAAGATGCCTGTAAAGTGGAGTTTTCTTTAGACTATTCGTTTAATAGTCGGCCCCTAGAATTCCTAGTCGGTCCCGTATTCAATAAAATCGCCAATAGCTTTATCGATTCCTTTAATAAACGTGCAGAACAAATCTACGGTGAAAAATAATGCGTGTTTACGTGTATTATGCCGCTAAACCCAACCATATTTGGCACCGCGCTTTAGAATTAGAGTCTGGAAGTACCTTGCAACAGGCATTGCAGCGCAGTCGTGTACTGGCTTTACATCCAGAATTACTCAGGCATAGTTATGGCACGGGAGTGTTTGGTAAGATCAAGCCATTAGATTATGTGCTGCAAGAGGGCGATCGTATCGAGCTTTATCGACCGCTGCGTTTTGATCCGATGGAATCACGACGCCGTCGTGCTGAACATCGACAAGCAGGGATCCTCAAGAAAAAACACCTCAAACCCGATCGATCAAAGCACAAGGACTTTATCGAATATAAGAACTCGCAAAAAATAAGGGGGACCTTGTAATGTCAGGAGTGACTTTCTCTACTATCGATTGTGGTCAGCAGTTGCAATTAGGCCTAGCCACCCTAAATCGACCTCAGGTCTTAAATAGCTTAAGTTATGAAATGGCACAAGCGCTTAAGCAACAACTACTGAGCTGGCAACAGGATCCTAGTATTGTTGCTGTGATACTCACCGCCAATGGCCAGAAAGCTTTTTGTGCAGGTGGCGATTTGCATGGCTTATACCAACATACCGAGCAAGACATCACGCAAAATATCGAATTTATTAGTGATTATTTTGCCGTTGAATATAGCTTAGATGAGTTAATCCATCACTACACTAAACCCATATTAGGCTTTGCACCAGGCATTGTGATGGGCGGTGGTTTAGGGCTCTTGATGGGGTGTAGTCATCGAGTGATTACCCCAGATGCCAGAGTCGCCATGCCGGAAGTCACGATTGGTCTATTTCCAGATGTTGGGGCTAGTTGGTTCTTACAACGCGTTCCAGGACAAGGGGGTAAGTTTTTAGCGGCCACAGGCGCGATTGTCAATGCTGATGATGCATTGTTTGCCGGTTTTGCCGACTATGTGATGGCTACAGAGCAGTGGCCACAGATTCTTGAACAATTAGCGAAATTACCTTGGCAAGCCAGTCACCATCGCTCTGCAAACCACGACCTTGTACATGAATTCCTCAGTGCGCAACAAAATTACGAGCAAGGTGTGGGCCCTTTACAAAAACACTTAGCACAGATTAATCGTTTGTGTGCTTATCAGGACTTCAAAACGGTATATCAACAAATCGCTACACTTGCCTCTAGTGAGGATAGTTGGCTACAAAAAGCCGCCTCCACCATGCTTAAGGGCGCGCCTCTGACGGTTGCCGTCGGTTTAACACTGCAATATAAGGCACGCTTTATGTCTTTAGCCGAGGTGTTTGCTATGGAGCATATCACTGTACTCAATAGCTGCTTTAGTGGCGAGGTGCGTGAAGGGATTCGCGCCTTACTCATCGATAAAGACAAAAATCCTCAGTGGCAGTACCAAAGTATCGATGATGTCGATGCTGACTATGTCGATCGCTTCACTAAAGAACAACTCTTCTAAAATCCATCTAAAAACGCTGCGGGTATGCAGCGTTTTTGAGATTAAACTTCTGGCTTTTCTAGAGAATAGGGTGGACGCTGCCATTCGATGGCTGGGCCATCGGCAGCCCCTAATTTGAGATTTGCTGTTTCGAGGGCATCAAGTCGGATTTCGAACAGCGTAATGGTTTGTTCGGACTCAGCGAGTTGAGCAATATTGATGATTTCGCCGCAAGGGTCATTGGTATTGGCCGTAAAGATATCATTGCTAGCAGGCGCTTCTAGGCCAGGACTGACACCAATGATGGCACGGCGTTTAAGATTACCCTTGTAATGACTGCGAGCCACGACTTCTTGACCCGGGTAGCACCCTTTACGGAAATTTACCGCTCCTAACGCATCATAATTGAGGCTCTGCACCAAAAATTTCTCAGTATTGCTTTGCTTAATCCAAGCAATGCCGCTGAAGATCTGTACAGCATTCCAATATTGACTAAATTGTTGCGCGTCCTCAGTGAGGGGGACACCAAGCTGCTGAGCGACGGCCGCACTTTGTTCAGCCCCGGTATTAGCGCTGTCAATCAGCACATAAGCCTTGGTATCCTCTAGTGCGCTGACTTGAATCAGTTGATGTTGGTCTAGGACTTGTATATTGTGCTCTGAATTGAGTGTCTCTGCAGCAGCAAGCGGTGCATGACTGATCACGCCAAAGACCGGGCTTTGTAATTGTGTAAAGACCACCTTGGCTCGTAACACATACATGCGTAAGCGTTTGAGGACGGCTTGGACAATATCTGCCTGCATCAATAAATAATAGCTAGGCTCTGGGGTGGCGACCTTCCAGACTAAAAAATTAGCCAGTACTCGGCCTTTAGGATTACACCAGGCCGCTACCAAGGCACGGTTTTCGGTGCATTTTTTGAGGTCTTGGGTGAATTGACCTTGTAAGAAATCAAATACATCGGCACCACTGGCTTGTAACACTGTAAAGTCTTTGAGCTCACCGGCACAAGTCGGTAATGTTTGGGCGATGTGGGTCATAAATTCTATCCTTAAAGGGTTCTTATCAAGTCATTATAAATATTGTGTAAAGAGTCGGCAAACTGCTTTTAAGTACTGTAAAATCTTTGCAAGCCTACTGAATTGATGATTATGAAGAAGTTTTTGTTGAGTTTTTTTGCCTTTGTTTTATTGCTTTGTGCCCTGGTGGGTGGTTATATCGGCTATTTATTTTGGAGTTGGCACCACCAAGCCTTGGATTTACCGCAAACTCGTTACGAGTTGACGGTTCAACGTGGTGATACTGTGAGCCAAGTGCTCGCCAAGCTTGAAGATCGCAAATTAGGCATTCAGCCTAAGTTTTTCTTATGGCAAGCCCAAAAACACAATTTATCCCGTAAACTCAAAGCCGGTGTCTACGAATTGCGGCAGGGCGATACCGCCGAGGCGTTAATGCATAAATTAGTCACGGGTGAGGTCATTCAACGAAAGGTCACGCTGATAGAGGGGCGCACGAGCCAGCAGTACATCCAAGAATTACAACAAAATGACGAACTTAAACATGTCCTTAAGGATATGGATGAGGCGGCTATTGCCAAGACCTTAGGTATCACTAGTGGTAATTTAGAAGGCATGTTTCTACCGGATACTTATGTCTTTGTACCAGGTGATAGTGATTTAGATATCTTGCGTCGAGCGCATGCTGAAGCCGAGAAGCATCTACAAATGATTTGGGATAATCGTGATGAATCCATACCCCTTAAGAACCCTTACGAATTATTAATTTTAGCTTCTATCGTCGAAAAAGAAACGGGCTATCACGAAGATAGAGCCAAGGTGGCGGGTGTCTTTGTCAATCGCCTTCGTAAAGACATGCTGTTGCAAACCGATCCCACCATTATTTATGGTTTAGGTGAGCAATATACGGGGCGTATCACCAAACAAAACCTGACTACGGATAATGAATGGAACACTTACACGCGCAAGGGTTTACCTCCAGGTCCGATCACCAATCCGAGCGTGTTGGCGCTTACAGCCACTGCTCATCCTGAGCAACATGATTTTATTTTCTTTGTCTCGCGCGGTGATGGTACCAGTGAATTTGCTAAAGATCTTGATCAGCATAATCGTAATGTCCAAAAATACATTCTTAAACAAACGCCCTCAGCGCCAGCGCTAGACAAAGAGTCGTCTGAAATCGCAGGAGCTGAAAAGCAAGCCGCTGAAAAGGCATCCGCTGAGAAAAAAAAGGCTGACAAGACATCCGCTGAGAAAGTAAAGACTGACAAGGCATCCACTAAAAAGGCGGGCGTGAACAAGGAGTCCGATAAAAAGGCATCTGCTGAAGAAGAATCGGTTGAAAAAGTAAAGGCTGACAAGAAGTCGGATAAACAGGGGTCTGTTAACAAGGAGTCCGATAAAAAAGAGTCAGCTAAGAAGGAATCTACCAAAAAAGAACTACCTCAAAAAACATCCTCCGCAAAAGCGCCGTCAGAGAAGCCCACTAAACCATGAAGCAAGGTCTATTTGTTACCCTAGAAGGGGTAGATGGTGCAGGTAAAAGTTCTCACCACCTCTTTTTAAAGAATTTTTTTGAGCAAGCGGGCTACGTCGTTATACAAACCCGTGAACCAGGTGGCACGCCGCTGGGTGAATCGCTGCGGCAATTGCTTCTTCATGAACCGATGTACCCTGAAACAGAGTTGCTTTTAATGTTTGCAGCGCGCCAAGAAAGTGTGCAGGCCCTGATAAAACCCGCCCTAGCACAGGGCAAGGTGGTAATCAGCGATCGCTTTACCGACTCAAGCTTTGCCTATCAAGGCGGTGGTAGGGGCTTTGCACAAGAACGAATCCAAACGCTGGCTGATTGGGTCCATGCCGATCTGCAACCGGATCTCACCTTATTATTTGATCTAGATATAGACACGGCTAGACAAAGACTCACTGCAGCCCGTGAGGCCGATAGGTTCGAGCAAGAACAAGCTGAGTTTTTTGCGCGGGTGAGGGCCTCGTATTTAGACTTAGCTAAACAACATCCTGAGCGATTTATAGTGATTGATAGTCGTCAACCCATTGCACAGATTCAACGACGACTACAACGCCAACTCATTGAATTCTTTAGTAATAAAGGGATCAAGCTTGCAATTTCCTGAGTTTTTTCCATGGCAGAAAGAGATCGCCAAAGCCTGGCTACAGGACAGTGATCGTTTTTCTCATGCGTGGTTAATTTATGGTCAGCGCGGCATAGGTAAGTTTGAGTTTGCTTATGCTGCGGCAGCGGCTATGCTTTGCGAAAACCCACAAGAAGGGCAGGCCTGCCAAAAATGCCAAGCCTGCCTCTGGATTGAGCAACAGAGCCATCCTGATTTACGCATTATTGTGCCAGATGAAGTCGCGCTCGATAAAGCATTGTTGACCGTTGATCAGATTGAAAGTAATCCTAAATCTCCCTCCAAGGTCATTCGAGTTTCACAGCTGCGTGACTTATACAAAAAGCAATTCTTTAGTTTGTCGAGTCACCGCGGCGGTCCAAGAATCTTGATTATTTATCCCGCAGAAAGCATGAATGAGGAGTCGGCTAACGCTTTACTGAAAATTCTTGAAGAGCCCATAGGCAATACCCGTTTTTTATTAGTCAGTCACGCCTTGCGTAAGCTGTTGCCGACGATTTTGTCACGCACTCGTCGTTTATCCCTCCCCGTGCCCGATACCCAGCAAGCGCTAGCTTGGCTACAAGACCAGCGCGTCCAAGAGGCGGCCAATTGGCTGAATAACGCGGCAGGCGCTCCCTTACTTGCCCTCAAGTTGAGCGAGTCGGAATATGAACCTGTAAAATATTGGCTTGAAAAATTTGTACAAAATTTAGCGCAAGGGCAATTTCCAGATCTCAATCATTTTGTCAATCTACTCGAAAAAATTCCTGCGCCACAGTGGATATTAAGCCTACAGCAGCTAGTATTTGATGTACAAATGGTGTATTTTCAACAGCATGCGCGCTATTTTCCGATGCTTAATACAGCTATCCAACAATTAGCGCAGCAAAGTCAGACCCAAAAATTGGCACAAACTGCAAATTGGCTCTTAAAAGAACAGGCCACAGCGGCACATCCCTTTAATAACAAGCTTTTTATACAAACCGTCTTGCAAAGGGTTGTGTTAACCTTTATAAAAAGATAACGATTAGGATCCCTATGTTTGTAGATTCACACTGTCACCTAGATTTCCCAGACTTGCGAGATGATATTGATAGCATTCGTCAAGCCATGCAAAAAAACCAAGTCGGCGCCGCCTTGTGTATCTCAGTGGATCTTAAGGACTGGCCTAATGTTCTGCAACTGGCCGAGAGCTACGATAATTTTTGGTGTTCTGTAGGCGTTCATCCCGACTATGAAGAGACCATCGAACCTACGGTAGAAATGCTATGTGATAAAGCACAACATCCTAAGGTAGTGGCTTTTGGGGAAACAGGCTTGGATTATTTTCGTCTGGAGGAACCATTAGATTGGCAACGCACGCGTTTTAGAACCCATATTCGTGCGGCTAACCAAGCCAATTTACCGCTGATTGTCCATACACGAGCGGCACCCGCACACACCATTGCCATCCTCAAAGAAGAAAATGCGCAATTTTGTGGCGGCGTCTTGCATTGTTTTACTGAAAACTGGGAAATGGCCAAACAGGCCTTGGATCTTGGTTTTTATATTTCTATGTCGGGCATTGTGACCTTCAAAAGCGCCCAAGAAGTCCAAGAGGTGGCCGCTAAGATCCCTCTAGACCGCTTACTGATCGAGACAGACTCACCGTATTTAGCGCCTGTGCCGTTCCGAGGTAAACGTAACGATCCTTCCAAAGTACTACATGTAGCCGAAAAAATCGCCGAAATTAAACAAATTAGTCTCGAAGAGGTCGGCCGCTGCACGACTGATAACTTTTTTAGACTCTTTAACAAAATTCAGCGCCCTGAGGGAATGTAATGAAAACCAAACCATTATTCATCCAGTTAAGCCTTGCTGGCGTCCTGTTGTTAGGTGCGAGCGCCAATGCTCAAGCCAAATGGTGGGTGGATATTCGCAACGATAGGATTAATGCCTTGCAAGAGCAAATTGCTCAGGGTCAGGATCTCAATGGGATTGTGCATGAGGGGCAAACCGCCTTAACTTATGCCTATCGTGAGGAGGCCCTTAAAGCCTTTGACCTAATTGCCAGTCAGTCCAATGTCAATCTGAATGAAGCCAATGCCTATGGCGAAACTGCTATTTTGTATCCAGCGCTTGCCGGTGATCTTAAGCGCGTCAAAATGCTGGTAGAGCGGGGCGCTATGATTAACCGCTTGGGTTGGACGCCCTTGCATTATGCCGCCATCAAAGGTCATGCCGATATCGTCAAATACTTACTTGAAAAGGGGGCTTGGCCAAATTCACCGGCTCCCGATGGCTCATCAGCCTTACTCATGGCTGTCAATGCGGGCAGCCTTGAAAGTGCTAAAGCTTTATTGGCGGCTGGCGCTGATCCCAATGCGGTCAACCAACAACGTGTGAGTGCCTTAGATTTGGCCCGCAAAAAAGGCAATCAAGCCATGATTGAATTATTGTCTAAATAAATTTCCATGAAAATCAAAGCCTTATATTTGCCTTTCTTGCTAGGTATGAGTTTAAGTAGCGTCTCGGCACAGGCTGAGCAGCACTTTTGTGCGAGCCCGTGGCTCAAAAACGGCGTAACCATCTCTGGTAAGGTCAGTAATGACGCCAATATTGGCACCTTTAGCATTAAGATTCAGCATGTGCAGCATCCATCGGCTCAACAATGCAGTGCCGATCTTAAATTAAGTGTGAATTCAAGCCAGGGTGTTGTGCCATTGACAGGTTCTGCCGATTTACACCTAAAAGTCACTGACAAGCAGTTTGCGTTGCAGGGGGCTCTCAATACTAGCGCGATTATGCAATCGCAGCTACAAGCGCAAGTCAATTTACAGGCCAATGATTTTATGTTGCTCAAACCACTGGACCGAGTGCCAGAACAAGCCACACAAGTGGCAGGTTTTAGTGCCAACGCCGATGTCCAGGGTAATATGATGATTCAGGCCAATCAGACGCCCTTGGGTCAACTCAATGTCAGTGGTGCGACTTTACAAGCACCCCAGCGTCTAGTCTCTGGACTGCAGAACCAGTCTACGGCGTTAGGCAAAATGTCTTGTCAAACAGTGTCTTATGTCGCCACAGCACAAACAGGGCAGTTATTTATTCCAGCCTTATTTATTAATAAAAAATCCAAGAATAAATCCTTCAATATCAGTGAGTTATATTGTCCTAAGGCGGGTTTAAGCAGCAAAATTACGATCGGCGAAGGACAACATCAAGGTGTTGTAGAGGTGACTAAAATCTCCCCTTAGTACGTTCGCCTGAATGTTCTGCAGCCTTTCATTTAAGGTCTTGTCTTATGTCTTTACCGTCTAATGAAATAGTTGATTATGCATTTGCCCGCGTTTTATTTCCAGGTCTAGCCAAGCCGCGTGATCCACAAAGCCATAAAGGTACGCATGGCACGCTAGCGATTATTGGGGGCGCGGCTGGGATGAGTGGCGCGATTGTATTAGCCGGACGCGCGGCTATTAAGCAGGGGGCAGGTAAGGTTCATCTTGGTTTTTTACAAGCTCAATTGCCAATTGCCTATGATTTTGAGCAGCCAGAATTAATGCTGGCTAAGGCTGATGACTTATTACAACGCACCGATATTGATGCTTGGGTCATAGGGTGTGGCTTGGGTCAAAGCCAGGATGCCCATGAATGTGTGCAACGGTGTTTAAACCTTAAGACAGATACACCATTATTACTGGATGCTGACGGCCTGAATCTCTTGGCTAAATCGCAAGCATTGCAAGCAGGTTTAACGCAATCTACGTCGCCAAAAATCCTGACGCCGCATGAAGCTGAGGCGGCTCGCATTTTGAATATTGATATTGCTGATGTCAAACAATACCGGCAAGCGGCGGCTAAAGAATTAGCCACTACCTTTGCCGCATGGGTGGTCCTAAAAGGAGCCGCCTCTATCATTTGTAGCCCGCAAGGGGAATTTAGTATAAATCCAAGTGGTAATGCCGCATTGGCAACGGCTGGCAGTGGCGATGTCTTAAGTGGGCTTTGTGGTAGTTTATTAGCTCAGGGTTTAGAGATTGATCAAGCGGTGCGTGGCGCTGTTTGGATTCATGGGGCTGCGGCTGATTTGGCCGTACATGCAAGTAGCAAGAAGCATCGTATCGGACCCATCGGATTTACAGCCCATGAAATTATTGATTTTGCGCGTCATATACGTAATCAAGTCGCTTACGGCCACGAATGAGGACCGTTACTTAGCTAAACGCCATCGTCGAGATCCTTTGGGCTCTAATATATAGCGTTCAATCTAAACTATTGATGACGTTAGGCGTGAGGTCTAAGATTTACTAATGCGTCTGTGTGGCTGCTATTTACATAAAACAACACTGGCTATTATTAGTCTTGTTGGTATTTAAAAATATAAAAAAGATTTTGCACATCATATAAACGGTTTCGTTAATCAAATAGCCTAGTATCTGCTTAGATAGCTGCCATCAATCGATCGCAATTCATACAAATCTAAGATGCCGAAGATCATTTTTTATCATAATCATAATTCGCATAATGTATATTATGTTAAGTTGGCTATTAATAAACGAATATGATCGTTGTTTAGTCTTTACTATTCATATATACAGTGCTGCTCTATTCTTGTGTCTATTGGTAGTTTTTGCCAGTGAATTTGCGATTCATACTCTATAAAGTGCGCATATCCACTCTGCTATTATCTTCACTTAATTTCGCTATAGGCTCCGTCTATTAAAAAGATCAATAGTAAAAATGCCAGCGATCTTTCCATCCTGAAAATGGCCGCTCAATAAACACCGCTTTTGTGATGGATTTGAACTGAGGCTTGCAAAATATGAAAACGATGTTTACTAAAGTATTTTAGGATTCAAACGTATACCTAGAGCTTAAAAAACGTAGAATGCCTGCCGAAAACTATTTAAGGACGGTACGCATGCGACCATTGCGCTGCTTGGTGGTTTTAGCATTGGGGATGGTGGCGCTCGATTGATGATAGGAAGCCTGTAACACTCGGCCTTGCTTGCCGCTGAGAGGATCCAGCGTAGCCCCGTTATGACGGATTTCAAAGTGTAAATGCGGGCCGGTAGACATGCCCGTATTGCCTGAATAAGCAATCACTTGTCCTTTGCTTACGATATCGCCTTTTTTGAGATTAGCATAGTCTGATAAATGCCCATACACCGTACTGTAGTGATTGCCATGTTCAAGGATCACTAGTTTGCCGTAACCGCCCTTGTGCCCGACGAACTTGACCCGACCAGGTGCCGCGGCAAAAACTTTAGTGCCAACCGGCACAGCATAATCTACACCTGAATGAAAACGTCTGACGCCAAGCACGGGATGTATACGGTAACCATATAGAGAGCTAATATTGCCGCCATTTACCGGTTTCTTGGTGATCTTACTAAAACTAATGCTTTGCATTTGGGCTTCGTTTAGACACTGTTGATCACACTTAGAAATAATGGCAATATCACTTTCTAGTTCCGGCATATCGTAATCGGTCGCATTAGCCCCCTGATCCTGAGCGCATGCCAAAACAGGCAACAGCCATAGCGGTAAGCTAAGCGTTGTCCGCACAAGCCAAGTACTTAACGTGGCGTGATGAGGTTTGTAAGTAAAGTGAAAAAAGTGCGTTGGCATGAGATTTTTGGGAGTTGGCAGCCTAATTGATTAATTATAGGAAGGTTTATACAAGAAGCGGGTCAATTCAATGCCCTTTTTACAATTATTTAAACTTAAGCAATATACTTGTAGGCTTATAAATTCAAACAACAATGGCAGCTAACACGTTAAGATGTTGCTTATTTAATTGTAAAGTCAAAAAATGTCGATTCCCCTCAAGCCGTTATCATTTTTCAAAAAGACATGGCCACCCATGATGCTTAGTGCTTTGATGCTCTTGACGGCATGCTCAGATAAACCCTATTCTGTGGCCGACCGCAATACCCTTATGAGTACCTGTATGGAAGGTATTATTGATGGCACAGCCCCAGTGATTGGTCAGGATTTCGATCCTAACGATCCCAAACCTGCCATTAAGCTTTGTGAATTTAGAGTGCAGTCATTCACCAAAAAAGTCGCTTATGATGATTATTTACGATATAAGCACCATTTATATGAAAACTTTGCCCGTGCTTTTGGCCAAAAATTTGTCTTGACCGATATTTATGACACCCTCTCACCGAATGACAAAAAAGTCTTTACAGCAATTTCAGATATTATTTTGGGACTAAACACTTCGCAAGAAAAGCTCGCTAAGCCGTCAGAGGAGGCCCATCATGCCCACTAATAAACGCTGGCTTTGCGGTCTGAGTTTAGCTTGTATCTTTGTTTCTTTAAGTGCAGGATCCATCGCCTGGTCACAAGAATCCGCCCAGACCCAAGACTACCAACAAGCAGATTACGAAGATGCTATTACTCTTTGTATGACGGTAGAATATGTTAAGCACTATCAGCTCGATCCGGCAGAGAATGATGTGCTACCTCTATGTAAGGCACGTTGGAATAAACTTAAAGCTGCCCTGCCTTATGCGCAGTATCAAACATATATTCTCAATACACCTTACGCTTATGAGGTCAATGAAGAGACCCATAAAGTGCTGCAAACCTACAATAATATTCTTATGGGTGTGCCTAATTACGATGACAGTAAACATGAAATCGAAAACTAAACGAGCTTTTGCTCGCCAATTATTGGTGATTGTGCAAACTACCCTACTATGCATGGTCTTTAGCCCTTTTGCCTTGGCACAGGGCACGACGAGCTGGCCTGAAAAAGACTTACAAATTTTAGTGCCGAATCAATTGGGATCGAATGCCGATCAAATTGCCCGTATTGTCGCCATCCGCATGTCTAAAAATGTCGATCAACGGATTAAAATTAAGAACTTTTCTACGCTAAACTTTGCTGACTATCAAGCCCAAATTAAGGCTCAAAATGATGGTTACACACTGGCCATTTTGCCTACCTATATGATGCGTGAGCAAATAGGGCTCAAACAGGCTGCAAAATTAAGTCAAGATGTTCATTATCTAGCCTTAGCTGCGCGCCAGCCCATGCTTATTGTCACCCTTGCAAAGGCTAAACCGCATGATGCCCAGGACTGGCAAAGCCTGTTGCATGCCAAGCACAAGAAGCTGACAGCGGCATGCCCAACTCAGGGGAAAGAGGCCTTATTACTCGAAAGTTTAGAAAAAGCGCAAGGTAAAGGCTTTACGTGTGTTAGTGTGGACACGCCTGAGCAGGCGCTCGAAAAGCTCTTGGGTAAACAAGTCGATTTCGCAGTCAGTAATACAGCTATTGCCATGCCTTTAATCAATGGGCACGAGCTGCAATTACTAGCGCTAAGCACTGAAAGTGGGCTGACTCATTTCAAAGACACCCCTAGCTTAGCCCAATTAGGTCTAGACCAACTACCCAAGCTAGATGATTATGTGTTTGTTATCAGTCAAGAGGTGCCCGAGCAGCTGCAACAACGGATTCAAAAAGAACTGCTGAATGCACTTCATGATCCGACAGTAAAATACATTCTAAAACAACAACTTATAGAACCATTAGGCGATCAGGTTGAATGGCAAGCCTTAGAACGCTCGGTTTACGACTGATACTGCTTGGCATTTAATGACCAATTCCCTAAAAATGTACTGAGATCAATAAAATAACTGTGGTATTTAACGACAATTAAGGCATGTTTACTTTATAATGAATTAATCGTGCGTGCTTTGTTTTGAGTCTTTAAATACCTATGAAATTTAATAAAAAGTCAGCTCTTAATTACGAAAAGTTATTAGAATCTTGCGCTCATCACCAAAAAGCCGCCCTGCAAACACTTTATCAAGCTGAAGCCAACACAATGTATAAGTTGGCTCAAAAAGCCCTTTCGCAAACGCAATTTGCAGAACAAGCCCTACTGAATACCTTTATTGCTATCTGGGAAAACGCCCAAAACTATGAGCGCAAAATGGGGCCAGCTAAAGGTTGGATTTATAGTATTTTACGATTTCAGATCGCCAGCCTCTACCAAAGCCACTACGACCACCTCGCCTTGTCGCATGCCAATGAACCATGCTTTAAGGCTTGCGAAATGAGTCAAGTGTTGGCGGATCTCAAGGCTCCCAAAGACACTATTCATTACTGCCAAGTATTTGAGCAATTACCCGCTGAACACCAAAACAGCATAATTAATATGTATTTTAGCCCCGACAGCCAAGAGGTGGTGGCAGCGCGTCTGGGGCAATCATCCATCAATTTCAGAGAGGATTTACTCGGTGGTCTGACCCATATCGCTCAACATACAGAGAATTTATCAGCCTATTCGCAGGCCGTCACGATTGGTGAGTATGCACTCGGTGGGCAAAGTCAAGAAGCCGCTCAAAAAAGCATTGAACTCCTAAAAAGTGATCCTGAAGCTACGCGTATTTTGTTGCTTTGGGAAACTTATCTTACTGAATTCATCACCCAATTACCCGCTGTCAAACTCAATCCTGCACTGGGTAAAACCCTAGGCAATATTATTAATGAGAAACTTCAACGGGATTTGGATCAGACCTTCAAAAAATACAAACTCAGTCCTGACACCACTCAACCTCTTCAAGCGCTCGATAGCAAAGAACAAAATGCCCCCAAGGCTAGCCTTGCTTTGCGCCTGAAGTACTATTTACACAATAGGCATGTTTGGCAAGGTATTGCTTTATTGTGTCTCTTAATTGCCCTCGCTGGTGTGTATTATGGAGGGGCCTCGCATACCACTGACAAGTGGACGGCCGTCATGAGTTCACCGCAAGCCCATCAGAATCCTGCCTGGTTACTCAAAGGCATGAGTAATAACCGTTTATTGATTACTCCACTGGTACACAGCGATAGTAACTCAAACACGGAATTTCAATTATGGACTCAGGGCCTCGATCATAAATGGCAAGCCCTGACGGTGCTTACACCGAACCAGGAACATGAATTAGCGCCTGAACAAGTCGGTACTCTTCACCAAAATCAGCGCTTCGTGATTACGCTCGAGGCCAAAGGTCATAACAAAACTGCACCAACGGGTGCGGTGATCTATCAAGGCCAGCTCGTGCCGCTCAGTCCGTAATTTCCTATTTAACTGTCACAGGGTGGATAACTCTCAATGCTCTTACTCGTACTCGTTGTACTCCCCTTCATTGCTAGCCTTTTTGCTGTCATCTTACCCACCCACGCGCGTAATCAAGAAGCTTGGTTATCGGGTCTAGTAACACTCATCGGCGTGGCGATTGTCGGCTATTTAGCACCGAGTATTTTTGCGGGTAAGGTCATCGAGTTTGAACAAGAATGGATTCACACCCTCGGTCTGAATTTTCATTTGCGCATGGACGGCTTTAGCTGGATCTTTGCCTTTTTAGTCACAGCAATGGGCGGCTTAGTCGTGATTTATTCGCGCTACTATATGGATCCTGCTGATCCTGTACCCCGCTTTTTTGCTTTCTTCTTAGTCTTTATGGGCTCTATGCTGGGTCTCGTTCTCTCTGGTAACGTCATACAAATGGTGGTGTTTTGGGAGATGACGAGTCTGGCCTCGTTTATGCTGATTGCCTATTGGCATCATCGTGCCGATGCGCGGCGCGGTGCGCGCATGGCGTTTTCTATTACGGCGGCAGGTGGTCTGGCCCTTTTGGCCAGTATGTTAATGATTGGGCATGAAGTCGGTAGTTATCGGCTGGATGCTATTCTAAATTCTGGCGATAAACTGCGAGACAGTAATCTTTACTTGCCGATACTCTTGACCTTTACACTCGGCGTGCTCAGTAAAAGCGCGCAGTTTCCTCTGCATTTTTGGTTGCCAAATGCCATGGCGGCGCCAACACCTGTCTCGACTTATCTACACTCTGCGACCTTAGTAAAAATCGGTGTCCTGACAATTGCACGTTTTTGGCCAGTGTTAGCGGGTACCAATGCGTGGTTCTGGATATTCACGGGAGCCGGCATGATTTCACTGCTAATGAGTGCTTATATTGCCTTGTTCCAACGCGATATGAAAGGTATTTTGGCCTATTCAACCATCAGTCATTTAGGGCTAATTACTTTATTACTCGGTCTGAACAGTCCAATTGCACTCGTGGCGGCTATATTCCATATGCTTAACCATGCCACCTTTAAGGCTTCACTGTTTATGGCAACGGGAATTGTGGACCACGAGACTGGCACGCGAGATATTAAGCGGTTATCTGGCCTATTTAGAGTCATGCCGCTTACTGCTGTGTTGGCGATTGTCGCAGCGGCCGCCATGGCAGGTGTACCGTTGCTCAATGGCTTTATTTCCAAGGAAATGTTTTTTTCTGCCACCTTAATGGAGCAAGGTCCGCTTAGCAGTCGTTACACCTTGCCAGTATTGGCCGTAATCGCCGCGACCTTTAGCGTGAGCTACTCTTACCGTTTCATTAAGGAAGTCTTTTTTGGACGTCCCCCTAGCAATCTTCCAAAAGAACCTCACAATCCACCGATTTGGATGGTGGTCCCCATTGGTATCTTAGTCTTGTGCTGTCTAGTGGTGGGGATATTGCCGGCCTATACGATTGGCCCCTTTCTTGATTTAGCGGTACATACTATTTTGGGTAGCCATACGCCCGACTATGATTTGGCCGTCTGGCACGGGTTTAATTGGCCTTTACTCATGAGTGTGGTGGCTCTAGTGGCTGGCATTAGCTTGGTCGTGATAGCCCAAAAATGGTTGCGCCATGTGGAGCCACAGATGGCTTTTGCTGGCCGTCTTAATGGTAGCGAAATCTTTACTGCCCTCAAAGGCTTAGTCGATAGAATCAGTAATTTGGTCTTTCGCGGCACCTATTCTTCGCATCTGCAAACTCAGGTCTTTGTCGTCTTTGCCATTACTTTTGTGGTGGCTTTAATGCCACTGTTAGGCAACTATACGCTGGTAGCGCCTGAGTTTAGTACGGAGGATATTGGCTTTGCCATATTGTGGCTAATCGGCGCAGCGGCCGCCTTGGGCGCTGCTTATAATGCGCGTCTTAATCGTTTTCGTTGTCTGATTATGGTGGGCGTTGCCGGTGTCGTCACAATTCTTACCTTTGCTTGGTTGTCGGCGCCAGACCTTGCGCTGACGCAAAGCGGTGTTGAAATCGCCACGCTCATTCTGATTTTGTTGGGCCTGCGTTGGTTACCACGACATGTCTCAAATATGTCTGCCTCCAGCCTTAAGGTGCGCTTAAAACTTAGCCGTGATGTGCTCTTATCCTTATGTTGTGGGGTGGGTTTATCACTACTCTCTTATATCTTGATGACCAAGGATCACTTAGAAACGGTCAGTCACTTTTTCACGAATAATGCTTATAGCTTAGGCGGTGGTCACAATATTATTAACGTGATCTTGGTGGATTTTAGGGGCTTTGATACTTTTGGTGAAATCACGGTCTTGGCCATTGCTGCCCTCAGTGTTTATGCCCTCTTACGGCGTTTTCGACCGCCTCAAAGCATGATTAGTCATTTGGATCGACGCAAACAATTTATCACCAAGGATATACGCTTGATTCAATCGGGGCAATCTTTACCGAATGGCACTATGCTCGTGCCCAATGTCCTTGTGCGCTTACTGATGCCGATCTTTAGTTTAGTGGCCTTCTTTTTCTTTTTAAGGGGTCATAATTTGCCGGGGGGTGGCTTTATTGGCGGCTTGGTTTTTGCCATTGGTGTTATTGCCCAATATATGATGAGCGGGATTCGCTGGGTCGAGTCCAAATCGCGCATTACGCCACAAAATTGGCTTGCGGTGGGCTTGTTGTTGGCCGTTTTTGCGGGTGTGCTTCCTTGGTTTGCCGGACAACCTTTTTTTACTGCCCTCAGTTGGAATCCTGAATTACCGATTATTGGCGAATTGCACTTATCCACCGTACTTATTTTTGATGCCGGTGTCTTTAGTTTAGTCGTCGGTTGTACCACTTATATTTTGGTCTCAATTGCGCACCAATCATTACGGTTTTACAGACAGCAAAATGTCGACCCAGAAGCTTTGGAAGAATTTAAATTTCAAGCATCTGTCGGGGTACAAACGCCAGCGAGGAAAGAATAATGGAAATAATATTAGCGCTAGCCATCGGCGTTTTAGGTGGTTCTGGAGTATGGTTGATTCTTCGTTCGCGTACATTTCAAGTGGTGATGGGTCTGAGCCTACTCTCTTATGCAGTCAATTTATTTATTTTTGGCACAGGCCATCTAAAAATCAACCAACTGCCCTTACTCAAAGATGTCGCTAACGGCATCGATCCCAGCCAATATGCCGATCCTATTCCTCAAGCCTTGGTATTGACCGCTATTGTGATTGGTTTTGGTGTGACTTCACTCTTTTTAGTGGTCTTATTGGCGCAACGCGGCTTTACAGGGACCGATCATGTTGATGGCCGGGAGGACAGTTAATGTCTTTCTTGCTGAATCATTTACCTGTATTGCCAATTCTGATTCCTATGCTGGCGGGCGCCTTGATGCTACTGCTCAAGGAAAAAAGGCGGACTATCAATACCCTCTTGAGTTTTGGCTCGTTTGCAGCCCAAGCCTTGGTGGCATTTATATTAATTAAGTCTCAAGTCGCGACCAGTGCCGAGGATGCCACCCAGCCTATTTATGTGTATATCTTAGGCAATTGGAATGCACCCTTTGGGATTGTGCTCGTCGTTGACCGCCTCACCGCGATTATGCTGAGCATGACGGCTTGTGTGGCCTTGGCCGCATTTTTGTATAGTTTGGCCTTTTGGCGCCGTGTAGGTGTGCATTTTTACCCGCTTTTGCAATTTATTTTTATGGGTATTAATGGGGCCTTTTTGACCGGCGATCTCTTTAATTTATTTGTGTTTTTTGAGATATTTTTATCGGCCTCATATGGTTTATTGCTGCATGGCTCTGGGATTTTACGGGTTAACTCAAGCATGCATTACATTACGGTCAACCTCGTTGGTGCCAGTCTCTTACTCATTGGTATTTCCATGATTTATGCCATTACGGGCACGCTGAATCTTGCCGATTTAAGTTTGCAGGCTGGCAATTTACAAGCAAGTGACAGGCATTTATTCGATACCGCTTGTTCAATTTTGGGGGTGGCTTTCTTGATTAAAGCCGCGGCTTGGCCGTTGAATTTTTGGTTACCTAGCGCCTATACCGCTGCCAGTGCCCCCGTCGCTTGTGTCTTTGCCTTGATGACAAAAGTAGGTATTTATGCCTTGTTGCGTGTGGGGTCACTGCTCGTGCCTACCGGTGCGCCTGCGGCCTTCGGCGGTGAATGGATGTATTTCATTGGTCTAACGACCATTCTGTTTGCCACCTTTGCCATGCTCAACCAAAAAAATGTCGCTAGTTTAGGGGCTTACGCTGTGATATTTTCTTCGGGGACCTTACTGACGGCGCTAGGTATGCCCGGCGTCAGTCTCACGGGGCCCTCGCTCTTTTATATGGTCAATTCAGTGTTTGCCACCGCCGCCTTCTTTTTATTGATTGAGTTGATTAAACGGATTGAATCCTTTGAGCGTAGCGTATTGAATGTGTCATTGGAGGCTTTTGGCCTAGACCAGCAGGAGGACAGTGATTATTCCAGTACCGTGGTCGGCGTCAAAATTCCTGCGGCGATGGCGTTTTTGGGGATTTCCTTTTTGGCTTGCGCCATGATTATTTCTGGGGTCCCTCCGCTTGCTGGCTTTATTGGTAAATTTGCCATTTTGTTACAAGCGATGAATATGGCTGAAGGTACGGGACCAAGTTGGCGCGCTTGGCTGCTAATCATCACCCTATTAATCGCTGGCTTAGCCAGTATTATTGCCTTTAGTCGTACCGGGGTGCGTTTGTTCTGGGTGCCTGATAATCTCAATAAACCCGTCCTGACGTTTAGAGAAGCCGGTGCGATTATTTTCTTATTAGGCCTTACCGTAGTAATGACAGTCATGGCTGACCCCGTGATGACCTTTATGGATCATACCGCTAGCTCGCTCAATGACCCTTCGCAATATGTTGAAGCGGTACTAGGCAGCAATGCATTGGAGGGCAAATAATATGCTTAATAGCTTTTTCTGGTTGCCGCTCAGTCTGATTCTCTTAATTGTATGGTTGCTTCTCGAGCAGCATATTAGTGGTGCTTCGGTATTTTTGGGTTTTGCCCTATCTGTGGTATTTGCCATGTTGAGTTTACGTATGCGGCCCGACTTGGCCTATCCACGGCGCTATCTAAATGGCATTAAATTAATTTTTTTGGTGTTGATAGATATGCTGAGCTCCAATATGCATACCATTAAATTACTGTTTAAACGTGGCTGTCAGCCACCAGCCACATTTGTGAATATTCCGCTTAAATTACGCGATCCACACGCCCTTAGTTTTTTAGCCTGCATTATTACTTTTACTCCCGGTACCGTATGGTGTGGCTTAAATGAGGACGATTATATCCTGCGCTTACATGTGCTCGATAGTCGCCAAAGCAATGAAGTCATTGCCATGATTTGCGATCAATACGAAAAACTGCTGATGGAGATTTTCGAATAATGATTTTGGAATTTGCTTGCTACTTTGCTATTTGTTGCTTGGCCTTAGCGATGGCGTGCTGTACTTATCGGATATTTAAGGGACCCACGCCCCAAGATCGCGCCTTAGGGACGGATGCCCTGAGCCTAACCAGCATGTTATTTATATTCACCCTGGGTATTTTGTTTGGGACTACGTGGTATTACGAGATAGGGTTGATCGTAGCGCTAGTTGGCTTTGTTAGTTCAGCGGGTTTGGCTAAATTCTTATTACGTGGCGAGGTGATTGAACCATGACATCGGTAAGTACTATGCCTCTATGGGCTGAGATAACTGCCAGTGTACTTATAGTCTTGGCAGGATTATTGAGTCTGCTGGGTAGCTGGGGGTTGATTCGTTTTAATAATTTTAAGACGCGTATTCATGCACCGACCATTACGAGTAGTCTTGGGTTAATTTGCATGCTGATCGCCTCTTTTCTGAGTTCGTATTTTTTGCAGCAGCGTGTTCTTTTCCACGAAATTCTTATCATCGTATTTATATTTTTAACCTCACCCATGACATCTATGCTATTAATTCGTTCTTATATTTTACGAATAGAGGGCATAAACAGCGCAGGCAGTCATTCTAATCTTTAACGCGACTGCCTGCTACGACAGACTCAAAGCTTTTAGAGTCCATAGTTACGCCCGGCAGATGACAATGTTTAATCGCTTGAATTAAGCTTTCAATCGCCTCAAGTCGGGTATAACTCTTACGCCAACAGAGCACGATTTCGCGTTGGGGGGCTGGTTCCTCTAGACGCACAAAACGCAACAAACCTTGGTCCCGGACTATTTGTTGATCGGCGTATAAATTGACAGCGCTGGCCGGCAATAAGGTAATGCCTAAACCCGCGGCTACCATATGACGGATGGTTTCCAGTGAAGAAGCCTCAAACGAACGTTGTATGCCTTCGGTACTGGATGAGAATTGCGACATCTCAGGACAGACATCCAGTACCTGGTCTCTAAAGCAATGGCCTATGCCTAATAACAACATGGTTTCATCTTTGAGTTCGGAGCCATTAATAGTATGGCGTTGTGCAAAAGCATGATCAACGGGTACCGCCGCTACAAAATCCTCCTCGTACAGCAAGGCAGTTTCTATGCCATTGTCATTGATTGGCAAAGCCATGATGGCACAGTCAATTTCACCTTGATGCAATAATTCCAGTAAGCGCGTAGTAAAGTTTTCCTGCAAAATCAACGGCATTTGTGGCGTTAATTGCATTTGTATAGGTATCAAATAAGGCAATAAATACGGTGCTACCGTATAAATAATCCCAACCTTGAGGGGACCTTTGAGTGGATCATGACCTTGCTGCGCGATGCGCTTAAAATTTGCGCTTTCTTCAAGAATGATTTGCGCCTGAGTAATGAGTTTTTGGCCAATATCCGTTAACCAAACTTCTTGATTGGCGCGCTCAAAAATACTCACACCCAGCTCTTCTTCTAATTTCTTAATGGCAACTGATAAGGTGGGTTGGCTTACAAAACAGGATTCCGCCGCCCGACCAAAATGCTTTTCTCGAGCAACGGCAACAATATACTTCAACTCTGTTAAGGTCACTAGGCATACCTCTAGTAATTAACTACGAATAAAATCATGTTTGAGTGCGATCCAGCGTTCAATCTGTTCCTGAGCGATGGTGGGATACTCGTGCAGTAATGTCGGCACGATTTTGCGCACCTCTTCGATAATTTGCATATCTTTTTGCGGATCAGCAAAGCGCATCATCGCCGCCCCCGACTGGCGCATTCCCAAGAATTCGCCGGGTCCACGCAGCTCTAAGTCACGCTGTGCGATTTCTATGCCATTTGAACTCTCGTATATGATTTTGAGGCGTTCTCTGGCAATCTGACTGATCGGTTCTTGAAAAAGAAAAAAACAAAATGATTCTGCTTCCCCTCTTCCTACTCTACCACGCAATTGATGTAATTGGGCTAGGCCATATCTCTCGGCGTGTTCGATCACCATCAAACTCGCATTCGGTACATCGACACCCACCTCGATGACCGTAGTCGCCACAAGAATGTCCAACGCTTTGTGCTGAAAAGCTTGCATGACTTCTGTCTTATCGCGACTATGCATGCGACCATGGACTAAACCGATATGTAAGTTGGGTAAGGCTTGCTGCAAGAGCGCATGAGTCTCTTGAGCGGTTTGCAATTGTAAGGCCTCACTTTCTTCAATGAGGGGACAGACCCAATAGGCTTGACGGCCTAATTGACATTGCGCATTAATATAACGAATCACTTCATCACGGCGATTATGATTCATCATTTTGGTCACAATGGTTTGTCGACCCGGTGGTAATTCATCAATTAAGGAGACATCAAGATCGGCCAAACAGGCCATAGCGAGAGTCCGCGGTATGGGTGTGGCACTCATGTTTAATTGGTGGGGTATGGTTTGTGTTGCGGCTGAGAGTAAGTCGCTGTGCTCACCTTTTCTGCTGAGTTCAAGCCGTTGACCGACACCAAAGCGATGTTGTTCGTCCGTGATAATTAAGCCAAGCTTCTGAAAACGCACATCTTTCTGGATCAAGGCTTGAGTGCCAATCACTAAGCGTGCCTGACCGTTAGCAATTTGCTCGAGCGCACGTTTTTTGGCTGAAGCTTTGAGCGAACCAGCGAGCCAGACCGGTTCATACTCAGTATCTTGGAACCACGCTTGCATTTTGAGAAAATGCTGTTCGGCTAATAATTCCGTCGGAGCCATCATAGCCACTTGATCGCCACTGGCTAAAGCGATACAGGCGGCTAAGGCCGCAACGACTGTTTTGCCACTACCCACATCACCTTGAATTAAGCGATGCATAGGATGGCCTTGCTGCATATCAATGGCGATTTCATTCAAGACTCTTTTTTGGGCACCTGTCAACTCATAGCCAAAGCGCTCTAAAAGCAGCACGCAAAGAGACTGCGCCGCGTCAACATTATAGGCACGGGCATGCAAAGCCTGCCGATAGTCCCGCGCTCTGGCCATGGCCAGTTGTTGCGCTAGAATTTCATCATATTTAATACGTTGCCAAGCCGCATGAGTATGATTTTCTAGGGCATTGAGATTGGCATCCAAGGGGGGGTGATGTAAATATTTAAGTGCTGCATCCAGACTCATGGCCCCCTCAGGCAAGAACTGCGGCGGTAGAATTTCAGTAATTTCGTGATTTTGTAAATGCCTATAGATAGCGCTCTTAATATCCTCCTGAGACAAGCCCTGAGTGCTCGGATATACAGGCGTCAAATGCGGCGATAACTCGGCTCCCGCTTTAAGGATCTTTGGATGAATGATCTCAAAGCCCCATTGGGCACTGCCTCTGACCTCTCCTCGAATCCGTAATAGACCTTTAGTTTCTAGTTGTTTTTTTTGGTTTGGATAAAAATACACCCAGCGTAATCGAATACTGCCAGTGTCATCATGAAAAATGGCAGTTAATTGTCGTCTAGGGCCTATTTGCACGACCTTGACGTCGCAAACATAGCCCTCAAATTGCATGGTTTGTCCGAAAAAGGCCTGACAGACTGAGTAAATCTGGCTGTGGTCCTCATAGCGCAACGGTAAATGCAATAAAAAATCATTAGGCGTGACAAGACCTAATGACGCTAATTTACGTGCTTTAGTCGTTTTTGTTGAAGGTGACTTAGAGGTCACCTTCTTTGTAGCAGTCGTACTTTGCAATTTAGCCATGTGCTAAGCCATTGCTATGCATACCTTAAAGCGCAACCACTGCTTCGACTTCGAAAAGCCCCCCTTTTGGTAAGGCGCTGACTTCTACAGTAGAACGAGCTGGGAAAGGTTCATTAATGACTTCTAACATCACTTGATTAACAGTAGCAAAATGACTCAAATCGGTCACAAAAAGACCTAGTTTAATGATGTTATTGACCGAACCACCACCGGCTTGAATGACGTTGATAAGGTTAGAAAAGGCTTGACGGACTTGAGCCTCAAAATCATCAGAGACTAATTCAGCGGTTTTGGGATCGAGTCCAAGTTGGCCAGAAACATAAAGAATAGAAGAGGATTGGATTTTAACCGCTTGAGAATAAGGGCCCAAAGCGGCAGGTGCTTGATCAGTTTGAACGATTTGTTTGCTCATAGTATCTCCTTGTTAAGGTTAAAGTTGTTGCGCCGCTTGGCGCATGGCGTGATCCGCCAGAATAATGGCCATTAATGCCTCAGCAATTGGCGCGGCACGAATGCCCACACAGGGATCGTGTCGGCCTAAGGTTTGCACCGTGGTCGCTTGATTGTGCGTATCGATTGTGCGGCGTTCGATACGAATACTAGAGGTGGGCTTGATCGCCAGCGACATCTCAATCGCTTGACCGCTGCTAATGCCACCTAATATACCACCTGCATTATTACTTACAAAACCCTCAGGGGTAATTTCATCGCCATGCTCTGAACCAAATTGTGTAATGCTATCAAAACCAGCACCGATACTCACCCCCTTGACGGCATTGAGCCCCATCATGGCATAGGCTAAATCAGCATCCAGACGATCATATATTGGCTGTCCCAACCCCGCCGGCACATGCTCGGCCACGACTTCAATACGTGCGCCTACAGAATCCCCTTTTTTGCGAAGTTGATCCATAAATTCTTCTAAGGCAGGAATCAGCTCAGCATTCGGTGCAAAAAATGGGTTTTGAGAAACATAAGCCCAATCCACAAAGGGAATATGGATGGGCCCTAATTGACTCATATAAGCGCGGATTTGCGTGTTGAATTTGAGTTTTAGGTATTTTTTGGCCACTGCCCCAGCGGCGACGGTGGGAGCCGTCAAACGGGCTGAGGATCGTCCGCCGCCGCGCGGATCGCGCACGCCATATTTTTTGAAATAAGTAAAATCTGCATGTCCAGGTCGAAACACTTGGGCAATGGCGCTGTAATCCTTGCTGCGCTGGTCTGTATTGGCGATTAATAAGGCAATCGGCGTACCTGTTGTCTGTCCCTCGTACACCCCAGACAAAATCTGGACCTTATCGGCTTCTTGGCGTTGCGTCACGTGCCGTGAAGTACCCGGCTTGCGACGATCCAATTCAATTTGAATATCTGCTTCTGATAAGGCCATACCGGCTGGACAGCCGTCGATCACACAGCCAATAGCCGGCCCATGTGACTCCCCAAAATTTGTAACACTAAATAACTGACCAAGTGTGTTTCCTGACATAAAGCACGCTGATTTTTAAAAATTCATTCAATTATATAAATACTACCAGCAAAATAATAGGAATCCCACAAAATCAAGAAGAGCAGCTCAAGGCGATGTGTTTTTGCTCAGGGTCAGGTAAGCGACTGAAAAATTCGGCCGCTTGGTGCGGCACAAAAGGATTCGCAAACACTTCTACAGCTTTGTTTAGCAACGCGGTATCGCCTTTTTGAACCTCTTCAATAATGCTTTGCGCAATGTGATTACGCAGAATATAAGCGGGGTTATTTTCTAGCATGCGTTGTTGGCGTTGCTCACTACTCAAGGGATCATCCTGTAGACGTCGGCGATAGGCATCCAGCCATTGCTTAGCGTCGACTTGATGGGTAAATAAAGCTAACCAGTCGTTTTGAGCATTCTGTTCTTGCGGGGTTTGTGGCTCAGCGGCTGAAAGTCCGCTTAAGCGATAAAACGCCTGCGTAAAATCCGCAAGATTTTCGTGCAAGAGGCGCCACCAATCGTTGACCAGATCCTGATCGTGAGCAGTGATCTGCGCCAGGCCGAATTTTTGACGCATCCCTTCATAGTAGTATCTCGAAAAATGCTTAGCAAAATCCTGCAGTATCTTAGACATAGCGTTTTTGTCGGTATTAATCATGGTAAAGCAGCTAGCCAGCTGGTACAAATTCCATTGCGCTACTTCAGCCTGTTGATGGTAAGCATAACGACCCGCGGTATCGGTATGATTGCAACCCCAATTAGCCTGAAAATCATCCATAAAGCCAAAAGGTCCGTAATCCAAGGTCAGCCCTAATACCGACATATTGTCAGTGTTCATGACACCATGTACAAACCCCACTAATTGCCACTGCGCGAGTAGTTTGGCCGTGCGCTCAGAGACCAATTCTAAAAAAGCCAAAGCAAGTTGCTGAGGTTGTTCAAACGCTTCAGGCGCAATCTGCTCGCGATAAAACTGGCGACATATATAGTTGAGTAAGGTGACTAATAAATCAGGCCGACTGTTGGCAAACCAGTGCTGAAATGAACCAAATCGTACAAAGCTAGGGGCCACGCGGGTCACAATCGCCGTGCTCTCTAGCGTTTCTCTGGGCACTTCATAGGGTGAAGTTACTATACATAAGGCGTCGGTAGTGGCGATCCCCAAGCCGCGCATGGCGATGCTACCTAAATACTCACGAATACTGGAACGTAACACGGCACGGCCATCACCCATACGTGAGTAAGGGGTCATTCCTGAGCCTTTGAGTTGAAGCTCTTGCAATTGTCCATCCGGACAGCGAATCGCACCTAAGTAGTGCGCACGCCCATCGCCTAGCTGTCCAGCCCAGACCCCAAATTGATGCCCGCTGTAAACGGCGGCCACGGTTTTGCCACCAGGCAAAGGCGCTTGACCACTCACTACCTTAAAGAAGGCGTCACTTTGAGTGCACTCAGGGCTTATTCCTAAGCGCTGCGCCACCGCTGGGTTAACATGAAGTAGCTGACTATGGGGTAAGGGATCTGTTTTTACAGCAGAATAAAAATCTGGCGGTAAGTCGGCAAATCCTAGTTCAACCTGCAACGACATAGCGTTCCTTTAAGCGTTTAAATAAGGGAAAGGACAAATTATTGCCCTGTTTTTTTGAGATAGTTCGCCAGTTTTTTGGCGGGACGCACATAAAGAATAGCCGAGACAAAAAATACTAAAGATAAAATGACCTCAAGCATGCCCAGGTGGGCAGATATGGCGCTAGTATCACTGTACCAGCGTACCACCCCTTCCATAAAATACAATAAAATCAACATGCTAGACCATTGCATGGTATAGAGATGGCCTTTATAAACACCATAAATCGGAAAGATCAAGGGTAAGGCTTTAAGCACAAAAAGACTACCGCCGGGCACAAGGGGATCTAAAAAAAGTTCCCAAGCGATGCATAGTAGTAATAATAATAGCAGTGCCGCCAAACAGAGCCAACGATAAAAAGGATTTAGGGGTACAGTGCGCACAGTGCTAGAATCCGCAAGGCGTGTGGGATCGCTCATGAAAAACCTTTAAAAACAAGCCGCTAGATTTAGGCAATTGACTTTTGATTATTAAGTAATATTGCTATACTGCATTTTGTGTATAAATGTAAAAATTTACCATAACTATGAACTCTAGCACTAAAAGCCAAGCGTCCGAGTCTGATTTAGACGATCAACCGAGTCAAATCACCGAGTATATTCATGATACTCAACCCAGAAGCCGGCTCACCTGCATCAAAAACACACTCATCTATGCGGTAAGACGTTTGATCGATGACCAACTCACACAAGCGGCTTCGAGTCTCGCTTACACCACAGTACTGGCAGTGGTGCCATTGCTCACCGTGATTTTGGCCTTATTTACCATCTTCCCTGTATTTAATGACTTTAAGGTCTATTTGGATAACTTTTTGCGGCATAACTTAATGCCCGAGAGCATCTCCGAAAATATATTTGAATACCTCAATAGTTTTGCCCAGTCTGCTTCGCAAATGACAACGGTGGGGGTGATTTTTTTGTTTGTCACTTCGATTATGTTGATGATGACAATCGAAGAAGCACTTAACAAAATCTGGCATGTCAAACGCTCTCGTGGTTTATTAATGCGGATTTTGATGTATTGGGCAGTGCTGAGTTTGGGTCCAATTATACTGAGTCTAAGCTTATGGATTAGTGGTTTTGTCTTACAAAAAACCTTTGATCAATATATCAGTATTGGTCGTCAATTTATGGGCTATGTCTTCCCATGGATCATGTCGGTGTTGGGGCTCACCCTGCTTTATTACACTGTCCCGAACCGACGCGTAGCCTTTAAGGATGCCTTAATCGGTGGCGTGGTCAGTGGGAGTCTATTCGAAATCCTCAAAGCTGGCTTTGCCTTTTATATTACCAATTTCCCCTCTTACACCTTGATTTATGGGGCCTTTGCCACGGTGCCTTTGTTCTTATTGTGGATTTATATTTCTTGGATTATTGTCTTGTTGGGGGCCGCAATTGCCGCCATGGCGCCGCAAATCCGCTTAGGTCACTTTAAGACCCATTACGAATCTGGTCTCTTATTGGTGATTGCCGTGCAAATTCTCAGAGACTTATTCCAAGCCAGAGATAGTCAAAACCCGGGATTGACGCTTGAAAATTTAATCAAACGTGTCAAAATAGATCCTAATACGCTTTTAGAAATCTTAGATTCGCTACAAGATCTTGGCTACATTGCCAACACCACCAGCAAAGATGGTGATACTTGGGTGCTCGTTTGCAGCCAAAACGCCGATCTAACGCCTATTTTTGATCGGCTCTTATTTAATGATCAGTTGGATGCCATTCAAGAGGATAAACGCTTATTGCACGCCTTTTCTTTGTCTTTACAAGAAGAGACCCCAGTTATTCTTAAAAATGTTTTATAAAGCAGGCGCTTATGTTAAAAATCAGTGATGTTCTCAAAGTCAAAGGAGATATTTTATTTACCATTGACCCTAACCAATCATTACAACAAGCCCTCGAGACGATGGCTGACAATGATATTGGTTCAATTGTAGTCATGGAACATGGCGAGCTGGCCGGGATTTTGACCTATCGTCAGATTATTAAATGCGTCGCCCAACCAGATCGTGATTACCGTGCGATTACGGTACGCACCGTCATGGATGATGCGCCTGTGACCATCGCCCCTAATACCTCATTCGAAGAAGGTCGTCGTTTACTCATCAAGCATGGTGTGCGTTATGCCCCTGTGATGGATGGTACCACCCTATTGGGCGTGGTTTCTTTTACCGATATGGCGCGCGCGGCTATCGAACAAAATGAATTTGAAAAAAATATGCTCAAGGCTTACATCAAAGATTGGCCTGATGAGCAAGGGTCAGATAGATCAGAAGGACCAGAAACGACAGCGCAGGCCGACTCAGCAACGTCTCGAGTTAACAAACCGGCCTAACTTTTCTGGCTAGTCCGTTCCTTGTCAGTGTAGGACTTGCAAAAGAATCGCCCTAAGCACGGCTCATTAGCCAGTGACTTAGGGCTTTTTTATAGGCTCGAGCACTTAGTGATCACTGATTCAATAGGACGGGTTTTCTTGTTTGTCATGCACCGCGTCTGCCTCGCTTTGATGCGCTTGAGCCGATGGCCGTTGGCGCCGTTTTTGTCTTTCGGCTGAACTCGGACGTCGCACTTCTAAGCGCAACTTAGTATTGGCTTTGGGACGACTACAACACGGCAAAATCTCATCAGGATTGATAAAGGCCAAGGGCATTTCTAGGTAATCGACCTCGCCCGTGAGCTTTTTGAGGCGGCAGGCACCGCAATAGCCTGAGCGACATTGGGATTCAAGCACATATCCTTGTCGCTCTAGGGCTTGCAAAATACTCTCTTGGTCGAGTAAATCAATCACGTCATCTTGGGTAAAGACGCGACTCATAATTCAAAGTCTTCAAGATCATTCGTATCGATATTAGAATCAATTTGACCGACTAAGTACGAGCTAATTTCCACCTCTTGAGGAGCAACCTGCACATTATCAGAAGATAACCAAGCATTAATCCATGGGATGGGGTTTTGGGTTGCTTCTGGGAAGGCAGGTTTGAGACCGACCGCTTGCATACGTAAATTGGTAATGTACTCCACGTATTTGCAGAGAATGTTTTTGTTGAGACCAATCATGGAGCCGTCTTTAAATAAGTACTCGGCCCATTGTTTTTCTTGTTCGGCGGCGTGTTTGAAGATGCCAAAACACTGATCCTCAAGTTCTTTGGCGATGATGGCCATTTCTGGATCATCTTGACCGCTGCGCATGAGGTTAATCATGTGCTGTGTGCTGGTCAAATGCAGCGCCTCGTCACGTGCAATCAGTTTAATAATTTTGGCATTGCCTTCCATGAGTTTTCTTTCGGCAAAGGCAAAGGAACACGCAAAACTCACATAAAAGCGAATTGCCTCAAGAATATTGACGACCATTAAGCACACATACAGCTTACGTTTGAGACCATGTAGGCTAACGTCAATATTGCAATCGCTCTCTTTGATGTGACCGGCTTGGATCTGGTTATAGCATTGGGTCGCATTAATTAGCTCGTCATAATAACGAGAGATATCGCGCGCACGTTGCAAAATATGCTCATTCGTGACAATGCTATCGAAAATCAATGATGGGTCATTGACGATATTGCGAATAATATGCGTATACGAACGTGAGTGAATAGTCTCAGAAAATGACCAGGTCTCAATCCATGTCTCGAGCTCAGGCAAAGATACTAATGGCAACAAGGCGACATTCGGGCTGCGACCTTGGATAGAATCCAATAAGGTTTGGTATTTGAGATTACTAATAAAAATATGTTTTTCGTGCTCAGGCAAATTCTGGTAGTCGATGCGGTCTTGGGAGACATCAACTTCCTCGGGACGCCAGAAAAAGGATAATTGTTTCTCGATGAGCTTTTCGAAAACTTCGAATTTTTGTTGGTCATAACGCGCCACATTCACGCTTTGACCAAAAAACATGGGTTCGCTTAGGGCGTTATTGGGTGTTTCACAAAAAGTACTGTACCACATCGTATTCCCTCTTATATTTTGCATGCACCACTAGCGCAGTCATCACTAGCAGCAATATCGCTTTGTAAGTCTTTGGAGCCATCACGCGTGTTGTGATAGTACAAAGTTTTTAGACCGTATTTATACGCCAATAATAGATCTTTGAGTAATTGCTTCATGGGCACACGGCCACCTTCAAAACGCAATGGATCGTAACTGGTATTGGCCGAAATCGCTTGGTCCACGAATTTTTGCATAATGCCAACCAGCTGCAAATACCCTTCATTACTAGGCATATCCCAGAGCAATTCATATTTGTCTTTGAGATGCAGATAATCTGGCACGACCTGACTTAAAATCCCATCCTTGGACGCCTTGACGCTAACTAAGCCGCGCGGAGGCTCAATCCCATTAGTGGCATTGGAAATTTGACTCGAGGTCTCTGAAGGCATTAAGGCAGTGAGTGTCGAATTACGTAAACCATGGGTTTTGATGTCTTGGCGCAAGGCTTCCCAATCGTAATGCAAAGGCTCTTTGCAAATGACGTCTAGATCTTTTTTGTAAGTGTCTATAGGCAAAATGCCTTGTGCGTAACGCGTTTGTTCAAACCACGGGCATGGACCAAATTCTTTGGCGAGATTGACAGAGGCTTTGAGTAAATAATATTGAATCGCTTCAAATACACGGTGCGTAATATTTATACCGCTACCATCCGAATACCGAGCATTGTTTTTGGCCAAGAAATAGGCGTAGTTAATCACCCCAATACCTAAGGTGCGACGATTCATACTACCGCGCTCTGCGGCGATAATCGGATAATCTTGATAATCCAATAAGGCATCGAGCGCACGAACAATTAAATCGGCAAGTTTTTCGAGTTCATCAAAATTCTCAAGAGCGCCCAAATTGAAAGCCGATAAGGTACATAAAGCGATCTCACCTTCAGGATCATTAATGTCATTGAGCGGTTTGGTTGGTAAAGTAATTTCTAGACATAAATTACTTTGGCGGACCGGCGCGACATTCGGGTCAAAAGCACTATGGGTGTTCGTGTGGTCAACATTATGAACATAAATACGACCAGTGCTGGCGCGCTCTTGCATTAGCAAAGAGAACAATTCTGAGGCCTTCACTTGGCGTTTGCGAATGGACTCATCGGCCTCGTATTGCGTGTATAAGCGCTCAAACTCTTCTTGATCCGCAAAAAAAGCCTCATAAAGTCCTGGCACATCTGAGGGCGAGAACAAGGTGATTAATTGGTTTTTGAGTAAACGCTGGTAGAGCAAACGATTGATTTGCACACCATAATCAAGATGACGGACACGGTTTTCTTCGACGCCACGGTTGTTTTTGAGGACCAAAAGTGACTCGGCTTCCAAGTGCCAAAGTGGATAGAATAAGGTCGCGGCACCCCCTCGTACGCCCCCCTGAGAGCAGCATTTGACCGCTGTTTGGAAGTGCTTAAAGAAAGGAATGCAGCCAGTATGTTGGGCTTCACCGCCACGAATGGAACTACCAACTGCTCGAATCCGACCCGCATTGACGCCAATCCCCGCGCGTTGTGAAACATAACGCACAATCGCGCTACTGGTGGCATTGATGGAGTCTAAACTATCATCACACTCGATCAACACGCAAGAGCTAAACTGCCGCGTTGGCGTACGCACCCCAGACATAATCGGGGTAGGCAAAGATAGTTTGAAAGTCGAGATCGCATTATAGAAATCTTGTACGTATTGCAAGCGAGTTGACTGTGGATAACGTGCAAATAAGCAAGCGGCTACCAAGATATAAAGGAACTGCGGGCTTTCATAGACGGCGCCTGTGACGCGATTTTGGACGAGGTACTTACCTTCTAGTTGTTTAACCGCCGCATAAGAAAAATTCATATCGCGCTCATGCACTAACATCTCATTGAGCTGATCGAACTCTTCTTCACTATAGTCTTCGAGTAAATGCTTGTCATAACGTTTGTGTGCCACCATCTCTTTGACATGGGCATACAGATGCGGTGGTTCAAATTGACCATAGGCTTTTTTGCGCAAATGAAAAATCGCCAAGCGTGCGGCTAAATATTGATAATCCGGGGCTTGTTCGGAGATGAGATCTGCGGCCGCCTTAATGATAGTTTCATGGATGTCTTCGGTCTTTATGCCTGAGTAGAATTGAATTTGCGACTTAAGTTCGACCTGAGATGTCGAGACATTGGTTAAACCTTCTGAGGCCCAATCCAAGACTCGGTGAATTTTATCTAAATCTAAAGGCTCTTTTCGACCGTCACGTTTAGTGACCAGCAGCTTTTCATCCATAACCATTTACCCTGAAATTGCATCTCGACCTCAAGGCCGATTTCATCTAAAAAACAGCAGCGATTGCTCTAAATCACTGTAAATACTCCATCATCAAGGCACCTTTTAACGTTTTTTGGCAAGAAAAAATTTCTTAGTAAAAAACTATATCTAGTGTTAACTAATGGAATTTTTACAATATATAGTATTAAAGCAAGAAATTCAATATATGTGAATAACTATCATTAACATTAAAATAAGGGTTGTGCAGTGGAAACCCCGTGTGGCTGGACTTATATAAAAAATGAGACCAAAAAAAGATTTTTTTATGTTGCCTTTATGCATAAAAGCGCATTTTTAGACTTGATCTTTTGACTCACATTTGTACGCATCTAAAGGCTTGAGGAAGAATGTTAATTTGTTGGGCCTGAAGCGCCTGTGGATCAGAGAGATGGCGGCGCCATTGCTTGGCGCCCTTGCAACCATTAAAAAGACCGAGCATGGGTTTGACAATAACGCGTAAAGGGACTCCTTGAGCAACTTGTTGCGCTGCATAGTGCGTCATTGTATCGACTACTTCAGCTAAGCTGAGCCTAGTCATGTCGGGCCATAATCGTTCATGAATTTGCCCCAACATATAAGGTTCATGCCAGGCGGCACGCCCTACCATAATGCCATCATGCAATTGTGCTTGCGCCCACATTTGCTCAGGCGTCGATAAGCCACCATTGAGAATAAATCTAGCTTCAGGAAAATCGCGTTTGAGCTGTGCAACCACCTCATAACGCAAAGGTGGGATTTGGCGGTTATCTTTGGGTGACAGTCCCTTTAGGACAGCGTTGCGGGCGTGTGCAATAAATACGCGACAACCCACGTCATACAGCGCTCCAACAAAATCACTAACAAAACTATAGCTCTCGTTATCATCTAGACCTAAGCGATGTTTGACCGTCACCGGTAGACTCACCGCATCTTGCATCGCTTTGATACAGTCAGCCACCAAGGACGCCTCAGCCATCAAACAAGCACCAAAAGCCCCCTTTTGTACACGTTCTGATGGGCAGCCACAGTTTAGATTAATTTCTTGATAGTGATAACGCTCCCCTAACTTAGCACAATGCGCCAAGGCTAATGGTTCAGAACCACCCAATTGTAGGGCAACGGGTGACTCGGCCGCATTAAATTGCAAATGCCTATCTACATCACCATAAATCAACGCTCCAGTGGTGACCATCTCGGTATATAACAACGCATTAGGAGCCAGTAAGCGATGAAAATAACGACAATGACGATCCGTAACATCAAGCATGGGAGCAACGGATAGGCGCCATGGTTGCTGCTGGTCTTCATAAATATTGGGTCTAGAGAGAGTCATAGTCGCGGCTTACTTAGAATTTGGAGCGTGTAAATCTAGCACGACCTTGTCGGTATTATCAAGTGAACGCTTGATCTCACTATATTTAGCCAGGACTTCCGATTTGTAGATGACGCCAATGAGATGGGCGGGCTCCTGCTGGTCTAAGACCGGCAAACGCTCGCCAGAAAAATTCACTAAGTGCTCTTGAATCTGATCGAGTGTCATACCTATTGTCAGGGGTTGCAAATAACGACGGCTGATCAAGGAATCCTTAATCAATTGCTGCATATCACCGGAGTTAAATAATAATTCGGTGACATCTTTATGGGCAATCACGCCTTGATAGACATTTTCATCGTCGACCACATAAATGTAGCGCACTGATAATTGCGTAAATTTTTGTACGGCTTCTTTGACGCTGGCATTCGCATTGATGACATTTTGCGGTGTTTGAATAAAGTCCTCTATATGTAAATGCCTTAAGCGGCTTCTAAGTAAATCGCTTTGTTCTCGCGTCTCGGTGACGTGATACATCACCAAGCCCTTGAAAAAGCGCGCCACGGCATAGGCAATTGTGCACGAAAATATAAGTGGTGCGGCAAGACTGAGATTTTGTGACATTTCGATAATCATAATCATCGCCATCAAGGGGGCGCTGGTAGCCGCCGCCAGAAAAGCTCCCATACCTAAGAGTGCAAATTCCGGCATAAAATTATTAATCTCGGGAAAAATCAAGGCGGCAGCATGTACCATTAGTAAAGCGACACTGGCACCAACACACATGACTGGCGTCAGCACACCCCCAACAGCGCCAGAGCCCACTACGACGCCAGTGGCGAGGACTTTGACCAGCAAAAATAACAATAGACTCTGCCAGGCCCAGGCGTTGTGTAATAATTGATGCACAATGAAGTCCCCGTTACCTGCTACGCGTTGATCAAGTAATAAAAAGCCACCCATACAAAGCCCACCTAAGGCCATCCGCCAAGGCAAGGCAAGTGGGATTTTTTTGAAGGTCTGGCGCAGAAAAGATAAATAACGTAAAAAAAGGGGTGTTGCGCAGCCCGCTAGTAGTCCCAGGACCACAGCCCATAGCATGAACTCTGTGGAATAATGCCAGACATCGTACATTTCATAGAGTAAATGATAGCGGCCACTGAAACGCATCAGTAAATGTGAAGTCGCAGCCGCCACCAATAAGGGGCCTAACACCACCATAGACATGCTGCCAATCACGATTTCGGCCACAAATAAAGCCCCAGCAATCGGTGTGTTATAAGCGGCCGCCACCCCAGCTGCGGCACCACAAGCCACTAAGAGCCGCAAATGCACAGCATCCACATAAAAAAATCGCCCAAAGGCTGAGGCTGTCATGGCAGCAAAGTGAATCATTGGCCCCTCTCGACCTATCGAACCGCCCGTGGCCACCACACTCAGAGCAGAAAGAATGCGAGCCAAGCCTTGGGGGATGGACAGCTGGCCATTACCAAGAGCCACGGCTTCCATATAGTCTGATTCGGCATCAGTCTTGAAGCGGTTCGATAAATTCAGTAATAAGCCAGCGACTAAACCACCGATGCAGGGAAAGACAATGGTTTGCAGCGTGCTAAAGGTAGAAGTCACGTCATTGACCATGCCACTGCGGCCGCTGAGTAGGTATTGGATCAAATACATCGACTCGTAAAACAGCATAGTCGCGCCGGCCCCCAAGCAACCCATAATGACCGCCCAAATCAATAAACTGGGACGTGCAAATAGTCGTTGGCCTGAGTGACGAAAGTGGTCAAGAGGACGCATCATATATTTTTGGGATCAAAGACAAGTTAAAGCAAGCACCCTGACATTATAGTTAAAATCAAAGGTATTTTATTGACCTTTTTTCGGTAAATTTTTATGGCGATTTTTACTGTAATCACGCCTGAACAGGCCGCTGAAATTTTGCACGATTATGAGCTTGGTGAGTTGCAATCCATTCGCGGCATTGCCGCTGGCATCGAAAATACAAATTATTTCTTGACAACCACCCAAGGTGAGTATGTGCTCACGGTGTTTGAAGTCCTCAAAGCTAAGCAATTGCGATACTACATTGAATTGATGCATTACTTGGCAGAAAAAAAACAACCCGTACCCATGCCACAACGTCGTAAAGATGGTGAGCTTTATGGTGACTTTAAGGGTAAGCCACTTAGTATAGTGACTCGCTTGCCGGGGCAATCCGAATTAAAGCCTACTGTGCAACATTGTCAGGTGGCTGCTCGAACCCAAGCGCGCCTGCATTTGGCCGCGCAAAATTTTGAAGTGATGCAAGGTAACTTAAGGGGACTTGAATGGTGGCAAGCCACTGCCCCCAGCATCCTACCGTATCTGTCTGATGACCTAAAAACGTTCTATCAAGATTGTCTACAACGGCAAATCGAGACCCAAAGTAGTCGTGATTGGCGGCAATTGCCTTATGGTCCCAGCCATTGTGATTACTTTAAAGATAATATTTTATTTACAGGTAGCGCTGAAGAACCGCAAATGGGTGGCGTCATCGACTTTTATTTTGCGGGCAACGATAAATGGTTATTTGACATCGCCGTGGCGGTAAACGACTGGTGTATTGAGGCAGATACTGGCGCTCTAAAAGCGCCTTTAGTCAATGCCTGGCTGCAAACCTATGCCGAGCTCAGACCCTTTACGGTGGCCGAAAGAGCTTTATGGCCTTTGGCACTGCAAGCGGCGGCCTTACGTTTTTGGACCTCAAGACTCTATGATTATTATTTGCCACGCCCTGCCGAAACGCTAACACCGCACGATCCTACTTATTTTGAGAGAATCCTCAAGCAGCGCTGCCATCATCCCGAGAATATTCCACCTTTACCTTAATATTTGTTGTTATTGCTATGCAAGCTTATCCTCTACCGGCACAAAGCGGTTTTCAGTGGTTTAAAAACGCACTCAATTTATTCAAAAAAGCGCCTTTACCCCTCATTTTGCTGGGCTTTGTGTTTCAGTATACGACCTATCTATCGATGTTATTTGGTCCCTTTACGCTTATTGTATTGCACATGATCACGTCCTTATTTATCGCTGTTTATTATCACGCGATTCACCTAGTAGAGCAATCACAATCAGCCCCCTTGGCGCAGGCCTTTAAGGCTTGGCGGCTGCAGACTAAAACCGTACCGAACCTACTCTTGATGGGGCTATTGCTTGGTATTGTGTGCTCCTTATTGGCTGTCCTCTGTAATCCATTTGCGAATATAGATTTTCAATATTATGCAGCGCTGTTAGAGAAACAAGCGACAACGTTTGCAGAGCAAGAACAGCTGGCAGCGCAAATACTCTCACAAATTGATAGTGCAAAATTATTGCTCTTCTTTGTGTTGTTGCATATACTCTATTTATTATTGTGTTATGCGCCTATTTTGATTTATAAACATGCCCTGCCCTTTCATAAGGCGATCTTTTTTTCTATCGTGGCTTTTACTCGTAATCTCTTGCCCTTCATCTTATTAGTGGTCTGTTTATTAGTCTTTGGCGTTTTGCTTTCATTAGTGATCACATTTTGTGCAAAAGTGATTTCATCGCCGCTGCTTTTGCTCATGCTAGTGCAACTCTTAGGCCTTTGTTTTTTTGCTGTCCTGCTTTGTGCCTTATATAGTAGCTATAAAGGAATTTTTCATGCATAAGCCAATGGTCGCGATAGCACTTGCTCTGAGTTTTTCCCTTAGTGCTTGTGATAATCTGAACCCCCAAATGCTTGTCGGTGTCGGTAGTTCACTGTATTCGGCGGCTACACTCAGCGATCAAGAGATCCAAAGCTTAGGCGTGCAATCTGCACACAACCTTGATGCTAAGCAACGCATAGCTTCTGACAATAGCCCCTACACTAAACGTCTCAACAAAATTACCGCCCCGCTCAAACACTATAACGGTCGCTCGCTTCATTTTAAAATTTATGAAACTCCAGAGGTCAACGCCTTTGCCCTACCTAATGGGGATATTCGCGTCTTTACTGGTCTAATGGACAAAATGAATGATGATGAGCTTTTGTGGGTGATTGGTCACGAGATTGGTCACGTGATGTTAGGGCATTCCAAACAAGCGGCACGGCGCCAATTATTGATGCGAGCCACTCGCTTAGCCATGGGTGGCAATAGTTTATTGGGTAGTTTAAGCCAAGGTCAAATTGGCGATATTGCTGAGTCGTTTGTGACGGCACAGTACTCACAGACCCAAGAATATGAAGCCGATGCCTACGGGCTAAGAATTCTCAAAGCCAATCACAAAAGTAAACAAGCGGCAATCACAGCGCTACAAAAATTACAAGCGCTTGGTTCCAGTTCTAGTCTTTTTGCTTCGCATCCCGCCGCAGCCGCCCGGGCACAACGAATTCAAGCAATGCCAGATTAAACACCTGTAGTCCACGTGTACTGGCTGCTATCGGCGCAGCTGCTGATTATCTATGTTTACTAAATATCGCGCCACAAAGAAATGGCGGTTGCAATATCGGGTTGTGCCGCAAACTGAGTCATGGCCGCAAGTCGTTTGGGACTGGAAAAGGCACCGCTGGGGTAATCTACATGCAACAAATATAAGCCATCAGCCATAAACGTAGGCGCACTCAGGCGCCGATCTTTTTGTGCTAGCAGCGTTTGCATCCATTGCGGATCATGTTTGCCCTTACCCACATATAATAAGGCCCCCATGATATTGCGCACCATATGGTGCAAAAATGCATTGGCTTGAAAGAGGAAAAAAATAAGCTTGCCTTCTTGCTTAATTTGCAACTGATAGAGCTCGCGCACAGGTGAATGCGCCTGACATTCGGCGGCACGAAAACAGCTAAAATCATGGCGTCCGAGTAATTGCTGTGCGGCGCTTTGCATATTAGCGAGATTGAGCTCGTGAAAATCCCAACCGACCAGGCCTTGCCACAGCGCGGATTCAACAGCATCATTGCGCAATACATATAAATAACTACGGCGAGTGGCCGCAAAACGCGCATGAAAATCGGCATGACTAGCGGGACAGGCCCATTTGATACGAATACTGCCTGGCAGTAACGCGTTAAGCCCTCGCACCCAAGATTCATTACTGCGATAGACAGGACTATCGAGGTGGACAACTTGCTCGATAGCATGCACACCACTATCAGTCCTGCCTGCACACACCACTTCTAACGGATGTTGAGTGAATTGCGCGATCGCGTGTTGCAAATGATCCTGCACCGTATTGCCACCAGGCTGAGTTTGCCAACCATGAAAATGTTGACCATGGTAGGATAGCCCCAAAACAATACGGGTCGTTGATGATGCTTGACTCATACTATTCGTTGGAAGGTGGCGAATCAAGATCGAGATTTATGCTGGCGAGTTTACGCTCAAATTCCTGCGCTTGTCGTTGTGCGGGTGTTGATACTTGCCGTGTCACAGAGGCGTCGTCCTCGATCGCCTCCGGCGGTGCTTTAGCTTTTTGTTTTTTGTCAACATACACCATGCAGGCCAATACCAGCACAATTAGGGCGATAAAGCCCACCAACCATAGGGAGATGTAATTGGCAATCCAGCTAGGTACATCCATGGTCTATAACTCACCAAGCGCAATTTTGAGCATGCGACGAATCGGTTCGGCAGCGCCCCAAAGCAATTGATCACCAATGGTAAAAGCACTCAAATACTCCGGGCCCATAGACATTTTGCGGAGTCGACCGACAGGAATATCGAGGGTACCGGTGACTGCTACCGGTGTAAGCGCTTGCATGGTGGCTTCCTTGGTGTTAGCAATGACTTTTGACCATTGAGAGCCTTGATCGATTATGTCGGCTACTTCGTCTAGCGGCACATCGCGTTTGAGTTTAATGGTGAGTGCTTGACTATGGCAACGCATTGCGCCAATGCGAACACAAAGACCATCGACGGCAATGGCGTCATCATGACCACGTCCTAAGATCTTATTCGTTTCGGCTTCGGCCTTCCATTCTTCGCGCGATTGACCATTATTAAGATCCTTGTCAATCCAAGGAATTAAATTACCTGCTAAGGGTACGCCAAATTGATCACAAGGCAAATCAGCGTCCTGTTGTTTGGCTAAGACCAATTTGTCGATTTCTAAAATCGCTGAAGCGGGATCGCTTAAAGGTGTGCTGACTGTTTGGTGGAGTAAACCGAACTGAGTCAGGAGTTCACGCATGTGTTTGGCGCCACCACCAGAAGCGGCTTGATAGGTCATGCAACTCATCCATTGGATTAAGTCGTGTTTAAATAGCCCCGCCAACCCCATCAACATACAGCTGACGGTGCAATTACCACCTATGAAATTTTTAGTGCCATTTTTGAGGGCACCATCGATAACATCGCGATTGACCGGATCCAAGACAATCACGGCCTCGTCTTTCATACGTAAAGCACTGGCCGCATCAATCCACAATCCTTGCCAGCCACTAGCACGTAATTTGGGGAACACTTCATTGGTATAGTCGCCTCCTTGAGCCGTGACGATAATCGGTAGTTTTTTGAGACTATCTATATCGTAGGCATCCTGTAAGGATCCGGCGCCTTGCGCCCAGCTGGGTGCCGCGCCACCCGCACTACTAGTGGAGAAAAAAACGGGGTTAATGTTAGCGAAGTCATTTTCTTGTTGCATGCGGTCCATCAACACAGAACCGACCATGCCTCGCCAACCTACAAAACCGACTGATTGAGACATTGAATTTCCTATGGTATTTAAGCTTAAAGTATATAAGAACTGATCTGAATTTTGGGGGTCAAGCCCCCAAGTTTATGAATTGCTACTGAGTGCCGCCAATACGGCATCGCCCATAGCGCTGGTACTGACTTTTTCTGTGCCTTCAGTGTAGATATCGGCGGTACGCTTACCCTCTCGAATAACAGTTTTGACGGCATTTTCTATTTGCTCGGCCTGTTGCGCTTGATTCAAGGAGTAACGCAATAACATGGCAGCCGACATAATGGTGGCTAATGGATTAGCGCTATTTTGACCGGCAATATCTGGCGCCGAACCATGACTTGGTTCATATAAGCCTTGTTGCTTAGCATTCAAGGAGGCTGATGGCAACATGCCAATAGAGCCTGTTAACATCGCCGCTTCATCAGACAGAATATCACCGAATAAATTGCCCGTCACAATCACATCAAATGCTTTAGGAGCGCGTACTAACTGCATAGCGGCATTATCGATATACATATGTGAGAGTTCCACGTCTGGATATTCACGACTGACATCAATCACAATATCGCGCCAAAACTGCGACGTCTCAAGCACATTCGCCTTGTCGACACTGCAAAGTTTTTGTTGACGTTTTTGGGCGGCTTTAAAGGCAATATGGGCGATGCGACGGACTTCTGATTCTGCATAACGCATGGTATCAAAGCCTTCTTGTTCGCCAGCAAAGTCCCCATCAGGAGCACTACGCACGCCTCGGGGCTGGCCAAAATAAATATCGCCTGTTAACTCGCGGATAATCAGAATATCTAAGCCGGCCACTACTTCGGATTTAAGACTGGAGGCATTGGCCAACTCAGGAAATAGTACGGCCGGACGTAAATTAGCAAATAAACCAAGATGCTTACGTAAGCCCAAAATAGCCTGCTCAGGACGTAAATGGCGCTCAAGTGAGTCATATTTCCAATCGCCCACCGCACCAAACAAGACTGCATCGGCCTCTTTGGCGAGTGTTAACGTGCCCTCGGGCAACGGTGAACCTTCAGCCTCATAAGCCGCCCCACCGACTAATTTTTCTTGGAGTTCAAGCTCAGGATTGACGGCCTTAAGGACACGACAGGCTTGTTCAGTGATTTCGGGGCCGATGCCATCGCCTGCCAGTACGGCAATTTTGTGTGTCATATGCTTCCTTTAGTAATGGTTGGTTAGGCTTGGGGTTGCAGCCAGGATAATTGCTGTAAGCGTTGTTGCTCGTAATCTTTGATTTCTTGCGAGCGGCGTAAGGTCAAGCCAATGTCATCAAAGCCATTTAATAGACAGTACTTGCGAAAAGGCTCCACATTAAAGGCAATCGCCTGACCATTTGGGGTTTGAATTAATTGTTGTTCGAGATCAATGGTTAGTTCATAGCCTTCTTGGGCATTGACTTCATTAAAGAGTTGATCAACCTCGGCTTCAGATAAGACTATCGGTAATAAACCATTCTTAAAGCTATTATTAAAAAAGATATCCGCATAAGATGGCGCAATAATCGCTCTGAAACCGTATTGTGTGAGTGCCCACGGAGCATGCTCACGACTAGAACCACAGCCAAAATTCTTACGCGCCAAAAGAATGGAGGCGCCCTGATAGCGTGCTTGATTGAGCACAAAATCAGGATTGAGGGGTCGTTGGCTATTGTCCATACCTGGTTCGCCATGATCTAAATAGCGCAATTCATCAAATAAGTTGGGGCCAAACCCTGTACGTTTGATGGACTTAAGAAATTGTTTAGGAATAATCAAATCGGTATCGACATTTTCGCGGTCTAAAGGCGCCACAATGCCACGATGTTGTTTAAACACTTGCATAATTACACTCCTCTGACATCGACAAAATGACCCGCAATAGCGGCAGCGGCTGCCATGGCAGGACTCACCAAATGCGTGCGACCGCCTTGGCCCTGACGCCCCTCAAAATTACGATTAGAGGTAGAGGCACAGCGCTCACCTGGCTCTAATCTGTCGGCATTCATAGCAAGACACATAGAGCATCCTGGCTCACGCCATTCAAAGCCCGCGTCTTTAAAGATTTTGTCGAGACCTTCTTCTTCGGCTTGTAGTTTGACTAAGCCTGAGCCTGGTACTACCATCGCCAATTTAACATTGGCGGCGATTTTGGCGCCTTTAGCTACTGCCGCGGCGGCCCGTAAATCCTCAATCCGCGCATTCGTACATGAGCCAATAAAGACTTTGTCGATATTAATTTCTGAGATAGGCACATTGGCTTTGAGCCCCATGTATTCAAGTGCTCTTTGCATGCCGTTACGACGCACCTCATTGCTTTCTTGGCTGGGATCAGGAATTTTGTCGTCAATACTAATGACCATTTCTGGTGAAGTGCCCCAACTCACTTGAGGTTTGATATCAGCTGCGTTGATTTCAATGACTTTATCAAAATGAGCTCCAGGATCACTATGTAAGGTTCGCCAATACTTGACAGCGTTGTGCCAAGCCTCGTCCTTAGGCGCATACGGACGGCCCTTAAAGTAATCAATGGTTTTGTCATCGACAGCTACCATACCAGAGCGGGCCCCCGCCTCAATCGCCATATTGCAAACGGTCATACGCCCTTCCATACTGAGTTCGCGAATGGTGCTTCCTGCGAATTCAATCGCATAGCCCGTACCTCCCGCCGTACCTATTTGACCGATCACATGTAAGACTAAATCCTTGGCAGTGCAACCCCTGGGTAACGGCCCCTCTACGTTAACTTGCATATTTTTGTTTTTTTTCATGAGCAAGGTCTGTGTGGCTAATACATGCTCCACCTCTGAGGTACCTATACCAAAGGCTAAGGCGCCTACCGCCCCATGGGTGCTGGTGTGTGAGTCACCACAAACCACCGTCATACCGGGTAAGGTTGCGCCCTGTTCTGGTCCGATAATATGCACAATACCTTGGCGCACATCATTCATACCAAATAAGGTGATACCAAATTCTTGGCAGTTTTTGCTCAATGTCTCGACCTGTAATTGTGAGACAGGATCGACAATCCCGTCCTCTCGGTCAGCCGTCGGCACGTTATGGTCAGCAACGGCTAAGTTAGCGCTAATACGCCAAGGTTGACGACCATTGAGTTTAAGCCCCTCAAATGCTTGCGGGCTGGTGACCTCATGCAATAAATGACGATCGATGTACAAGGTACAGGTACCATCCTCCTCTTGATGCACCACGTGGGCATCCCAAAGCTTATCGTAAAGCGTTTTTTGCATAATTTACTCCAAAGTTCTTTTTATCTATTATGAAGAGCTGGAAAAGTTTAGCAAGACCATAGTATATACTAGTACACATACTACTATATCTATTCATTATTGTTATAAAGACTGCAAGTAAAAAGCGCCTAAGAATAGGCGCTTTGCGTGTAATGCTAAGCTAAATTAAGCTTAGAGTGAGTAGTATAAATCAAACTCAATCGGACTTGGCGTCACACGTAAACGATTGACTTCTTGGCGTTTGAGTTCAATATAGGCATCGAGCATCTCGTCGGTAAAGACATCGCCCCGCGTTAAGAACTCACGATCTTGGTCAAGTGCATCTAAGGCTTGCTCAAGTGACTCGGCCACTGTCGGTACTTGTTTGTCCTCTTCGGGTGGTAAGTCATAAAGATTCTTATCGGCAGGATCCCCAGGATGGATTTTGTTTTGGATACCGTCTAAACCCGCCATGAGTAAGGCCGCAAAACATAAGTACGGATTGGCTAATGGATCTGGAAAGCGCGCCTCGATACGACGGGCTTTAGGGTTATTGACATAGGGGATACGAATAGAGGCAGAGCGATTACGTGCGGAATACGCTAATTTCACTGGCGCTTCAAAGTGGGGTACCAAACGCTTATAGGAGTTAGTGCCCGGATTAGTAATGGCATTGAGTGCACGGGCATGCTTAATAACACCGCCAATATAGTAAAGTGCCATCTCAGACAGACCGGCATAGCCATCGCCAGAAAATAAATTCTTGCCATCTTTCCAAATGGATTGATGTACATGCATGCCAGAACCGTTGTCACCGACTATAGGTTTAGGCATAAAGGTGGCTGTTTTGCCATAAATATGGGCAATATTATGAATGGTGTATTTTAGGATTTGGTTCCAATCAGCGCGCTCAACTAAGGTGCTAAATTTAGTACCAATCTCGAGCTGACCTGCATTAGAGACCTCATGGTGATGAATTTCTACAGGGACGCCTTGATCTTCGAGTAATAAACAGGCTTCGGCACGCAGATCAGCAAAAGAATCCACTGGTGACACTGGCACATACCCGCCTTTGACACGAGGTCGATGGCCAAGGTTCTTACCGTCAAGGTCTTCACCCGTCATCCAAGCCCCCTCGCTAGAGGTGATTTTGTAAAAGCTCCCTTGCATATCGCTTTTGAAAGCGACGCCATCAAACACAAAGAACTCTGGTTCTGGGCCAAAGAAGGCGGTGTCGCCAATACCACTGGCCTTAAGGTAGTTTTCGGCGCGTTTGGCAATTGAACGTGGATCACGGCTATAACCTTTTAGGTCACTCGGTTCTACCACATCACACGTCATGACAAGCGTAGGCTCTTCGCGGAAAGGGTCGAGACGGGCGCTATTAGGATCGGGAATCAGCAACATATCAGAAGCTTCGATGCCCTTCCAGCCCGGCAATGATGAACCATCAAAGGGCTGACCCGTCTCAAACAGATCTTCCTCTAGGCATTTGGCAGGAATGGTCATGTGATGTTCTTTGCCAAGCGTATCAGTAAAACGAAAATCAACGAAAGTCACTTCGTTGTCACCGATGAGTTTTAAAACGTCTTGTGGAGTACGACTCATTAAGAGCTCCTAGGTTGAGTAAAAGAATAGGTTGAATCTATCTTCATGCAATGGCAAACGCTCTATCACCTATTTCGAACGCTCGCTAGGTTCCTGCGCCACGCGCCAAGCGCCTAATACAAATACATTAACAATCTTTAATTATGTTGCATTGCTAATTGATTTGCAAACTATTTGCAAGTGTCGATTTAAATCGTGCTTAGTGAGTTTCCAAAAACAGCATTTGCACTTCATTTAAAAAACGCCAACCCAAGTCAGTACAGGCAAAGCGCGTCGCATCATCTAACATTAGGCCTTTTTGGACAGCTTGCTTAATACCTGGTCGTAACACTAGCGGTGAGAGCCCCGTGCGTTCTACAAACAAACTGGCACCGACCCCTTGCTTAAGGCGTAAGACATTGAGCATAAATTCAAACGGAATTTCGCTGGGACTTAACTCATGCCAAGTGGCACGTTGAGTACCATCGCCAAGCGTGGTTTTTTGGAGCCAAGAACTGGGCGAGCGCACATTGGCAGTGCGAACAATTTTGTTGGGAAAACTAATTTTGCCATGTGCACCCGGGCCCAAGCCCAAATAGTCGCCAAATTGCCAATAATTTAAGTTATGTTTACACTCGGCGTCTTTTCGAGCATAAGCGGAGATTTCATAGTGCTCAAAGCCATTGGCGCCAGTCATCTGCTCGGTCAGCGCTAGCATGTCATCCGTCACATCCTCATCGGCCAGGTCACGCGGTGGATATTTGGCAAATACAGTATTGGGTTCCAGCGTCAGGTTATACAAAGATAAATGCTCGGTACCAAAACTTATTGCCGTACTCAGATCTTGACGCCATTCGTCGAGTCCTTGGTGCGGCACGCCATACATCAAATCCAAATTAATTCTAGAAAAGGATTTTTGAGCCCATTCAATGGCTTGCTTGGCTTGATGGGCACTATGGATACGACCTAAGGCCTGCAAGCTCTGGTCATTAAAGCTTTGTACACCAATCGACAAGCGATTCACCCCACTTTGGGCATAATCAGCAAAGCGTTGTGCCTCTGCCGTTCCAGGATTGGCTTCCATGGTGATTTCTGTGTGCGCTGGCAAGTTTAATAAATTTCGAAGCAGACTTAATAACTTATCCATGGCCTGCGCCGACAACAAACTGGGTGTGCCGCCACCGATGAACACACTATAAATACGCCGGCCCCAAATCAAGGGTAAATATTGCAACAGTTCGGCCTGAATCGCCTCTATATAATCTTGTTCAGGAATTTGTGACGGTGCCTCATGCGAATTAAAGTCACAATAAGGACATTTGCGCACGCACCAAGGTACATGCAGATAAACACTCAACAGTGGTAAATTGCCCGGAAAAGCGATTTGACTTTGTTGTGCAGAAACTTTACGAAACGTTTCTGTCACAATGGGAATAATTGAATCCATAAAAAACTAGGTCGTGCTGGCGAGTTGTTGGCACAGTGCCTGTAAAGCCTGGCCTCTATGACTAATCCGATTTTTTAATTCTGGGGCCATTTGTGCCGCGGTTTGTTGATAAGCAGGCACCCAAAAATAAGGATCATAACCAAACCCATGCTCTCCCATGGCCTGATCGATAATTTCGCCATGCCAAAGTGCTTGAGCTATAATGGGCGCAGGATCTTTGGGGTGTCGCACCAGGACTAGAACCGCGATATAGGCAGCGGCTCGATCGCTGATACCCTTGAGTTGCGCTTGCAAACACTGATTATTATTGGCGTCCGAACGACTTTGTCCAAACAAGGTGGCATAACGCGCTGATAGCACGCCCGGCGCGCCGTCGAGTGCCGGCACGATGAGGCCGGAGTCATCGGCCAAGGCCGGTAAGCCCGTATGTTCACTCGCATGTCGGGCTTTACCTAAGGCATTTTCAATAAAAGTAACATACGGTTCATCGGCCTCTGGCACACCGAATTGCGACTGTGGTAGTAATTCAATGTTCAAGGGGGCAAATAAAGCGGCAAATTCCTTAAGTTTGCCCGGATTATTAGAGGCAAGTACGATTCTAGAAAGTTCAGTCATTGTTTTCAATGTCGTTAGAGGTTGCAAAATCTGGCCAGGCTTCTTGTTGTGCTCGCAGCAAGGTAACTACCCCTTTTTCGGCTAAACTTAGCATTTCATTGAGCGCTTGGTGGTTAAATGGACTGCCCTCGGCTGTGCCTTGAATTTCTACAAAATGGCCACTACCTGTGATCACGACATTGACGTCAGCGTCACATTGTGAATCTTCTTCGTAGTCTAGATCGAGCACCGGTAAACCTTTATAGATGCCCACCGAAATAGCAGCGACTCTATCTTTAAGGGGGTTTTGTTGCAATTCACCCGATTTTAGAAGACTACTGACAGCATCTGCCATGGCTATCCAAGCCCCAGTAATACTCGCACAACGGGTGCCACCATCGGCTTGCAACACGTCGCAGTCGATGTGGATGGTGCGCTCACCAAGCAATTTTAGGTCTACCACGGCCCGTAGACTGCGCCCAATTAAGCGCTGGATCTCCTGCGTACGGCCGCTTTGTTTGCCACGCGCCGCCTCACGATCCGAACGGGTATGTGTAGAGCGCGGTAACATACCGTATTCTGCCGTCACCCAGCCTTTGCCTTGGCCCTTGAGAAAAGGCGGAACCTTGTCGAGCACACTGGCATTACACAATACCCGCGTGTTTCCCATTGAAATTAAGACGGAGCCTTCGGCATAACGCGTAAATTCACGCTCAATTCGCAACTCTCGCATCTCAGAAATTTCTCGATTAGAGGGTCGTTGCGCCTCGATCTCTACAATAGACTTATTCATGAAGTGACCTTTTGTAAGGAATAATAATTTCAGACTTATACCCTATTATAAGCGCTAAAATATGGCACTGAATTTTCTATGAATTAACCTCTTGAGATTGCCATGATCTATAGTATGACCGCGTTTGCGAGTGCTAACCTCGATGAACCGCCCTTTTCTTTGACGGCTGAAATAAAAAGTGTCAATAATCGATATTTGGATTTGTCTTTTAAGTTGCCGGATGAACTCAGAGCACTAGAGACAGATTTCAGGGAATTGTTGAACCGTACTATTCGACGTGGCAAGGTTGAGTTGCGGGTGCAGCTCCAACAAAATAGCCAAGCCCAGCTCGCCAGTCCTGAGCCTGAGCAGCTACACGCGGTTAGACAACTCATCGTCCAAGCGCGTCAGTACTTCCCCGCCATGCCTGATCCAAGTTATGGCGAATTATTGCATTTGATCAATCGTCTGCAGGCACAGCAAGCCTCCCAAGACGAGCTCGCACAACTGGCGCTGAAGGTGGTTCAGCAAGCCCTCGACAAATTTCTCGAGATGCGACAACGCGAAGGCGCTCGCTTACAAACGGTCATGTTAGCGTATGTGCAACAGATCAAACAGCTAAGTCAGCAAGTGCAAGAACACTTACCTGAGGTACTACAGGCGCAACAAGATAAGATCCAACAGCGTCTGACCAACAGTTTAGAGCAAATCGCGCCAGAGGCTTTTACCCATATTAGTGGTGAAGAATTATCAGCACGCATCGCTACCGAGAGTTCTTTGTTTAGTATACGTTCTGACGTCGCTGAAGAGCTCACACGCCTTGATTCACATTGCCAAGAATTAGAACAAATCCTCAATCAGCCAGCGGCTACGCCACAGAGCCAAGGTAAACGCATGGACTTTTTGTTCCAAGAAATGAACCGTGAAGTCAATACCTTAGGCTCTAAATCAGCCTCCCTAAAAGTCACAAATGCGGTCATCGAACTCAAACTATTAGTCGACCAATTACGTGAGCAAGCATTAAATATCGAATAATTTAAAAAAATATCTTGACGAATTAAAAAGTTTAGCTATATAATTTAAATCTTTAGGCGGTTAGCTCAGTTGGTTAGAGCGCTACGTTGACATCGTAGAGGTCGCTGGTTCGACTCCAGTATCGCCTACCAAAATATTCAAAATCATCTCAATCATCAAAACAGAATATTGATGAGAGTGTTTAGATTGTATTGAATCACGTTTTGAATCATCAATACTTCGACGCATCAATAGCTCATTGCTGCTATTTCTAACATCTATAATTTATTTAGTTGTTCGAATGTTAACTATTGTTCTTCTATAGATTTTTGGTTTGCTTTAAGTATTCAAGTAGTTAAGTATTTTGGTTTATTTTTAATCTCCTATGTTTTTGCGTAAGCCCCGTAATAGCTTTTTTATTACGGGTTTTTTTATGTCTATAAATTCTGTTGCCCTTAAATTACTGTTACCTTTGTGCCTATCCTTGTGCTTATGGCTATCACCACTACCGTGTCTAGCCATGACGCTCGTGGGTAAGGTGGTACACGTAGCCGATGCCGACACGATTACTGTCCTAGATGATCAGCACCAACAGCATCGTGTACGCTTTAAACATATAGATGCCCCCGAAAAAGGTCAAGCCTTTGGGCGTGTAGCGCAGCAGGCACTTAGCAAAAAAATCGCTCTCAAAGATGTCCAAATTGAGACGCAAGGGCGTGATCGGTATGGCCGATGGCTAGGTGAAGTTTATTATCATGGCGAGAATATTAATTTATGGTTGGTGCAAAATGGTTATGCCTGGGCTTATATGCGCTATCATCCACCCTTTAAATATATTTTGGCCCAAAAAAAAGCACAATTCCAAAAATTAGGCCTTTGGCAAGACCCGCATCCTGTTGAACCCGAAAAATTTCGCTGGAGCGCTCACAAAAAGAAATAATAGCGCGCGGTTATACTTGCTAACATAAACATGTCCCTAGATATGCCATTGATGCGCAAGCTTATGGTATTCTTTTAATCCACTTACATTGATTTCAAAGGTGAAAATAATGCGTAAAGCCCTCCAGGTTTCTTTGCTGGCCCTGCTGAGCCTTGCTCCCCTAGCCCATGCCCATGCTCAAACGTCTGACGATCAAACAAAAACTTCAAAAAATGGTCATAAAATTCAATCCGTGCATGGTCTAGGTCAACGCTCAAACGCCAGTGCTTACACACCAGAAACTGAGATTACACCTTATACCTCTGAGCGCCCTGCTAGCCTAGCGCCAGTTACCCCGAATGCTGACGACTTAAGCCAATTCAAAGAGCAATTCAAACACTAAATCCCACAAAAAAACCAGCCTCAAGTGATCAGGCTGGTTTTTTGTAGGATGGCTTCCGTCGCCACTGAGATACTATACATGCAAAATATTCTGAACTAAGCCATTTTTGTCGAGCTCGATGCGCTTGCCGTAATTGAGAACTGCCGCTACTTTGGAGCGACTCACCCCCACATGCGTTTGGCGAATGATATGCTTAATCTCGGGAATGCCAGAGGCATTTAAAGAAAATTCCTTCAGTCCAAGCGCTAACAGCAAGCGGGTAAACATATAATCACCAGCCATTTCGCCACAAATACTGACCGATTTATTGGCCTTGGTGCCCGCTTGGATCACCTTGTGGAGCAAACTCAATACTGCTGGATGCAAGGGATCATATAAATGGCTCACGTTATTATCCACACGGTCAATGGCCAGCGTATATTGAATTAAATCATTGGTACCAATCGAGACAAAATCCAATTGTTGTAAAAAGCCGTCAATCGCAATCGCAATGGCAGGAATTTCTACCATGGCACCCAGCTGTACATTAGCATTATGTTCAATGCCCTGCTCCTGCAGCTCTTGAGCGGCTTGACGCAATAAATTCTTCACCGCTTGCACTTCATGAAAATGTGCAATCATCGGCACTAAAATTTTCAGGTTACCAAACACAGCTGCTCGCAATAAGGCCTTGAGCTGTGTCATAAAAATTTCTGGATGGGCTAAACAATAACGAATAGCGCGCAACCCCAAGGCCGGATTCACCGCATTGACTGGCTCGCCATCAAGATTCTTGTCGGCGCCAATATCTAAGGTGCGGATCGTCACTGGGTATTTTTGACCGACAGTTTTAAGCACATGGGCATAGGCTTCGTACTGTTCTTGCTCACTAGGCAATTTTTGGCGATTGCCTAAAAACAAAAATTCGGTACGAAATAAGCCAATGCCTTGGCCACCAAAACGCAGTACCTCTGCGGCCTCCTCTGGTGCTTCGATATTACCTTTGACCACAATCGATTGGCCATCCAAGGTAATGGTAGGGTCATCTTTACGACTATAAAAATAGGCTTTATCTTGGCGAGATTGACGATCTCGTTCTTGGTAGTAACGCAGAATTTGCGGCGACGGATTAATGACCACAACATCATTATCCCCATCAACCACCAGTAAATCCTGATCTTGAATCAAGGCATGGGCGTTGCCCGTGCCTAAGACGGCTGGGATGTCCATACTACGCGCTACAATGGCCGTATGCGAGGTCGGGCCCCCTAAGTCTGCCACAAAACCCGCAATATGGGTTTCGCGCACACTCATCATATCCGCCGGCGATATATCATGTGCCACTACAATAGTCGACTGCAGTTGAGCCGCAGTCCCCAAAGAATTCAGCGCTTTATTTTGAGATCCCGTCAGTTGTCGAATCACTCTCTCTATCACTTGGTTGATATCGGCTGCACGCTCTTTGAGATAGTCATCTTGCATACTATCAAACTGTTTTAACCAAGCATTACCTGAAGTATGTAAGGCCCATTCGGCATTGCAAAGTTTGTCGGTAATCACACGACAAACCGTATCAATCAGTAAAGGATCCGCCACCAATAAACCATGCACAGCGATTAATGAAGCCAGTTCAGTCGGCGCAGTGGGCGGCAATTTTTTTTGAATATCTTGCAGTTCGGCTTGCACTTGGCTCAAGGCCGTCTTGAAGCGTGCGATCTCAGCCTGTGTTTGTGAGGATTCAATTAAATAATGTGGGACTTCAAAACCAATGCCACCAAATAAAACAGCACGACCAATCACCACGCCCCTCGAGACGCCTTTACCTTGTAAAACAATGGTAGCGCTTTCGGGCAGGGTTGTCGTGCTGTGGCTCATGCCAAAAATCCTTTTGCAAATAAGAAGTTAGGTGGTGTTTAAGAGCTTGGGTGAGAGGCTTATTCGCCTTCACCAAACTTGTCATTGAATAAGGCTGTAAGCGCCTCAATAGCCTGGGCTTGGTCGTTGCCTTCGGCGTCTAAGACGACGGTGGTGCCTTTTCCGGCAGCCAGCATCATCACGCCCATAATACTTTTGGCATTCACCCGTTGCTCGCCACGACTGATAAAAATTTCACTTTCAAATTGACTCGCTAGTTGTGTGAGCTTAGCGGCGGCACGCGCATGCAGCCCCAATTTATTACTGACTTCGATGGCTTTTTTTTCCATATGATTAAATAAGCTCCGAATAATTTATGCAGACTCAGTGACCAGCAATTGCAGCCCCTTATTGGCACCATTGAGCGCTTTTTGGGACAAGGCTATGGGATCGAGTTGACGATTGGCGTAACTAGAAATCAGCATACAGGCATTGAGACCAAACACCGCTTGCGCATTGCGATGTTGCTCTCTGAGGACAGTGACACAGTCCTTAGTGATATTGGCGGGTGTAGCGCCAATTAAATCATTTAAGAATAAAAAATTCTGGTTGTCGCTATTGAGCAGAAGATGAGTGATACGTCTACAGGCGCTATGCCGACATTCATCGGCATGGATATTAAAGGCATAGACATTTTGTAAGTCACTGTAGACATGTTTTAGTAAATCTTCAAATGCGCCCGCTAAGGGCGCATGAGCAATAATTACAATCGCAGTCATTATTGAACCTATGAATGGGAAGTTTGCTGTAGAACCTGCAACAACTCATTGGCAAAGTGCGCGGCCACATTAAAGTCCGTTTGCGCGGAGATTTCTACAAAGCAAGTAGGACTGGTGACGTTAATTTCAGTGATATGTGTACCAATAATATCCAAACCAATCAAAAATAAGCCTTGTGGCGCCAGACGACTACCGATGAACTCGGCAATAGCCTTGTCATTATCATTAATGGGTTGCGCGACGCCCTTGCCGCCTGCGGCTAGATTGCCTCGGTTTTCACCATGCGATGGCATTCTGGCGAGGACATACGGTATTGGTTTGCCATTGATGATCAGAACCCGCTTATCGCCTGCCGTGATCTCTGGCAGGTATTTTTGGATCATAATAGTCTGTTGCCCACCACGGCTGAGCACTTCAATCACCGAATTAAAGTTAGCATCGTCGGGTTTAAGTCTAAAAATGCCTTGTCCGCCCATGCCATCTAGCGGCTTGACGACGACATCTTGATGCTCTTTATAAAATTCTTTAAGCAGTGAGGCCCGACTGGTAATTAAAGTCGGCGCGGTATATTGTGGGAATTCGCTGATCGAGAGTTTTTCGGGATAATTGCGAATGGCACGCCCTGAGTTAAAGACCCTCGCCCCTTGATGCTCCGCTCTCTCTAGCATATGCGTGGCATAAAGGTATTCCATATCAAAAGGCGGATCTTTACGCATCACCACAGCACTAAAGTCCTTGAGTGCTTGCGTTTGCGGCTCTGATTCATACTGCCACCATTGCGTTGTGTGTAAGTCTGCTTGAGGAACAATAGAAATTTGTTGGGTTGTGGCATATACCGTGCCCATTTGCACAAAAAGATCCGATTGCAAACAAACGCTAATCTTACAGTCACGCGCTTGCAGCGCTTGCATCATGGCGACGGAGGTGTCTTTGTAGGCAGATAATTTGGGTAACGGATCAATAATAAATAATATATGCATAATGGACCTTTACAAATACTAAAAACCATGAGCAATCAAGGACTGCCCATGGTCTACCTATTTATGAATCTAAGCCTAGCAAACTGCAGCTATGCTGTCTACATAAGACGTGATTAAGACTTGTTTGCGGCCTGGTTCTTACCGGCAGGTTTGTTACGTCGCGGCGCTAACACCATAATGATTTGACGACCTTCCATTTTTGGCATGGCTTCAGCTTGGGCATCTTCGGCCACAGCGTCACGCACACGGTGCAAGACTTTCATACCAATATCTTGGTGCGCCATTTCGCGACCTCTAAAGCGCAATGATACTTTAACTTTATCGCCATCAGCAATAAAGCGCTTGACATTGCGCAGTTTAACCTGAAAGTCACCTTCATCGGTGGCAGGACGAAACTTCACTTCCTTGACTTGGATAATTTTTTGTTTCGCCTTGGCTTCTTGTTGTTTTTTCTGTTCTTGATATTTGAACTTACCGTAGTCAATTAGACGGCACACCGGCGGCTTAGCTTGGGGGGCAAATTCTACCAAGTCTAAACCCGCCTCTTCGGCCATACGTTGCGCCTCTTGGATAGCGACGACTCCAATTTGATCGCCTTTTGCATCGACTAGGCGAACCTCTGGGACACGGATTTCCGCATTAATGCGGTGATGTTTATCGTTTGCGATATTAATATCTCCTAATAATCAAATTAAGCAATAACATTACGACGCTCAGTAATATCATCTGAGAGTCGTTGAATAAAATCTGTGAGTGTCATGGTACCTAAATTCAGGTTACCACGAGCCCTGACGGCGACCGCTTGCTGCTGTTGCTCCTGTTCACCTACCACCAAAATATATGGGACTTTTTGCATCGCATTTTCACGCACTTTACGAGAGATTTTTTCGTTGCGCAAATCGGCTCTAACGCGGAATCCCTTAGCGAGCAAGGCTTGTTCGACGTCTTTGGCGTAGTCGTTAAAGTTTTCTGAAATAGTACAAATTACGGCATGCTCGGGTGCCAACCACGGCGGCATTGCTCCACTATGTTGCTCGATGAGTACACCTATAAAACGCTCGAGAGAGCCTAAAATAGCCCGATGCAACATGACGGGCGTTTGCCGTTTGTCATCTTGATCAACATACTCTGCACCTAAGCGTTTAGGCATAGAGAAATCCACCTGAATCGTCCCGCATTGCCAATGACGGCCAATCGCGTCCTTGAGCGTATATTCAATTTTGGGGCCATAAAATGCCCCCTCGCCTGGAGAGATTTCAAACTCACAGCCAGAATTATGCAGACTCTGAATCAAAGCTTGTTCGGCTTTATCCCATACTTCATCGCTACCGATGCGTTTTTCGGGGCGAGTGGCGACCTTATAGAGCACATTTTCAAAACCAAAGTCGCGATAAACTTTTTGTAAGAGCGCCGTAAATTTATAACACTCCTCTTGGAGTTGTTCTTCGGTACAGAAAATATGACCATCATCTTGAGTAAAACCGCGCACTCGCATCAAACCATGCAGAGAACCAGAAGGCTCATTACGATGACATTGACCAAATTCACCATAGCGAATCGGTAACTCACGATAAGAGTGTAAACTGGAGTTAAAAATCTGCACGTGGCCTGGACAGTTCATAGGTTTAAGACCGTAAACCCGATTTTCGGATTCGGTAATAAACATATTTTCTTTGTAGTTATCCCAATGACCGGTTTTCTTCCAAAGAGAAAGGTCTAAAATTTGCGGTGCCTTAATCTCTTGGTAGCCGTTTTGGACATAGACACGGCGCATATATTGCTCGATTTGTTGCCAAATCTGCCAGCCCTTACTATGCCAAAAAATCAGGCCTGGGGCTTCGTCCTGAAAATGGAATAAATCCAATTCTCTACCGAGCTTACGGTGATCGCGTTTCTCGGCCTCTTCGAGCATGAACAAATAATCTTTTTGTTCTTCTTTAGTGGCCCAAGCGGTACCGTAAATACGTTGCAACATCTCATTGTCGCTATTACCACGCCAATAGGCCCCTGCCACTTTCATGAGTTTGAAGACTTTAAGCTTGCCGGTAGACGGCACATGCGGTCCGCGACATAAATCAATGAAGTTGCCTTCGCGATACATAGAGAGTTCTTCATCTTGCGGAATGGATTCAATAATCTCGGCCTTATAATCCTCACCAATTTTTTTGAAGTACGCTAAGGCTTGATCACGCGACCACACTTCACGCGTTACGACCTCGTCTTTTTTGGCGAGTTCATGCATGCGTTTTTCGATTTTTTGTAAATCATCGGGCGTAAAAGGACGCTTGTAAGCAAAATCGTAGTAAAAACCGTCTTTGATGACTGGGCCAATTGTCACTTGAGCCTCTGGATAGAGCTCTTGGACGGCATAAGCCATTAAATGAGCCGTGGAGTGACGAATAATGTCTAGACCCTCTGGATCTTTGGCCGTCAAAATACTTAATTGACAGTCTTGCGTTAGTGGATAGTTAGTGTCGACTAATTTAGCGGTTTCTTGACCCGTGGTTTGAATTTTGCCGGCAATGGCGGCTTTTGCTAGACTGGTGGCAATATTGGCCGCCACTTGAGCGACTGTTGTATTTTCTGGGACTTGTTTGACCGAACCGTCGGGTAAACTAACTTGAATCATACTAACCTTAAAACAAAAACACGACTGCGAGAGTCGTGCTCAAATAGAACATAAGCCGATTTTAACACTTTTGTGAAATTCACATATATAAAATGTCTCTTCTGAGCGCACAGGGGGCTGGACTGTGGTTTTAAAGCCAAATTAAAGACATTTTGCGGATGGATCATTAAGGTTTATACATAGAGAACTCGCTTAAGTTCCTAAAAGATTCGGTGATGCTAGTGCAAAGCTAGCAAACACTGCTAAACTCTTAGTATTTTCAACTTATAGAGAATTACACATGGGCAAACCGCTGAGCCGTTTAATAATCCTAATCATATCGATTCTGTTGATTGCTTATATCGCGATGTCATTTTATGGTGCCTTTACACGCAAACCTGTGAAGAATTTGCCAGAGCAAACCACGGGAGATAGTCAAGTGGCTCCCGAAGTTAATCAAGATCCCGGTGACAACACCAATCAAGACGATCAGCAAACCAGTTCAGGAGAGATTCAAGGGGCCGAGGAATTTGCTACACAAAATGCCGATACCTCTGAAGAGCCTAGCGATGAAAGTGGCCAATTAATTCGCGATAATCCAGAACTGCAAGGCGCGGTACCGGATATCCCAGCGGCCCCCGATGCAGCAACGAAGTCTGAAGACACGACCGCAAATACGCAGTCTAGCTCAGATGACACGCAGACTGAGTCTGCACGGGTGAACAACCCAACGCCTGCGCCCGTCACGCCTGACTCATCCTCTGCGAATAGCTTCGAGCACTCGAGTCAAGATCAATTTCCTGATCCCATTTTTGAAGATAATGCCCAGGGCACGAGTGCCGCACCTAGCAAAGCCTCAGGAAATCATTCTGCTTTTCCTGCACCGATTATAGAGGCTGAGCCACCACGTTTTAATGCCCAGCCGTCACGACGCGCTCCGCAGCAGCCGTCACGCAGTAATAGCGTCTTTCCTGATCCTGAGTAGCGAGTACGGTATCCAGCGTCGGCGGCGTACTCTACGCGTGCAACAAATAACCCGCTCATTGAGCGGGTTATTTATTTGATAGTGGCTTGTTTAACGTACTAATTGCTCGTAAATACCACTAGTGTTTGGTACTGGCCTGATTGCTATGCTCGCCACTCTCATTGCGCATAAGAGCTTTGCGAGTGAGCTCAGCAATTTGAGCCTCGGTTAATGGCTCAGGTAAACGCTCTAACGCCACTTCCAACACTTTGTCAATCCAACGCACTGGAATAATCTCCAATTTGTTTTTGACTTTGTCTGGGATCTCACTGAGATCTTTGACATTTTCTTCGGGAATGAGGACCGTTTTGATGCCGCCTCTGTGTGCCGCTAAGAGTTTCTCTTTGAGACCACCAATGGCTAGCACCTCGCCTCTTAGGGTGATTTCACCAGTCATCGCCACATCGGCACGCACTGGAATGCCAGATAAAGCTGAAATCAAGGCGGTGGTAATTGCAATCCCGGCGGAAGGACCATCCTTAGGCGTAGCCCCTTCTGGAACATGGATGTGAATGTCTTTTTTCTCAAAAACCACATCTTCAAAGCCCAGTTTGTAGGCGCGGGAACGCACAACAGTACGCGCCGCTTGCATCGATTCCTTCATGACATCACCCAGTGAACCCGTATACTGGATATTGCCTTTACCACTCATGGTAGCGACCTCAATGGTGAGTAAATCACCGCCCACTTCGGTCCATGCTAAACCAGTGACTTGACCGACTTGGTTTTCTTTTTCGGCCATACCGAAATTGAACTTGCGCACACCTAAGTACTTATCAAGGTTTTTGGCATTGACCTTGACCGTTTTAGACGTCGCTTTAGTGCTAGATTTTGTGCTAGCTTTAGTCGCCTTTTTGCTGCGAGGGTTAGAGGCTTTGGCCGCATCCTCAGCCAGTGAGACCTCTTTGACAACTTTACGACAAATTTTAGAAATCTCACGTTCCAAACCACGAACCCCCGCTTCACGTGTGTAGTAACGCACAATATCACGGATCGCGGTCTCTGCAATCTCTAACTCCTCTGGTTTAAGACCGTTATTTTTGAGGAGTTTAGGAATTAAGTGATCTTGAGCAATGTGGATTTTTTCGTCCTCGGTATAGCCAGATAAACGAATCACCTCCATGCGGTCCAATAAGGCCGCTGGGATATCCAGGGTATTACTGGTAGCCACAAACATCACATCAGATAAATCGTAATCAACCTCGGTGTAATGATCTTGGAACGTATGGTTTTGTTCTGGGTCCAGTACTTCGAGTAAGGCCGAAGCTGGATCACCTCTAAAGTCCATACCAAGTTTGTCGATTTCATCCAATAAAAAAAGTGGATTACGGACACCTACCTTGCTCATGTTTTGGAGGATTTTGCCAGGCATGGCACCAATATAGGTACGACGATGACCTCGAATTTCGGCCTCGTCTCGGACGCCCCCTAAAGCCATACGCACGTATTTGCGGTTAGTGGCTTTGGCGATTGATTGGCCAAGCGACGTCTTACCGACCCCCGGAGGCCCCACTAAACATAGAATCGGTGCTTTAAGTTTACCGACCCGATTTTGGACAGCGAGATATTCGATAATGCGTTCTTTGACACGTTCTAGACCATAGTGATCCGCGTTCAATATGTCCTCAGCATTGCTCAGTGAATGGCTGACACGACTTTTTTTCTTCCAAGGCAAATCTACTAGCACATCAATGTAGTTACGCACCACACTCGCCTCGGCCGACATCGGCGACATGAGTTTGAGTTTTTTGAATTCAGACAACGCCTTTTCTTCGACCTCTTTAGGCATTTGTGCTTTTTTGATTTTGCTCTCAAGCTCGTCAAGATCAGCACCGTCCTCGCCCTCACCAAGTTCTTTTTGGATGGCTTTGACTTGCTCATTGAGATAATAGTCGCGTTGGCTTTTTTCCATTTGTTGCTTAACACGACCACGGATGCGTCTTTCGGACTGCAGAATTTGGATCTCACCACCGATGTGGCCAAGGATACGCTCTAAGCGCTCAGTCACATTCGTGAGCTCAAGCAATTGTTGCTTTTCTTCTTGCTTGATCGGCATATGCGCGCAAATTGTATCGGCTAAAGCATCGGCGTCATCAATCGCATTGATATTGTTGGAGACTTCGGGTGGGATTTTTTTGTTGAGTTTGACGTAATGGTCAAATTGCTCGAGGATCATGCGACGTAAAGCTTCGGTTTCGTCGGCATGCGCAGCCACCTCTGTAGGCACGGGCTGGGCTTGCGCCACAAAATACTCGCCATTGTCCTTAATGGCACTAATATCGGCACGCTCTGTACCCTCGACCAGCACCTTAATGGTACCGTCTGGTAGTTTGAGCAATTGCAAGATATTCGCAAACACACCCATGCTGTAGATATCTTCGGCTTTTGGATCATCCTCACTCGCCGTTTTTTGGGCCACTAAAATGACCTCTTTACCGTGTTCCTCGGTGGCTGCTTCGAGAGCGCTAATAGATCGCGCGCGACCCACGAAGAGCGGAATCACCATATGTGGAAAGACCACCACGTCGCGTAATGGCAAGACAGGTAATTCTTTGCTGGTTGTCATCGTTGTATCTTTTGTAGTCATATAATAATTGTCCTAAAAGACAGTATAGATACATAAAATATGGGGCTCGAAAGATGAATTTCAAGCCCCATTTAAAGTGCAGAATAACTAAGTATACGTGTCTTAGATCATCACGATAATCACGTTATTTAGTTAGGATGCTTTGTCACGTGCTGGCTGTTCAGCATCATTTGAAGAAGGCTTAGCACTTAGTTTATCACTTGCTGGCTTAGCACGATAACTTAAGGAGGGTTTGGCTTGACCGAGTACAGCCACCTTGGTCAAGGTAACTTTTTTGACATCCTCAAGGGAAGGCAAATCAAACATCGTATCCATCAAGCTTGCCTCAACAATCGAGCGTAGACCACGGGCTCCCGTCTTGCGAGCAATGGCTTTTTCGGCAATGGCACGCAGAGCCTCGTCAGTGACTTCAAGCTCCACATCTTCCATTTTCAATAATTGCTGATATTGCTTGATCAAAGCGTTTTTGGGTTCCGTCAGGATTTTGACTAAAGCATCGGTATCAAGCTCTTGTAAGGTCGCCAATACTGGCAGACGGCCTACTAACTCAGGGATCAAGCCGAATTTAATAATATCTTCAGGTTCGACCATGCTGAAAATTTGACCCACGCTTTTGTCGGACTTGGCTTGGACAGACGCTGAGAAACCGATGCCGGATTTTTCGGTACGGTTTTGAACCACTTTTTCGAGACCATCAAACGCGCCACCGACAATAAAGAGAATATTGGTGGTGTCGACTTGGATGAAGTCTTGGTTAGGATGTTTCCGTCCACCTTGAGGTGCCACAGAAGCCACTGTACCCTCAATTAATTTGAGTAGGGCTTGTTGCACCCCCTCACCTGATACATCGCGAGTAATCGAAGGATTCTCTGACTTGCGTGAGATTTTGTCGATCTCATCGATATAAATAATCGCTTGTTGCGCTTTATCGATATCGTAATCGCAGTTCTGTAATAGTTTGGTGATGATATTTTCAACATCTTCACCAACATATCCAGCTTCAGTTAAGGTGGTGGCATCGGCCATGACAAAGGGCACATCAATCATGCGCGCCAAACTTTGTGCCAGTAATGTTTTGCCGGAGCCCGTCGGACCAATCAATAATATATTACTCTTAGAGAGCTCAACGCTATCTTCGGATTTATGACCTTGATGTCGAATCCGTTTGTAATGGTTGTAGACAGCCACGGACAGATTACGTTTTGGAATTTCTTGACCAATCACGTATTGATCAAGAAACGCCTTAATCTCGTGAGGTTTAGGCAATTCCTTCTCTATGCCTTCCTTTAAGGATTCCTGCTCTCTTTCCTCGAGTAGATTAAAGCTTTCATGCACACATTCATCACAAATAAAGGTGTGGCCCAACCCCGAAATCATTTGATTGACTTCGGATGCTGACTTATTACAAAAGCTACAAACCATTTCGTCTTTGTCTGACTTTTTTTTGTCTACCATGCTATAACTCAACGTCGCGAGATTCTAAAACTTGATCCACTAACCCAAATTCTTTGGCTTTGAGAGGGTCCATGTAGTTATCACGCTCAGTATGTTGGCGGATTTCTTCGATAGGTTGCCCTGTGTGTTTGGCCAAGATACCATTGAGGCGATCACGCAAGCTAAGAATTTCTTTGGCTTGAATCTCTATGTCTGTGGCCTGACCCTGAGCACCGCCAAGGGGCTGGTGAATCATAATGCGAGAATTCGGCAAGCTATAACGCTTACCTGGCGCACCCGCACATAATAAAAAGGCACCCATACTCGCCGCTAGCCCCGTACATAGGGTAGAAACTTCGGGTTTAATAAATTGCATGGTGTCATAAATCCCCAGGCCGGCATAAACACCGCCACCCGGAGAATTAATATATAAAGACACATCTTTATCAGGGTTTTCTGACTCTAGGAACAGCAATTGAGCAACTACTAAATTAGCCGTTTGATCATTTACCTGTCCGACTAAAAAGATGACTCGCTCTTTGAGGAGGCGAGAATAAATATCATAGGAGCGCTCACCGCGACCCGATTGCTCAATCACCATAGGGATATAGCCGAGGCTTGATGGGCGCACGGACTCATCCCCATGGATGCTGGCATAAAAATCAGTAAACTTACTAGACATTTAGGCTTGTCCCATAATTTCTTTGAAAGGAATCTCTTCTTCTTTGACCTTAGCTTTAGAGAGTACAAAATCAATCACATTGTCTTCTAGAACTAAGGCTTCAATTTCGGCACGACGTTGCGCATCGGTCAAGTAGTAAGTCACTACCTCTTCTGGTTTTTCGTAGTTTTGGGCAAACTCGTTGATTTTGGCTTTGACTTGCTCAGGTTTAGCTTGGAGGTTTTCTTTTTCGACTAACTCAGACACTAATAAACCTAAACGCACACGACGCTCTGCCTCAGCTTTGAACAGCTCAGCAGGCAAATCCATTTGTTCTGGATTAGGAACACCACGGGCTTTAAGCTCTTCGCGAGCCGCTTGAATACGGTGTGCAACTTCGTTTTGAACCAAAGCGGCTGGCACATCAAAGTTCGTCGCTTTAGCGATAGCGTCCATGGTTGCGGATTTGGTGCGGTTTTTAGCGCGGTTTTCGGCTTCACGAGCAATGTTGTCTTTGATTTCTGCTTTGAGTTTCTCGATATCGCCCTCTTCTTGACCGAGAGATTTAGCAAATTCGCTATCAATTTCTGGCAATACGGGGGCTTCGACTTTTTTCATGGTGAGCGTAAATTCTGCTGTTTTGCCCGCCACTTCTTTACCGTGATAATCCTCTGGGAAGGCTAAGTCAAATTTAGTTTCTTCGCCTTTTTTGAGGCCTTGAGCGGCCTTGTCAAATTCTGGCAACATTTGACCTTGACCAACTAGGAAAACAAAATCACTGGCCTTACCACCTTCGAATTCTTCACCATCGATACGGCCCACAAAGTCAACCGTGCAACGATCCTCGGCTTGAGAAGCACGATCAGTTTCTTGATATTGAGCACGTTGTTTACGAAGAATATCGAGTGTATCTTGCACCTCAGCGTCAGTCACTTTGCATTCGTATTTAGTAGTTTCTACTTGGCTAAGATCAGGCAATTCGATTTCTGGGAACACTTCAAATTTAGCTGTAAAAGCTAATTGACCTTCTTCACCCTTTTCGTCACCGGCTTCTTTGGGCTCGATAGAGGGTTGACCAGCTACCTTGAGGTCAGATTCTTGAACGGCTTTACTAAAGGCTTCGCCGACTTTTTGGTTAATCACATCAAAACGCACGCTAGGACCGTGGCTGCGCTCAATCACAGATAAAGGCGCTTTACCAGGTCGGAAACCTTGCACTTTAGCCTTACGTGCAACTTGTTGTAGTTGTTTTTTTACTTCTGCCTCGATATCAGCGGATGAGACAATCAAATCAACCTGACGTTGCAGGCCTTCAAGTTTTTGTACTTGCATGTGTTTTTACCTTTGTAATTAAACTTATAATCTTTAACTGGGTTAAGTAAATAACCTATTATTCTACCTAAAAATACTAAAAAAAACTGTATTGTTGTGGCTTGCTTAAGAATCGTTATGTACCCTAAACGTCAATAAAGCGCCTAAAAACTATATCCCGTTCCTAAACCCAGACCTGCACCATTATTATTGCCAAAAAAGTAGCCACCTAATGTATCACAGGCCGTTAAGCTGCTCATCAGCGCCAAGCAACACAGTAGTTTACACAGCGTTCGTAAATATTTTTTCATGGTTAATGAAGATGTATTAGTGAAGGCCTAACATTCAGTGATATTTACCGCGAGGCCGCCTTGAGAGGTTTCTTTATAGATACTCATCATATCTCTGCCAGTTTGTAACATGGTGGCAATGACTTTATCAAGAGAGATCACATGCTCTCCATCACCACGCAACGCCATATGGGAAGCATTGATAGCTTTGACGGCGCCCATCGCATTGCGTTCAATGCACGGTACTTGCACCAAACCACCAATCGGATCGCAAGTCATGCCTAGATTATGTTCCATCCCAATTTCGGCGGCATTTTCGACCTGTTCGATGCTACCCCCTTGAACGGCTGTAAGGGCCGCCGCGGCCATGGAGCAGGCCACGCCGACTTCACCCTGACAACCCACTTCGGCCCCAGAAATCGAGGCATTTTCTTTATAAAGAATACCAATCGCCGCCGCCGTGAGTAGAAATTCCAGCACTTTTTGTTGGCTATCTTCAATATCGTGGAACTTGGTATAAAAATGCAGTACGGCCGGTATTACGCCAGCCGCGCCGTTGGTCGGCGCCGTCACAATCCGACCCCCAGAGGCATTCTCTTCATTGACTGAGATGGCAAACAGATTGACCCAATCCATCATATAGAACGCTTCGTTGTGATTGACGTCATTTTTTTGTAAAAATTTATATAAGGTCGGTGCACGCCGTTTAACATTAAAACCACCTGGCAGCACGCCTTCGGTTTGTAGGCCACGATCAACACAGGCTTGCATGGTGTTCCAAATGCGCATCACTCCATCAATGATTTCTTGCTCTGAGCGCATGGCGAGCTCGTTTTTCATCATCAGTTGCGCGATAGTTAAACTATTTTTTCGGCACAACTCCAATAAATTACGGGAGGATTTAAAAGCATACGGTACTTCGATAGTCGCTTCGGGTTCGTCGGCATTGAGCTCGTCTTTATCGACGACAAAACCACCACCAATAGAAAAATACTCGCGTTGTAGTAACACATTGCCGTTTTCATCAAAGGCCTCACAACGCATACCATTAGGATGTTCGGGCAGACTATCAAAGGCATTTAAAATCAAATCGGTATTTTCATCGAAATCGATTTTGTGTGCTTGCAATAGATTCACACTCATGGTTTCACGGGTTTGCTTGACTAATTGAGGAATTAAATCCGGCTCAATTTTGTCTGGCATATGACCATATAAACCTGTGATGACGGCGGTATCACTCCCGTGACCAATCCCAGTGGAACCTAAAGAGCCAAAAAGCTGTACTTTGACGCGCTGGACTTGTGTTAGCAGCTGCGCTTGCTGCAGCTCCTTAACAAAGCGTACAGCGGCAATCATCGGACCTACCGTGTGAGAACTCGAGGGTCCTACGCCAATTTTAAAAACATCGAAAATACTTAAGGGCATATCTATACCTATATTCTATGAGCGTGCTGACCCATTGATGGTTTTAGCTTATAGTGAAGTTGGGTCGGAAAGTAGGCTTAGTCGAGTTGCATGGGTTTGCCATCTAGCAGCGGTTTTTGCCAAGTACCTTGAATGTGGAAATCTTGCTCGAGCGCTGATTCCAAAGGTCGTCGCAATAGCCATTGGCCTAATAAAGCCTGAGCCCCAATGATAGGATTAAAAACAATGCCCGTGGCAAGGGCAGCCCCACTTAGCTCCATGTGTGGCTTAACATGGGCTCGAAAATCTAATTGCTGGGTATTAAGGTGACTCTGACCATTTGCGCGAGCATCTAAAACATTACTAAATAGCTCAAACTGTTTTAAGCTCAGCAGTTGATGTTGCAATTGTATATTAAAATTGACTTTTTCAAAAGCCATACCCTCTTGCAACGTATCACGCAAATTAGAGGCAATATAAGGTAGATGGCTCAATGCTTGTAAAGAAATCAATTGCAAGACCTGCAGTGCCTTGGAGTCTATCGCCTTAATCCGGCCTTGTTGCAGGCTCGCGTATAAATTAGCATCGAGGGTCTCTAAATGTAAATCATTGACATCGGGTACCTGCACATTAAGCGTGGCATCTGCCTTGGTTTGTGCTAAATCTTCTGTGACATCCAAGGCCTCTAGCAACTGACCTAGGTTAGCGATTTTTAATTGACCATGCAGGCTCAAGGGCACTTGCTGCGCATGCCGTCTAAGGTCGCCTGAAGTCTGCAAACACAGCATGGCCCCACACAGATTGAAATGTTCTAAATGCCACTGCTGGTGGCCTTGCGCCTGACCTCGGATATTTAAACGACCGAGGGCGTGATCCTGATAATACAACTGATTGATTTGCACATCGAGTGCGTTGACTGGCCAGTGTTTAGAGTCAATTAAAGGCGCATCATCTGACCGAGACTTCTTGGCTTTGGTCTCCGGTGCACCTGATTCTAGAGGCCACTTAAGATAAGCAAAACGCCCTGTCAAACGCTCGATGGCCTGTCCTGACTGTCCCTTCATTTGTAGCTGTCCTGCTAGTACGGGACTCTGTAACTGTAAGGTCCAGTGGTCTGGCGTTGGCTGCTGAGCCTTGAGTTTAAGATTGGCTACTTGATAATCATCATAAAGCAGTTGCTGAATCGCTAAATCTAGGTGCTTAAGAGGCGGCAAAATACGTTTTGAGGGGCCGCTGTCTTGGCTCTTCGATGTTTGTGGCTGATGCGCTTGCCAACTTTGCTCGAACCGCGCAAAAGCATTTTCAATGTCATTGACATTAAGGCGTTTGACTTGGCCCTGAATGCTAAACGGCGAGGCTCCTAATTGCGCCGGCTGATCAATCCCCACAGCTACCCTATGGAAATAAGCCTGATGCTGGTCAAAAGGCTTGCCTTCCAGGCGCTCAAACAAGCCTTGCAAAGCACCTTTACCAATATCTACCTGGAGCAAAGCCTTACCCTTGCCGACCTGTTCTTGCATCTCATTCCATTGCATGAAAATTGGCAGCGGTATAACGGCCGCTTTATGTAGATCGCCGGGTAGTTTTAAGGCTAAACCTTTGAGATCAGCATGCAGTTGTGCTTTGATTTGCTGGACTTGATTAAATGCCAAATTCAAATGGTACTGGGTACTGCCCTGCATTAAATTTTGGGTTTGCATTTGCAAAAACTGACCTAAGCCTTGCGCCGTAAAACTAGCGTTTACATCTAGACTATGATTCGCTCGGCCAATATAACCCTGCATATGCCCCTTTCCACCTAAGGAGTTAAAACGTGCTGTTTTAACTTGCAACCAATGCTCGTTAAATGGCATTTCGGCCTGCAAATGTGTCACTTTAGGATAAACAGGATCGTATAAAAAGCTGGCATCGCTGACATGAATCACGCCATCGACCTCGGTGCTATCACTGTCCATGACTGGAATTTTGAGGGCCAACGGAATCATCGCCTTACCACTGGCTTGCGCATTATCTAAATTATGGTCGAGCAGTCTTGACAGGGGCGTTTGCTTTGATAAGGCTAAAAAATCACCAAGTTCGGTATGCGCTTGGGCATTCACATAAACTTGCGCATTGTGATTGAGCGACTCGATGCGAGCCTTAAGATCATGAAAATCAATCACGCGCTTACCTGTTTTATTGTGGGCGTAACCCAGTGGTGTCTGGAGACTGATCTGGTCTTGCTTGAACTGAAAATACCCTTGCTTCACATAAATATCGGGCCAATCATCGGCTGTGTTGGCGGGTGAAAAGTCCAATTGCAATTGCTTAAATTTGGCTTGAATATCCGCAAAACCTTGCTCGCTGTTTTCATAAGGAAAATCATCGACTAAGCCATTGATAATAAACTTACCGTCGTACATATAGCCCGATTTAAAAGCATTATCGAGCCAATCCAAAGCATCTTTTTCCATGGTTGTCGGAAAAAGCGTTGGTAAAAAAGGCAGATCCAAGTGCTTAATGCTGCCCTGTAACTTCATCCTACCATCATCATGCTCGGCTAAAGCCTGCCAATCCCCCTGAAAATGGGCTTGTAATTTGGGGTCTTGAACATATAAATCATCGACAAGCACCTGCCACAAATCGTGACTCTGCTTGATTTGCAAGCGATAATTCATATTCGTCAGCGCAAAACCATGTCTAAAGAGTTCATAGGCGCCAATACTAAAGCGCTTAATATGTCCCTTTAACCGAATGGGAAATTGCAATTCATCGTTTGACCAAGCCATTTCAAGTGTGCCGGGTCCTAAATGCAAGTCCTCAATTGCATCTATATCGGCCTGACCTGTATGTAGATTTTGCAGACGGATATCGGACCAAGAAAGCTGACTCTCTAGTGTCAAAGGCTGGTCTTTTTGGGGCAACTGCGCATCGATCACAAGATTTAGTGGTTCTGGCCCCATCAGCGGTGCTTGTGCCTGGGCCGTCAGGCGCATTTTTTGTTGGTGACGCCACAAACTCACGCTCGGTAATAAAATATCTTGACTTTGCTGCCAATCCTTATCATCACGCACGCGAATGGCCAGGTGGCGCATCGTTATCTCTAAGTGATCGAGCCAGTTAAACCAGTCTTCTTGTTGCAATTGGCGCAAAGACTGCGTCAGAGAAAAATCACTATCGCCTGACGCTATCGCTTGCCCAGCAATCGACCACTGCCCCGCTGCATCACGCCAGGCTTGGGAGCAGATATTGTCAATGGTGAGGTTGAGGATTTTGTGATGCGGGCGCAATAACGCCGTAAAATTAAGGCCTAGACTGACTTCATCGATGGAGAAATGCGTCGGCATCGTGGTTTGTGCCTTAGGCGCTGGCTCCTGATTGTGAGTATAAGCTTGTTCTGAGCTTTGACAATAATCCGGCTTGGTCGAGGGAGCCGTCGAATTGGCTGCCGTCGTATTGGCGCTTTCCGGATCCAGATAAAGTTGTTTGAGCTTAAGTTGGGGTTTGAGTAAATTATTATTGAGCTCAATATCTGTGATTTTTAGAGGAAGACCGGTCTCTTGCAAGGCCAGATCTTGCAGTTGCTCCTTCCAGTGCTGCAGATTTTGATGCAAATAAAAGTGTAAGGCCAACCAGCCTGTTAAGATTAACAGCAGCAAAAATACAACGATATAGAGCAGTATGCGTATAATTTTCTTAAGTTTGGCTTCGTTCTTAAGTTTGTCTTTCTTGTCTTTCTTAAGTGTATTTAGTTTTTTAATAATCTACCCCTGCCTAGTCAGCCTGCACAGTCATCTATGTAATTCTTAACCCTAACCCTAAATTCTAACAAAATAAGGCAAACCAATTTAGGTTGCTCGTGTGTAGTGAGGAATAATCATGCTAAACAAGGCCTTGCAGTGGTCTAATTATCTAAGACACTATCTCAATATTCATAGTGATCAAGAAGCGCGACTGTTAGCGGATGTGCAAGCGCCCCTATGCCTCAGTACTATCGATCAATGGTTACAACAGGCGCTCCAAGCCCACGGCGTGAGCACAGATTCCTATCATACTCACCATCTCTCAGCCGCCACTTGCAGTCCTGTACTCAGACAAGTCCGAACCCGTGTGTTTCAAACCCTATTAGTGCGAGACATCAATGGTCAAGCGGACTTCAATGAGGTCACTCAGGCCATGTCCTATTTTGCGGACCAAGCCATTGCTCTTGCCTATCAATGTGCGATGCAAGAGCTGAGTGACTTACACGATATGCCCAGAGATGAGCAGGGCCTACCCTTAGAGATGTTGATTTTGGGCATGGGTAAGTTGGGCGGTTGCGAGCTGAATGTGTCTTCTGACATTGATCTGATCATGCTCTACCCTCAGGATGGTGAAACCACGGGGCGCCGGCCAATCAGTTTTCATCAATTTTATTCTCGCCTCACCCAAAAAATCCTCAATCTCCTCTCTGACCAAAGCGCCGATGGCTTTGTGTTTCGAACCGATTTACGTTTGCGCCCCGATGGCGATAGTGGACCATTGGCCTGGAGTTTGAGTGCCTTAGAGAATTATTTAGTGACCCAAGGCCGTGAATGGGAACGCTACGCCTGGATCAAGGCGCGCGTGATCCCGGTCAAGGCCTTTGCTGAAAGCCAAGTTGTGCCCTATATTCAGCAACTTAAAGAATTACAAATCCCTTTTGTCTATCGCAAGTATTTTGATTTTGATGCCCTCTCTTCCATGCGCAAGCTACGCGAACAAATCAGGCAGCAATGGAATCAAACCGTTCGCAACAAGAGCCGTTTAGACGAGCAAGACAATATCAAGCTAGGCATAGGGGGCATTAGAGAAATCGAATTCATTGTGCAAATCCAGCAACTGGTGCGAGGCGGACGGCAATCGGCATTGCAACAAAGCAATATGCTAATGGCTTTGCAAGTGCAAGTCGAGCTCGGCTTACTCAGCGCTGAACACGCTCAACAGCTTCGTCAAGCCTATTTGTTTTTGCGTCAAACCGAGCATTTTTTACAATATCAAAACGATGCGCAGACGCACTTACTGCCTAAACAAGACGAGCCGCGTAAAATCCTAGCGAGTCTTTTTAGTATGAGTGTGGACGAATTTGATACATGCTTGGCGCAACATCGGCAAACCGTTAACCAATTATTCAAAAATGCCTTTCGTTTGATTGGTATGCAAGAAGAAGAGGAGCAAGAACATAGCTTAAATGTCGAGGAAGAAGCAGCAAATCCCGATAATAATACGCTCATCCAATCCCTCTATACACCAGAACAAGCACAACAAGTACAACAGCATCTTAAATTACTATATGACAGCTATCGGATTAAGAAACTCTCGGCAAGTGCGCAAACGCGCCTCAAAAAGCTGATTCCTATTATTTTGCAAAATAGTGCCGAATACAAAAACGCAGAGATCGTATGTAAGCGTTTGCTGGATCTTGTAGAGACCGTGGCGCAACGCAGCTCCTACATTGCCTTATTGGCTGAATTTCCCAATACTATTGGCCGAGTGGCTCGCATCTTTAATGCCAGCTATTGGGCCGCCGAATACGTGATTCACCACCCCTTGCTACTAGATAGCCTGATTGACTGGCAGGCTCTGATGCAGCCCGTCAATATCGAAGAGATTGCCCAAGAACTGAGCCAAGAACTAGATGCTTGCATCACCCAAGAGGGTCAGGCAGATATAGAAACACAGATGAACATCATGCGCGATGTGCAACGTCAGGTCACTTTCCAACTCATGGCGCAGGATCTAGAGGGCTTATTGACGGTTGAGGCGCTCGGTGATTTACTCTCAGCCTTGGCAGATATGTTGCTGCAAGAGAGCATGGTGCGCGTCTGGCCGCAAATTCGCCAAAAATATCAACATCTACCCTCAGAGCCGAGTTTTGCCATCATCGCTTATGGTCGCTTAGGCGGCAAAGAATTGGGTTATGCCTCCGATCTAGACCTGGTGTTTTTATATGATGATCCAAATCCAGAGGCCAGTGATTACTATGCACGCTTTGGGCGGCGCTTGAGTAATTGGTTATCTACCTTAACCTCTTCAGGTCGCCTCTACGAGATTGATATACGTTTGCGCCCAGACGGTGAAGCTGGATTACTCGCCGTCTCTTGTGAAGGCTTTAAAATTTACCAAGATAAACACGCCTGGGCTTGGGAACACCAAGCACTCACCCGAGCTCGTTTTGCGGCGGGAAACCATCAAGTGGGCGCCAAGTTCGAAGTCATTCGTCAAGAGGTGCTACTAAAAAAACGCAACATTCCGGAGCTCAAACGTGAGATCGTTAATATGCGCATCAAAATGCGAGACGGTCATCCCAATCGTAGCGCCCTGTTTGATCTCAAACACGATGCCGGCGGTTTGGTCGATGTAGAGTTTATGACGCAATTCTTGGTCTTAGGCTATGCGCATGAGCACCCAGAACTTCTCAAAAACTTGGGCAATATCGCCTTGCTTAAAGTAGCGGCACAATTACAATTAATCCCCGAAAACCTAGCCATCGCCGCGGCCGATGCCTATAGGCATCTACGCCGAGTGCAACATAAACTGCGCTTGCGAGGCATGGATAAAGCACGAATCGAAGCCGATAAATTGTATGCACAACGTTATGCCGTGATTGAGCTTTGGAATCACGTCTTTGCCGAAAATCCTCAGGACCTACCTAGCCAACCATTACATGAATAGATGCCAGGCTTTTGGCCGTGTGATGGCTTTCGGGTTTACGTCTTTTTAGTCTTTTATGGCTAAGCAATAACTAGAGTATCGGCACCTCAAGAGTTGAGGATCTGCTTAGATCAATTCAATGGCAGGCTGTGTACAGGGCGTAACTTTGTTAAAATATGGACTTTAGATTTTTTGATAGTCGTTATGTCACAAACTACCCAACGCAAACCCCTTATCTTACCTAAGGGCCGTCACAAAGTACTTTTGCATTCGTGCTGTGCGCCTTGCTCGGGTGAAGTTATGGAAGCGATGCTCGAGGCAGGCATTGATTATAGTATCTTTTTTTATAATCCAAATATTCATCCTGTCAAAGAATACGAGATTCGCAAAGAAGAGAATATTCGTTTTGCTGAGCAACATGGCATTGAATTTATCGATGCTGATTATGACGTTGACAATTGGTTTGAGCGCGTCAAAGGAATGGAATGGGAACCTGAGCGCGGGATTCGTTGTACGGCCTGTTTTGATATGCGCTTTGAACGTACGGCGCTGTATGCGCATGAACATGGTTTCGATACCATCACGAGTTCGCTGGGCATTTCACGTTGGAAGGACATGAATCAGATTAATGGCTGTGGTGAGCGTGCTGCAGCGCGTTATCCTGATCTGATTTACTGGACACAGAACTGGCGCAAAGGCGGTGGTTCTGCACGCATGATTGAAATCAGTAAACGTGAGCACTTCTACCAACAAGAATACTGTGGTTGCGTCTATTCCCTTCGAGATACCAATCGCTTTCGTCGTGAACGCGGTCGCGAAAAAATTGAGATCGGTGTCAAATTCTATGGCATGGACGAGATTAACGAATCGAGTTAATCGAGTGTCCCCTAGGATGTTGCGTTCTACTATTTAGCTCTGCTCGTCTACCTGGTCGAGGCCTTCGAGAGACAAATTCAGTCTACGATAGCAGGTAATTGCCACTAGTGCGACTGTCCCAAACCTGTACCATACAAGCCCGCTATTGCCCTGATTGGCAGCTAGCATAAAAAAAGAAAGAAAAAGCCACCCTTTGGGTGGCTTTTTTGGGTATGGGCGTGATCGTATTAGTGACTGCTCTCAGCCTTGTTAGCGCCCTTTTGCTCACTCGCCTCATTATTCGCATTAGGACTAGTCACAAAGTTAAGTTTTTTGAGACCGCTAAGTTTAGCTTTAGCCATGATTTGCGCCAAAATTTCGTAACGTGAGTCTTTATCAGCACGAATCCGTAGATCGGGTTGTGGATCTTCTTTAGAAATATCGGCCATTTTGGCTTCAAGTTCTTCCATACTGATTGGGTTCTCGTCCCAAAAGATATTGCCACTGTCATCAATCGCCAAATCGACTTTCTTGGGCTCCTCTTTGATAGCTTCGGTGCTTGCTTTAGGCACGTCGATAACGATAGAGTGAGCCATTAGAGGTGCCGTGATAATAAAGATAATCAACAACACCAACATCACGTCGATTAAAGGCACCATATTGATTTCGGAGACAGTGCCAAAACTACTTTTGTTACTGTTTAGTCCACCAAAAGCCATATTATACGTCCTCGTGATTGATGCCAGATTTATCGGCTAAAGCCGTAGCCGCTGGCGTCACATGTTGGTTTGAGTTGGCTTTAAGGTGCTGCGCAGAACCCGTGGCAGACGTCGTCACCACACCTAAGACATCGTAGGCAAAGCCATCGAGTTTGGCAAGTGTTAAACGGTTACGACGCACAAAGGCATTGAGCGCTAAGACCGCTGGGATCGCTACCGCCAAACCTAAGCCAGTCATGACTAAAGCTTCACCAATAGGGCCAGCCACTTGGTTAATGGTCACGCCATCCGCATGGCTAATCCCCATAAGGGCGTGATAAACCCCCCAAACCGTACCGAATAAGCCCACAAAGGGTGCTGTTGAACCAATAGAGCTGAGCAGAGTAAGACCACTTTCAATTTTGGCGGTTTCGGCCTCTATACTGCGACGAATAGAACGAGTCACAAAGTCAACACTACCATCATGAAAACCAGATTGACCCGTATATTTCTCGTATTGTGAACTCGCAACTAAGGCTGACTTCGTCAAGCGAGAAAACATATCGTGAGTGCCTTTCTCTTCGATTTGTTTGCGTAAATCATGTAAGTCAGTGTGGTTGTCCCAGAATTTTTTGAGAAACTCACGACTGCGACCTTTACGAATCAAACCAGCAATCGTTTTATAGAAAATTAAATACCATGTGATGATGGCCATCACAATCAAAATCACAAATAACGTCTTACCGATCACATCGGTATCGTTGAAATAACTTAAGAAACCATTGTTAGAAGACTGCGCAGCAGTTGTATTAACTTCATTTAATACGGTCAATGGTAGTTGTAACCATGAAACGGACATGACACTTTCCTTAACTTGATTGGATTTATATTAAAAATTAAATGTAAACGGTACATCCGCTTTAGCGGGTTTGGCGACGCCATTTTCGGTATACGGGTAGAAGCTGACCTCATTAACACGTCTGAGTACTTCTTTGTTGAGTAAAGGATTGCTACTACCCTTCATGAGTTGGGTCGCGATCACTTTACCTTGGGCATTGACGGTCACCCGTACAATCACCGTCTCACCGCTACCACCTCGTCGCGCAATGGCTGAGGAAACCTTGATGTTAGGTTTGCGTTTGTAGCGAATACCATTGACTAAACGTGGCGCTTGATTATTGGCGGTTGAACCACCTCCTTTAGTGACACCATCTGGCACACCAAAAGGTTTAAGTTGACCGTCAAACTGCGCTGGGCCATTAAAGGCATTTTGCGCATTGCTATTGGGTACTGGTTTGCTTATCTGCTTAGGTGGCTGTTTACGCTCACGCTTAGGCTTAGGTTTAGGTTTGGGCTTAGGCTTCGGTTTTGGCTTAGGTTTAACGATCTCTTTGACCACAGGCTCAGGTTCTGGTTCGGGCTCAGGCTCTGGCTCAGGTTTGACCTCTTCTTCAACCGGTTCTTCTTTGACCTCTTCTTCGGGTTCTGGTTCTGGCGCCGCGGCCGTTGGTTGCTCTAATTGCTCCCCTTTTGGTAGCGGCAACTCCTCCAGACTCACGGAGACTAGAGGTAAATCGGTAGTGGCTTCTTGAGTCTCGGGCTTAGCGTACATAATAAGCCCTGCAATAATCCCCAAAAAAATTAGGGTTATCAAGATGCTTAATGGATGCAACCACCAAGGGATATCTGTATCAGCTTGATTTGTTGTTTGATTATTTTGGTTCACAAATGAATCCGATGCGATTTGAAATACAATGAAATTGAGAATAATTATTATTAGCGAAATTATATTTCAAATTAGATCTATTTGCAACCAGTTGTTAAGTTGTTCGCTTCATTTAGCGATCAATTGCACACTATAAAACGCTACAGCGGTCGCACACAACGTGGCTATGACACTGCTAGCCATATATAACAGCGCCAGCAAGGTCTGGCCTTTCATGAAGTACAAGATGACTTCACTGGAGAAGGTTGAAAATGTCGTAAAGCCCCCTAGTGCACCGGTGACCAGAAACAAGCTTAACCAAGTGGGCGGGGCTTGGGTGACCTGCCAATAAGAAAGCAGTAGCCCAATCAGCAAGCCCCCAAGGACATTGGCGAACATCGTGCCCCACGGCCAATCTGGCTGATTAAGCGCAAGGCCTAACAGCCAGCGTGCACAAGCACCCAGGGCAGCGCCGCTAGCAACGGCTAAAATATGAAGAGGTGTGATAATAGCGAAATTCAAAGCAAAAGCAGGTTAAGAAAGATCTCCAGAATACAGAGGACAAGTAGAATTTAATTTTCGCCTATATGCTGTTGTATAAAATCCTTAACAATGTCGACGTCGCATTCGAGCTCCATCACATGCTGGGGTAATTGCTCGATATTTTCAAGCGCTGCTGGACGAGGGGCAGGCTGACCAATGGCCTCTTGAATCGTTTCGGAGAACTTAGCCGGCAGCGCTGTCTCGAGCACCAGCATAGGAATATTCGGTTGGCTAAAGTGGCGAGCGACATTGACGCCATCTGCCGTGTGTGGGTCAATTAAGACACCATGTTGCTCATACGTCTCTTTAATGACAGCTAGGCGTTCTGTATGCGAACTGGTGCCGGCCACAAAGCCAAACGCTTGCTCAAAAGCCGCCTGTTTGCTGCTAAGATCAAAATAGCCTTGCGTCTGAAGTTGCGTCCACAGTTGCTTGACGCTGTTAGGATCCTGTTCAAAGAGATCAAAAACAAAGCGCTCAAAATTAGACGCCTTGGAGATATCCATAGATGGACTGGATGTCGCGTAGGTTTGTTCACTGGCACGAGGTCGATAGACGCCTGTATTAAAGAACTCTTCGAGGACGTTATTTTCGTTGGTAGCCAGTACTAAATGATGAATCGGCAAGCCCATTTGACGGGCATAGTGACCTGCCAGAATATTACCAAAATTGCCGGATGGAACTGTAAAAGAAACCTGTTGATCCTCATGTTGAGTGGCGCGCAACCAAGCCCAAAAATAATACACAATTTGTGCAGCGATACGGGCAAAGTTAATCGAATTGACCGCGCCAAGATGATATTTTTTCTTAAAGTCTATGTCCCCGGCTAAGGCCTTGACAATATCTTGGCACTCATCAAACACCCCTTTGACAGCAATATTAAAAATATTGTCTTCATCTAATGAGTACATTTGCGCGCGTTGAAATGCGCTCATGCGCCCTTGGGGTGAAAGCATAAAGACTCTCAAACCTTTTTTGCCCTTAAGCGCATATTCGGCAGCAGAGCCTGTATCGCCCGAAGTCGCCCCAAGAATATTAAGTTCGCGATGTTGTTTGAGTAATACATATTCAAACAAATTACCTAACAATTGCATGGCCATGTCTTTAAAGGCCAAGGTAGGCCCTTCGGACAAACCAACCAAGCTGATATGCTCGTCGATGGGTTTGAGAGGCACGATTTGTGCCGAACCAAAGATCTCGGCAGTGTAGGTTTTTTGGCATAACTGCGCTAAATCGTGCTTCGGTATGTCCGTAAAATACAGACTCAGAATCTCCGTGGCCAACTCCGCATAAGACAAGGATCGCCAGGCCTGGAGGGTTGGCTTAGTTACCGTGGGGATATGCGCTGGCACATAGAGGCCACCATCGGGCGCTAATCCCTCTAGTAACACAGTAGAAAATTCGACAGCGTCTACGCCGCCCCGAGTCGATAGGTATTTCATTGGAAATTCTCCAAACGTAAGCGCACGATTTTCGATTGTAAGTACGGCAAGTTTTGGATTTGGGCAAGTGCTTCGTCGACATCACCTTCCCGCGCTTCGTGCGTCAAGAAAATGATATTGGCACTACTTTGTGAGGCCTCTTTGGGTTCTTGCACCATGGAATCAATCGAAATATGACGTTGCGCCAAAATACGGGTGATATCCGCCAGCACGCCTGGTTGATCGACCACTTGCATGCGTAAATAATAGGCACTGATGGTGTCAGACATATCCAAGATTGGATAATCGGCTAAGGCCTCTGGTTGAAAAGCTAAATGCGGCACGCGGTTATCAGCATCCGCTGTCATCATGCGTGTCACATCCACAATATCGGCTACTACTGCCGATGCCGTCGGCTCGGCGCCTGCGCCGGGGCCATAATACAGAGTTTCGCCCACGGCATCACCCTTGACCACCACCGCATTCATGACTTGCTCTACACTGGCTAAGAGCTTGCGTTCTGGCACTAAGGTAGGATGGACACGTAACTCAATGCCCTTGTCTTGACGCTTGGCAATGCCTAATAATTTAGTGCGGTAACCTAGACGTGCGGCATAAGCGACATCATGCGTTTCGAGTTGCGTAATGCCCTCGATATAGACTTTATCGAACTGAATATTAATACCAAAGGCAATCGCGGCCAATAATGTCAGTTTATGAGCCGCATCTACTCCTTCGATATCAAAGGTCGGATCGGCTTCGGCGTAACCCAATGCCTGCGCCTGTTTGAGCACCTCTTGAAACGGTAATTTATGTTCGCGCATTTGCGACAAAATAAAATTCGTCGTGCCATTAATAATGCCAGCAACCCACTGGATACGATTGGCACTCAAACCTTCACGCATTGCCTTGATAATAGGGATACCACCCGCCACAGCAGCTTCAAAATTCACCATGATATTGTTTTGGCTCGCCAGCGTAAAAATCTCTTTGCCATGCATGGCCAATAAGGCTTTGTTGGCCGTGACCACATGTTTGTGATTTTGGATCGCTTGTAGAATTAAGGTTTTGGCTAAATCGGTACCGCCGATGAGCTCAACCACAATATCAATCTCTGGATCATTGACCAGCGCATGCAAATCATTATCGACCTTAATGGTGTCACGAATGTGACTGGGCACTTTTGAGGGGGTGCGTGTAGCAATGCGCACAATCTCCATATGACGGCCCGCGCGTCGAGCAATCTCTTGGGCATTACGTGTCAAAACCTCCCACGTGCCACTACCGACCACGCCAAACCCTAAAATGCCAATTTTTACGGAATTCAATTTACTATTCATTGGCTAAACCCGTCTTTTTTGAACATGTCCTTGATACCACGCAGCGCCTGACGAATTCGTTGCTCGTTTTCTATTAGGGCAAATCGCACATGGTTATCCCCCATATCACCAAAACCGATTCCTGGTGATACAGCAACTTTGGCTTCGCTTAAGAGTTTTTTGGAAAACTCTAATGAGCCCATGGATTTATATTGCTCAGGAATCTCGGCCCAGATATACATGGACGCTTTGGGAATTTCTACCATCCAACCGATATCATGCAGACCCTTGGCGAGCAAATCACGGCGTTTTTGGTATTCTTTAGTGACTTCCCGGACGGAGTCTTGAGGCCCATCTAGCGCCGCAATAGCCGCCACTTGAATGGGGGTGAACATCCCATAATCATGGTAGCTTTTGATGCGCGCTAGGGCGTTGACAATTTCTTGGTTGCCTACCATGAAACCCACACGCCAACCGGCCATGTTATAGCTCTTACTCATGGTAAAAAACTCGACTGCAACGTCTTTGGCGCCTGGCACTTGCATGATAGAAGGAGGCACATAATCATCAAAAGCGATGTCAGCATAGGCCAAATCATGCACCACCATAATATCGTGCTCGCGTGCTAAATTAACGACTCGCTCAAAGAACGCTAAATCCACACATTGTGCAGTGGGGTTGCTCGGAAAGCCCACGATCAGCATCTTTGGTTTTGGGATACATTCGCGCACCGCCCGTTCTATTTCTTCAAGGAAATCAATGCCTGGACCAATGGGTATGGATCGGATATTAGCCCCAGCAATCACGGGACCATAAATATGGATGGGATAACTAGGATTGGGCACGAGCACAGTATCACCGGCATCTAGCGTAGCCAGCATAAGATGCGCTAAGCCCTCTTTGGAGCCAATGGTTACCACAGCCTCTGTGTTTGGGTCCAATTCGACGTCGTAACGGCGGGCATACCAATCCGTAATGGATTTACGTAAACGTGGAATGCCTTTAGAAACTGAATAGCCATGGGTATGTGGTTTATTAGCGGCTTCGACGAGTTTATCAACGATATGCTGAGGCGTTGGGCCATCTGGGTTACCCATGGAGAGATCAATAATATCCTCGCCACGACGACGGGCAGCCATTTTGAGTTCGCCAGTAATATTAAAGACGTATGGGGGCAGGCGCTCAATTCTAGGGAATGTTTTCATAATTGTTGCTCTAATTGGTGTCGATCCTGAGCCTTGACTACTTCGTAAATCGACAATGCTAAACCTATAAATCTAGCTGAAGTCAAAAGCACATTCAATCGGTTTTTTAATTTTTTGTACTTTTTTTTTGAAATTTGAAAATAAAGACAATCCAGATCTTTATTAACTTTATTATAGAAGCTAATACGAAGTGAATAGGAGACTCTGTGTTATTACAGCAGCAAGAAAATAAATTTGCCAATACCGTGACCTCTTACACCCTCGACTATGTAGAAATCAACAAAGAACGCTATCCCCACTCTGTGTTTTTTAAGCCCGAAGGCCCTATTCAAGCCTGGCCTGTCAAACATGTCCGCGACATTGATTACGATGCCCTCCTGCTGGCCAGTGGTGCCACCGCCAAAAAAGCCTCCGCCTTTGATTTTTTAGATAGCCCCGAAGGCGCTAGCGCCACCACCTTTGAAAATGCCCCCGAATTACTCATTATCGGTACCGGTACCGAGCAACATTTTCTAGATCCTAGTGTTTTGCAACCTTTTATCAAGGCGCGGATCGGCATTGAGTCCATGGACAGTAATGCTGCCGCTCGCACCTATAATGTTTTAATGTCAGAGGGTCGTAACGTCGCCGTTGCGATTCTTATTTAAGGGTTCAATTGCTGAACCTCTGTTTGTTGTTGATAAGGAGTACGTATGACGATCGAAGTACATAAACCCGTGCCTGATTTTAGTGCCACAGCCACCACGGGTGAACTGAAATTGAGTGACTTTCAAGGTCAATACCTTGTGCTGTATTTTTATCCTCGCGACAATACCCCGGGCTGCACCACCGAGGCCCAAGATTTTACCGCACAATATGAGCAATTTAAAAAGCTCAATGCTGCGATTGTGGGCGTCTCTCGTGACTCACTCAAGAAGCACGAAAACTTTATTGCCAAATATGATATTCCCTATCCTCTCATCGCCGATGAGGATGAGTCTTTATGTGAGTTATTCGGTGTCATGAAACTCAAAAAGCTCTATGGCAAAGAATCTCGTGGCATCGAGCGCAGCACCTTTTTGATTGATCCAAAAGGTCAATTAGTCGCCGAATGGCGTGGCCTAAAAGTCCCAGGACATGTCGAAAACGTTTTAGAGACACTCCGTAATCAAGCTTAACCCCTTGTTATTTTCAGGAAAATCAATGCCTCTACCACAAGCTCCAAGCAAACTTGCTGAAATTCTAGAAAGTTCAACCTTACCTAAATTAAAAGCGAGACCGCCACTTAATCCTAAATCTCCTAGCCAAACAGCCAACCGCAGCAATCGATCCAGCAGTCCCACGATTCAATACAAAACCAATACCCCCATCGAAGTCAACGCACTCAAGCCTAATCCCGAAACGCCCCCGCCTAGTCCATCGCACAAAACACCAAGTTCAGCACCCGTAGCCAAAAAAGCTGTGACCAAAAAAATCAGCAAGCGTCAAAAAAAGGAGTTGGCGGTCAACAAAATTTTTGTGGTCGATACCAATGTGCTCTTACATGACCCGACCTCAATTTTCCGTTTTCAGGAACACGATGTTTTTATTCCTATGATTGTGCTCGAAGAGTTAGATCACAACAAAAAAGGCCTGAGTGAGATTGCACGCAATGCCCGTCAAGTCAGTCGCTATTTAGACGCCTTAGTCGCGCACACTGAGCATGAACTCGAAAAAGGCATCGAGCTGAACCAACTGGGCCATGCCGATGCTACCGGTTGTTTATATTTTGAGACTGAAAAAGTCCCTTCTGAAACCACTAAAGATCTTTTCCCTGAAAGTAAAAACGACAACCAGATTCTCGATACGGTTTATAACCTAGCCCAACGTATCACCGATAAGCCCGTTGTGCTTGTCTCCAAAGACATTAATATGCGCCTCAAAGCTCGTGTCATGGGACTGGAGACCGAGGACTACCTCAACGATCACACCATGCACGATACCGATATGGTGTTTGATGGGTTTTCGCGACTGCCAGAGAATTTTTGGAATCAAGTCGATGAGAGCTTGCAGTCGTGGGTAGAAGCTGGCGTCACTTACTACAAATTTACTTCGGACCTAAACCATGAATTTGTCGTCAACCAGTTCCTTAGTCTCGAAGGCGATATGCCCCTGCAGGCGCAGGTACGACAAATTAGCGGTAATTCCACTGTGATTTCTACTGTACGTGATTACGGCAACAAGAAAAACAATGTATGGGGCATTAATGCGCGCAATATCGAGCAGAACTTTGCCTTAAACATGCTGATGGATCCCGAATGCGACTTTGTGACGATTCTTGGTCAGGCCGGCACAGGTAAAACCTTGCTAGCACTCGCCGCGGGTCTAACACAAGTGCTTGAGACCAAGCGTTATAGCGAAATTATCATGACGCGTGCCACGGTGTCTGTCGGTGAAGATATTGGTTACCTACCGGGGACTGAGGAAGAAAAAATGTTGCCTTGGATGGGCGCTTTGCAGGATAATTTAGAGTTTTTGCACACCGGTAATCGAGGTATGACGGGAGATATCTGGGAGCATAGCGCTGGCAAAGAATTGATTGAGTCTGTGATTCGCGTCAAGTCGATGAGTTTTATGCGTGGCCGCACTTTCTTAAATAAGTTCGTGATTGTCGATGAGGCCCAGAACTTAACCGCTAAACAGATGAAAACCCTAATTACACGCGCTGGCCCAGGGACTAAAATAGTATGTTTAGGCAATATTGCTCAGATTGATACCCCTTATCTCACCGAAAGCAGCTCTGGTTTAACTTATGTTGTCAATCGTTTTAAGGGATGGTCACATTCGGGGCATATTACGCTCCAAAAAGGTGAGCGCTCACGTCTAGCGGATTACGCCGCCGATGCGCTTTAATTGTAACTTTATTTTTGATTCATCATGAAAATCCTCGCCACTTTATTTAGCCGCTTTACCTTAATGTTGATTGCAGTTGTGATTATAGCCACACTGCTGCCAGCACAAGGCGCGGCCAAAGTGGCGACGGATGCCTTTACCAATATTGCGATTGCCTTGCTGTTTTTCTTGCATGGCGCCAAATTATCTCGTCAAGCCATCATACAAGGCGCTGGTCATTGGCGTCTTCATAGCTTAGTCTTTTTTAGTACCTTTGTTTTCTTTCCATTGCTCGGTCTGGCTCTACGCCCTATCGTGGAACCCCTAATGACTAAGGAGTTATACCTGGGCTTTATGTATTTATGTGTATTGCCAGCCACTGTGCAATCCGCAATCGCATTTACCTCGATAGCTCGCGGCAATATACCGGCAGCCATCTGTAGTGCCTCGGGTTCAAGTATTGCGGGGATATTCATTACCCCCTTACTCATCGCCTTGGTGTTAAGTGACTATAGCGATAGTGTGCCACCGATTACCTTAATGTCGGTCCTCAAAATCATTCTGATGCTTTTGGTGCCTTTTGCGGCTGGGCATTTCTCTCGTCCATGGACACTTGGCTTTATTAGTAAATATCCCAAATTAGTCGGTATTGTGGACCAAGGCTCTATCTTATTAGTGGTTTATGCGGCCTTCTCAGAAGCCGTTGTTGAAGGATTATGGCAAACCACCAGCTACCAAGCGCTGATCGCGGTGGTGGTAGTTTCATGTGTCATTTTGGCCTTGGCTTTAGCTTTTACGGCCATTAGTAGTAAATTGTTGGGCTTTGAACTAGCCGATCGCATCACGATTGTGTTTTGTGGCTCCAAAAAAAGCCTGGCCAATGGTTTACCCATGGCCAAAGTAATTTTTGCAGGACATCCGATTGGGGCTATCGTCTTACCCTTGATGATTTTTCACCAAATACAGCTGATGATCTGCGCTTGGATCGCCGAATACCTCAAACAACGTCAAACCCCGCCCACCCAATAACATTACAAGGCGCTTAAACCCAAGGTTCTATTGGATTCTGTTGAGTTCTATTGAGTTCTGTTGAATTCTGCTAGGATCTGTAGGCTCTAGGTTAAATATCTATGCCCACCTCCCATTAGTGCTTGGTCGCATCCGCTCGCAAGGCCTCGAGTTTCTCGAGGTCTGTGTCTTGCATGCCATAGGCCTCTTTCCACATCCATAATGGCACACACGTTTGTAGTCTCTGTAGCATTTGTTGGATCAGGACTTGCGCCAGCGCGGAACTTTCTTGGTTGGCGATATCAATAGTGGCATCGCCTTGCAACTGCGCAATAGAAGCTTGCGCTTTTTTACTATGGGCGACATTAATGACTGGATCTTGGGCGGCATGTAATAAATGAATCGTTTGTTTAAGATGCAGTGCCTCTTGGGGTATAGTCATAAACCCCGCCCCAAAAGTTATAAGACGTCCAGCAATTGGCTCGGCTAATTTGCTCAGTTCCAGCACCAGCGCGCCCGCCGCTGCCACCCCGATCACGGCTGTGGCGGCCGACTCTACCCCATATTGCTGCGATAATTCTTGGACCAAATCACGCCATTGTCGAGTCAATGTCGCCATGTCCTGATCAGATGTTAAAGCACCATTCCCCAGAGTGAGCACTTGATGCAGATGGTCTTCAAGCTCGACCGAATTTAAGCACACGCTAACGATACTGGCTTGAGGAAATTGAGCTTGAATACTGGCGACTAAATGCGCTAATTGGTCTTGGGCTTGTGTCTGCTCATAAGAGCGTGGATAAAGCACAATAAATAAGGCGCTACTTTGAGGGCTTTTTGCTGAGAGGCTTTTTTGTAAAGTAAAATAACTCATCTTAATATCTTCATACTCACCGATACTATGCATAGCTATCGGTCCATTATTTTTACACTACAAAGGTATATATAGACATGTCAGAAAATCTCAAGAACGTCATTATGGATCAAGTCAAACAAGCCATGCGCGCCAAAGACAGCAAGCGTTTAGGAACCTTGCGCATGTTACAAGCCGCGCTCAAACAAAAAGAAGTGGATGAACGCAAAGACTTGAGCAATGACGAGATAATCGCCATCATCGAAAAACAAATCAAACAACGCAAAGAGTCTGCTAAAGCCTTTAAAGAGGCCGGTCGTGACGACGCTGCGCAAGCCGAAGAGGATGAAATCAAGGTGTTGGAGCCATTTTTGCCAGAGCAGTTAAGTCAAGAAGACGTCTTAGCCGCTGTACAAAAAGTCGTCGCTGATTTACAAGCTCAAGGCCTTAGCGGCGGTGCGGCCATGGGTAAAGCCATGGGGCAACTAAAAACGCAATTAGCGGGCAAAGCCGATATGTCTAACGTCTCTGCTCTGCTTAAAGAACAGCTAAACAAACAGGGCTAGTTGTTTGGCAGCCAATTGCTTGTCTATAAATTCAGAAACCCCAACACCAATTAAGCGATAATGCTCGGCTTTGTCTTGTTCATCGAGGTGTGCAATTAATTGCTCTATGGTTGTCACAAAATGCGGTAATTCATAGAGGGGATTCGCTAAAGTGACAGACCGCGTTATGATCCTAAAATCCGCGGTCTTTAGTTTGACGGTAGCACAGTACCCAAATAAGCCCTTACGCTGACACTTAGCAATGACAGACTGCGCCAAGGCTAACACAGCCGTGCTCGCATCACCAAGGCTAAGATCTTGCTCAAAGGTAGTTTCGGCGGATATTTGCTTGGTCTCGCGATAAGGATTGACGGCGCGATGATCAATACCATAGGCTAGGTCATGCAAGCGGTAGCCATATTTACCAAAATTAAGTACTAATTCGCCTAAGCTGTGGGTTCTAAGATCGGCAATCGTATACATATGCAGGCGATGCAATTTAGCCAAAGTGACCTTACCCACACCTGGAATTTTTTCTAGGCTTAAATGCAGCAAAAACGCCTCGACCTGAGACGGTGAGATGACAAAAATGCCATCTGGTTTATTCCAATCGGAGGCAATTTTTGCTAAAAATTTATTGTTTGCAATACCCGCCGAGGCCGTTAATCCCGTTTGCTGAAAAATTTCAGCACGAATCGCTTGCGCTATCGCCGTTGCTGAAGCTGCGCCGACTTTGTTGGTGGTGACATCCAAATAGGCTTCGTCCAACGAAAGCGGTTCGATTAAGTCGGTGTATTTTCTAAAAATTTGATGAATATCGACCGACATTTGTTTATAGCGCGCAAAGTCAGGTTGGATATAAATGCCATTTGGGCAGAGTTTTTTGGCCTGCCGCACAGACATAGCAGAATGCACACCGAATTTGCGAGCCTCATATGAAGCTGTACAGACCACGGACCGATCACTTTGACCCGCCACTACTAAGGCCTTACCTTTTAGTTCAGGTCGTTTAAGAAGCTCAACAGAGGCGTAAAACGCATCCATATCGACATGGATAATTTTGCGCTGTGTTAATGCAGCATGCTCATTCATAAATAATAATCAAACATAGCAACACTATTTATTTTACAATAAGCAATAAGTGCCCAATTTGCGGCTCTTTACGATCCTCAAAAAAAGGAATTCCATGAAGAAGCTCTTAATTTGCTTGATCTCAGCCTTGTTACTCAGTGCTTGTGCAGAACCGCACCATGGCACCCCCTATGATGGCCCGCCTCCTCCCACGGATTTGACACCACCTACAGATTTATTAAGTGGTTCAAGTGGTTCAGGCCATGCCCAATAGTCTACAACCTGTTGTCAGTCGTCGTATAGACAACGGCATAGAGTTGCAATTGCAATTTGAAGACAAGCCCTTGTTTTTAGTGCTCGCACAGGCTGAACCAGATTTTGAGCTCATCCCGCAATGGCTGGATCAAGCGCGCTTTAGCGAGGGTCGCCAAGTGCATGTGGGCCAACTCGAGGCACAAAGTGATATTGAAGATGAGCTTTATGAACTCATGAGTCATACTCAGCCCCAAGACACGGTGGTGTTTTTTTGTGAGTCAATGGCTATCGTGAGCCAAGCTTTGCAAGCGGTGGGCTTTCAGGATGCCCCGCTCTCCTAATGACGCGATGGCATTCATTCAAGTCACGAGACTATTTCGCGTGAACCACGTCTTTAGCTGGCGATAGATCTCAATACACGAGCTAGCCAATTTATAGCGCCATATATCATTGTATTGATAGTACTATGATAGCCCACTTCGGTGGGCAATTTTTTTTGGATGGCTTTAGATTGACGTAGTTCTTGTATAAATCGGGAAGGATGCTCACTATGGTAATGTAGAAAGCATTGTCGTCGGGCTCTCGTGAGCGCCACATAAAACAACCGCCGCTCTTCTGCATACAGAAAATCCTCTGGTGCGGGTAATAAGGATTCAATTAAGCCACTACTCTGCTTCTCACTCGGAAACCCGTAAATTCCCTGATTCATTTGCAACACAATCACATAATCAGCCTCATTCCCTTTGACGGCATGAACGGTATGAGCGCTGATCTTTAAGACTGGATATTGCGCCTGCCAACCTTCTATGGCCTTGGCACTTGGTAAAAAATGCTGAAAGCGACTGAGAATGAAGACTGTATATGACGGCTGTTTATGCGCTTTGCTATAGACGGCAGACGTGGGGTGAGAGATATACTTACGCGTAAAACTGCGTTGTGTGTTTTGAGTGGCCAAGGGCGCCTGGTACGCCTTAATATCCTGAGTAATGCAGTGTAAGATCTGTGCCACCGTTTGCGATTCAGATACCAAGGTAATGGGTCGTAATCTGGGTATTTGGATATCAAGCGCAGGACTCATGCGCAGGTATTTGCGATTTTGTGCTGGGTTTTGCAGGACAAAATCACTACTTAGCTGACACATAGCCGTCTCAAAACGATAGGTCTGACTTAAAGCAAAGCGACGGCATGTCCCAAAATATTGCTCAAAATCCGTGCTGTAACGCACTTCAGATCCACTAAAGCGATAAATCGTTTGCCAATCATCCCCTACACAAAATAATTGCAACGCAGGGTGTTGTTGCCGCATGGCCCTGATTAAATTTGCGCGCGTCCGCGAAATGTCTTGAAACTCATCAATCAACACGTGGTCCCAAGGCACGATGAATCGTCGGCACTGTATAGCACGAATCGCCGCTTCAATCATAGAATTAAAATCAGTCTGCTGTTGTTGGCGCAATGCTCGCTTATAAGCGCGGGCCATATACAGCATCAGGACAGCGGCCGGGGCTAACGCGTGTCCCACGAGACGCTTTAGCGAGAGCCTTGGATATACACTCAAATATATCAATAGACCCTGTCTGAGCTCCTCAAGGATATGTTCAATCAAGCCTGAACTTCTACCAAGACGACATGGGTTCGTGGCACTACCTATTGCTTTTTGCTGACTGGCCGCTGATGGGCTTAACGTTTGAATAAATTGCTCAAAGATTTTGTAGCTTTCATATTCATTTTTTGCCGCATATAAGACCTTTAATTTAATGAGGTTTTGTGAGCTATAGTGCGCTTGTAAGCCAGCCAGCCGTAAGCTTTGTTGTTTACGTTCTGCCTGCGTGCTGGCTGGTGGTACGACCTCAATCAGTAGACATTCCTCGGGTAAATAAAAAGAACATAAATACGTTTGGTATTTTTTGACACGCCACGGATGGGGATCAATTCCTCGATAACGGTAGTGGATGTTGTAAATATACAAAAGATTGGCAACAATCAGCTCAGCCTGATGCCGTACGTAATCGTCATTTAGCGTACGCCAAAAAGCACTAGAAGCACTGGAATTACTGCTTGACTGTGCTGTGTATGCCACTGACCGCTGGGCGATTAAGGTTGCCCATAAATAATATTGACTTAATCGTGCCGGTGATTGACGGCACTGCCACAATAACTCCCTGTGGACAAAGCGCTTAAATTGCACCTCTTCACTCAACGGACTAAGACAAAGTTTAGTCGCCACACCCTGTTGGCTAATCCATAAGCCCAGACTATGGAAAGTTCTAACGCTTACCTGTTCGATGCCCGCCACGTTTGGTGCTAAGGCTTGCAAACGTTGTTGCATTTCTAAGGCCGCCTTTTGCGTAAAGGCTAATAATAAAATTTGCTCGGGCTTAACCTGGCGCTGAGTAATTAAATAAATCACTCTCGCCACCAAACTGCGTGTCTTGCCAGTGCCTGCCCCTGCCATTAGCAGGATGGACGGCGCCACGGCACTGACGGCTTGGTATTGTTCGGCACTTAATTGATTAAGCATAAATTGAGCCCATCACGCTGACACTAAAAGCTCAGTGTAAACAGCTTTAACACTCCAACTATGCCAGGAGGATCAAAAACTCATACCCAAAATAAAAACCCTTATCGCATCGTAGCGATAAGGGTTCATAAGACTTATCTGAAAGGCTTAGTAAAGTCTAAGCGTCAAATTAAGGAGCCGTACGAGAATAGTCTTGGATTTTTTGAGTAGGTTGAGCTACGCCTGCCCCTTGGGCTGGGTTAACACGTTTTTGGCGGAAACCATCAGGGGTTGGCTCTACTTGACCTGGCACAGCAGCAGGAACAGGAGCGGATTGCACTGCATTACCGGCTTGTTGGACAACTTCGCCATTAGGACCGTAAACCGTGGTTTGGGTAGTACCCGCCGCACCTGCAGCCACTTGATTGACAGTAACACCGTATTGTTGAGCTTGCGCCGCTTGCTCTGGGGTAACAGCCACATTCGTCGTAGTCATTTTAAGAGTAGGTTCAACATACATGTCTTGGGATTTAGCCCATTTAGAGCGATAATCTGGCTCGGCATGAGCAGCGACAGAACTCAGCGCTAAGACAGCGGTAGAAACTAGTAAAGCAAATTTTTTCATACTTTAGACTCCTAGGATTAATAATTAATACTATCTTATCACAATCAAACTTAGGCTTTTACCCAAAAAGAAACGCGACTATGCCTAAATGCAACAAAACATAACATAACTTAATAGTCTTAGTGCCAGTCGTTTTTGCGAGATACCCCGTTTATTAAAAATAATAAAGCCATGTAAAGCCGCTGTAGACAGGTATTTTTAGTTATAATACAAGCACCTTAGGAGATACACTCATGAAAAAATTTATCTGGTGCGCTTTGGCACTTGTTTTAGCGGGTTGTGCGTCCAACAGTACAATCGATTTAAGCAACACGAATAATTTTGGTCTCAAATGCTCTAAAGATGCTGCCACTGCACCCGATTGGAACCAATGCATAGAAAATGCCAATAAGACTTGCGGCGCCCAAAAAGCGGTTAACATTCAGCAACATGAACCCACAGGTTCTGGTTCTGCCAATGACGGCTATTTTGTCTCCTTCCAATGCGGCTAAGCGCCAGTCCACAAAAAAGCCTTTAATCTTTGTAGTGATTAAAGGCTTTTTTTGTAGCTACTGTTTGGCTTTAGTGCGACTGGACTAATGCGGTTGAACTTTAGGGTTATGCGCAGCCGCGGCCAACCAATTTAAGATGTCTGCTTGAAGCTTGCCGTTGGCTTGGGCAAACGCTTGCAAGACGTCTTTTAGCTCTTTGCCTTGACTTGCTTGGCGAGACTCAAAATGCTTAGAAACCACCTCACCTTGGCCTTTAGAGCCTGTGAGGTTAATATCGACATCAATCACAACCACTGGTGTATTATCTTCGTACTCAACCTGAAAGCTATTGAGATAAATGCCCATATCTACATTATTGGCATTGCCATAACCAGATGTGACAGCTTTAAATAAACCGGCTCGACGAATGGCCTGACTTAGACTATCGCGGAATACATTCGGTGCATCATCATTCCACTTCGCGCCCGCATACACATTTAAATCCCCTTGCTGGGTACGAACTACAATTCTTGGTCCGCTGATATATTTGTTGGCATAGGGATCATTGATGCGCAAAATATACGGTGCTGGCACGGGTGCCGTTTGGATGCTTACCGTAGAGTCCAGTGTATAAACATCAAGATCCGGCTGTGAAGGTAAAATCGTGCACGCGCTCATAATAGATGTCGCCGCGGCGAGGGCTAAACCGGTGTTGATTAATTTTCTCATGGATGGAACTCCCTTAACTTATTACCTTCGAGCAAGTAGGCGCCTGGATTTTTCTCAAAACTTCTGAGGATGGAATTGAGGGTATTGACAGAACGCTTAAATTCGTAAACGGCCGGACCAATTTCTTGTAAACCACTGACGCCATTGGCTAAGTTGCCTTTGTTTTGGTCTAAGACATGTTGGATATCTTTAGAGACTTTTTGGATAGACACCATCGCCTGAGCCATGGAGTCGACGGCTTTTTTGCCTGATTGATTCAGGATTTGATCCGTGGTGTTAGCCACTTTTTGGAAAGATTTAATGGCTTCACCAGAGCTATCGGCAATACGACGCAAGCTTGTGACCGTTGCACTAATATCCTCATCCTTGGCCGCAACAGCCCCCGTAATCGTAGAGACATGATCAATAATCTCGCCCATATTCTTAATGTTTTTCTCATTAAAGAGTTTGTTTACACTCACCATGGTTTCGGATAAGTTGGAAACCATGCTGCCACTGCCTGAAAGCAGTTGTGAAAGCGCCGATTGGGTCGCTTTAATGACATCTGGATCGTCCTCATCCTCGCCTTTAAGTTCTTTTGAGTTGGGGGTACCGCCACTCATGGCAATCACAGCTTGGCCAGTAATCCCGACAATCGAAAGACTGGCTTTTACGTCTTCATAAATCGGAATATCTTCACTGACGCGAATGTAGGCATAGACGCGATTGGTATGCTCTTTATCGAGCTCTAACTTCGTGACCTCACCGATTTTGAGGCCTGTAAATTGCACCTCACTACCTCGAGAGAGACCAGAGACGCTCTCGTTAAATTCGACCACATAATAGCGCCAGTTTTGGTCGGTCGCCATTTTGCCTAGCCAGAGAACGATTACAAGTGTGGCAATTACCCCTATAATCGTAAACAAACCGATAGTTATGTACCTAGCTTTTGGTTCCATGCCTTATCCTTGATTATCTTTAAATTCGTTGCTCTCAGAATCCTGCGCTTGCCGTTTCGAAGCCATATGGCTATCGTTCGCTTTAGCTTGTGAGGATACGTCACTGGCGTCATCGCCTTGCGACTTCGCTTCAGCTTGATCCGCTTGCTTACGCTTATCTGCGTCAGTGGTATTGTTGTCTTTACTGTCTTTTTTATTTTTATTAACTTTGTCGTTTTGCGTTTGTTCGTTTTGCTCAACATTGTTTTCATGGGTTTGCTGAGCAGCACGTGCGCGAGGACCGTGGAAGTATTCCTGAATCCACTCATTGTCGATTTGCGAAACTTCCTCTATCGTACCGGTAGCGTAGACTTTTTTGTCATAAAGCACAGCGATACGATTACATGCCGTATAAAGCGAGTCCAGATCATGGGTCACTATAAACATGGTCAAGTCCATCGCGTCGCGCAAGGTCAGCATAAGATTATCGAACTCAGCCGCACCGACAGGATCAAGCCCCGCGGTTGGTTCATCCAAAAATAAAATCGCCGGATCTAACGCCAAGGCTCGAGCCAAGGAGGCTCGTTTAATCATCCCGCCTGAAAGCTCAGAAGGATATTTGGTACTGGCATTAGCGGGTAAGCCCGACAGAAGAATCTTCATCACCGCCACCTCTTCGGCTTCTTTACGACTCATGCCCGCTAATTCGATCAAGGGAAACGCCACGTTTTCTTGGACGGTGAGCGATGAATAGAGCGCGCCTTGTTGGAACAACACACCCATATTGCGATTCAAAAAAGAACGATCTTCGGCTTTGACATTATCAACCTCTTTGCCTAAGATCTTGACCGTTCCTTCATTGGGGCGACGCAAACCCACAATCGATCTTAGTAAAACGGATTTACCGGTGCCTGAGCCACCCACAACACCCAAAATATCGCCTTTATAGACGTCCAAATCGAGACCATCATGCACGCGATGATCGCCAAACTGATTGACCATGCCACGCACTTCAATTACGACTTTTTTGTCGTCTTGATCTTGTTTGGATGGTTTAGAATGATCTGAAGACTGCTTGTTTTGGTCCATTACCAGCCCATCTCCATAAAAAAGATAGCCGCAATGGCATCTATTGTAATTACCACAAAAATGCTTTGCACCACACTAGAAGTCGTGTGCTCACCCACGGATTGCGCACTACCACCGACTTTAAAACCCTCACAACATCCGGTCACGGCAATCATAATGGCAAAAATCGGAGCTTTAGAGAGGCCAACAAAAAAATGACGAATTGGGATATTGCGAATAATTTCGCTATAAAGTGTGGGTGAAATATCCAACATAAACACACATACGGCCAGGCCACCCAAAATACCACTAATCATGGCAAAAACCGTGAGGATAGGCATGCTGATCATCAAGGCCCAGACCCGAGGAATGACTAACATCGCCATAGGATCAACCCCAGAGGAGCGCAAGGCATCGATCTCTTCGTTGACCTTCATGGAACCGATCTGCGCCGCGTAGGAGCTCGCGGTCCGACCCGCAATTAAAATCGCCGTGAGCAATACTGCAAATTCCCTAAAGAAAGAAAAGCCCACTAAATGCACGGTATAAATTGTCGCCCCAAAATTAGAAAGGACGGTCGCGCCCAAGAAAGCCACCACAGCGCCTACCATAAAATTAAGTAAGACAATAATTGGCACCGCCTTAAAACCATTACTATCGATGGCTGAAAATACCGCGGTAATACGCCAATTGGAAGGCTTGAATACGGTATGAAACACAACCAGTAAGGTCTCGCCAAAAAAAGACAACCAGATAAGCATGGCATCGCGAAACTTAAGCGAAGCCTTGCCTGTGGTAATTAAGAAATCATACCAATGCGTCTGGACTTGGGATTTTTTGAGACCCTCTGGATCATAGGCTTTGTTGACGGTCTCGATGAGATCGTGATAGCGACTCGGCACACTGTCCTCTTCGGACAATAATTCCTCCATGCGATCTTGACCCACTGCTTGAATTAAGACATAAGCGCCATTGGTATCGAGGTGATCTAAGCCCTCAAAATCAATCCGCAGATCCTTGTTGTGCTCTTTTTGGGTCAGTTCGTCCTTGACTTTAAGAAGATGGCTAATATTTTTGAGTGTCCAATCACCCTTAATGGATAATTTATCATCTGACTGATATTCGAAATATTCAGAAGCCATGTTTCAAGTCTGGATGTGTCAAGTCTGGAAAAATACCTTAGCGAGAAACACTAAGATGTTAGAGAATAAGTAAGTTTCATTATAATGAAATTTAAGCAATCGCAATTATTTTATTTGTTTTTTTGAAAAACAGTCGCTAAAGCAACTCGATGCTCATTTCGCAAAAAAGCATTGCTATAAACACCGTTATAGCAATGCCTTAAGTGTCTGCATGAGTTGAGCGTAGACTTATTTGCTCAGACCATTTTCATCAAACAGATCGGCAAATAAGATACTGCTGAGATAACGCTCACCAGAGTCAGGCAGAATCACGACGATCACTTTGCCTTCATTTTCGGGCTTATTGGCAATGCGTAAGGCCGCGGCAATCGCTGCACCACTAGAAATACCAGAAATAATCCCCTCTTCGGAAGCCAGTAAACGGGCGTACTTCACAGCGTCCTCATTACTGACTTTTTCGACACCATCAAGCAGGCTTAAGTCAAGAATCTTAGGAATAAAGCCAGCGCCTAGACCTTGAATTTTGTGAGGACCGGTTTTGATTTCTTCGTTATTGAGTGTTTGTGAAATCACTGGACTGTCGGCGGGCTCAACAGCAATTAACTGAATCGCTTTGTTTTGGTCCTGTTTGATGTACTTACCGATACCCGTGATGGTACCACCTGTACCTACGCCGGCGACCACTATATCAACCTTACCGTCGGTATCCTGCCAGATTTCTGGGCCGGTGGTCTCTTGGTGGATTTTGACATTGGCGGGATTATCGAATTGACCTAATAAGACATATTTAGAGTCATTTTCAACTAATTCGTGCGCTTTAGCGATGGCACCTTTCATGCCTTTGGCACCTTCAGTGAGGATAAGTTTGGCACCAAACGCAGCGACTAATTTGCGACGCTCGATACTCATGGTATCTGGCATCACAATAGTAATAGGGATACCCAAGCTGGCGGCGACATAAGAAAGCGCAATCCCAGTATTACCGCTGGTGGCTTCGATGATTTCTTTGCCTTCGCCAAGAATGCCTTTGTCTAGTGCGTCTTTGATGAGGCTAACGCCAATGCGATCTTTGACGGAGTAAGCTGGGTTACGACCTTCGATTTTGGCAAGAATAGTGGCCTTACTATCTTTGCTGAGTTTATTGATTTGGACGAGTGGTGTGCGACCAATGGCTTCGGCATTGTTTTTGAACCATTTACCCATAAGATGACTCCTTTTATTAAAATTAATGGCAAAAAAGCGCTAAATATGCACTTATAAGCATGCAATTAGATTAGTATAATAGTCTCCTTTATTTAATAAAACCATTTTTTGACTATAGTTTTATTACTTTTAATCATATAAAAAGGCATTTGTCATGCTTTATATCGCCTATTTATATTTGGGATTAGCGATCGCCGCCGAAGTCTTTGGTACCTTTTCTCTCAAACAAGCCAATGGCTTTTCTGCTTGGTGGCCGTCTATTCGAGTGATTTGTGCCTATATCGTATCGTTTTATTTTTTGTCCAAAGCCATTCAGTCCATCCCTGTCGGCATCGCCTATGCGATTTGGTCTGGGGTCGGCATTGTGGCCTTGGCCTTGATCGGTAAGATTTTTTTAAAGCAATCCCTAGATACGGCTGCCATCATAGGCATGGGCTTTATTATTCTAGGGATTTTGATTATGAATCTATTTTCACGCAGTGTTGGCCACTAAAGCTGTGCTGGCTGAGGCGCGGTTTTTTTGAAGTAATGCATCGTGTACAAGCACAGCGCCAAACCCAATAAGGAAGCAATACTCCCCACAATGCCAGGTGAGCCCCAACCAAAGCCAGCATCCAAGGCCAAGCCGCCCAAAAAAGGTCCCAAGGCATTGGCAATATTAAAAGCACTGTGGTTGAGCGCCGCGGCAAGCGTTTGAGCATCTTTGGCGTTGTCCATCAACTCAACCTGCACTAAGGAGCCGGCGGCACCTAACAGACCAATCATCAAGGCCACTACGGCCACCCCTAACCAGTGCTCTACTACTACAGAATAGAGAAACAAAGCCACGGCTGAAAACAAGAGTAATGTGGCGATGCCACGCAAAGGTTTAGCCCCAAAGAGCCGTGTGACAAAAATATTAGAAAACGTCATGCCCACCCCAAACAAGCACATAATGGGTGGCACCCAAGGACGCGGCACATTGGCCGCTTGAATCAAGGCAGACGCGGCGTAGGTATATACACTAAACATGCCACAGAATCCTACAATGCCAATGCCTAATAACAACCAGACACGAGGATTTCTGAGGGCACCCAATTCTTGGATGGGATGGGTTTTTAAGGTGTTGACTGGATTCGTACTAGCAAAAAAGCGCCACACCATATAAACATTAAAAAGACTTAAGGCGCTCACGAACCAAAAATTAATACGCCAGCCAAACAGCTCGGCGAGCCAGCCGCTACAGAGCACCCCTAGAATAGTAGAAACCGTTAGCCCCGTCATGACTAATCCTACCGCTTGGGCACGTTTGTGCTGCGGCACCAATGAGACGGCCACTAAAGAAGCCACACCAAAATAAGCCCCATGCGGTAGCCCCGCCAAAAAACGCGACAATAACAAGAAGTTATAGTGTGGTGCGAGAGCAGAAACCGCATGCAACAAGGCAAAAAACAGCATTAACGCAATTAAGAGTTTGCGTTTAGACCACGTCGCAAAGACGATCGAAATCAGCGGCGCCCCTACGACGACACCCAGGGCATAAGCCGTAATTAAGTGACCGGCTGTCGACTCCGCTATTTGAAAATCATCAGCGATAAATGGCACTAAACTCATGGTGGAAAATTCGGTCGTGCCAATCGCAAAGCTGCCGATGGCCAGCGCAAAAAGTAATAAACGGGCAGCCTTCTGTGAGGTGGTTTGCATTTTACGTTATTGGTTTGTGGTTTATATTAAGAATAAAACGGCGTCGAAAGCGTCAGCCATAAAACAATAAGCCTTAAACAAGGCTTATTGTTTGGAGGTTATTAACGAGGCCAGTTCTCAGTAAATTGGCGCCAATCCGGACGCTCTTTTGTTGGTATCTGCATGCGGGGCGTGCCAATCGTGATGTAGCCGATATAGCGATACTCGAGCGGATCAAACCCCAGCATCTCTTGTAGCTCGTCCTCGTAGGTCGCCATGCCGCTACCCCAATAGGCACCATAGCCCAGTGCCTGGCTCGCATTGAGAATTTGCATGGCCGCGCAAGCCGTCGCCAAAACACGTTCGTTTTCGCGGATTTTGGTATTGTTATAGTCAATATGGCAAGCCACCGCAATGATTAAAGGAATCTGAGAAAACAGCTGACGCGTAGCCTCAATTTTTTCGGCAGGAATCGCAGGCTCTGTTTGATGACGAATATGCAAGGCCTTATCAGTAAATTCCTTGACGGCCTCTTCGCCACGAATAATCTTAAAGCGCCAAGGCATAAGCGCACCATGATCGGGAGCGGTCATAGCGGCGCGCATAATCAAATCGAGTTCTTCGTCATTAGGACCTGGAGCGACCACCATTTTGACTGAGGTACGATGCAGTAAATCTTCTAATGTTTGCTTATGTTGAGTATTTTTATCCATAGTTTACCTTTATGCTTGCTTACATAATAATGCTTTCATATCGGCAACCGCTTTGGTCCAGCCATCAAAAATCGCTTGTGCCACGATGGCATGACCGATATTGAGTTCAGTAAGGCCTTGCAGTGCAACAATCGCTTGCACATTGCTGTAATTCAAACCATGACCCGCATTTACTTGTAAGCCTAATTTTAAACCACAGGAGATCGCCGCCTGCAATCGATGCAATTCTTGAGTCACCGCCGCCTGATCGGGGGCGGGTGCATCGGCCAAATTACTATAACGCCCGGTATGTAATTCGATGACCTTGGCACCGGTATCTGCGGCGGCCTCGATTTGTGCGAGTTCTGGATCCACAAACAACGAAACCCGACTACCTTGCTGTTGTAATTTTTCCACCGCTTGCCGCAAGCTGTCTTGGGATTCGATGACATTGAGACCGCCCTCGGTAGTGAGTTCTTGGCGGCGCTCAGGGACCAAACAAATATCCTGAGGCTGAACCTGACATGCAATCTCTATCATTTCGGGAGTCACTGCACATTCCAGGTTCATTTTAGTGAGCAATTTAGGCCGCAAATTAAAAACATCTTGATCCTGAATATGCCGTCTATCCTCTCGTAAATGCAAAGTTATACTATCGGCCCCTGCTTGTTCTGCCAGCAGCGCGGCCTGTACAGGATCTGGGTAAGTAGTAAAACGTTGCTGACGCAATGTCGCAACATGGTCAATATTGACACCTAATAACATTAATACAACCTTCACACGGCTAAAAAAACAACAGCTTTAATTATAAAACTTAAAGCTGTTGCTGGCATTGAATAATTACTCTCATGAGATTCAGGGTTGGCTAGGCTGATCGGGCCTTAAGGCTTGCACAGTATCGGCTGTCCAACCTCCGCCAAGGGCCTTGTAAAGCGCCACGCGGTTGTTGAGCGATTGCATACCACTGATTAAGTACTCTTGTTGCACCCCAAAAAGATCGATTTGTGCGCGTTGTACTTCTAAGAAGCTATCGATGCCGCTTTCGTAGCGCATATGCGCTAATTTAAGCGAGTTATACGCCGCTTTTTGTTCTTCGGCCAAGGCATCGAGTTGCTCACGATAGGTTTCTTCACCAATCAAGGCGTCGGCTACTTCCTGGAAGGCCACTTGAATGGTTTTTTCGTATTGCGTCACAGCCATGTCTTTCCGAACTTCGGCGAGATCTAGAGAGTTTTTGAGGGCACCCGCATGGAAAATAGGCAAGGTTAAACTGGGTTGGAAAGCCCAGTGATCGGTACCACTATCAAACAGGTCACTAAAGACAGGACTAATCGTACCGATGGTACTCGTCAACGATAAACTTGGGAAAAAAGCCGCCCGCGCTGCGCCAATATTGGCGTTTGCGGATTTAAGATTATGCTCAGCTTGACGAATATCCGGACGTCGGGTTAAGAGTTCAGACGGTGCACCGGCGGGAATATCTCTTAACAAAACATCCTGTGAAAATTCTGCCGCGGCTGGTAATTGGCCCACAATTTTGCGACCTACCAGTACATTTAAGGCATTGCTAGCCTGAATGCGTAAGCGTTTGTATTGGGCCTTACGGGTTTTGGCTGTTTGTAACGTAGTTTTGGCTTGGTTAAGCTCTAGCGCTGTCGCTACGCCAGCCTTAAAACGATTATTAACGAGATCAAAGGTTTTTTGGTATGAATCGATGGTCTTGGCAGAAAGCGCTTCTAGGGCGGCATTACCTTGCATAGCAAAATAAGTCGTCGCCACTTGACCAATGAGATCAATTTGCACACTTTGACGAGCTTCGTCACTGGCTAGGTATTTTTCAAAAGCGGCCTCCGTCATATTGCGACGTCTGCCCCATAAGTCCAATTCAAAATTGGTAAACCCTATACCCGCCTGAAAGTTACGCGTAATCCGATGGCCGCCCACATCTGTGCTATCACCCGCGTTATTACGCATATAACTATTCGGTAAACGTTCCACATTACCATTGCCCATGGCACTAATATGCGGCAACATATCGGAACGTGTAATACCAAACATCGCTCGTGACTCTTCAACCCGTTGTACAGCTAAGCGCAAATCACGGTTGTTATCCAAAGCTGCGGCGACCAAAGCTTGTAAGCGCGGATCGCGGATAAATTCTTTCCAGCCAAGATCGGCAGCGCTGGCTTGCGAGGCATTCACCGTGGTCTGCGACTCATCATACGTCGCAGGGATCGGCGCCTGCGGACGCTCGTATTTAGGCGCGAGCGAGCAACCCGCAAGTATAAGGCTTAAGGTCAATACAGAATAGCGAAACATTATTTATCCTTTGAATCATCCGCATCACTTTCTGACGAAGCGGAATTAGGCTTATCCTGATCTTGACTGTGGTCAGGTAAAGCGTGAGTAACAGGCATCGGTGCTTGGGCTTGGGCCGACGTTGCCGAGTTGGCCGTCGTTGCACCGTTAGCATGCTGAGCTTGTGCACGTAAGTTTTTGGGTTTGGTTTTGAAGAAACGCAAGACCACCACAAAGAAAATCGGCACAAAGAAAATAGAGAATGGTGTTGCGCCCAGCATACCGCCGACTACACCGGTACCCACGGCGTGTTGACTTGCGGCCCCCGCCGCAGAAGTAAAGAGTAGCGGTAAGACCCCCAAAATAAAGGCAAATGAGGTCATCAAGATCGGCCGGAAACGCAGCCGCGCGCCTTCAATGGTGGATTCAAGCAGATCACCGCCAGCTGCCACCTGATCTTTGGCAAACTCTACAATCAAGATCGCGTTTTTGGTGGCCAGACCAATCACCGTAATCATACCGATCTGGAAGTAGATGTCATTAGACATACCACGTAACCAAGTCAAGGCAATGGTACCGAACATACCTAATGGAATAATCAAGATCGCCGCCAATGGAATCGCCCAACTTTCGTAGAGAGCCGCCAAGACCAAGAACACCACAATAATGGATAAGGCCATCATAAACGGCGCTTGGTTACCTGCCTGCAACTCTTGATACGATAAGGCCGACCATTCATAACCAATAGTATTTGGCAAATTCTCAGCAATCAGACGCTTGAGCTCATCCATGGCCTCACCATTAGAGTAACCAGGGGCGGCTTCACCATTGATTACTTGTGCATAATAACTGTTATAGCGATTCACCAAGTTCGGTTCTTCGGTCCATTTCACCGTCGCAAAGGTGCGCACATCCACAAGCTGACCATCTTTATTGGCAACACGTAATTTAAGAATATCTTCTGGCGTGACGCGGTCTTCAGGTTTGGCTTGAATCCAGACCTGTTGCATGCGACCCATATTAGGGAATTTGTTGATGTAAGATCCCCCCATGGACGCATTAATGACGGTACTAACGTCTGCCATATTGAGGCCATGACGATAGACTTCCCCCCTATCGATAGTCACTTTTAGGGTAGGTCCTGGGGACAAACCTGTGATCCTGACATTTTTGAGGACAGGACTTTGGTTAGCCAACGCCACTAATTGCAAGGCGTATTGACGCAATTGTGCTACACCAACACTACCGCGGTCTTGAAGACGCAAGTCAAAACCGGCAGAGTTACCCAAAGAAGAAATCGCGGGTGGTACTAAACTAAAGATCGTCGCATCAGGAATACCAAATAATAAGGCACCCGTTGCCCGTCCAGCCACGGCCTCAGCACCATGCTCGGCGCCTGGTCGATCTTCAAAATCTTTGAGAGGCACGAACATAATACCCGCGTTATAGCCACTACCATTGAAAGAGAAACCGCGCACCGCAATCACATTTTCGACTTCATCTTGATGCATGAAGTAATCTTCAGCCTGTTTCAGGATCTTATCAGTACGGTTGACCGAACTACCCGATGGCAATTCAACGTTGGCGATAACGTAGCCTTGATCCTCAATCGGCATAAAGGAAGACGGCAAGCGAATAAACATAAAAATCATGGCGATCGTCAATACCACATAGACAATCATCCACAACCAACTGCGTTTAAGCATGCGCACAACAACGCTTTTGTATTTTTCGGTGAGTTTATCAAAGTTGCGATTGAACCAACCAAAAAAGCCCTTCCGTTCACCATGAGCGACAGGTTTGAGAATCGTTGCGCAGAGCGCTGGCGTAAAACTGAGCGCCAAGAAAGCGGAAAAAGCAATCGAGACCATCATGGCCATCGCAAATTGCCGATAGATCACGCCGGATGAACCCGCCATAAACATAAGCGGCAAGAAGACCACGACCAGCACACATGTAATACCAACAATCGCCCCTTGAATCTCTGGCATACTCTTAATGGTGGCTTCAACGGGTGACAGCCCTTCTTCGGACATGATCCGTTCCACGTTCTCAACCACCACAATCGCGTCATCCACCAAAATACCAATCGCCAGTACCATGGCAAACATGGTTAACATATTGACCGAATAACCGAAGTAATGCAGTACTGCCAAGGTTCCCAAAAGCGCCACAGGCACTACCATCGCTGGAATAATTGTGTAGCGAACATTTTGCAAGAAAATGAACATCACAATAAAGACCAGAACAATCGCCTCGACTAAGGTGTGGAGTACTTGCTCAATAGAAGCCGCCACATAAGGGGCGGTATTGTAAGGAGATGACCACTCCATATCGGCGGGGAAATACTGCTCGAGCTCATGCATTTTGTCCAAGATGAGCTGCTCGGTTTCTAAGGCATTGGCACCCGTTTTGAGGGAGATCGCAAACGCCGTACTAGAGTGACCATTCAAACGTGAATCGTATTGGTAATTCTCGTCACCGATTTCGACCGTCGCGACGTCTTTGATCCTGACAGTTGAACCATCATTGCCCGTTCTCAGGACTAGATTCTCAAATTGCTCAGGGGTGCTGAGCTGGCCATTGAGAGAAACAATCGCCGAGGTTTGTTGATCGCTTGGCGTTGGCGGCGCGCCGATACTACCGGCAGGAATCTGCACGTTTTGAGTCGCTAGGGCTTGGCGCACATCTGCAGCGGTCATCCCTAAAGCGGTAAGTTTGGTATTGTCAAACCAGACCCTGAGTGCACGCTCACTACCAAATAGTTGAAAGTAACCAACGCCTTTGACACGGGCAATATCGTTTTGGATATTACGAGCAATATAATCGGAAAGATCAGACTTTGAGTAAGTCCCATTCGGTGAGGTCATGGTAATCAGCATCAAGAAGTTACTGTTACCTTTGTTATAAGTAATCCCCTGATCGAGGACAGACTGCGGCAAACTTGATTCCACACTAGAAGCGCGGTTTTGTACTTGCACCTGCGCAATATCGTCATTGGTACCTGGTTCAAAGGTCACGTCAATTTGCGATTGCCCCGTCGACGTGGACTTAGATTCATAGTACAAAAGACCATCGGCACCATTGAGCTCATCCTCAATAACACTGGTGACCGTACGAGCGACCTCTTCGGCACTCGCGCCTGGATAATTCGCGCGAATGGTAATTTTGGGTGGAGCCACGTCAGGGTATTGCTCTACGGCGGCGTTTGGCAGTACCAGCACCCCGACGAGTGTGATCAAAATAGCAATAACCCAAGCAAAGATGGGGCGATGAATAAAAAACGATGACATACGACCTCAGCCCTATTTAGCGCTATCGTTGGATGAAGATTCAGAGTCAGGGGTGGCTTGATCCTGCGGCTCTGCCTTGTCCCCTTCGGTTTCACCTTTACCCTTGTGACTATCTTGCTCGCGAGCCTCTACGGCTTCCTTGCCTTTGTTCGGATCCCAAGGGATAGGATCCACTTTGTCACCCGGACGGATCTTAGTGAAACCTTCAACGACCACTTGGCTATTCGGTTTGAGACCCGAGTTAATTAAGGTTTCACCATTCGTTTCTTGGCCAGTTTTGACATTTACCGTTTTTACGACACCGTCTTCGACGACATATAAGCTATTTGTGCCATTCGAATTACGTTGCAGTGCTTGGGTCGGCACTGTCAATGCATCCTTGATGGTTCCCTGCGGTAATTTCACAGTGACATACATGCCTGGCAACAAAATATGGTCTTTGTTGGGAAAAATGGATCGGAGTTGCACCATGCCTGTGCGACTATCGACCGTCACGCCCGTAAACATGAGCTTACCCTTTTCGGGATACGTCAAGCCCTCGTCAGTTGTCACCTCAACCTCCGTACTACCACCATCTAAGGCTTGCACTTGGCCATCTTTGATCGCTAGGCGTAAACGCGACAGTTCAGAGACTGTTTGGTTAAAGTCGACATAAACTTCATTGAGTTGCTGTACGAGCGCTAATACGGTGCCATCGGTGGCGCGCACTAAGGCGCCTTCCGTGACTAGCGCCTTACCGACAATACCATCGATGGGACTAGTAACACGGGTGTAGCCCAGATCAATACGCGCTGACTCTAGCGCGGCCTTATATTGCTCAATGCTGGCATTGGCTTTGGCAGCGTCCGCCTTGGCGTTGTCATACTCTTGTTTACTCACAGCGGCAGAACCGACCAAACCCCCGTAGCGCTTAGACAAGGCATTGGCGCTTTGGGCTAAGGCTTGAGCTTGTTTGAGATTAGCGGCGGCCTGATTGTATTCAGCTTGATAAGGCTTAGGATCAATTTGGAACAATAACTGCCCTTTTTTGACTTCCTTACCTTGTTCGAAATTAATAGATTCTATATTACCGGTGACCCGGGCCACCACTTGAGCGTCTTTGATGGCATTGACTTGGCCAGGCAGCGTCGTGAACAACTCTTTAGCTTTTGGGCTCACCGTCACTGTACTGACCTTGTACTTGGGCGCTTGACGTTGCTGTTGTTCTTGATTGCAAGCGGCGAGTGACATCGCTAGGGTTAGCGCGACGGTAGAGAGACCAAGACGCTGAAAACGCTGATGATATTTCATTTAGAACCTATGTGTGTAGATACTTACCCCTTAGCAAAAGGAGGTTTCGCTAAGGGGTAAGAAGAATTTTGTACGTCCCACAGCCTGCAGAGAAACAAACAAGCCAAAAAAACGTGCAAAAATTATAAAATAAAATACTTGACTAGACAATATTTTAAATTGTCTAGATTCTGCAACAAAATATTATACTATCAGAAAATATATGTAACTTACGTTAATTCTTATTAACTTAATACTAAACTATCATCAATTTCTAAGCCGCGTACTTTGCTAAACATCTCTAACAAATCCGCGACGCCCAGTTGGGCTCTTTCCTCACCGGCCACGTCAAGGACGACTTTGCCCTGATGCAACATAATAGTGCGCTCGCCCAATTCGAGGGCTTGCTTCATGCTGTGCGTGACCATCATCGTGGTGAGTTTTTGGGACGTGACAATTTTTTTGGTGAGTTGCAGTACAAAATCGGCCGTACGGGGGTCTAATGCCGCGGTATGCTCGTCCAAAAGGAGAATTTTACTGTTTTGCAGCGTCGCCATTAAGAGGCTCACGGCTTGACGCTGCCCACCCGAGAGCAGACCAATGCGGTCACTCAATCGATGTTCCAGCCCTAAGCCTAAGACCGCTAATTTCTTTTTAAAAAACTCGCGGTTCTTGTGATTGAGAGCGAAGCGAAAGCCACGCTTGCGGCCTCGGCTATAGGCGAGCGATAAATTCTCTTCAATACTGAGGTCCTCACAGGTACCGGCCATAGGATCCTGAAAGACCCTCGCGACCGTGCTGGCGCGACGCCAACCGATTTGTTTAGTGACGTTTTTGTTGTCCAAAAAGATTTTGCCGTGATCGACCTTCACCTCGCCTGCTACTGCATTGAGCAGCGTACTTTTGCCAGCGCCATTCGAACCAATCACCGTCACAAATTGCCCCGTAGGGATAGACAGTGACATTCCCTGAAGAGCACGGGTTTGAATCGGCGTGCCCTTATTAAAGGTTAAATGCAGATCTTCAACCTTAAGCATGAGGTTTACCTTTAAAGAGTTTGTTTTTGAGTTTTGGCAGTACCAAGGCCAAGGTGACTAAGATAGCGGTGACTAAATTCAAGTCCTGAGCTTGTAAACCAATGAAGTCGCTATTAAGCGCGATGGCAATAAAGAATCGATAAGCAATAGCTCCAATGATTACGGCTAACAATGTCCAACCGAAGCGACGTGCCCCCAAGACACTTTGTCCCAAAATCACTGCCGCCAAGCCGATCACAATCGTGCCAATCCCCATAGAGATATCGGCCCCCCCTTGCGATTGCACGAACAAAGCACCACCGGCACCGACCAAGGCATTGGAGATGGCCATGCCCATAATGACCATATTGTCAGTGTTAACCCCTTGAGCGCGCGCCATCCGTAAATTGGTACCAGTAGCACGCATCGCTAAGCCTGAACGTGTCAAATAATAGACATACACTAAGACGGTCAAGAGCACGACCGTAAGCAATAAGAACAAAGGTCGCCAATACATATCGTCTAAGGCGCTCGGCTGTGTGAGGGTAAAGACCGTATCTTCAATAATCAATGGGATATTAGGGGCGCCCATAATCCGTAGATTGACCGAATACAGTGCCGTCATCATCAAAATACTGGCTAATAAATCCATAATGCCAAATTTGACATTTAAGATGGCGGTGATAGAACCCGCCAAGGCACAGACCAGCATCGCACACAAGGTCGCCACAAAGGGATCATAATGCTGACTAATCATCACGGCAGCGACAGCGCCGCCCGTGGCAAAGGTACCATCTACTGTCAGATCAGGGAAATTTAGAATACGAAAGGTTATAAAAACACCAATGGCTACTAAGCTGTAAATAAAGCCCAGCTCCAATGCGCCTAGAGACGATAATAAAGACATAATTCAAAAAGGCTTGAGCCCAACCGAGCTCAAGCAAAGATGTAACACGTAAATTTATTCAATAATAGTTTTGGCTGAATCTAATAATTTTTGGGAGAACGTTACCCCTTGTTTTTTGGCAGCCTTTTGGTTGAGAATCAAGACCTGATTTTGCGTTAAATGATAAGGAATAGTGCCCGGATCTTTGCCATTGAGAATCTCAAGTACGATTTTTGAGGTCTCCAAACCGAGACTTTCATAATCGGTACCATAGGAGGCCACGGCGCCACGCTTAACATTAGCGGGATCCGAAGCGACTAAAGGCACTTTCGCTTCGTTAAGGACTTTGGCCAGGGTTTCGTAGGCTGCCGAGACGTTATTGTCATTATTGCTATAGACCACGTCAACTTTACCCACTAATTTACGAGCCGCTGAACTAACGTCTACCGTACGTGGCGCGGCCGCTTCAATCAGGGTCATACCATATTGTGGTAGCACCTCTTTAAATTGTTTCACAGTGGCAGCTGAATTGGCTTCGCCTGGGTTGTAGACCATACCCAAGGTTTTAGCATTAGGGGCGATTTCTTTGATCAACTCAATTTGTGATTTTAGATCCAAGCGATCAGAGGCACCAGTAATATTGGTCCCGCTCGCTGCTTCACTCTTGACCAATTGTGCTGCGACGGGATCAGTGACTGCAGAAAACACCAAGGGGATTTTTTTGGTGGCGGCGGCGACCGCTTGTGCTGAAGGCGTGCCAATGGCCACAATCACATCGGGATTTTCGCCGACAAATTGACGCGCAATCTGCGCGGCCGTACTGGTATTACCCTGGGCGCTTTGGTAACGCACTTTGACAGTTTTACCCTCTTCATAGCCGGCTTGTTTGAGACCTTCAACAACGCCTTTGTGAATGGCGTCCAAAGCAGGATGTTCAACAATCGCTGTCACATCCACTTTTTTTAGGTCGGCGGCCTGAGCCATGCTCAAACCAGCTAGTGCAATGACCATACCACCCAAACATTTTTTTAGAAACATATAACCCCCAAGGCTATCTAAAGAGCGACTATAAAAAGTGTGACTATAAACGTGTGAGAAAATTTTAGTTAATTTACCATTTTAAAATAAATCAGAGCTCAAACACCTGATTATGAGCGTCTTGAGCATATTTTTTTAGTTCAGGCCGTAGCTGCATTAAGAATTCACACGCTTCGAGGCCATACTTCACTTGTACTTTACGGCTTTGACTCTGCAACTGTGACCAACGTAATAGCCGCGGTGGCCCCTTAAACGCCATGACAATGCGATTCCCTTCAGGGGTTTCTTTGAGCATTAAGAGCCGTTGACCAAAGGCTTTTTGGATATTTTTGAGATTTTTGGCAAAGCTCGCGTGATTGGCAAATAAATTAATCACAGCAATACCGCCATTCTCTAGCGTATCGTAGCAACCCTTGTAAAACGCCAAAGAACTACACACAGGCCCTTCGGCTTGATAGTTATATAGATCGACCATCAGTACCTTACAAGTGCCATGGTTTACTGGGTCTACCACCCAAGCTTGCGCGTCGCCATGATGGACATTGATACGTGGCGAATCTGGCATTCGAAAATACTGACGACAGCACGCCGTCACCTGTGGATTCCATTCCACCACTTGCAGTTGGCTGCGACTATAACGCATAAAAAACCGCAATAACGAGGCCGAACCCAAGCCTAAGATCGCCAATCGATCCTTGGCACTCGGCGTTATAAATAAGAGCCAAGCGGCCATTTGTCGCGTGTATTCAAACACCAAATTAGAAGGCGTGCGAATATCCATAGCGCCTTGCATCCAGGCACTCGCAAAATGTAAATAACGATAACCTTCGGCCTCTGAAATCAAAGGGCTATCATGTTCGGGATGAGGATGTTTAGCTAACAAAATAACCTCGGTAGAGTTTTAAAAGAAGGCAACTAGCGGTCGCATCGTAAGAGACAATTATCTTACAATATCGGCTTACCTTAATTTATAGATGTTAAAAAGCTTATGAAGATTGCCTCTTGGAACGTGAACTCGCTTAAAGTACGGCTGCCACACGTATTGGATTGGTTAGCACAAAACCCGGTAGATGCGCTTTGTCTTCAGGAGCTCAAGCAAGATCAGGACATGTTTCCCGAGCAAGCGTTTAATGAACTCAATTACCATGCCATCTGGAACGGCCAAAAAACCTATAACGGTGTCGCTATCTTAAGTAAAGCGCCCGCCACTCAGATCCAACGTGATAATCCACTTCTTGACGATCCACAAAAGCGTTTAATCGCCTGCACCCTACCCTCTGTGGCCGGGCCTGTGCGTCTTATCTGTGTCTATTGCCCCAATGGGGAAGCCCTAGAAAGTGCCAAATACCCTTATAAACTCGATTGGTTTGAAAAACTCAATCACTATCTTCAACAGCAATTACAAGACTATCCCAATCTCGTGCTAACGGGTGACTTTAATATTGCTCCAGAGTCTCGAGATGTTTATGATCGCTATTCGGGTGAAATCCTAGTCTCTCCTGCCGAGAGAAAAGCCTTTAATGATTTACTGGACTTAGGCCTACATGATTCCTTCCGCTTATTTCCCCAAGCAGACAATACTTATTCGTGGTGGGATTACCGACGCGCGGCCTTTGTGCGCAATGCCGGTATCCGAATTGATCATATCCTAGTGAGTGACGCCCTCAAACAAAAATGCACCGCCTCTGTTGTCGACAAAACCCCGCGCGCACTCGAAAGACCTTCCGATCATGCCCCAGTCGTGGCAAGTTTTGAGTTTTGATCGCGTCAAGTACCCATAAGAAACTCTGATAAAACCGCTGCTGAGAAACGCCGATGCCCCTTAACGCGCTGGCTCAAACCTGCGTCGTAGCACTGCGCTTTAGGTCATTTATTAAGCTACAGCCCTTGCTCAGTAAAATACTGTTCCGCCCCAGGATGCAAGGGCGCCATCAAGCCTCGATGTGACATTTGTGATTTATCGAGATATTCAAGCGCCTTATGCTTTTCTTTGAATACATCAAAATGTTGCATTACCGCACCCACAATCCGATAAATCAATTTAGGATCGATTTCCTCTGAGGTCACTAGTGCCGCCACACCCCCAACCGTTGGGGTGTCTTGTGGATTATTCTGGTATAAGCCGCCTGGAATAACATATTTGTCATAATAAGGTGCTGTTGCCGTCAATTTATCCGCCGCTTGCCCCTCAATCGGCACGAGCTGTGCTTTACATGTCGTCGTGGGATTGCGCACAATGGACGAGGGTTGACCATCGATATACATAAAGGCATCAATCTGATCCTTACAAAGCGCTTGGCCGAGTTTCATGGCCTCGAGGTTCGAGGTTTTTTTGAAAAAACCCTCTGTCACCCCATACGCTTGAAATAAATGCTTCATGGTGGTTTGCGTGCCTGACCCAGAAGCGCCCACATTAAAGCGCTTGTCCTTAAGATCGGCAAACGATTTAATACCACTTTCTGGCGCCGCCACTACAGTCACCGGCTCGACAAACAAGGTAAAGACTGTTCGAAGATTCTTAAATGGCCTTTGCGCAAACCAATCTTCGGCATGATAGGCGTTATAAACGATATTACTCTGCCCCAACGCTAGGGTCACTTTACCCTGGCGTAAATGATCTAAATTCGCTAAGGCGCCACCCGACCCCTCAATCGTGCACTTAATCGGACGCTGACTTTCTTGTGCATCCAATTGCAAAGCCGCACAAATACCTTGAGCCGTTGCATAATAGGCCCCATTTTCAGAACCCGTCGCAATAATCACCTCGTTGGGATCATCTGCGGCTGCATGAGCCTGCGTGGGTAAAAAAGCACTCAACACTAGGCCAACACTCAATGTTTTGCTGAGCGCCAAAACAGATCGTAAACAAGTAGAATGAATAGTAAACATGACGAGACGGTTTCTTGAATCAGCCATTAGCTAGACTCAACACAAATAGATAGCAGTTTAAAGATGATCGCGGCAGGCAAAATACTGGGCACCATAGGTATCGGCACGATCCTTGACTATAGTAGCGGTTTTTTTGAGCCAAGCTTTACTATGATAAGTGCCACGTTTAAAACCACCCCAACCCTCATGGTAGTTAAGATATAAATTATACGTGTCCCATTTAGAGACGCCATTGAGTTGCTGCGCCTTATCGAGGTACCAACCCATAAAATCCAAACTATCTTCCATATCGCTGCGACTGGCAGAATGCCCCACCGCTTGCTGATACTCCTCCCAGACCTCATCCTTTGCCTGAGGATAACCTTTTGCGGAGCTGACGCGCCCCCATGGGATCACCCAGAGAATATGATCTTTGGGCGGTAAGGCGTCATGCTTAAAAGAGGATTCCTGAAACAAAATCGCCATGAGAATTTGCGGCGGCACGCCCCATTTGGCACGAGAGGCTTCAGCGTAGCGATGCCACTTTGGTTTTTCAGTAAAGATTTCGCAAATATTATCTGGATGACTCGGCGGCGTGGTACTACACCCAGACAGTGCAGCCAAGCTAACTAAACCATAAATCCAGAGGTGCTTGTGCCATTTAGTCACTAAACCAGTGCCACCCATAAAACATAACCTCTTGTTTTTGCTTAAAAACTAGACAAACTTCTTGCCAATAAAAACCGGCCCGCCTATTTAAGCAGAGCTATCGCTTTAAATTTATTTAAACTTAAAAAAAGTTACAATACCGTCATTATTCTACAAGACATCAGCAAAAAGGTTACCTATGGCTGCATCCAAAATAAATTTTAACTTCTTTGTATTGTTACTGGCTTTGGTAACAATTGGCTTTATTGTAGTGATATTTCCCTTTTATGGTGCAATTTTCTGGGCAGTAATCTTTGCGGTGATTTTTTCACCCATCAATAATTACTTTCTCTCAAAAATGCCCAACAGACGAAATACCTCGGCCTTAATCACACTCACTATCTGTATTTTAATTGGCATTATCCCGCTGGCGATTACGACTGTTGCCTTGGTGCGAGAAATCATCACTTTTTATTCTCGTATCGATTCGGGCCAAATCAACTTTAGTCATTATATGCACGAGATGACGTCCCATGTCCCTTCCTGGGTCAATGATGGCCTGAGCCTCTTTAATATTAATAGCATGGACGAATTACAAGCTAAGTTGCAGTCTTCCATTTCCGAAGCCAGTCGCTTTTTGGCTAACCAAGCCGTACAGCTTGGCACCAATACCTTCCAGTTCTTTGTAGCCTTTGGCATTATGATTTATTTGCTGTTCTTTTTCTTAAGAGATGGCTCCAAAATCATGCTTGCCGTCAAAAAAGCCATCCCCCTCAAACGCGACTATCGCAATCATCTCTTCGAGAAATTTACCTCAGTCGTCAAAGCCACCGTCAAAGGTAATGTCGTGATTGCTGTGGTTCACGGTATTTTAGGTGGGGTTATTTTTGCGATCTTAGGCATTGAGGCCTCACTATTATGGGGCGTACTCATGGGCTTTTTATCGCTTTTACCGGCCATTGGTTCCGCCATTGTGTGGTTACCTGTGGCACTTTACTTCCTTGCGACCGACCACATTGGTAGCGGTATCTTCTTGATCGCTTACGGTTGTATTGTGATTGGCTTAAGTGATAATGTGCTACGTCCCATCCTGGTAGGCAAAAGCACTCGCCTGCCAGACTATATTGTGCTTGTCACCACGGTGGGGGGTCTTACCGTATTTGGTCCCAACGGGTTTGTGATTGGCCCACTGATGGCGGCCCTATTTATTACTTGCTGGCAATTGTTCTCCGAAACCGTATCCGAGAGTGATCTCAGCTAAGTAATGTTTAGCGCGTATTAATTGCCATAATCACCGTTGTTTTGTTGTGTATAAGCAGCGGTGAAAAATTTAATTAGAAAAAAACAAAAAAATACTTGCCAAACCTAGCAAAAATGGGTTATAAATATATTCTTTAGTGATTCTAAAGCGAGCGTGGCGGAATTGGTAGACGCACTGGATTTAGGTTCCAGCGCCGAGAGGTGTAAGAGTTCGAGTCTCTTCGCTCGCACCACTAAAATTATTTAAAATTCATAAAATATCCTCTATAAGTTCATAGAATTTTTAAATTCTCACTGTGGGTTCCAAAATTCGTTATATATATAGTGTTTAAAAAGCTGCTACATGGTTAGCAGCTTTTTTTTCGCCCTTTTTTCGGCCTTTTAGCTTTTACTCGCCGTTTTTTAACTAGACAACGCCCCACTGCTGAACGACTCGCCCTTATAGCTTGCATTGACTTATATTTATATTAAGTATTTTGTATAGTGCGTTCACAGTGCCAACGAGTCCCTCCTCTTAAAGCAAAGCAGGCCCATTCACCCTCCTTCAAACTTAACCGTCTTTAGCTCCCTACTCGTCCTTGGTGTTACGAAGTAAGACAATCCGCGCATCAAGCGTGCTGTCGTATAAGACCCACAAATTTTTTGTCATCAGTCATATTCTGGAAAACCAAGGTAGAAATTTTTACAATTTGTCTATAAAGTAATGGGGCTTTATTTTTTTGTAAGGAATTTCATAATGACTAGCGCTCCCAAAAAAGGCTTATTTAGCTGGTATTTTCGCACTAATTTGCTGTGGCGCATTCTAATCGGTCTGATCTTAGGTGTCTTAGCAGGGATGCTTTTCAAAGACAAAATTCTCTGGGTCGATCCCCTTGGCAAAGTCTTTGTGCGTTTATTACAAATGATTGTTATGCCATTGATTATCAGTACCCTAGTGGTGGGCGCCGCTAATGTCAGCCCCGTGCGCTTGGGTCGTGCTGGCGTTAAAATCGTGGTCTTCTACCTCGTCACCTCAGGGTTGGCTGTCGCGATTGGTCTAGCCCTGGCTAATTTATTCAAACCTGGCCTAGGTTTACACTTGCAGTCTTCAGCAGAGGCGGCGGGTAAGGAACTCAATGCCCCATCCCTCATGGATACCTTTCTTAATATTATCCCTACGAATATCTTTAAATCGATCGCCGCGGGCGATGTCCTTCCCGTAATCTTTTTCTCCATCCTATTTGGTATTGGCGTGTCATATTTGCGTGCAAGCCACGAGGAACCGCTCGCCAAAGCGGGTGAAGTGCTGTTTAGCGTCTTTAATGCGATTGCCGAAGTCATGTTTAAAGTCGTACGCTGGATTATGGAATATGCACCGATTGGTGTTTTTGCGCTCCTAGCCGTAGTCTTTGCCAAAGAAAGCGCCAATATCGTCGGTTCGCTCACCACGGTGATTAGTGCGACCTATATTGGTTTTGTGTTGCACTTAGTATTTATTTATGGCGCGTTTCTTTTGATCAATCGCTTAAGTTTACGCACCTTCGTACAAAAAGCGCGTCCTGCGATGTTGACGTCATTCGTCACACGTAGCTCCAGTGGCACCCTACCACTCACGATGATGTGCTGCGACAAAATGGGGATGAGCCGAGAGATCTCTTCCTTTACCCTACCATTAGGCGCAACCATTAATATGGATGGTACCGCCATCTACCAAGGGGTCTGCGCGATGTTTATTGCTTATGCCATTGGTTATGACCTCAGTCTAGCGCAACAACTGACCATTATTATTACGGCGGTGCTTGCCTCTGTCGGCACAGCGGGTGTACCCGGCGCGGGTGCTATTATGCTACTTATCGTACTCAAATCCGTCGGTCTAGACATCGAAGAAGGCTCAGCGGTAGCGGCGGCCTACGCTATGATCTTAGGCATTGATTCTATTTTGGATATGGGCCGCACTAGCTTAAACGTCACTGGCGATATGGCAGGTACTGCTCTTGTCAGTAAAAGTGAGGGCTTACTCGACAAAGCCCAGTACGATCGCATCACTTCTTAATACATTCACTTAAGCTACCTTTGAATAAAAATCCCCATCAAATGATGGGGATTTTTGTGAGTCTTGTAGTAGTGGTGTCGATCAGAACCGATCAGGACTAAATGGGGCGACATCGACAAATGGCGTTTCACCATTGACGAGCTCTGCCATAATCCGACCTGTGACAGGCCCCAGAGGTCAGTAAAAGTGAGGGCTTACTCGACAAAGCCCAGTACGATCGCATCACTTCTTAATACATTCACTTAAGCTACCTTTGAATAAAAATCCCCATCAAATGATGGGGATTTTTGTGAGTCTTGTAGTAGTGGTGTCAATCAGAAACGATCTGGACTAAATGGGGCGACATCGACAAATGGCGTTTCGCCATTGACGAGCTCTGCCATAATCCGGCCTGTGACAGGCCCCAATGTAAAGCCTTGGTGACCATGACCGAAGGCAAACCACAAACCTTGATGATGTGGTGCAGGTCCTAAGACAGGCTTCATATCACTCATACATGGACGTGAACCAAACCAAGCCGGCTCAGGCGTGGCCTCTTCTAGCGGCACGATTTGCTTAGCAATTTCTGAGACCTTATCGAGCTGCTGCAAACGCTCAGGTGCATCCTGCATTGCCATCTCGGCTCCCGTGGTAATACGAATTCCCAAATCCGTGGGACTAATCACAAAGCCCGCATCCGCATCCATAAAGCTATGTTTGATTTGGTTCTGAGGGGTGACTTTAAAATGACGATGATAACCACGAATGGGGATAATAGGGAATTTATAACCCAGCGCTGCCGTGATTTTATTGGACCAAGGCCCCATGCACACCACCACATGTTTAGCCGTAAGTGTTGTCTTGTCCCCTTGCACCTGCCATGAATCACCTTGCTGGGTCAGCGCCTGTACACTTTCTTGTAAAAAGATCCCTTCAAGTTTATCGGTAAAGTATTTGGCGTAACGTTTGACTAATTCACCTGGATTACTGACCTGCCAAGAATTAAGCCAGTGAATACCGCCCACATAATTGCTAAGATTCACATTGGGTTCCATGGCTTTAATCTGCTCAGTCGTCAGTAAACGTGACTCCACCCCAAAGCGTTTGGCCTTCTCAGCCTTTTGTTTGCCGATCTCATAAGACGCTGGCGTGCGATAAAGTTGAATCCAGCCATCGCGACGAATTAAGTCCTCGGCCTTGGCCAATTCGATCAGTTTTTGGTGCTCCTCGGTACAGTGCTCGATTAACGTCGCCCATTGCTCCTCGATGTGGTGCAATGACACCGGTCGCGAATTTTGTTTGTATTGCCAGATAGGCTTAGCATAATGCAGCATGGCATCCACGCGATAACGCACATCCGTACTTTGGTTAGGTAGAATCCTTGCGATATCATGCAAACTACCTGGAAATGGCGTCAAAAAAACCGCCTCGCGTTGTATCAAACTAGCATTGCCATACGACGTTTCTGAGCCAGGTAACTTCTGGTCAATTAAAGCGGTTTTAAAGCCTTTTTGTTGTAGGTATACAGCCGTACTGGTACCCACCATACCGGCACCAATCACCGCTACATCAAAATCCATTCCTTCCTCCCATTAAGTAATTAATAATCCAGTTAATATAGCAGTTTGCCTAAGAAATACAAGAGCGACGAGGCCGCTAAACCAGCAAAGTTGCAGAAATACGCAAACACTTTGTGCAAAGTCATCAGTTTGTCTTTATCACGGCCGTTTGCTATTCACAGTTTCTGTGCATAACTAGGTGAACAAGTGATATCTCTATCATCTATCTTCTTGTTTTTAATATACTTTGCCTGGTTTTGTTTAATGATTGATCAGTTGAATTATTTGAGTGGTATCGGTGAATAAAAAACCACCTAGGTATAATTAGATGGTTTAAGAAATTCGCTACCTGTCGTTATATGCGCAATGAGACGAATGTGGTGCATAAATTTCCACTAGCTCCACTGAGTGTATAGCTTAAAATGAGGATGGATATACGGTTGTGTTGTATATTCTCAGCAGGTTGAGCAAAGCTAGTTAGGTAAATATAAATACTCAAAAAAGCGATAGTTAATGAATTTTTTGTGACCAGGCACAACAAATGATCCCAAAAGATAGCCATAAAAAGAGCATTAAGATAAATAGACAATACTCAGGTATTTTCTATTCTTTATATGGGAAGCATGTTTTCTATGAATTGGCTAGGGTTGTTAGACTCATCTGAAACGCTATATTTTATTTACGGTATTTATATTAAGGACTCTTTAGATTACGGTATGGTCATTTACTTTGGTCTGTAGGGCTAAAATTCAGCACTTTCAGTACCGCCTCCCGCCGACGTTGTAGCCTCCCATTTCTCTTTGTAATGCTATAATTTATATAACCCTAGGAGTTTACATATATGGTTGTAGTTCCCCATTCCACTCTGTAGTGCTATAAT